>NZ_ML133573.1 GCF_003985125.1 Rhizobium phaseoli
CAGAAAATCCTGGCTCTTCGCCGGATCAGACCGCGGTGCAGATCGTGCGGCCTTCATGGCCACATTGATTATGACGGCAAAACTCAACGACATCGATCCGCAGGTGTGGCTGGCCGACGTTCTTGCCCGCATCGCTGATACGTCGATTACCAGGCTGGAGCAGTTGCTTCCGTGGAATTGGACGCCGCCGACCGTCAACGCTCAAGCGGCCTGACCTGCGGCCTTCACCGGAGGCTTACGCCTTCCTGATGAGGCATTCACGCTTATTGCCCCTTATTTGATGCGCGTCGATTTACCGGTGGGCACTCCGCTCGTCGAAGCCAACAAACCTATTGAGCATGTTTATTTTATTGAGAGCGGCTTGGCCTCGATGGTGGCCACAAGCGCGGATGGGAAGCCCACCTCATTTTTCTGCGCTACATCCACACTCGGGAGCTGCAACTTGCTCACTCCGCGTTGGCGGCTGCACGATACTACATGCACCAGCGATTAGCCCGCTGGCTGCTGATGTGTCATGATCGCCTTAACGTGGACGACATGCCGCTTACCCACGACTTCCTTGCGTTGATGCTGGGAGTTAGGCGTGCGGGCGTCACGCTTCAATTGCACATCCTCGAAGGTATGCACGCGATCAAGTCAACGAGAGGCAACGTCCGTATTGTGAACCGCGGGATCCTCCTTGAAGTTGCCGGCTCCTCCTACGGCGTCCCGGAGGCAGAATACGAACGGCTGATTGGATCGGAGCTGAGTCAGGAGAGACCACTAAAATTGAGGGAAGCCGGCTGCTCACGCTAATTGCCAACGCACGCCCGCGGGCGGCTATTTGTTGCTGGTGCGCGAGGGGACAGGGGACGGCGTTGGTCTCATCTACACCAATCATTCGCGGCTCTCTGCGAAATCGATCGTTGTCGTCATAGGCAACACAGGGGGAATTGCTGTTCCTTATTTCACTGCCATGCCGGAGAGCCGGAGTGTTATGGCAACCCGGGCGCCCCGCCCCGCCGCTCCAGCGCCGTCTTGCGGATGGTCTCCGCGATCTCCGGACTACTGCTCGACAACATCTGGAAATCCACGGCATAGAGCGACAGCAGCGATACCTCGGTTGCTGCGCTGACCGTCGCTGAGCGGGGATCGCCACTGATCAGCGCCATCTCGCCAAAGAAGTTTCCGGCACCGAGTTCCACTGGATGGTCGGGTGTCGCCACGGTGACCCGCCCCTCGACAATGAAGAACATCTGATCGCCAACCTCGCCTTTGCGGCAGATCACGGAACCTGCGGGGACAATGCGCGGTCGCAACGCCCGAACGATCTCGATCAGTGCCGCGGAACCAAGCTTCTGGAACAGGGGTACGGCAGCGACCAATTGCCAGTTGCGAACGAAGTCTTGGCGGCGAACCTCTTCGTAGAAGCCGGTGGCGAGGATGCCGGCCCAAAGAGCAAAAATACCGATCCCGCTCATCATCACCAATCCGGCCAGAACTCGACCTGCAAGGCTCTGCGGGATCTCGTCACCGTAACCGGTCGTCGACAGCGTCACGACCGCCCACCACATCGCCTGCGGAATGCTGCCGAACTTGTCGGGCTGGACGTCTCGCTCGATGATATAACCGGCCAACGCAGCGCCAAAAAGAACGATGCCGAACACCGATGTCACGCCAAGCAGATTGCGCGATTCATTCGCGACCACCTTTGCCAGCAGCCTGAAGAAGGTCGAGTCGCGCAACGGCTTGAGAAGCCAAATGGCGCAATAGAGGTCTCGATCACGGGACCCAACGAACAAGAATGCACCAGCCGGAACCAGAACCGCGAGCAAATCGATCACGAGGGCCGTCATCCCCCCCGACAAGTGGCTGCGTCGTGAAAGCAATGTGCCGCTCAGTTGGAGAACATAGGCCAGCCAAATTGCCGCAAGTAGCAGCTCTAAGACAAGCCTCTCCTGTCCAGTAAGGCCCTGCGTCGTCAATGCGGCAACGACCAGGAGACCGATTGTAGCGAACAGCGCGTTGAGCGGCGTCGAAATCTTCGAGAAAGGCACTGCCGACATTACATACTCCCCACGCCCGGCATTCGTGGACAATAGATACCTTCGGGCCACACACAAGGGAACGGGGACTGATGCAATGTGTCTTCGCACCAAAGAATTTGGCAGCCGGAATCGCGTTACAATATTTCAAAGGGAATGTGGATCATCCGACAGTGAAAGGCAGCTCGTGACCTTGCTGACTGTGCGACGCCCGCGAAGCCATCTTCAGGATGCATCTCCACGGCGGACTTTCCGAGGACGACCGTCGAAGTGCTCCCTGCCACGGGTCCGCTGCATGCCTAAGGCTTCCCATCAAGCCTCGTTTCCTAGCCAGGCTTACCCCTGCGAAAGTCGCCCGCCGGGAGTATCCACTTAAGGAGAATTGACAGCGGCCCTGATTGCGACTTTGCTAAATCAACCAGGCATTGCAGTGGGGCAATCATCGTTTGAGCAAAATCACGAAGTATAGACACGGTCGCAAGCGGAAAGCATTCGAGATACAGGGTGGGCGATGCGGTATTTGCGAGGCCGGGATGGTTTTTCCTGGATTTCATAACAAGGAGCGCAAACGCAACAGGCTCGCGTCGGTCCCAAACCTGGCCACATGGGATCACATCAAGCCGGCGAGCCAGGGCGGAAATAGTTGCCTCGAAAATCTCCATCTTGTTTGTTTTGCCTGCAATCAGAAGCGTCGGACCAAGAAGGCTAAGTCCACGTGGCTCTCTATCAAAGCTAGGTTGATGCGAGCTTTGGCGACATAGTGGCAAGACTTGCGCATGTATGTTGCAGACGTTGCGGCCGTTGCGGCCGCCGAGCTGATCCACAGTAAAAAACCCGTCATCCTCGATGAAGTTGGAGTGAACAACGTCAAGCGGGCCAATGAAACATCGGTATGCGCGGAAAGAGAATGGCGAGAAAGTCGATATCCTGAATATGACCAGGGGTGGCTCCCATTCGCGTGAGCACTTCATTTGCTTCGGCTGCGGCCGTGATTTGATCGCGGTTCTTGGCACTCGACGCGAGAAACACTTTCGCCACGTGCAAGACAAGGAGGTGGTGTGCTCCCGCGAAACATACCTCCATGCTCTTGCTAAAAGGCAGATAGCCGAAGGATTCTTGGCGGCAGTTCAAACTCGACAACCATACACGCTAAGTCTTCCTGCTGAACGCCATTGCACGCGTTGGAAGGATGAGTTGGGCTATATCTGCCAACAGTCAACGGGATGGCGAGACTTCGATCTCACCGGCTATTTCGACGGCGTCCGGGAAGAAGCCGCAGTAGGCGGATTCGTGGCCGATGTCCTCCTCACGTCAACGAAGAATGACGAGACGCTGCTCGTAGAAGTCGCCGTCACCCACCGTTGCGATGGGACCAAGATCAGTAGCGGACTACGGATCGTGGAGATTTCGATCAGCGACGAGGATCAGCTCGCATTGTTAGCCGCCGGAATCGATGCTCGAGCAAACAATGTCGCAACTTACAACATGAAGCGACAGTTGCCATTGAACGTTGCCTGCTTGCGCAACTGCGGTGCCGAATTGACAGCTTTCTTCGTCTACAAGAGCGGTAAGTCGCGCATCCTGACCGATGCACCCCACCGCATAGTTGCAGCACGGCGGGGCTCGGCAGTAGTTTATAGCCGCGTTGTTCACGAGGTCGCCCATGGGATTGTCCTGCCGTTCCTCGCTACAGACGGCTATCGAAAAGAGGTGCAGCGTGCGCTCGGCGAAGGCATCTCTGTGAAATGTTGCTTCTTGTGCAGGTACGCCGGCCTCGACACATTAGACAAGCCGGTTTTCTGCAAAATTCGGCGAACTGAAGTCGGGGTGAACGAGGCTGTGGATTGTTCCGCTTACCGTCCAGAAATTGAAAGTAGATGACCTGGGCTGCAGCCGCGCGGCCTAGCTGGCTCGCTTTTCGATAGAGTGCTTTGCGATTTGTTGCACGCCCTCTCTTGCTGCCACGGATGGCCATAGTCGTAACAGTGAACAAGGTGGAATTGCCGAATGATCGGAGGCCAGAATGGCGGATGATATTGCTGCGTTCCGCCCACTCGGCTTCCGAGCGATCTTTTCGATGAATTCCTCGGCTAAATCGCCAGCCATAGAACGGCATCGTCATCAGTTATGCCGGCGGTTTTTTGATCTGCCTGCCGCCGAAACCGCGTGGACCAGTTGCGGGTGATGACCGCTACCTTTGGTTGTGGCCTGCGCGCAGAAATGCCATCTGCGCCAGAGGAAAGCTCGATTCGTGGAGAAAGCGCGGGAGGTAGGTGGCAAGAGTCTCTTCCAAACGATACAATTGAGCAGCAGCTTCATCGAAGTCGACCCCATCCAGCTTAAGTTCGCTCCGGATCGCCCTCGACACCAACGTAAAAGTGTCGTCCGACATCCGGGGTAAAATCGAATAGAGTCCCTCACCGTCGACAAGCGCGCTGCGACCCTTAAGTACGGCCTCCATTCGCTTCTTATTGCCTACGCTACGTTCGGCGACGCGCAGCCTTAGCAACACGGACGTGACACGCGCTATCGCGGCTTCACCAAGCGCCCCGACATCGTCGAGTAGATCCGCATGCCGCATGTACGCCTTCGCAAGAAATTCGAGAGACTGGATGCCGCTTTTCACCTCCAATAGGCTTTGAAGGACCTCAACGGATTGGCGGGAATTCTCCAGCCCCGACGATGAGCGGCCTAGAGTTCGCGCGACCGCCGCCAGTTCCCCATAGAGACGAGCCAATACGAACTGGCCTTCATAGGTGATGGAGTCCGACCAGCGAGCGAGTTGATGCGTCGCCTCTGCCAGAACACGTTCAGCATCTTCGTATCGTTTGATTTGTTGCAACTGTGTTGCCAAGCGACGGCTGACGTTCGCGAACATCAGCCGATAGGACGGCGCGTCCTGCAATCTAATAGCATTTTGAAGTTCACGTGTCGCATCCTCGAATGCTCGAATGGCGCTTTCGGCATTGCCCTCGGCGCTGTAGAGGTTGCCTACGGCGTAGGCGGCGCCACCAATTTCGCTTGCTCGGGACGACGACGTCAGGAATTCCGAGAGCCTTAGCGTAGTGATCTGGGTTTCGAAGCCCAGCAATGCCACGCCGTAATTTCGGGTGCCGGAGGCGAATTGTGAGCATTGACGCAGACCGTCGTTTATACCCTCAATCGTTGAAATCGCGGAAGATATTGTGTCGGAGAACTGATGCTCATTTATTTCTCGCCACATCGCCTCGATCTCCATCGACACGTTCCGAAAGAGACGAAGATGAAGTTCGGCCTGTCTTGTTGGCCGGCCAGAAGTCTTCTGAAGCTTGGCGTAAATTTCCTTCAAATAACGTGGTTGCCGACTGATGAATTTCGAAATGCGCTCGGGGGTTTCACCTGCGAAGATGTTTTCGTTAGAGATTGATGGTCGATGGCGTACGCTCACTTTCGTGAGCCTTCGGCTTTCTAAGTCAGAGTCAATCACGTCCACAACCAGTAGGGAAGCGTCGGCGTCGAGGGTGATTTTATCGCCATCGCGCACGCGCCCGATCATTCCGCCGACATCGGCGCTCAGCGAAAAGTTTGAGACTACCGGTACGCCAGCGTCGAACTTCTCGATCGTCGCGTCGATCAACGCCCAGACATGGAAGCCTCTGTCCTGAAGTATTTCCAACGTCGCAGTTATGTTTCGCAGTGATGGGCGCCACCCCGCCCCGTCGTCGGACAGCCTTAGAATTGCAACAAAATCGAATGCTAGCTCTCCATCTAAAAAGGCCTCCTGCAGGGCGATCTCGTCGGCGAAGACGACTGCTGTGCTGGTCATACGTTCAACTCGTCCGGTGGGCATAAACGCCACGGCAGGGCCGAGATTGCCATCAACTGACCTTAGTGTTTCCGAACCTGGAACGACGCCTCTCTCGAGAACTCTTGCTTCGATCTGATCCTGCGGCAACGTACCGATGTAGAACGTGGCGGGATCGTAACCGAGCATTTTGGCAAGTTCGGCTAGGTCGTGAGCGTCGGATGTGAAGACCTGCGTAATAGGGTCGAGCCAATGGGCCATCACCCTTCCTCGCTGGCCGTAATCTCGGCGAGGCTAATGATGGCATAATCCTCCGACATCCGAGGGGCGGGGAGACCCTCGTGCTCAAGCCGATTTCGAATGAACGCTTCGGCGGCCAGCATTCTGTCATTGAAGCCGAGGCGTGCCTTCGCGGCGCTGAAGATTCCTTCGTCCTTCAGCACGATGTCGTAAATTTTCATGTCTTCACGCAAACAGGACAATTCCAGCCGAACCGTGGAAGGCAGCTTGCGGCTATCCGGATGCCGAAGGTCTTTGAGCTTCATCAGAGGCATGTCTTTCGCAGACCAAGGTTTTCCCGCTAGAACATCGGCCGTTCCGGGCTTGAAGATCCACCGGTTGTTTCCATCGGCGTCCATGGAGTGGGACGCAATTATTGCTCCGACCTTCTGGGTGGCGGTCATCTCGCTAACTATCTCGGTGTCCCTAGACGCCTTCCCGCTCAGTCCGAGCCGCCCCGATGCTCCGTTCGCTCCACCCGCGATCGACATCTCCGCAGAGACCGCGGCCTTCGATCTAGTCGACGATCGTTGCTTGCGCGTGGCGACCACCGATGGATCGATACGTTCTACAGATGCTCGATCAATCGTCAGCGGTTCCGTCTCCGGGACCATCACCTTGAGCTCCGCACGCCTCAGCTCGATTTTGAAACGAACAGGAGAATTCTCTTCGGCGCCTAGCCGCGCTGTCGAGAAACTCACGTCGGCGTGGAGGGCTACGGCGGCGCGCTTTTCAGTGAATGGAAGGTGCCAGGCGTCTAGGCTTACCAACTCGGAGAAGATCCGGATCCGATTACTGAGCATTCTGCTCCCCGCTGTCATTCGGACCGAAATCCGCAAGTAGTTTCGAGAGCGAAAGCGTTTGCGTCGCAACCCGTTCAGACTTTTCCATCGCCGGGCGCAAAAATCAATATCATAATCGCTTCAGGGTTGAGCCCGTGATCTAGAAGAAGTTCTCAGCCATGGCATCACATACCTTTCTTGCGACGCCAGCCACCATCTCGTCTTTCACGATTATTCAGAATAGCCGCCCGGGTATCCTGAACAGTAAGGCTCATTTCAACCCCGCAGAACCTGCAAGACTTACGCCCTCAGGCGCAAACCTGGGCGGTCTTACTTACAGTTCCCAGCTTTTTTCTGGAGTCGTCGAAAAATGGCGCACCCGACAGGATTCGAACCTGTGACCTTTGGAATCGGAATCCAACACTCTATCCAGCTGAGCTACGGGTGCATGCCTGAGGCGGTTTGAATCGCCTGTCCGATGGGTGGTTCTTAGCCTAGCTTGCGGCCGGCTTCAATCGCGAAATTCTCGGAAATACCGATGCTTGCGGTTTGGCGGGCGTTTTTATTCGTCAGCCTTGGGAATGCCACATAAAAAAACTCCGCCGGCCTTGCGGGCGGCGGAGCTTGGTTGTCAGGGGCAGGGCGCTTTCGGTGCCGGTCAGATCTGCATGGCGCCGGGGCCGGGGATGGCCTTGGGCGGCACCTTGCCGAGGATAATCATGCCGAGCACCTCGTCCTTGGTCACGTCCTCGGTGCGCGCGTGGCCCACCACCTGGCCGTTCTTCATCACCGAGACGCGGTCGGCAAGGTCGAAGACGTCGTGGATGTCGTGGCTGATGAGGAAGATGCCGATGCCTTCCTTCTTCAGCTGCTTGATCAGCTCGCCCACCTGCGCCGTCTCCTGCGGGCCGAGGGCTGCCGTCGGCTCGTCCATGATCAGGATACGGGCATTGAAGAGGATGGCGCGGGCGATCGCCACCGATTGCCGCTGGCCGCCCGAAAGCGCCTTCACCGGCTCCTTGAAGCGCTTGAAGTTGGGGTTGAGCCGCCCCATCACCTGGCGCGCCGAGGCTTCCATCGCCACGTCGTCGAGCGTGCCCCAGCGGGTCTTTAGCTCGCGGCCGAGATAGAGGTTGGCGGCGGCGTCGACATTGTCGGCGACGGCGAGCGTCTGGTAGATCGTCTCGATCCCGTATTTCTTGGCATCGCGCGGATTGCGGATGTCGGCCGGCTCGCCATTGATCAGGATATCGCCCGAGTCGCGCTTGTAGGCGCCGGAGAGGATCTTGATCAGCGTCGACTTGCCGGCGCCGTTGTGGCCGAGAAGGGCGACGACTTCGCCGGGGTAGAGATCCACCGAGGCGTTGTCCACGGCGTGGATGCCGCCGAAGGAGATCGAGATGTTTTTCAGTTCCACGAGGGGAGTGCGGTGATCAGTCATATTTGAGCTCCTCTCACTTGGCACGGGCGCGATAGACGGTGTCGAGCCAGACCGCCACGACGAGGACGGTGCCGACGACGACGCTCTGTAGCGGCGTGTCGACATGGGCGAGAACCATGCCGGATTGCAGCGATTGCATGACCAGCGCACCGAGCATGGCGCCGGCGATCGTGCCGGTGCCGCCCGCCAGCGACGTCCCGCCGATGACGGCAGCGGCGATGGTGTAAAGCTCGTCGAGCGTGCCCTGCGAGTTCGTTGCGGCGTTGAGGCGGGCGGTTGATATCGCGGCTGCGATAGCGGCCAGAATGCCCATCAGCGCGAAGATGCGCACCGTCACCCAGCGGGTCTTGATGCCGGCGAGTTCGGCAGCCTCGGGGTTGCCGCCGATGGCGAAGACATAGCGGCCGAAGCGCAGGCGGGTGGCAATGAAGGTCATGATGATGCCGACGACGATGGCGATCAGCACCGGCACGGCGATGCCGTAGGGAATATCCAGGCCGGTTTCCGGCCAGGGGATATTGTTGGTCTCGGCATATTTCTTGGCGATATTGATCGGCCAGTAATAGCTGTTGGCGATCGAGACGGCGCCGAGGATCAGGAAGCAGCTGAGGATCGCGAGAAAATACTCCGCCCAGATCGGCCGGCGCGGAAAGCCGAAGCGGCGGCGCTGATGGCGCGAGCCGATGATGCTGGCGATGACGAAGAGGCAGGCGGCGATGCCGACGATCCAGCTCCAGGTGGCGCCGATCGAGCCCTCCGCGCCGCCGCCCATGATGCGGAAGGTCTGGTCCATGGGGGCAACCGTCTGGCCGCTGGTGACGAGCCAGGTCGCGCCGCGCCAGACGAGCAGGCCGCCGAGGGTGACGATGAAGGAGGGCACGTTGAGGAAGGCGATGATCATGCCCTGGAAGGTGCCGATCAGCCCGCCGGCGATGATGCCGATCAGCAGCGTGATTACCCAGGTGAAGGGGCTGTCGAAGCCGATATATTCCGGCAGGATCTTCGCCTGCGTGACGCCCATGATCATGCCGCAGAGGCCGAGCACGGAACCGACCGAAAGGTCGATGTTGCGGGTGACGATGATCAGCACCATGCCCGTCGTCATGATCGCGATATCGGTCGTCTGGACCGAAAGGTTCCAGAGATTGCGCGGGGTCAGGAACAGGCCGCCGGTTATGATGTGGAAACCGATCCAGATGATGATGAGCGCGCCGATCATGCCGAGCAGGCGCGTGTCGATCTCGGTCGCACGGAAGAAGCGGGTCACCGGATTGGCTTCCGCCGTTCGCGGCCCGCTTGATGTGGTGGATTTTACCATTTCGGCCATGGGTTTGCCGTTCCCCCATTGTGTTTGGACGGCTGCGCCGGCTTGCCCAAGTTGTGGGCGGCGTCATCGTCCGTTCTTCAACTGACCATTGCGATGCTTCCGGAAAGCGCGGGCGTGGCGTCGCGACACCCTTCCGGCAGGGAATGCAAATCCGCGATGGTGCGGCGAAGCGGAGGAACTGCATCTTTGGAGTTCGCATCCGCATCCGGCGCCGCAACGGTGGTGCGTTGCGGCGCCGGCAGTTCAGTTTCGAGCTTGCTTACTTGCAGGCGGCCACCGTGCCGGCCTTGACGCCCTGGCAGGCTTCAGCCTTGGAAATCCAGCCGGCGTCGATGACGACGTTCAGATTGTCCTTGGTGATTGCCAGCGGCTTCAGGAAGACGGACTGCATTTCCACGCCCTTCGGGCCGCCCTTGAAGGCCTGTGCACCGTCGATCTTGCTCATGTCCTTGCCGCCGGCGAGGTCGAGAGCGATTTCGGCTGCGCGCTTGCCGAGTTCGCGGCTGTCCTTCCAGACGGAAACCGTCTGCGTGCCGAGAGCGATGCGGTTCAAGGCCGCCTTGTCGCCATCCTGGCCGGAAACCGGAACGGAGCCGGCGAGGCCCTGGGCGTCGAGCGCTGCGATCGCGCCGCCGGCCGTGCCGTCGTTGGAGGCGACGACGGCGTCAACCTTGTTGTTGTTGGCGGTCAGGAACTGCTCCATGTTGCGCTGGGCGTTCTCCGGCAGCCAGCCGTCCGTATAGGCTTCGCCGACATTCTTGATCTTGCCGGCGTCGATCGCGGCCTTCAGCACTTCCTGCTGGCCCGAGAACAGGAAATCGGCGTTCGGGTCGGAGGACGAGCCCTTGATAAAGACGTAATTGCCTTCCGGCTTCGCCTTGAAGACGCCCTGAGCCTGCAGGCGGCCGACTTCCTTGTTGTCGAAGGTGATGTAGAAGGCGGCCGGATTTTCGATCAGGCGGTCGTAACCGACGACCGGGATGCCTTCAGCGGCGGCCTTTTCGATGGCCGGACCGATCGCGTCGGAGTCCTGGGCGAGGATGATCAGCGCGTTGGCGCCCTGCGAGATCAACGATTCGACGTCGGTCAGCTGCTTGGCGGCAGAAGACTGCGCGTCAGCGGAAATGTACTTGGCGCCCTTGGCTTCGAGAGCCTTCTTGATGGCGGCTTCGTCCGTCTTCCAGCGCTCTTCCTGGAAATTCGACCAGGAAACGCCGACGACGAGGTCTTTAGCCATGGCAACGGTATGCGCGGAAACGAGGATGGCGGCGCCTGCCATCAATTTCAAAATAGACTTCATAATGTCCTCCCGAGTGAGTTGCGACCGGCCCAGCCCATGCTTCCTCCGGCCACCGCGATAAGCCTGTCGAGGAAAGTTCGGATTATTTTCTCGACAGTCGAGAAATTTGATGTCAGAGATTTTTTCAGCTGTCAACACTGGACTACCGGCTTCCGCCCCTTGCGCAGCGACCGCCGGAGATGCAGTGGAAATCAGGGATAGGGCAAGCAGGAGGAGAGGGCGGCATTCATGCTGACCAAGTCGAGCACGGAGCTGGTCCGGCAGAGAAACAGCGTGCTCGTGCTGTCCGTGCTGCGCCGTCACGGCGCGCTCGCCCATACCGAAATATCCGATTTCACCGGCCTTTCCTCGGCCACCATTTCGGCGATCACGGCGGATCTGGAACGCGCCCAGATCATCGAAAAATCCGAGCAGCAGGCGGCGAGCGGCCGCGGCCGGCCGCGCGTGCTTTTGCGCCAGCGGCGCGATTGCGGCTATCTCATCGTCGTCATCATCTCCTCGGATGCCGTGCAATATTCGCTGGTCGATTATGCCGGCAAGCTGATCGACCGCTTTAGCGAGGAGCGCTCGCATGATCCCTCGGGGGCGGGCCGCTTCATGGAAGGCGTGCGCGCCGGGCTGTCGCGCATTCTCGACCGCTCCCGCATTTCCCAGGAAAAAGTGCTGTTGATCTCGATCAGCAGCAAGGGCCTGGTCGATTCCACCGAGCCGGTGCTCCTCTGGTCGCCGATCTTCGGCAGCGACCGGATCGATTTCGAATCGGCGCTGCGGCCGGACTGGCAGGCCAAGGTCATTCTCGATAACGAGACGCTGCTGGTCGCTGCCGCTCTCGGGGCGCGCGAGGAGGTCGTCAAGGGCGCCGATTTCCGCTCGCTCGCCGCACTTTCGCTCGGCCACAGCATCGGCCTCGGCATCATCCGGCGGGGAGGGCAGACGGGGCAGGAGGTCTCGGCGCCGAATTTCGGCCATATGCTGCACATGGCGGGTGGCGGCCTCTGTCGCTGCGGCACCCGCGGCTGCATCGAGGCCTATGCCGGTTTCTACGCCATCCTGCGCAGCGCCTTCGAAGTGCCGCTCGATACGATCCCCGCCAAATTCGTCCCCGTCGCCGAACTCGACAAGATCGCCGCCAAGGCTCGCCAGGGCCACCGCACCTCCGCCTTCGCTTTCCGCCAGGCGGGCCTGGCGCTCGGCAACGGCCTGTCGCGCATGCTCAGCCTCACCGAACGCATGCCCATCGCCATCACCGGCCCGGGCACCCGCTATTACGACCTGCTGCGCCAGGGCATTGAAGAGGGCCTCGGCCAGTCGCATATCGTGCGCATGGAAGGCATGCCAGAAATCCGCATCGTCCCCGAAGAACCCATCCTCGTCTTCGAAGGCCACCTTAACCGGGCGCTGTCTGTCATCGACCAGGACATAGTGGTCTCGGGCGTTCAGGGCGGGGAGTAGCGCCGAGAACTGCAGCGACGGCTAGGTTTCTGGCGCAACGCAACCCTCACCCTCCGTCATTCCAGGCCTTGAGCCTGGAATCCACGGCCCCCACCCTCCATCCCGCTCAACCTTGAGCCGAGCATCTACACCGCATTCTCAACAACGGGCAAATCGCGTCTCCTCTTGCTCCCTCATGTCTGTGCTCTTTACAGGAATCCCTCGCGTCCTTGGGCGCGGGAGACTGCTTATAAGGCGCATGGGTTCATTCACCGCGCCGACGTGCGGTGGCGGATGTGTTGCCGCCAAACGAGCTGTCGAGGTTTCGGACGGTGGGCGGTGCTTCGGTGCATGTTATCGCGGCCTTTGACTCGGCGCCGGGCGCCTCATCCGCTGCGCCGACGGTAAGTTTGGCGCAAACGCCCCCTCACTCTCCGTCATTCCAGGCCTTGAGCCTGGAATCCACGGCCTCGTCCTCCGCCTTGCAAGGCCTTGAGCCGAGCCAGCGACAATGGGCAGGTCGCATCTCTTCTTGCGGGTCGAGACCCGTGGCTCGATCCCGGTCGTGCCGGCAGGCGGATGAGGGCGGGTCTCGGCACAATCCAAACGCAAAACGGCCGGGCGTCTGCCCGGCCATCTCATGCATGGCTGCCGGTCGGGAGAGGACCGTCAGCCAATCTTGATCAACTTGCCTTCCTTGACCGACTGGACCGCGGCGTCGGCAAGGGCCAGCGCTGCAAGACCATCGGCGCCCGACGGCGAGATCTTCGAGCCCTTCTCGATCGCGGCGATGAAGGCGGCGATCTCGTTGGCGTAGGCTTCGGTGTAGCGGGTCATGAAGAAATCATGCAGCGGCGGGCGGGTGTAGCCATCGCCGTTGGCGACTTCGATCGAGACCGGGCGCTGGTTTTCGGCCGCCGCCATGCCCTTGGCGCCGTGCACTTCAATGCGCTGGTCGTAGCCATAGGTGGCGCGGCGCGAGTTGGAGATGACGGCCTGCTTGCCGGAGGCGGTCTGCAGGATCACGGAGACGCTGTCATAGTCGCCGGCTTCGCCGATCGCCTTGTCGACGAGGACGGCGGCGGTCGCCAGCACCGAGACCGGCTCTTCGCCGAGCAGGAAGCGAGCCATGTCGAAATCGTGGATCGTCATGTCGCGGAAGATGCCGCCCGAGCGCTTGATATAATCGACCGGCGGGGCGCCGGGATCGCGCGAGGTGATCGTCACCATTTCGACATCGCCGATCTTGCCGTCGTCGATCACCTTGCGGACCGCCATGAAATGCGGGTCGAAGCGACGGTTGAAGCCGACCATCAGCTTGGCGCCGGTCTCTTCCACCACCTTGATGCAGGCCTTGACGCGGGCGACGTCGAGATCGATCGGCTTTTCGCAGAAGATCGCCTTGCCGGCGCGGGCGAAACGCTCGATCAGGTCGGCATGGGTGTCCGTCGGCGTGCAGATGACGACGGCGTCGATATCCTTGGCGGCCTCGATCGCCTCGATGGTGCGGACCTCGCAGCCATAGGCCGAAGCGATCGCTTCCGCCGCCTGCGGAAAGGCGTCCGCGACCGCAACCAGACTCGCATTGGCGTCGCCGCTGACGGCCTTGGCGTGAACCTTGCCGATACGGCCGGCGCCGAGAAGACCGAATCTCACTGTCATTTCAACCTCCCTTGAATTCGGAACAAATAAACCGAATTACCAAAAAACTGGAATTTTCATTCCATCTTCTCTGCGTCGCGTCAAGCCCGCGGCTCTTTCACATTTGCAAGATTCGAACTAAAGACAAACGCGACACAGGCCATGGGCCGTGCGACGCATGCCGGGGGCATGCGTGACATATCCGACCGCGGAGCAGGAATGCAACTCATCGATCCGAAACATCCGGCATACCAGCGCCTCTGGGTGCGAATTGCCATCGTTGCCGTCTGCTTCGGCTGGGCCGCGGTCGAGATTGTCGGCGGCGATCCTTTCTGGGCGGTGCTTTCGGCCGCGGCAGGCGCCTATGCCTTCTATATGCTGTTCTGGACCTTCAATCCCCAGCCGGAGGCCGCAGCGCCGGCGGCAGCACCCGACGCCGACGACGAGGAAGAGCCTGCAGCGCCGGCCGCAGAAACGCCTTCGAAGGACGGGCAGGCGAAGTAATCAGCGCAATCGGCGCAGCGCTTCGTCGATCAGGAGATTGGCGAGCATCATCCGCTTCGTCGCGTTGTCGCGGAAGGGCAGGGCGACGCCGTCGGGGTGGTTCAGGCGGGCAAAGGCGCGGCGCTTGTCGCTCAGCGTCATCGGCGTATCGGCCGCCGAGATCGCCAGTTCGGCGGCAACGTCCTCCGGCGTCGTGCGGCTGAGATGATCCGGCATCACCGGGGCGGGCGCAGCGCCCGGCTTTTCCGTAAGGTGCGCGTCGGCATCGAGATCGAGATGGTCGAAATAGGCCTCGCCGACGCGCTGTGCGGCGACCGATACACCCTGCATCACGTCGAAGGCGAGCCCGGTGCCGAGGCCGGAGACGCGGTGGACGGCCGGCGCTCCGGCGTCTTCCCCCGTCTCGTCCTCTGCCTTCAGCCGCTCGAGGACTGATTGAAACACCGACTGTCCGAACAGCATCCCGTTTCCTCAAAAGCCTTCGGCCGTTTTCGAATGACGGAAGTGCTCTATTTTTTTACGCAATTTCCGGACGCAGAAACGCGGCGCATTCTGCGGGAATTGCTCCGGCGCGTATTAAGGCCGACCAATATGGCGCCGGCCTTGCGTGGCTATCGCGCCTGCTTCAGGCTTTCCTCCAGGATGATATCGTAGAGCAGCCTCGCGCTCGGCGGCAGTGCCCGCTCCCTCGCCGCGATCAGGCTGTAGGGCTTGACGTTGATGTCGAAATCGATCGGCAGCACGCGGACGTCGGAGGCCTTGGCGCCCTGGCTGGCCAGTAAATGGGCGACGTCGACGGCGACGGGGGCGATCGCATCGGTCTCGCAGATGATAGCGCAGGTGAGCAGCAGCGAGGAGGTGTTGACGATATTTTCCGGAAGCGGCACGCCTTGCGACAGAAAATAGTCCTCGATCGTCCGGCGCAGGAGCGTGCCCGGCGGCTGGAACACCCAGTCGTAATCCCTGACGTCTGCAAGGCTGCTCACCTTCTGCTTTAACAGCGGATGGCTCTTGCGCACGATCAGGCATGCCCGCTCGATGCCGATCTCCGTCACCTCGAACAGGCGCGGGTTGAGGTCATCGGGGATGCGGCCGATAATGAAGTCGTGGCGGGCGGCGAGCAGTTCACGGGCGAGCACGTTGCTGGTCTCCACCTGGATGTTGATCTCGATGCCGGGATAGGCCTTGCGCACCTTGTTGATCGCCGGCACGACGAGGCTCATGGCCGGCGCCGTTACCGCGCCGATAAAGACCGAGCCGCCCTTGCCGCTCTTCAATTCACCGATCTCGCGGCTCGCCTCGCGCAGCTCCAGAAGGATCTTGCGGGCGCGTCTCGCAAGGGCCGCGCCGAAGGTCGTCAGCACCACGCCGCGAGCCACCCGCTCGTAGAGCTGAGTCTTGGTAATTGATTCCATTTCGGACAGCATGCGCGAGGCGGCGGGCTGCGAGATGTTGAGGACTTCGGCAGCTGCGGAAATCTGTCCGCTATCTTCGATTGCGACGATCATGCGCAGGTGATTCAGCTTAAGTCCTGCCCGTAAAAGGCTGTCGTCGCCGAAATTGTCGCTGTGGATATCGACGTGATCCATGGAAATGGGCTCTGAAACGATCGTCATGGTTGCAGCCTCCCCGCTGCGCTCCATCAAAAGTAATACTTTTTAACGATATACCAAAATTGTTATGCACTTTACCACTTATTCTATTTGACAGTTATAGGAATCCATACCAGTTTGCCGCCGTGTGCTGGTTGGCACTCAACACGTGTGAGATCGTGGAGGAGACCTACTTCGTTTCTCACCATCTGAAGTAACTATCCAATACGGAACCTGCCACAGTTTCGGGGCGGGCGGTTTTCCGTCCGCTGCTCTATTAACAAGGGAGAGAGAAATGAAATCCATTATCTCATTGATGGCTGCGGCTGCCTTCGGCGTCGCTTCGTTCGTTGCACCGGCTATGGCCGCCGACAAGGGCACTGTCGGTATTGCCATGCCGACCAAGGCTTCGGCCCGCTGGATCGACGACGGCAACAACATCGTCAAGCAGCTCCAGGCTGCCGGTTACGGCACGGACCTGCAGTATGGCGACGACGACATTCCGAACCAGCTTTCGCAGATCGAAAACATGGTCACGAAGGGCGTCAAGGTTCTCGTCATCGCCTCGATCGACGGCACCACGCTTTCCGACGTTCTCCAGAAGGCTCACGATGCCGGCATCAAGGTCATCGCTTATGACCGTCTGATCCGCGATTCGGGCAACGTCGACTACTACGCCACCTTCGACAACTTCCAGGTCGGTGTTCTCCAGGCCAACTCCATCGTTGACGGCCTCGGCCTCAAGGACGGCAAGGGCCCGTTCAACATCGAACTCTTCGGCGGTTCGCCGGACGACAACAACGCCTTCTTCTTCTATGATGGCGCAATGTCCGTTCTGCAGCCCTACATCGACTCCGGCAAGCTCGTCGTGAAGTCCGGCCAGACCGGCATGGACAAGGTCGGCACGCTGCGTTGGGATCCGGCAACGGCCCAGGCCCGCATGGACAACCTGCTCTCGGCAAACTACACCGACGCCAAGGTCGACGCCGTCCTGTCTCCCTATGACGGCCTCTCGATCGGCATCATCTCCTCGCTGAAGGGCGTTGGTTACGGTACGGCTGCCCAGCCGCTCCCGATCGTCACCGGTCAGGACGCTGAAATCCCGTCGGTCAAGTCGATCATCGCTGGCGAACAGCACTCCACGATCTTCAAGGACACCCGCGAACTCGCCAAGGTCACGGTTGCCATGGTCGATGCCGTCATGTCCGGCAAGGAGCCTGAGGTCAACGACACCAAGACCTACGACAACGGCGTCAAGGTCGTTCCGTCCTATCTGCTGAAGCCGGTTGCCGTCGACAAGACCAACTACAAGCAGATCCTGGTCGACAGCGGTTACTACACCGAAGACAAGCTGAAGTAAGAAGTTAAGCAGGAGGCCGGAGCCCGCGCTTGCGGGTTCCGGTCTTCGATTTTATGATCGCCAGGCCGCTCGGCGGCTGAAGGCGCTGGAACTTTTGACTATGGACAATACCATCCTCGAAATGCGGAGCATCACCAAGACGTTCCCGGGCGTCAAGGCGCTGGAGAACGTGAACCTCAAGGTTCGCAAGGGTGAAATTCACGCATTGGTCGGCGAAAACGGGGCCGGCAAATCGACCCTGATGAAAGTCCTATCGGGCGTCTATCCCACCGGAAGTTATGAAGGCGACATCGTCTATGAAGGCGAGACGCGCAACTTCAGGGTCCTGAAGGACTCCGAAGAGATCGGCATCGTCATCATTCACCAGGAACTGGCGCTGGTGCCGCTGCTGTCGATTGGCGAAAACATCTTCCTCGGCAACGAAAATGCCAAGAGCGGCGTCATCAGCTGGGACGAGACGTTCAACCGCACCAAGCAGCTGCTCAAGAAAGTGGGCCTGTCGGAATCTCCGAACACGCTGGTCACCGACATCGGCGTCGGCAAGCAGCAGCTCGTCGAGATCGCCAAGGCGCTGTCGAAGAGCGTCAAGCTGCTCATCCTCGACGAACCCACCGCTTCGCTCAACGAAAGCGATTCCGACGCGCTGCTCAATCTGCTGATGGAATTCCGCAACCAGGGCATCACGTCGATCATCATCTCGCACAAGCTGAACGAGATCCGCAAGGTCGCCGACCAGATCACCGTGCTGCGTGACGGCATGACGGTCAAGACACTCGACTGTCATGCGGACGAGATCAGCGAAGACATCATCATCCGCAACATGGTCGGCCGCGATCTCGAGGATCGCTACCCCCCGCGTTCGGTGCCGATCGGCGAAACCATTCTCGAAGTGAAGAACTGGAACGCCTATCATCAGCAGCACCGCGACCGTCAGGTCCTGCACAATATCAACGTCACCGTCCGCAAGGGCGAAGTCGTCGGCATCGCCGGCCTGATGGGGGCAGGGCGCACCGAATTCGCCATGAGCCTGTTCGGCAAGTCCTATGGCCACAAGGTGTCGGGCGAAGTGCTGATGCACGGCAAGCATGTCGATGTCAGCACCGTGCGCAGGGCGATCGACGCGGGTCTTGCCTATGTCACCGAAGACCGCAAGCAGCTCGGCCTGGTGCTCAACGATACGATCCTGCACAATACGACGCTCGTCAATCTGAAGGCGGTGTCGAGTGCGTCGGTCATCGACAGCGTCAAGGAATCGCGGGTAGCGACCGATTATCGCTCGAAGCTGCGCATCCGCTCCTCCAGCATCTTCCAGGAAACAGTCAACCTGTCCGGCGGCAACCAGCAGAAGGTGGTGCTGTCGAAGTGGCTGTTCTCCAATCCCGATGTTTTGATCCTTGACGAGCCGACACGCGGCATCGACGTTGGCGCAAAATACGAAATCTATACTATCATCAACCAGCTCGCGGCAGACGGCAAAGCCGTTCTGATGATCTCGTCGGAAATGCCGGAACTGCTCGGCACGTGCGACCGCATCTACGTCATGAATGAAGGACGGATCGTTGCGGAACTGCCGAAGGGAGAAGCGAGCCAGGAAACCATCATGCGCGCCATCATGCGCTCAGGAGAGAAGAAACAATGACGCCGATCAATCAACCCATCACTGAGCAGGGGCGTGTCGTCTCCATCGGCGACTATGTTCGCGGCAACATCCGGGAATACGGCATGTTCATCGCGTTGATCGCGATCATGGTGTTCTTCCAGATTTCGACCGGTGGCGTTCTCTTCCGGCCGCTCAACCTGACCAACATCATTCTGCAGAACTCGTTCATCGTCATCATGGCGCTCGGCATGCTGCTGGTCATCGTCGCCGGCCATATCGATCTTTCGGTCGGCTCGGTCGTCGGCTTCATCGGCGCCATCGCCGGCGTGATGACGGTGCAGTGGCACATGAATTACGTGCTGGCGGGTGTCGTCTGTCTGGCTCTCGGCGCGCTGGTCGGCGGCCTGCAGGGCTATTTCGTCGCCTATCACAAGATCCCGTCCTTCATCGTCACGCTCGCCGGCATGCTCGTCTTCCGCGGCCTGACGCTGTTCGTCATGACGGCATCGGGAACCGGCACCAGCATCGGTCCCTTTCCGCCGGAATTCCAGCTGATCAGCATCGGCTTCCTGCCGAACCTCATCGATACGGGAGCCATCAACTCGACCTCGATGATTCTGACCGTGATCGGCGCCGTTGCCCTCTTCTACATGGCATGGCGCAAGCGGCTCTCCAATGAGAAGCATGGCAATGATGTCGAGCCGATGGGCTTCTTCCTTGCCCAGAACATTATTGTCGCGCTCGCCATTTTCGGGCTCGGTTGGCAGCTGTCGAACTATCGCGGCTTCCCGAACGTGCTTGTCGTCATGCTCATCCTGGTTGCTGCCTATGCGTTTATTACGCGCCGCACGACGATCGGCCGGCGCATCTATGCCATGGGCGGCAATGAGAAGGCGACCAAGCTTTCCGGTATCAACACCGAGCGGCTGACCTTCCTGACCTTCGCCAATATGGGCCTGCTCGCCGGTCTCGCCGGGCTGATCGTGGCGCTGCGCCTCAACTCGGCGACGGCCAAGGGCGGCTTCGGCCTCGAGCTCGACGTCATCGCCGCCTGCTTCATCGGCGGCGCGTCGGCCCAGGGCGGCGTCGGCAAGGTGACGGGTGCGGTCATCGGCGCGTTGATCATGGGCATCATGAACAACGGCATGTCGATCCACGGTCTCGGCACCGACTCGCAGCAGATGGTCAAGGGTGCGGTGCTTCTGGCTGCCGTGTTCTTCGACGTCTACAACAAGAACAAGGGCTGAGCGCTCAAGCGCAGCCCCGGCATTCGCAGTCATATGAATGATGGATTCCGGCTCCTGATGGAGCCGGACGGGCGGAGCTTTTTCTGAAGCTCGCCGGAACGAGAAGGATCGAAGTCGTGCTTATTTCCCAGATCAAGGGTGCCAACGGAGAGATTGTCGTCGCCGTGCGCGAGCCGGGCGGCGCAGCCAGGTCGGTCAACAACGCCGGCAGCGTCTATGCGCTGGCGATGGAAGCCGCCGACGGCGGCAAGTCGCTTGCCGCCGTCATCGAGGCGCATGGCTACGGCGAAACCGTCGATCTCGAAAAGGCTTATGCGGACGGCCGCTTCCTGCCGCCGATCACCCATCCGGACGCTGCCCACCTGCATCTGACCGGCACCGGCCTGACGCATCTCGGCTCCGCCGCCACTCGCGATTCGATGCACAAGAAAACCAGCGAGGCGGCCGAGGAAACGCTGACCGACTCGATGAAGATGTTCAAGATGGGCCTCGAGAACGGCAAGCCGAAAGCCGGCGAAAAGGGCGTGCAGCCGGAATGGTTCTACAAGGGCAACGGCTATGGTGCGGCAGCGCCGGGCGCGCCGCTCGTCTCGCCCTCCTTCGCGCTCGACGGTGGCGAAGAGCCTGAAATGGCCGGCATCTACGTCATCGCCAAAGACGGAACGCCGTTCCGCATCGGCTTTGCCCTGTCGAACGAGTTTTCGGACCACGTGACCGAACGGATGAACTACCTCTATCTGGCCCACTCGAAACTGCGCCCTGCCGCCTATGGCCCGGAAATCCGCATCGGCGCCGCCCCCGACGATATCCGCGGCACATCGCGCATCAAGCGCGGCGACAAGGTGATCTTCGAAAAGCCGTTCCTGTCGGGGGAGGCGAACATGTCGCACACCTTCGCCAATCTGGAATACCACCATTTCAAATACGGACTCTTCCGTGTTCCGGGCGATGTGCATGTCCATATGTTCGGCACGGCGACCCTTTCCTTCGCCGACGGCGTCAAGACCGAAGAGGGGGACGTCTTCGAGATCGAAGTCGCCGAATTCGGCCTGCCGCTGCGCAACCCGCTGAAGGTGGCCGCCGAGGAAGAGATTTCCGTCAAGCAGCTCTGATTTTCGAGGCCTGGCTGCGTCCGCGACCGGGCCGTGTTTGTAAACGGTAAAGGAGGCTTGTTCAGCCCATGACCATTTATCAAAACCTGATCGCCGGCGAATGGGTCGGCACGAACGCGACGAAGAACATCAATCCGTCCGATACGAACGAAGTCGTCGGCCTCTATGCCGACGGCAGCGCCGAAGACACCAAAAACGCCATCGCCGCCGCCAAGGCTGCCTTCCCGGCCTGGTCGCGCTCGGGCATCTGGGAACGCCACGTCATCCTGAAGAAGACCGGCGACGAGATCATGGCGCGCAAGGACGAGCTCGGCGCGCTGCTCGCCCGCGAGGAGGGCAAGACCCTGCCGGAAGCCACCGGCGAAGTCATCCGCGCTTCGCAGATCTTCGAATTCTTCGCAGGCGAAGCCCTGCGGCTTGCCGGCGAGGTCATCCCGTCGGTTCGCCCGAACATCGGCGTCGAGATCACCCGTGAGGCGCTCGGCGTCATCGGCATCATCACGCCCTGGAACTTCCCGATCGCCATTCCCGCCTGGAAGATCGCGCCGGCGCTCTGCTACGGCAACACCATCGTCTTCAAGCCGGCCGAACTGGTGCCGGCCTGCTCCTGGGCGATCGTCGACATCCTCAACAGGGCAGGGCTGCCGAAGGGCGTTCTGAACCTCGTCATGGGCAAGGGCTCGGTCGTCGGTCAGGCGATGCTGGAAAGCTCCGATGTTGCCGGCATCACCTTCACCGGCTCCACCGGCACCGGCCGGCGCGTCGCCGCCGCCTCCATCGAGCATAACCGCAAGTTCCAGCTGGAGATGGGCGGCAAGAACCCGATGGTCGTGCTCGACGATGCCGATCTTTCCGTCGCTGTCGAAGCCGCCGCCAATTCCGGCTTCTTCTCGACCGGCCAGCGCTGCACGGCTTCGTCGCGGCTGATTGTCACCGAAGGCATTCACGACAAGTTCGTCGCCGCATTGACCGAGAAGCTGAAGACGCTGGTGGTCGATAACGCGCTGAAGGCCGGCACCCATATCGGCCCGGTTGTCGACGAGCGGCAGCTGAAGACCGATACCGACTATATCGAGATCGGCAAAAACGAGGGCGCCAAGCTCGCCTTCGGCGGCGAGGTGATCTCCCGCGAGACGCCCGGCTTCTACCTGCAGCCGACGCTGTTTACCGAAGCGACCAACCAGATGCGGATTTCCCGCGAAGAGATCTTCGGACCCGTCGTCTCGGTGATCCGGGTCAAGGATTACGACGAGGCGCTGGCCACCGCCAACGACACGCCGTTCGGCCTTTCGGCCGGTATTGCCACGACCAGCCTGAAGCATGCGACGCATTTCAAGCGCAATGCCGAGGCCGGCATGGTCATGGTCAACCTGCCGACGGCAGGCGTCGACTTCCATGTGCCGTTCGGCGGCCGCAAGGGTTCGTCCTACGGTCCGCGCGAGCAGGGCAAGTATGCCAGCGAATTCTTTACCGTGGTCAAGACGGCCTACACGCTGGCTTGAGATATAGCCGATGACCCGGGCCGTACGAGGCGGCCCGGCAATTCACCTTAAGGACAGAGAAAATGAAAAAGAAAGCGGAATGGCCGCGCAGGCTGAGGTCGCAGGAATGGTATGGCGGCACGAGCCGCGACGTGATCTATCACCGCGGCTGGCTTAAGAACCAGGGATACCCGCACGACCTGTTCGACGGACGGCCGGTGATCGGCATCCTCAACACCTGGTCGGACATGACCCCGTGCAACGGTCATCTCAGGGAACTCGCCGAGAAGGTAAAGGCGGGTGTCTGGGAGGCCGGCGGCTTCCCGCTCGAGGTGCCGGTATTCTCGGCCTCCGAAAACACCTTCCGCCCGACCGCGATGATGTACCGCAACCTCGCCGCACTCGCGGTGGAAGAGGCGATCCGCGGCCAGCCGATGGACGGCTGCGTGCTGCTCGTCGGCTGCGACAAGACCACGCCGTCGCTGCTCATGGGTGCCGCCTCCTGCGATCTGCCGTCGATCGTCGTTACCGGCGGGCCGATGCTGAACGGTTATTTCCGCGGTGAGCGCGTCGGTTCCGGCACGCATCTGTGGAAGTTCTCCGAAATGGTGAAGGCCGGCGAAATGACGCAAGCCGAGTTCCTCGAAGCGGAAGCCTCGATGAGCCGCTCGTCGGGCACCTGCAACACGATGGGCACCGCCTCGACGATGGCGTCGATGGCCGAAGCACTCGGCATGGCGCTGTCGGGCAATGCCGCGATCCCCGGCGTCGATTCCCGCCGCAAGGTCATGGCGCAGCTCACCGGCCGCCGCATCGTGCAGATGGTTAAGGACGATCTGAAGCCTTCCGAGATCATGACGAAGCAGGCTTTCGAGAACGCCATCCGCACCAATGCGGCGATCGGCGGATCGACCAATGCCGTCATCCACCTTCTCGCCATCGCCGGCCGCGTCGGCATCGATCTTTCGCTCGACGATTGGGACCGGTGTGGTCGCGACGTCCCGACGATCGTCAACCTGATGCCGTCGGGCAAGTACCTGATGGAAGAGTTCTTCTATGCCGGTGGTCTGCCTGTGGTGCTGAAGCGCCTCGGCGAGGCCGGCCTCCTGCACAAGGACGCGTTGACGGTCTCCGGCGAAACCGTCTGGGACGAAGTCAAGGACGTCGTCAACTGGAACGAAGACGTCATCCTGCCCGCCGAAAAGGCGCTGACCTCGTCGGGCGGCATCGTCGTGCTGCGCGGCAATCTCGCGCCGAAGGGCGCGGTGCTGAAGCCTTCGGCCGCCTCGCCGCATCTCCTGGTGCACAAGGGCAGGGCAGTCGTGTTCGAGGATATCGACGACTACAAGGCCAAGATCAACGACGACAATCTCGACATCGACGAAAACTGCGTCATGGTCATGAAGAACTGTGGGCCGAAGGGCTATCCCGGCATGGCCGAAGTCGGCAACATGGGACTGCCGCCGAAGGTGCTGAAGAAGGGCATCCTCGACATGGTGCGCATTTCCGACGCCCGCATGTCCGGTACGGCCTATGGTACCGTCGTGCTGCACACCTCGCCGGAAGCGGCGGTCGGCGGCCCGCTCGCGGTCGTGAAGACCGGCGACATGATCGAGCTCGACGTGCCGAACCGTCGCCTGCATCTCGACATTTCCGACGAGGAACTGGCGCGGCGGCTTGCCGAATGGCAGCCGAACCACGATCTGCCGACGTCGGGCTACGCCTACCTGCACCAGCAGCACGTCGAAGGCGCCGACACCGGCGCCGACCTCGACTTCCTCAAGGGATGTCGCGGAAACGCAGTCGGCAAGGACAGCCACTGACAAGGCGAACTTTGAAATTGAAGGCGGGGCATTGCCCCGCCTTCTTCTTTTGAGCTTGAACGATGGGGAATGGCTATATATTTTGTATATGTGTACAGGAGATATGGCCATGAATAAGACGGTCGGCGCAGCCGAGTTCAAGGCGAAATGCCTGAACCTTATCGACCAAATGCAGAACGACGACGAAGCCATCGTGATCACTAAGCGTGGCAGGCCGGTTGCCGTTCTTTCACCGGCACGCGATCCGAACCAGCCGAGGAGTATTATCGGTGCGATGAAGGGCAGCGTCCTGCGTTATGACGATCCGCTGTCCCCGGCCGCCGAGCCGGAGGATTGGGACGCCATCCGTTGATCGTCATCGATACCCATATCCTGGTCTGGGCGATGCAGGACGATCCACGCCTGGGGGCGCAGGCCCGGCGCGTCATTGATGAGATGACGGAGAAAAGCCGGATCCTGATTTCGGCGATTACGCCTTGGGAAATCGCGATGCTTGTGCAGAAAGGACGTCTGGCGCTCGGCGATGATGTCGGGCGATGGATCGATAGTGCGCTGGCTCTGCCGGGGCTTGACCTCGCACCGATTGAGCCTTCCATCGCCGTAGATAGCGTTAGATTGCCAGGTGCGTTTCATGCCGACCCCGCCGACCGCCTCATCGTCGCCACGGCTCGGCATCATCGCGTGCCGTTAATGACGGCCGATCAGGCGATCCTCGGCTATGGTGCGCGCGGCCATCTCCAGGTTCTCTCAGCAGATTGATTGCTGCCTGGATGTGGAGTTTAACGTGCCGGAGCATGTCGAAAAGCCGGATGCGCCGATCGCCGGCTCCCCAGCCGATCACGGATTCACAGTAGGCCGATGTCACTCAGTTCTGGCTCTGGCTTTGCATCTGTCCGCCGTTCTCGACCTTGACGGTCACCGAGAGTGTCTCACCCGGCGTGCCGATGCGCATGCCGGAGATCGGCGCGGCGTCGCGGTAGCAGAGGCCGGAGGCGACCCTGACGTAACGGGCATCCGGGCAGATCTCATTGGCCGGATCGAAGCCGACCCAGCCGAGGCCGGCAATATGGGCCTCGGCCCAGGCGTGGGTCGCCGCCTGTTCGATCTTTTCCTCCATCATCAGATAGCCGGAGACGTAACGGGCCGGGACCTGCAGGGCGCGGGCGGCGGATACGAAGATGTGCGCGTGATCCTGGCAGACGCCGCTCTTCTTCTCCAGCGCCTGTTCGGCCGTCGTCGCGGCATTGCTGGTGCCGGGCTTATAGTCGACCGTCTCATGGATTGCCGCCATCAGCGCATGCATGCGGGCAAGCGCGTTGTCGCCGCCGACGCTCTTGACGAGTTCCTTGATGAGCTTGCCGCCCTTGGTCAGCGGCGTCTCGCGCAGGAAGAGCCAAAGCGGGCAGAAGCCGGTGTGCGGGCCGGTGACGCCGTTATTGTCCACCGTCTCGACCTCGCCCTCTGCCAGGATGCGCGTCATGTGCTGCGCGCCCTCCAGCGAGACCAGATTGACGTGGTTGCCGTACTGGTCGTCATACTCCACCTCGGGCGTCGCGCCCTCGACGTTCAACGACCATCCAAGCACCTTCTGGGCAGCGGTTGTCGGCGGCGTCAGCCTGAGGCGCTGCAGCGAGAACTGCGCCGGTTCGTCGTAGCGGTATTCGGTAAGGTGGCTGATCTTCAGTCTCATGGTCTGATCCGCTTATACGTAGAACCGGTAGCCGTCGGAAATCTCCGCGCCGAGCTGGTTGTTGCGCGAGACGAAGTCTTCCAGGAATTCGTGCAGACCCTGATCCATGATGTCGCGGATCGCCCGCGTCTGCAGCGTAGTGCGGATGGCATCGGCCGTGTCGTGGGCAGGCAGCCGCGCCTCGTAATCCTGGGCGAGATAGCCAAGATTGCTGACGATCTTTTCATAGCAATAGGCAAGCGAACGCGGCATCTGGACGTTCAGCGTCAGGAAGTCGGCGATATTCATCGCCCGGTATTCGCCGTCATAGGCCCAGCTATAGGCGCGGTGGGCGGAGACCGAGCGCAGGATCGATTCCCACTGCACGTTGTCGAGCGAGGAGCCGACGGCCGAGACGGAAGGCAGCAGCACGTAATATTTCACGTCGAGGATGCGACTGGTATTATCAGCCCGCTCGATGAAGGTGCCGATGCGCGCAAAATTATAAAGCTCGTTGCGCAGCGTCGAGCCATGGAAGGCGCCGCGGATGAGGCCGGCGCGACGCTTGATGACGTCGATCACCTCCGGCAGGTCGGCCGCTTTCACGCGTTTTTCGAGCAGGGCTTTCAGTTCGATCCAACATTCGTTGGTCGCTTCCCAGGTCTCCCGCGTCAGCGCGGTGCGCACCATGCGGGCGTTGTTGCGGCCGGACTCGATGCAGGACATGACGCTTGACGGGTTGGCGCGATCGCGCAGCAGATAGTCGATCGCTTCGGCGTTCGTCAGTTTCGTGCGGCTTTCGTCATAAGCCTCGCGCACGCCGGCACTTTGCAGCACGCCGTCCCAGTTGTCGTCGCCAGCGCTGCTGCGGGTGAGCGACATGCGCAGCCCGGCGTCGACCAGGCGGGCGATATTTTCGGCGCGCTCGATGTAACGGAACATCCAGTAGAGGCCGTTTGCGGTTCTTCCGAGCATCAGTCCTCCAATACCCAGGTGTCTTTGGTGCCGCCGCCCTGGCTGGAATTGACCACGAGCGAGCCCTGTTTCAGCGCCACGCGGGTGAGCCCACCCGGAATGATCTGAACCTTGTCGGACACGAGCACATAGGGGCGCAGGTCGACATGGCGCGGCGCAATGCCCTTGTTGACGAGGATCGGCACGGTGGAGAGCGACAGCGTCGGCTGGGCGATGTAATTGTTCGGCTTGGCTTTCAGTTTCTCGGCGAAATCGGCGCGTTCTTTCTTCGACGCCGTCGGGCCGACCAGCATGCCGTAGCCGCCGGAGCCGTGCACTTCCTTGACGACCAGCTCCTCCAGATGCTCCAGCACGTATTTCAGGCTTGATGCCTCCGAGCAGCGCCAGGTCGGCACGTTTTCGAGCAGCGCCTTGCTACCGGTGTAGAATTCGACGATCTCCGGCATGTAGGAATAAATCGCCTTGTCATCGCAAATGCCGGTGCCCGGCGCATTGGCGATGGTGATGTTACCGGAGCGGTAGACATCCATGATTCCAGGAATGCCTAGCGCCGAATCGGCGCGGAAGGTGAGGGGATCGAGGAAATCATCGTCGACGCGGCGGTAGAGCACGTCGATCGCCTCGTAGCCGCGGGTCGTGCGCATTTTCACCTTGCCATCGATGACGCGCAGATCGGAACCTTCGACCAGTTCGACGCCCATCATATCGGCGAGGAAGGAATGCTCGTAATAGGCGGAATTGTAGATGCCGGGCGTCAGCACCGCGACGCGCGGCTTGCCGGTGCAGCCGGGAGGCGCGAGCGAGGCGAGGCTCTGGCGCAGCAGATAGGGATAATCCTCGACGCGCTGCACCTTGTTCTCATGGAAGAGTTCCGGGAACATCTGCATCATCGTTTCCCGGTTTTCCAGCATGTAGCTGACGCCGGACGGCGTGCGGGCATTGTCCTCCAGCACATAGAACTGGTCCTCACCGGTGCGCACGATGTCGGTGCCGACGATATGGGTGTAGACGCCGCCGGGCGGGCGGAAGCCGATCATTTCGGACAGGAAGGCGACATTGTTTTCGATCAGCTCGCGCGGAACGCGGCCGGCACGGATGATCTCCTGCTTATGGTAGATATCGTCGAGGAAGGCGTTGAGCGCGATTACCCGCTGTTCGATGCCCTGGGCGAGCTTGCGCCATTCGCGGGCGGAGATGATGCGGGGAATGATATCGAAGGGGATGAGTTTTTCGGAACTATCGGCGTGGCCGTAGACTGCGAAGGTGATGCCGGTCTTTCGGAAGATGTTTTCCGCATCGCGGGACTTGGCAATCAGATGCGACCGGTCTTGGCTGTTGTACCACTCGAAATATTTTTCATAAGGCGGGCGAGGACTTTCGTCCCCGGTAATCATTTCATCAAATGCCAAAGGTGCGGCTCCCCTTTTTTGTTCATTTGAATACAACGCAAATTGCAATGCAAGAACCATGCGCAGTTCGGGGAAAAGATTTTGCGTTGCGGGAAAAGGGGGATTTTCGGGCGTTTGCGGGGACGGGGCAAATGGTGTTTCGCAAAGGTTGCACAAAATGTGAGCATCTGGTGGTTTTTCGTCCGGCGGATGTGTGGGGCAGGATCCAACACACTCAAGGATTTGGGCGCACCGGATTCCTGTGACGAGCACAGGAGTGAGGAGTGTGTGGAGGAGCGCCGGCGATCCTCACTGCGGTAGCATGCTGGCGAGATCCCGACAGCCTTGTTCGTGATGTTGAAGTTTTCATCTTCCTGCTTGTCGATTGTCCCAAGCATCAGCCAAATTTCAAATAAGCATCAACGCTTCGCCTTTGACTGCGACCGTCGGCTGCAGGTATCAGCACGGCGAACTCTTTCCGCCGAGCAGCCCCATGTCCCTCGACCGCTTCGCCCCCGCCGTCTTCGTTTTCCTCTGGTCCACGGGCTGGGTGGTGGCGAAATATGCGGCGCTGCATTCCGAGCCTTTCACCTTCCTTTCGATACGTTACGTGCTGTCGGCCTTGGCGTTCCTGGCCTTCTGCCTGGCGAGCGGGGCGCAATGGCCGAAAAGCCGGACGACGTGGCTTCGCGCCGTCTATTCCGGTTTCTTCCTGCATGGTTTCTATCTCGCCGGCCTCTGGTGGGCGATTGCCAATGGCGTGCCGGCCGGCATATCGGGCATCATCGCGGCGCTGCAGCCGTTGTTGACGGCAATGGCGGCTCCCTTTCTCGTCGGCGAACGGTTGCAGCAGACGCAGAAACTCGGGCTTGTTTTCGGCTTCATCGGCATTGCCATCGCCATTTCGCCGAAACTCCTCGATCCGGCGACATCAGATCTCACACATGCGGCGCTGCCGCTGGCGATCAACCTCATCGCCATGGGGTCGGTCACCTACGGCACGCTCTATCAAAAGAAACACCTGCAATCCGGCGATCTCAGGTCGATCGCAACGCTGCAATATGTCGGGGCGTTGTTTCTCACCCTGCCGCTTTCGCTGATCTTCGAACATCAGCAATTCGACGGCACCGCGCAGGCCTTTGCCGCGCTGATCTGGTCGGTCTTCGGACTGTCGATGGGCGGCGTCGGGCTGCTGCTTTATCTGATCCGCCGGGGGCAGGTTTCCCGCGCCGCCTCGCTGATCTATCTGATGCCGCCAGCTGTTGCTTTCGAAGCCTTCATCGCCTTCGGGGAGCCGCTGACCGTGCCGTTGATTCTGGGCACGGTGATCGTGGTCGTCGGCGTCTATCTGACTAACCGCAAGGCTGTCGAACGCCGCAGGCCGGTGGAAGCCTAAATAGCAAAAGGCCGGAGAAAACCCCGGCCTTTTCCATGTTTCAGTCGATCGCTGATCAGGCGCGTTCGCGGCGCTGGCCGCCATTGCGGGAGCCGGAGCCGCCGCGGCGGTTGCCGCCATTGCCCTCGCGGCGCGGTTCGCCGCCCTGGGCCTGGTGCGGACCGCGGTCTTCGCCGTGCTTGCGGGCCGGGCGACCGTGGGCGTGACGGTTATTGCCGCGGTGATGTCCACTCGGCTCGCCATTGGCGTGGGCGCCGTGATGGGCGGGACGCTGCGGCTTTGCCGAGGGGCGGAAGTCGGAGGTCGAAACCAGGTCATTGTCGGGGCCGAGGTCCGGGGCCGCTTCGCCGCGGCGCTGGCCGCGGAAATCCTCGTTGCGGCTTGTGCGTTCGGGACGCGGGCGGCGTTCCTGGCGGCTGCCGCGATGCTCCGAGCGGTTCGCTTCGCCACGGCCTTCGCCGCGACCTTGGCCTTCGCGACCCTGGCCGCCACCGCGGTTGCGGTTGTTGCCATTGCCGTTGCCGCGGCGGGGGCCGCTATTGCTGATATTGGCCGGCGGTTCGCCACTTGCGACGGCGATGTCGATGCCCATCAGGCGCTCGATGTCACGCAGCAGCTTGGCTTCGTCGGGGGCGCAGAAGGCGATCGCGATGCCGTCGCGGCCGGCGCGCGCGGTGCGGCCGATGCGATGGACATAGGCGTCGGGCACCTCAGGCAGATCGTAGTTGTAGACGTGGCTGACGGCCGGGATGTCGATGCCGCGGGCGGCAACGTCGGTGGCAATCAGCGTCTTGATGCTGCCATCACGGAAGGCTTTGAGCGCCCGCTCGCGCTGGCCCTGGCTCTTGTTGCCGTGGATCGAGGCGACGGAATAGCCGATATTGTCGAGGTGCTTCATCAACTTCTCGGCGCCGTGCTTGGTGCGCAGGAAGACGATGGCGCGGCCGTCCGGGTTTTCGGTCAGCGACTTGCGCAGCAGTTCGGTCTTGTCGTTCTTGCCGGCGACGAAATGGACATACTGCTCGACCTTGTCGGCAGCCTTGCCCGGAGGCGTGACTTCGACCTTGACGGGATCGACGAGATATTCGCCGGCGAGATCGGCGATCGCGTTCGGCATGGTGGCCGAAAACAGCATGGTCTGGCGCTTCTTCGGCACCAGCTTGGCGATCTTGCGCAGATCGTGCACGAAGCCGAGGTCGAGCATCTGGTCGGCTTCATCAAGGACGAGATAGCGCACCGTGGTCAGGGTGATGGCGCGACGATTGACGAGGTCAAGCAGGCGGCCGGGCGTGGCGACCAGCACATCGGTGCCTTTTTCCAGCTGCAGCTGCTGCTTGTTGATCGAGACGCCGCCGACGACGACGTTGATGCGCAGCGGCGACTTGCGGATGAATTTCTTCAGGTTGTCGGCGATCTGGTTCACCAGTTCGCGGGTCGGCGCCAGGATCAGCGTCCGCGTCGTGCGGTTGTCGGGGCGGCGCTCGTCTGCAAGCAGCTTTTCGATGAGCGGCAGGCCGAAGGCGGCGGTCTTGCCGGTGCCGGTCTGGGCAAGACCGATCAGGTCTCGGCCCTGGAGGAGAAGGGGGATGGCCTGTTCCTGGATCGGCGTCGGCGTTTCGATGCCGAGCTGGAACAAGGTGGCGACGATCGGCTTGGAGACACCAAGCGATTCAAAATTAGTCAAGGCATAACCTTTCGGGGCGCCACAACGACTATCGCCGGAACGCACCATGCGATCCGGTTTCATTCTGGCGTCAAGAACCCCGCGTGAAGTGGGAACTTGCAAGTTGGAAAAAGCTTTCCAGCGCTTCTGGCCGCAGATGGGAGTGCGGCCTCTATCGAAATGCGCTTTTGTCCCTTCTTCCTGCGTTTCGTATTTTTTAGCAGGGGCACGCTCACGCGGCGGCCGGAAGGGTGAAAGCTGAGCCGCATTTGGACTAATTCGCGTGGAAAGTCAAGTGCAGCGCACAAAAAGCCTCAACCCGGGTCGGGCGAGGGCATTTTCAGGATGAAGCTTTCCGACGCGCTTTCTGCGCCGTTGACGAGGATGGCGAGGCGGTGCTGGCCGGGGTAATAGCGCCTTGTCGTGATCGGCCGCATGGCGTGGCGGCGTTCGATCGCCTGGCTCTGCCCGGGCGCGAGTGTGATCGTCTTGCACTTGAAGACCTTCGGCGACAGCGAGCCGTCAGCCTTCACATGGTGGATGGCGTAGTCGATCATTACCGATTGCGCGGCTTCGCCGCCATTTGTCACCCGGATCGCGAAATCCAGCCCTTCGCCGAACATCACCTCGCCGTTGATGAGGCGAAGTTCGCATTGGAGCGATGCGGCCGCGCCGAAGCCGAAATTGGCGAGCGCCTGCGCATGGCCCTTCTTCAGGAGTGTGCGCGAGGCATGTTTCAGCAGGCGGCGGCGCTCAGGCTTAGCATCCTCGATATGGCCGGCGATGAAGGCGGCGACCATATCCGGATGATCCTTGGCGATATCGTTCAGGCTGTTGGCGACGGAGCGGCGCACATATTCCGCCGGATCGTCCATCAACGCGGTCAGGATGGGCAGGATCGGCGTTGGATCCTTGACCAGTTGCGGCAGGCGCATGGCCCATGGCAGGCGCGGCCGCGTTCCCTCGCTCGCCAGCCTGCGCACATGTTGGTCGGCATCACCGACCCAGCCGGAGATGATGGCAAGTGCGCGCTGCTGGTCGCGATGGATGAAGGGACGGATACCGAATTCGGCGGTGAAATGCGGCGTCAGCGCCTTGAGGAGATCGAGGCCGAGTTCGAAATGATCTGGGCCGCGCGCCGCGATGAACTGGTTGATCGGCAGCAGCATCCAGCCGGTCAGACCAGGCCTCGCCGATGCCGGCAGGCTTGCCTTCAGGATGGCGGCTGCTTCGGGAAAACCCTCGGGAAGCGTGGCAAATAGCGCGTCGCGGATCAGCGCCGAGCGCTCCATCAACTCCAGCGCCTCCAGGCCGTCGGTCGCCAGCGCCGCGAAATGGTCTCGGTCGAAGGAAGGAGGGTTGGCGGCGATGCGATCGGCCATGTCGCCGACCAGCGCCTCGTGCAACAGGTTCTTGAGCGGTTCCGGCATGCTGATCCTCCCTCGATCTGAGGAATGGCCCGGCGCCGCCGGGAGGTCAAGCGGCGCCGGATCCGGGTTTCTCTATTCCGGGCAGACTTTGACGCGGTAGGGGTTGCCCCAATCGTCGTGCCGCCATTCGAGGTGGCAATAGGATGGCCGGTAATAGGTCCGGTAGACCGGATAGGGGCGATAATAGGGGTAGGCAGGGTAGGCGGGATAGGCCGGGCGGGCGGACTCGGACAGCAGCGCGCCGCCGACGACGCCGGCGGCCAGGCCGCCCCAGAAGGCGTCGCGTGGATGGGCATCGGCAGTGGCGGCAGTGGTGAGCGAGGCGCCGGCAAAGGTCAGCGCGATCAGGCCCGTCGCCATGGTCTTATGAAAAACGGACATGGTGTTTTCCTTGATTTGGACTGGCTTTTATAAGCCACCTCCAGACTCCGCCCCGATCGCGGCGGAGCGATGGCCGCGCAAGCGCCTGCCGCATTAAATTTTCGTCATGATTTCAACGGCTGACGAGTGAAGGAGGCGCTGATCAGGGGGTGTCGGGGCGTCGCCTGTGGCAGCGTTATTTCCAGTCTCCGGCGAGCCGGGACTGCCGACGAAGGTATTTCTGATCGCCCAGCCGGCGTGCAAAATTTCAACGCACAAATTTATGGTTAAAACCTTGTTAAAAGCCTTGGCGTTATAGTTTTTGTCGTTGATATTTCTTTCATTGCGGGAGCGACAATTTTTTGAAATCAGCCGGGGACATACTGGAGTTGGCCTGCCGCCGGATCGCTGATCTGGACACCCCGGCCTATGTCAAGAACAGCGAGTTGCGCTATGTCGCCGTCAACGAGGCCTATGCGGACTTCCTGGGCCGAGAGATTTCCGATTTCATCGGCAGGCGCAGCCGCGAACTCTTCGGCCGCCCAGAGGAGGATCGTGAGGACAAGGAGCGCCGCGCACTGGTGTTCGGCACCGAGGAGAACGCCATCTGCTTCGACGCGGCGAACCTCCGGCATGAGCGCGTTCAGATCGAAAGCTTCTCGCCGTCACCGGAGCGCATCTATGTGCTCGGCATCTTCGAAGCCCGCGAGCGTCGTGCCGTCGGCAACAGCGAGATTAGCGGTAGCTCTCAGGCTGTAAACGATTTCGGACCTGCCGCCGATCTTGCCCACGTACGTGAGGCACTGGAAAGGCTCGATCACCCGATCGGCATCTTCGCCGTGGATGGCCGCCCGCTGGTCGTCAACGCCGCCCATCGCAAGGGCGCACGTCCTTCGCCCGCCGGCGATTCGGCCTGGGGTGACAGCGTCAGCGAACTCGAAGCGCTGCGCACCGTGCTGGAAGATCTGCCGGTTGCCGTCTTCGTACGCGATGATCAGCATCGCCTGATCTATGCCAACAAATATTACGAGACCTTCAGCGGCCGCGCCCGCTCCGAGTATCTCGGAATGACCGAACACGAAATGTTCGGCCAGGAAGGCGCTGAGCCCATCTACCAGGAAAACCTGCTGGCGCTCAGGGACGGCATTTCGGTGGAACTCGAGAGCGAGATGCCGAGCAAAGGCGGTCACGTCTATCCCGTCATCTCGCGCGTCAACCGCGTCATCACGGCGGACGGGCGGACCTATGTCGTCGGCTCCTTTTCCGACATCTCGCCGCTGAAGGAGCGCGAGAAGGCGCTGATCGCCTCGCGCAAGCAGGAAGAAGTGCTGCATCGGGATATCGAGAGCATCCTGCGTTCGCTGCCGATCGGCGTGCTGATCCTCGATAACGACCACCGGATCCTCTACGTCAACGACGAATTCTACAGCATCTGGGAACTGCCGCGCGAGGATCGTTTCGACGGGCGCCCCTTCATCGATGTCATCCGCCGCAACCATGAGCTTGGCCGCTATGACGGGACGCGAACGCCGGAAGAGCTCTATGCCTTTCGCAAGCACCTGTTCGAAGCTGCAGAGCCGCAGCCGATCGAGGTCGGCTGGGCAGGCGGCAAATCCGTCATCTTCGACAGCCGGCGCATCTCCAACGACCGGATCCTGCTGACCTACGCCGATATTTCGGCGGTGCGCGAGCGGGAAAAGGAAATTCACGAGACGCGCGCCGCGCTGGAGCGGGTCGGCGAAATGATGCGCGATGCCACGCACGCCATGTCGCAGGGACTTGCCATCGTTCAGGACGGCATCATCAAGATGTCCAATGAGGCAATGGCCGATATTCTGCAGATCCCGCCGCATTATATCGAGGCCGGGCAGGGCTGGCTCGGCATGTTCGAATTCTGCGCGGCGCGCGGAGATTTTCATGATGCGGCGGCCGACATCCTGGAGGGCTGGCGCGCCAATATCGCGGCAAGGCAGCCGATCTCCACCGTCTTCCATGTCGGCGGCGAGCGCTGGGTGAATATGGACGCGACGGTCAGCACGGGACAGCATTGGGTGGCGCTGTTTACCGATGTCACCGAGCTCAAGAGCCGCGAGGAGGAATTGCGCGAGCTGCTGTCGCGCGCCGAAGCAGCCGACCGCGCCAAGTCCGAATTCCTCGCCAATATGAGCCATGAGATCCGCACGCCGATGAACGGCGTGCTCGGCATGGCGGAGTTGCTGGCCAAGACCAATCTCGACACGCGCCAGAAAACCTTCATCGACATCATCGTCAAATCGGGCAATGCGCTGCTGACGATCATCAACGACATTCTCGACTTCTCGAAGATCGATGCCGGGCAGATGAAGCTGCGCAAAGCCGCTTTCGATATCACCGAAGCGGTGGAGGATGTGGCGACCCTTCTCTCCTCGCATGCCGCCGAGAAGAATATCGAGCTTCTGGTGCGGGCCGCCCCCGACCTGCCGGCCGCCGTGATCGGCGATGCGGGCCGTTTCCGCCAGATCGTCACCAATCTCGTCGGCAATGCCGTCAAATTCACCGAGCGTGGCCATGTCTTCGTCGACGTCGGCTTCGAGACCGTCGCCGGCGGCGAAATCATGGCGAGCATCCGTATCGAGGATACGGGCATCGGCATCCCTGAGGAAAAGCTGGAATCGGTATTCGACAAGTTCTCGCAGGTCGATGCTTCCTCGACCCGGCGGCATGAGGGAACAGGCCTCGGACTCGCGATCACGGCCGGGCTCGTCGACCTCTTCGGCGGATATATCAAGGCGGAGAGCCAATGGGGCAAGGGCTCGGTGTTCACCGTCAATCTGCCCTTTGCAGTGGCGGCCGCCCGCCTGGAGCCGAAGCCGCTGCCGATCAACGTGCAGGGCGCGCGCATCCTCGTCGTCGACGACAATGAGGTGAACCGGCGCATCCTCACCGAGCAGCTTTCGCTCTGGGGCTTCGACGGCGTCGCTGCCGAGGGCGGCGGCACCGGCCTTGCGATCCTGGAGGCGGCGGCCGATCTCGGCGTCACGGTCGATGCCGTCATACTCGACTATCACATGCCCGACATGAATGGCGCCGATGTCGCTCGCCGGCTGCGCGCCGATCCCCGCTTCGTCGAGCTGCCGATCATCTTCCTGACCTCGATGGATATCTCAGGCACGGAAAAGGAGTTCGCGGCGCTGAACGGCCAGGCGCATCTGATGAAGCCGGCGCGTGCCAATGTGCTGCGCAACACCGTCGTCGAGGTGGTTCGCGCCCGGCGCGTGAAGCAGGCTTCGCAGGCCGAAATTGCCCGGTTGCAGGTCGAAACGTCCCTGCCGGCCCAGGCCCCAGCTCCTGTGCCGGCGCCGCAGAAGCGAGCAGCTGAATTCGTCGACGTGCTCGTCGCCGAAGACAACGAGGTCAACCAGATCGTCTTCACCCAGATCCTGCAGGGAACGGGGCTTTCCTTCCTTGTTGTCAATAACGGGGAGCAGGCTGTCGCTGCCTGGGAGAGCCATACGCCACGCATCATCATGATGGATGTCTCGATGCCCGTCATGAACGGTCATGAGGCGACCCGGATGATCCGCGAACGGGAAAAGGGGCAGGGCCATCGGGTGCCAATCATCGGCGTCACCGCCCATGCGCTGGAAAGCGACCGGGAGCTCTGCCTCGACGCGGGCATGGACGACTACATGTCGAAGCCGATCAGCCCCGAGCTGCTGGAAGAGAAGATCCGGCAATGGCTCGGCAAGGACGAGCAGCAGCCGGGGCGTACGAGCTACTGATCTCGAGCAATTCGCGAACGGGTGGCATCGGTCACATCCTCCGCACAGTTTCCATTCCGAGAAGTTCAAGACACTTCCCGATCACTTGCGCTACCAACTTGCAGGTGGCGAGACGTGCAGGCGGATCTTCTCCGGTCAGCACCGGGCAGTCCGTGTAGAAGCGGCTGAAGGTGTCGGCCACTTGGTATGCCCGCTCGGCGATCTCGAACGGCTCAAGCTGCCGGGCAGCCTCGGATAAGGAATGGGGATACCAGAGGCATTCGACCAGCACCGCCCGTTCCGACGGATGACTGACCGAGATGGTGACGCCTGGAACGATGCCTGCTGAGGCCGCCTTGTTGAGTATCGAACAGATCCGCGCGTATGCGTACTGCAGGTAAGGCCCGGTCCTCCCCTCGAACGAGGTCATCCTGTCGGTATCGAAGACGTATCCGGTCTTTCTCGGGGTGGAGAGGTCGGCGAATTTCAGCGCCCCGAGGCCGACCGCGGTCGCTGAATCCTTGTCCTTTACTTTCTCGGCGGCTTTCGCAAGCGCCAGTTCGATCATCTCGCCAAGCGCCGCCGCAGAACCGTCCCGGGTTTTGAACGGCTTTCCATTCCATCCCCGGACGGTACCGAAGGTTACATGTCTCAGCTCAATCCCGTTGGCATATCCTGCCGCCCGGGCAGCCGAGAAAACGCTTCCGACGTGAAGCGCTTGACGGTCGTCGGTGCAGTAGATGATCCGTTGCGCGCCGATGTCCCGCACCCGCCGCCGCAGCGTCGCAAGATCCGTCGTGCCATATAGCGCGGCACCATCGCTCTTCCGGAGTAGAAGCGGCGGGACGTTGTCAGGCAGTTCTTCGCCGGAGACCTCGATGAGCAGCGCTCCATCGCTCTCCCGTGCGAGCCCACGTGACACGAGGTCATCAAGCATGGGAGCGATCTCGGAGTGGGCGTCGCTTTCGCCCAGAAGCAGGTCGAAATGCGCGCCGAGCTGTTCGGCCGTGGCTGACACCGCTTCAAGAGAAATCTCCCGCATGCGTTTCCACGCACCCGTGAGGATGGGATGGCCGTCCTGGAGCATGTTCGTAAGCAATCGGGCGACGCCCAGCGCGGTATCGTCCTCGCTAGCCGCATTGCCGGACTTGTAGAGTATCCCGAGCTCCTCGACGGACATTTCGTCGAAGGAGAAGTCTTTGATGAAAGGTACGGGATCTCCGTGCTGCCAGCCGGAGGCGATTGCAGCGCCGTACAGGAGCTTGCCCATCTGGAGACCCCAGTCGCCGAGGTGAATGTCGGAGATCACGTCATGTCCGATCTCAGACAAGATGCGGCGGAGGCTTTCACCTATAACGAATGACCGGAGGTGGCCGACATGCAGCGCCTTTGCGACATTGGGGCCGCCGAAGTCGATGACGGTACGGATCGGGTGCTGTTTCTCGGCGCCAAGCGCGGGATTTCCCAGCATCGCTGCGGCCTCCGCGGCAATGGTCTCGTTCGATAACCGGAAATTTACGAAACCCGGACCTGCGACGGAAACCTCATCGAACACGTCGTTGCGCGCTGCTGCAGCGACGGAGGCGGCTAGCTCGTGCGTGTTCTTACCGGTCGCCTTGGCGAGCCGCATCATCTCATTGCACTGGAGGTCGCCGAATTCAGTCTTTGTTGACCGGATAACGGATGGGACGGCTTCGAGGCCGTTCAGTTCATATGCGGACGTGAGTGCGGCAAGCGCTGCCGATTTTACGGACATGGGTCGTTCCCTTTGACTGCACGGCTAAAGGTTCGCTGAAGCTTGAGAGCTGTTCAGCGTCGTCGCACGGTCTTTAGAACGATATTCTCCATGTCGGACCTTTCGAACTCGATCAGTCGATAGACTGTCTCAACGCCAAATGCAATCTTCGCGATAAGATGAGCATGGGAAATCGCAATTAGAAAACGAGGATTTTAGGCGCTCCGCTTTACGCACAGGCCGCCTTCACACCGCATAGCATTTCACGCTTGCCGGCGAACCCTTTGCGGCGTTCCACGTTAAAGCCGGCGGCGATGAGATTGCGGCGCACGAAGCCGGCCGCGGCATAGGTGGCGAAAGTGCCGCCGGCCGCGCTCTTTTCGTTGACCTCGCGCATCAGCTCCTCCGACCACATGTCGCCGTTGCGCGACGGGGCGAAGCCATCGAGATACCAGGCGTCGAATCCGGGTTTTGCCGCGGTGACGCCATCGAGCGCCGGGCCGCAAACGACGCTGAGCCGCGTCTGGTCGTCGAGGTCGAGCGAGACAGTACCATCGGGCGTCTGTGGCCAGGCCGCCGTCAGCGCTTTGCGCTCGGCATCGATCTCCGGCCAGTGCGAGAGCGCGCGGCCGATTTCTTCGCCGCGCATCGGGTGAAGTTCGAAGGAGATGAAATGCAGATGCTGGCCGGCTGCGCGATGCTGCTTCCATTGCCGCCAGGTCTCGGCGAAGTTCAGGCCGGTGCCGAAGCCGAGTTCGCCGATGACGAATGCGTGCCGCCCGCTCCATCGCTCGGGCAGACCGTTGCCGGCGAGAAAGACGTGGCCACATTCCAGCCGGCCATCGGTCTGGCAATAAAAATGATCGCCAAAGGCGGTGGAATAAGGCATATCGCCGTCGCGCCATTCGAGCGGCTGCGGTGCGCCTGCGCCAATCTGATCAGGGTTCATGTCTGTCATGGGAAAAGCCGATAGTCCTCAGCCGGTCTCAGGTCAATCATCCTGCGAATTGCTGATCGTCGGCGGCGGCATCATGGGCCTTTGGGCGGCCGTCCATGCCGAGCGTCGCGGCATCCGCACGGTCATTGCCGACGCCGGCAGATTGGGCGGAGGTGCGAGCGGGGGCCTGCTCGGCGCGCTGATGCCGCATATGCCGGACCGGTGGTCCGAGAAGAAGCAGTTCCAGTTCGATGCGCTGGTGTCGCTCGAGGCCGAGATCGCTGCGCTGGAAGCCGAGGCCGGGCTCTCGGCAGGCTACCGCCGCTCGGGACGGCTGATTCCGCTGCCGAAGCCGCATCTTAACAAGATAGCGCAGGGCCATTGCGAGGACGCCGAGCACCATTGGCAGGCCGGCGAGCGCCGCTTTCATTGGCATGTGCTCGACAGGCCGCCGGTCAGCGGCTGGATCGAGGATTCTGCCGGCGGGAGCGGCTTCGTGCACGATACGCTCGCCGCCCGCGTCGCACCCCGCCTGCTGATCGCGGCGCTCGTCGCTTTCCTGCAGCGGGCAAAACATGTGCGCATCGTCGAACATGCAACGGTTGCCGCTCTCGATCCCGATCGCGGCACGGCCGTGATCGGCGGCGAAAGCGTCGTTTTCGATCAGTGCATGCTGGCTGCCGGCCACCAGTCTTTCCCGTTGCTCGATGCGCTGACACCAGGGCTGAAACAGCCGCTCGGCCAGCCGGTCAAGGGACAGGCAGCGCTGCTGAAAGCCGATATCGACCCGGCCTTGCCGACGATCTTCCTCGACGGGCTTTACATCGTTGCGCATGAGGGCGGATATGCGGCGATCGGCAGCACCAGCGAGAACCGTTTCGATGACCCCGCCTCGACCGATGCTCAGCTCGACCGGCTGATCGAAATGGCGCGCGGCTTTGCGCCTGATCTTCGCGATGCGTCGGTTGTCGAACGCTGGGCCGGGCTTCGGCCGAAAGCGATCGACCGCGATCCGATGATCGGCCGTCATCCCGGCCACCCGCGGCTCGTCGCATTGACCGGCGGCTTCAAAGTCAGCTTCGGCTTGGCGCACCGGCTGGCGGAAGCGGCGGTTTGTATTGCAGACGATACGGATTGCGAATTTTTGCTGCCGGAAAGCTTTGCGATTTCAAGCCATATCGCTGTGGCTTCACGTTAAACGTGAATTCGATGCCGCCGCGCTTCGTTATTCTGTCATGCAAATCACCTATCTGCTTGCGCATCGACAGCACCTGAGATCAGCGGTGCTCCCTATCCTTGATGGAGGAAATTGCATGCGCTATGCCATTTGCTTCACGCCTCCGGCGAGCGATCCGCTGTCGCTCGTGGCCGCCAATTGGCTTGGTCGAAACGTATTTTCGGGCGATATGCTGGAGCCTCCGGCCGTCCGCGGCCTCGGCATTCACGAGATCGCCTTCCACACCGCCGTGCCGCGGCGCTATGGTTTCCACGGCGTTCTGAAGGGGCCTTTCCATCTGTCTGCCGATATGTCCGAACCGCAACTCCTGCGCGATCTGATGCGTTATGCCGGGACATTCGCTCCCTTCCAGATTTCACGTCTCGAAATTGCCCGGCTCGGCAGTTTCTATAGCCTGATGCCGAGCGCTCCTTGTGAGCAGATCCAGTATCTGGCTTCGGCAATCGTCCAGGAGTTCGATCGCTACCGCGCGCCGCTCAGCGAGGCCGACATCGAGCGCAGCGATCCGGATGGATTGTCGGCCGCCCAATTCGCCAATCTGCATCGTTGGGGCAATCCTTATGTCATGGACGAGTTCCGCTTCCATATGCCGGTGACAGGCTCCATCAACGCGATCGACATGCCCCGCATCGAACCGGCGCTGCGAACGATCTTCGAGCCTGTCCTGAAGGAGCCGGTGATGGTTTCGAACGTGGCATTGATGATCGAAGAGGGCGCCGGTGGTCCCTTCCGCGTCCACTCGCTGCATCCCATGGGCAAGGTCAGCGCGCGCAGGATCGCCTGACCACCCGTCAAGCTAAGTGGTTATACGGAAAGGATAAATTCTGCCGCGCAGTTTCCGTCTCGACATTCCGGCTGCGGATGATACCGTTCCCCGTCTTTTCAGAAGGTGATTTGATGGTATCTGAGAGTTATCCGCGCAATCTCGTCGGCTACGGGCGTCAGACGCCCGATCCGAAATGGCCGGACGAGGCACGCGTTGCCGTGCAGTTCGTCATCAATTACGAGGAGGGTGGTGAGAGCTCGATCCTCGATGGTGATCCGGCGTCCGAAAATCTGCTATCGGAGATCGTCGGCACGGCTGCCTGGCCGGGACAGCGCAATCTCAATATGGAATCGATCTATGAATATGGTTCGCGGGCCGGCTTCTGGCGGCTCTGGCGGATGTTCACCGATCTCAAGGTTCAGGCGACCGTCTACGGCGTGACGCTGGCGATGGCCCGCAACCCGGAAGCCGTCGCGGCGATGAAGGAGGCCGGTTGGGAGATCGCCAGCCATGGCTACCGCTGGCTGGAATACAAGGATTTCCCCGAGGATCTCGAGCGCAAGCATATTCTCGAAGCCGTGCGCCTGCACACCGAACTGACCGGCGAGCGGCCCTATGGCATGTATCAGGGCAAGCCCTCCGACAATACGCTGCGGCTGGTGCAGGAGGAGGGCGGTTTCCTCTATTCCTCCGATTCCTATGCCGACGACCTGCCTTACTGGGTGAAGGGCGTCGACGGGAAACCCTTCCTGATCATTCCCTATACGCTCGAAACCAACGACATGCGTTTTGCCACGCCGCAGGGCTTCAACGCGGGCGATCAGTTCTTCACCTATCTAAAGGATGCTTTCGACACGCTTTATGAGGAAGGCAAGGCGGGCAGCCCGAAGATGATGTCCGTCGGCCTGCATTGCCGTCTCGTCGGGCGTCCCGGCCGGGCGGCGGCGCTGAAGCGCTTCATCGAATATGTGCTGAAGCACGACAAGGTCTGGATCCCGCGTCGCATCGAGATTGCCGAGCACTGGCACCAGCATCACCAACCGGACGCGATCTGATGCTGTCGCGCGAGGATTTCGTCTCCCGCTTCGGCGGCGTCTTCGAACATTCGCCTTTTATCGCCGAGCGTGCCTATGATGCCGGCAGCGTCACGGAGCCGCTGACGCCATCAGGCGTGCATGCGGCGCTAGCCGCCGTCTTCCGCGCGGCAAGCCGGGAAGAGCGTCTCGGCGTGCTCCGAGCCCATCCGGATCTTGCCGGTCGTCTGGCGATCGCAGGCGAACTCACAGAGGACAGCCGGAAGGAGCAGGCTGGCGCCGGTCTCGACCGTCTGAGCCCGGAGGAGCATGCCCGCTTCAGTGAACTCAATTCGGCCTATGTCGGAAAATTCGGCTTTCCGTTCATCATCGCCGTCAAGGGGCTCGGCAAGGACGATATCCTTTCGGCCTTCGAAACCCGGATCGGCAATGGCCTGGATGAAGAATTCGCGACCGCGACGGCGCAGGTCGAACGGATCGCCCTGCTGCGCCTGACATCGATGTTGCCGGAGGGCGAATGAGCGAGCATCGTGCTATCGACTACCTCAATGAAATGCAGAAGGCGGCAGCCGAAGCGCTATATTTTGTCGGCGGAATGGATGAGGCGGCTTTCGCCGAGGACAATCTCACGTTCAAGGCGGTTGCCTTCTGTCATTTCACCATCGGCGCGGCTGCGTCCCGTCTGCTCGTAACCCATCCGGAATTCGCCACCGAGCATCCCACTTTGCCATGGACGAAAATCTGCGGCACCGGCAACCGGATCCTCGAAGACGTCTTCGCCCTCGATCCCTCCGACATCTGGGAGGCCACCTACCGCACGCTGCCGGAACTCCTTGTCGAGATCGATGCCATTCGTCATTGGCATGCCGAAGGCGAGTGAAGCCGTTGCCCGAATTTCTCGACATCCGTCCATTGACCAGATCGGCCTTCGCTCCTTTCGGCGAGGTGATCGAAGCCGATCCGATCTCGATGCGGCTGATCAATGGCGGCACGACCGAGCGTTTTCACGCGCTGGCCGCGGCGGAGGTGGTGGGCGAGGGCGCGCGCGTCATCATCAATCTGTTTCGCGGCCAGCCGCGCAGCTTCCCGTATAATGTCGATATGATGGAACGTCATCCTTTCGGCAGCCAGAGCTTCTCGCCGGTTTCCGGCCGACCCTTCCTCGTCGTGGTCTCCGAGGACGAAAACGGGCGCCCCGGCCAGCCGCAGGTGTTTCTGGCGCGCGGAGATCAGGGGGTGAATTACCACCGTAACGTCTGGCATCATCCGCTGATGGCGCTTGGCCAGACCTCCGATTTCCTGGTCGTCGATCGCGACGGACCAGGCAACAATCTGGAAGAATTCTTCTTCGAAACCCCGTTTGTCATCAAAGAGCCAGCCCCATGACCGGACTGACCACCCATGTTCTCGACACTGCCCTCGGCAAGCCGGCAGCAGGCCTGAGGATCGACCTTTTCCAACTCGACGGCGAGATCCGCAGACATCTGAAGACGGTCGAGACCAATGCCGACGGCCGGGTCGACGGCGGCCCGATTCTATCAGGCGAAAGCTTCCACGTGGGAACCTATGAACTGGTCTTCCACGCCGGCGACTATCTGAGAGCCTGCGGCACGCCGCTGCCGCATCCGGCGTTCCTTGATCTCGTGCCGATCCGTTTCGGCATTGCCGACGTCACGGCGCATTACCATGTGCCGCTGCTGATCTCGCCGTACGGTTATTCCACTTATCGAGGCAGTTAAATGCGCTTTGCCGCCATCGCCGATATCCACGGCAACCACCTGGCGCTCGAGGCGGTGCTCGCCGATATTCGCGCGGAAGGCATTAGGGAGATCGTCAATCTCGGTGATGTCTTCAGCGGACCGCTGGAGGCAGGCCGAACAGCGGATCTGCTGATGCCGCTCGGCCTGACCACGGTGCGCGGCAATCACGACCGGTATCTGATCGAGCAGGATGCAGCTTCCATGCATGCTTCGGATGCGGCGGCCTATCGGCAATTGTCGCCATCGCAGCTCGACTGGCTGCGCAGCCTGCCAGTCGATGCCGTCTATCGCGGCGAGGTCTATCTCTGCCATGCAACGCCGAAAGACGACAATCTCTACTGGCTGGAGTCCGTCTCGCCAGAGGGCATTGTTTTCCCGAAGCCGATCGAAGCGATCGAGGCGCTGGCCGAGGGTATCGACCTGCCGCTGATCCTCTGCGGCCACAGCCATCTCCCGCGCGCTGTTCGTCTCTCCGACGGCCGGCTGATCGTCAATCCCGGCAGCGTCGGCTGCCCAGCCTATGACGACAGTCTGCCCTGTTACCACAAGGTCGAAGCCGGCCATCCGCTGGCCGGCTATGCCATTCTGGAAAAGGCGCCCGCGGGATGGACGTGGCAGTTTCGGAACGTCGCCTATGACAATCTTGTGATGTCGAGACTGGCGGCGGAAAACCGCCGGCCCGACTGGGCGAGTGGGCTGGCGACCGGCTGGCTGCGGTAGCCGGCCGGTTTCGCGCATGATTAAAGCGCGTCGCATCAAATTTGATTCATGCGACGCGCTTTAGCTCTTTGTTTTTATGCATGTCGTTGTCACCGCTGTACACTTCCGAGCGACATGCATCAGAAGATTACTCCTTCGGAGGTGCAGCGGCGATAACCGCCTGCGCCGGTGCGGCGGGCGCGGCCGGTACGACGGGCGAGGCGGCGGGCTTGGCGCTGTCGAGATTGCCAAGCAGGGATGAAATCGCATTATCGCCTTCAAAGCCCGCCTCCTTCAACAGCTTGTCGAGGATCGGCTTGTTGGCCTGGTAGGCGAGCAGCTGACCGGCCAGCCCGTCGCCCATGCCGATACCGCTGTCGCCGTTCGCGCCGCCGCGGCCGAGCATGCCACCGGTGTCGAAGATCCTGATGTCGGAGATCTTTTCGATCGGCTTGACCGCCTCGGCAAGCGCTTCGGGAATGATGCGAATGCGCTCGCGGGTGATTTCGAACTCGATGATGGTCTGGCTGAGCTTGTTGCGGGCCTCGTTGAGCAGGGCCTCGCTTTCAGCTTGAGCCCGGCCGGTTTCGAGAATGCCCTTTGCCTTGATGATCGCCGCATCCGCTTCGGCGGTCGCGAGCGTCTTGATGGCTTCCGCCTGGTCGATTGCAGCCTGCTTCTCGGCCTCGGCGCCGACCGTTACGGCAGTCGCTTCGGTTTCGGCTTTCTTGCGCGCGTCGATCACGGCGATCTGCTTTTCGCGTTCGGCGATCTCGATCGCCTTGGCGGTGCCGACCTTTTCCTCTGCCGCGATCGCGGTAGCGCGGGCCGTTTCGGCAGCCGCCTTCGCCTCGGACTCTTCGCGGCTCTTGTTGGCAACGGCGATGGCGCTTTCCTGGGCGACGATCTGAAGGTCGCGCTTGGCTTCGGTATCACGCTGCTGGACGGCGCGGGCCGCATCGATGTTCGCGCTTTCGCGGGCTTGCTTGGCAGCTGCCTCGCGTTCGGCGATCGCCTGCTCGGAGGCGATGCGGGCTTCCTCTTCGGCACGTTTTGCCGCTTGCTCCTGCTGAGCGGTTTCGGCGCGCGTCGCGGCGGATTTATTGGCGATGTCGCGTTCCTGGCTGAGCTCGGCTTCCCGCTTCGTCCGCTCGATGGCGAGCGACTGCTGGCGGGCCTCGAGATCCTTCTGCGCAATGGCGACTTCGGTGTCGCGGACGATTTCGTTGCGCTCCTTCTTGCGGCTCTCGGTGATGCGGGTCAGTGCCGCCAGACCCTGTGCATCGAAGAAGTTGTTGGCGTTGAAATGCTTGATATCGGTCTGGTCGAGGCGCGTCAGCGACACGGATTCGAGTTCGAGACCGTTCGATTGGAGATCGGCGCCCACCGCTTCCTGCACCGCCTTGACGAAATCCATGCGCTGCTCCTGCAACGCGTCGAGGTTCATCGTCGCTGCGACCGAGCGAAGGCCGTCGACGAATTTCGCCTCGATCAGGATGCGCAGTGCCTCGGCGTCATTGGTGCGGCTGCCGAGCGTCTGGGCGGCAAGCGCGATCGAGGAGGCGTCCGGCTTCACACGCACATAGAATTCGGCGCCGATATCGACCCGCATGCGGTCCTTGGTGATGAGCGCATCGCCTTCGCCGCGGCGGACTTCGAGGCGCAGCGTCTTCAGGTTTACCCTGGCGATCGAGTGGAAGATCGGCAGGACGACAGAGCCGCCGTCGAGCACGACTTTCTGACCGCCGAGACCGGTGCGGACATAGGCCTCGTCACGGCTGGAGCGCGTGTAAAGCGAGGCGAGAACAAAGCCGATGCCGAAGATCAGAACGATGCTAATGCCGGCCGGTAGAAGAATGTCGTACATCATGGCTGCTCCCTGAAAGATTGATTGTTTGCACCGATGGGATCCATCAGTGCTGGAATAGCGATAAACACATCTGCCTTGCGATCGACGAGGAGAACCTGCGTGCCGATCTTCAGCGGCTCCTGGCCCTTGGCCGCCTTGGCTCTCAGAACATGCCAGTTCCCGTGCTGGTCCTTGACCCGGACGCGGCCGGGCAGTCCCTGGTCGAGCGGCCCAAGCGACACTTCTCCGGTCCGGCCGATGAGGGTGTCGAGATCGACGGCATAGGTCTCGTCGTGCGGGACGATCCGCGCCACCGTCCGGCTCGATGCCCTGACCATGGGGAAGGTGACCGTCAAGGCGGGAACGACGGCGACGGCGGCCGGCAGCGGCGCCCAGAACGCGCCGGCGACCGCCTGTACTGCAAAACCGGCAATAGCGAAGAAGCCGAGCGCCATCATCAGGAGAATGAGCAGGGGGACGCCGCCGACATTGAGCCAGGAGAGGTAACCGGCAAAACCGTCATGGCCGTTGAAATCCGGTTTTCCGAGAAGCTCCGTGATCGAAAAACCCATGACGGTCGCGAGCATCTCGATCACGGTGAGGCCGGCAAGCACGGCGGCGGCGATCGCGAAGGGAAGGCATTCAGGAGCGAGAAAAAGTCCCATCGGCGTTACCGGTTATCCGCCTTGAAACGCGCAAGGCGGGCTTCGATCGCCTGCTCGCGGTGCAATCGGTCGAGTTCGTCTAGTTCGGAACTGTGAGCGTTTTCGCCGGATGGAACGCCGGTCAGCCGCGAGACCGCCGCGGCGGCGCGGGCAGCACCGGCGCCCGGCGTCGGCCTGCCGTGGCCGGCCAGAGCCTCTTCGGGATGCCTGGCGATGCTGCGCTTGAAATCGGCAAGGCGGGCGTCGGCCTCGCGGCGGGTGGCGAGCACCGCCTGCAGGGCTTTCTGGCCCTCATCCACCTGCTCGCTCGCATCGGCCAGCGCCTTGTCGAGTGCTGCGATCTGGGATTCGAGATCGATCTGACGAGCAACGCCGGCCTTTGCGAGGTCTTCGCGATGCGAGGTGATGGCCAGGCGGATCTTCTCATCGAGGGCATTCATGTCTTCGACGATTTCGTCCTTGCGGCTCTGGATGCGGTATTCCTCGGCCCGCGCCCTACCGAGATCGGCGCGGGCTTCCTCCGCCGCCGCGTCGATCTCACGGATCGCCTGTTCGATGACGGCGATCTTGTTGGCGCCTTCCGCTTTGTCGATCGCTGCATTGGCGATGCCCGCGATCAGGCGACCCATGCGTGAAAGAATGCCTTCATTCGTCATGTTTTCCTCCATCCGAGCGGAATTCGGCGTGACGCCGATGTTAATCTCGTAGCGATCGTGGTTCGCTACAAGGTATGCGGGAAAAATACTCTCCCATCCCCTGGAATAACCGGCGACATCGAAAGGCACGGCAACGCGCCCGTGCACCGTGGCGATGGTCAGGTCCGAGGGGCCTTTTATGGCGAAGAGCTTGTCGTCGAGCGGCAGCTGCAGAGGCTCGGGGATAACGCCCCGATTGGCGGCGAAATCGCGAAGGCCGAGCGTCACCAGCCGCGCCGGCAGGCCCGTCTGCTCGCGGACGGTCTCATAGGCCAGATCATGCAGGACGACGAGATTGGCGCCGGCCTTGTCGTCGATGAGCTCGCTCAGGATGTCGATCATCTTGCGATAGGCGGCAATGGTGTCGTCCAGCGCCTGCCGGGCCTGATCGTCAGGCGCCAGCTGGTAGCGCAATAGCGATGGATGCGGTGTCTTGCTCGTCGGTGCCATGGATAAAACATAAAGCACCGCTTTTGTGCTTTCAAGAAGGGGGTGCAAATAAATACAACCTTTGTTCAAGGTGCGGTTGGAGGGATGGAGGATCAGAAGATGTGCTTGCCAAGCAGCTCGCAAAAAGCAGCGTTCGACTCAGTTTCCGGATGACGTTGTCAGGGGAAGAAAGGCAGCAGATCGGCTCCGCTTCCTATTGAGCGGCCGTGCGCGCCTCGCGAATGCCGGCGCTGATACGATTGACGATCGTCCATACGAGAAGGAGCGCCATCACTGCCCAAAGCCACGCAGTCCAGGCTGCAAACGTACCGCCAACGGCGACAAAGATGCCGAGCGCACCGAAAACTACTGCACGGTCGCTCTTGCCCAGTGGCCCGTCGTAACGCCGGCTTGCGCCGACCGTTTGACCCAATACGCCGGCAAATTCCGTCAACACCGAGAGGAATATCACAGCCATTGCCGGCATCGGGCCGTTCGGATCGATCAGCGCAAACGGCAGATACAGAGCAATATCCGACACGACATCGCCGATCTCGTTGAGATACGCGCCCAAAATGCTCTTCTGCCCGTGTTCGCGCGCGAGCATGCCGTCAATGGCATTGAGGCCCATGCGCAGGAGAAACCAGATTGGCACCAGCAGGAACCACTGCGGCAGCGGAACAACGCTCAAGAAAACGCCAAGTGCAACCGAGACGGCCGCGGCAACTGATGTCACCTGATTGGCGGTGACGCCTCGAGCCGCCAACGCGCGCACCAGAGGGCGAAGGATGTTCTGAAACCGGGACTTCAATTGATAAACAGACATGCTACCTCGGTGGAGTTTCGTGGCGTCAGAAAATCTATCCCAGTTCCGGCAATGCAGAACGTCATCCTTGTGGGGAAGCCGATACTTCATATCGGTTCTCGTACAGGGCTTACATTTGCGACTAGACTTTTGCAATGAATGCAAATCATTGTTTCCGCCAGTAGTTGCAACCCATCAATCGATCAGAATTGGAGTAGACCGTGCTGGAAGCCGCCGACAGTTGGCAACCGTCCCCGAGCGTGAGGCCGATGCGTGAATCCGAATTCGTGTCGCACGATGGCACGCGACTATTTTATCGGACATGGCCTGCGACCAGTGCGGCACCGAAGGGTGCAATCATTCTTCTCCATCGCGGTCACGAGCACAGCGGCCGCGTCGCCCATCTTGCCACCGAGCTCGGCCTCGATGATTTTGCCTTCTACGCCTGGGACGCACGCGGCCATGGGCGCTCGCCGGGCGAGCGCGGCTACTCGCCATCCTTCGCGGCGTCGGTACGTGACCTCGATTGCTTCGTCCGCCATGTCAGCGAGACGAGCGGCACTGCCATTGAAAACATCGCGGTCATCGCGCAGAGCGTCGGCGCTGTCCTCGCCACCACCTGGGTGCACGATTATGCGCCGCAAATCCGTGGGCTCGTGCTCGCCTCACCGGCCTTCAGCGTCAAGCTCTACGTGCCTTTTGCCAGGGAAGGCATTGCACTCTGGGAAAAGCTCAAAGGGAAATTCTTCGTCAATTCCTATGTCAAGGCGCGGTTTCTGACGCATGATCCCGAGCGCATCGCCTCCTTTGAAGCAGACCCGCTGATCACACGCCCGATTGCCTCCAACATTCTGTTGCAGCTTTATGAAGCGGCAGCCCGGGTCGTCGAAGACGCCCGCGCCATCACCGTTCCGACCCAACTGCTGATCTCCGGCAGTGACTGGGTGGTGCGACACGCGCCGCAGCACCGCTTCTACGAAAATCTCGGCAGCTGCATCAAGGAGCGGCATGTGCTTGCCGGCTTCTATCATGACACACTCGGTGAGAAGGATCGCGCGATTGCGCTCGCCGAGGTCCGCCGTTTTATCGATGCGCGGTTTTCCGAGCCCCGGGCGCCTGCCGATCTTAGCGCTGCCCATGTCCAGGGCTATACCAAGGATGAGGCTGACCGGCTCGCGAGCCCTCTCGACGCCACGTCTCCCCGCGGCATCTACTGGGCGCTCAGCCGTCTCAACATCAGGCTCGGCGCGCTGGTGTCGGAAGGCATAAAGACTGGGGTCAAGACCGGTTTCGATTCCGGCTCGACGCTCGATTACGTCTATGAGAACCAGCCGCGAGGGCTCGGTCCCGGCGGGCGGTTGATCGACAAGGTGTTTCTCGAGGCGATCGGCTGGCGCGGCATCAGGCAGCGCAAGCTGCATTTGCAGGAACTGATCGAGCATGGCCTGCAGCGCCTGAAAGCAGCGAGCCGCAGCACCCACATGCTCGACATAGCGGCCGGGCACGGACGTTACGTCCTTGATGCGATCGAGGCGGCTGGCGTGCGCCCCGATAGTGCGCGGTTGCAGGATTATTCCCCCATCAACGTCGACGCCGGCCGCAACAGCATCGCCACGCGCGACCTCGATGATTTCGTCAGCTTTCGCCAGCAGGATGCCTTTGACGGCGAGGGGCTGGCTGCAATCACGCCGGCTCCGGATCTCGCAATCGTCTCCGGCCTTTACGAGCTTTTCTCCGACAATAGGATGATCGCAACGTCGCTCAACGGGATCGCCCGCGCGATGCAGCCCGGCGGTCTGCTCATCTACACCAACCAGCCATGGCATCCACAGCTGGAGATGATCGCCCGCGCCCTGACCTCCCACCGCGGCGGCCAAGCATGGGTGATGCGGCGGCGGACGCAAGAAGAAATGGACCAACTGGTCGCCGCAGCCGGTTTCCGCAAGCTCGAACAGCGCATCGACCAGTGGGGCATTTTCACCGTCTCGCTGGCGGAAAGAATTTGAGGGCAAGCCGATGGGGCAGGCAGGTTCTCCTCTTTCCCGATCAGCGCCGGTCCTGAAGCGGGCGGCGCTCTGGCTCGCCTTCCTGGCGCCGTTCTTCTATCTGACCTATGGCGGCGCCAACTGGCTGGCTTCGCAACGCGCTCACGTGCCGAACATCGCCTTCGCATGGGAAAGGGCCATTCCGTTCCTGGCGTGGACGATCATTCCATACTGGTCGATCAACCTGTTCTACGGACTCTGCCTGTTGATCAACACGACGCCGCGCGATGTGGATATGCTCGCAAGGCGTTATCTAACGATCCAGATAATCGCGATTGTCTGCTTCATCGCGTTTCCGCTCGAAGCAACCTTCGTACGGCCGGCCACGAGCGGCCTGCCCGGTTTCATGTTCGCCGTCCTCGGTGGTTTCGACAAGCCGTTCAACCAGGCGCCGTCGCTGCATGTCGCGCTGCTGGTGGTGATCTGGGACCATCTGCGCTGCCGGTTGCCGCGCCAAGCGCGGCTTCTCTGGCACGTCTGGTGTTTCCTGATTGGAGCCTCCGTGCTGACGACGTGGCAGCATCACGTCATGGACATACCGACCGGTATTTTGCTTGGTCTGTTCGCCGCCTGGCTTTTTCCGCGCGATGCTGCTTCCCCTCTTGCAAATTTCACTTTGAACGGCGATCCAAAGTCGCGCCGACTTGGCATCTGCTATCTGGCTTGTGCTGTCGTATTTCTCGTCCTTGCGGCGCTCTGCATCTCTCTGACCGCCGCGGCACTTCTGTTGCTCTGGCCGGCCGTTGCGCTGGCGATCGTCGCGGTCGGATATTTCGGCGCCGGCCCGCAGATATTCCAGAAAAGCGCCGATGGCCGGGCCGCGCTTGCCAGCCGCTGGCTACTGGCACCCTACCGGCTCGGCGCGACCATCAACGTTTGGCTCTGGACGCGCAAAATGCCGGCATCCGTGGTGATTGCCGATGGCGTCCATCTCGGTCGTTTTCCCCGTCGCGACGAGGCCGACCGTTTTGCCACGGTGATCGACATGACCGGTGAATTTCAGCGCCCGAGCGGGACGCTTGCGCGCTGGTGCAGCTTTCCCGCCCTCGATCTCACCGGCCTCGACAAGATCCAGGCGCGAGCCGCGGCCGATGTCATCGAGGCTGCGCGCCACCAGGGACCGGTCCTCGTCTGCTGCGCGCTCGGTTTCCAGCGGAGCGCCTGCGTCATCGTCAGTTGGCTGGTCGGCAGCCGACGTTGCGAGAACCCAGTCGAAGCGTTGCAGCTGATCGAACGCGCGGGGCGGCGTGTTTATCTGCCCGCGGAAACGATCCATGCTGCGACGGAGGGCGTGCAATGACGCAGTGGCAAACCGCGGCCTCCGCGGCGGCGCGAAATCTCGGCCGCGATGCAATATTCTGCGGGCTGACGGCGCTGTTGCCACTGATTGCCGGTCCGATCACCGTGGGATATCGAGGTTTCGCCCCAACGCTCGGCTGGCTCTTGATGCTGGTTTTCTGCGGGATCGTGCTTGCGCTGGCGGTCCATCTTCTCTTCGATGCGCTGTTGTTTCGCCTCGCGTCGAGCCACGAGACGGAGGCTGCCGGCCTTGCCGCCGTGGACGACCTGCTGTCCCGGATGCAGCTTCGCAAGCCTGACAGGACGCCGCCTGGCCTCGAGAAGCGGATTGCCGGATCTCGCCGCATCGTCTGGCAGCAGCGATTTGCGCTCGCCCTCTATCTCGTGATTTTCGCGATCCTTCAGCTCAATGCGAGCGCCGGCCAGCCGCCGGGCTGAACCGCACGCCGTTGCGTGTCCCGCGGGGCTTGCCCGCCTCGTCGCGTTCAGCCGGTGCCGATTTCTCGGCTTCAGCCTTGCGGCGATATGATCGACGCGTTCACGTCGTTGATATCGCGTTTGCCGCAGAGCGCCATGGTGATATCCATCTCCTTGCGGATGATGCCGAGCGCCAGCGTGACGCCCTCCTTGCCCATGGCGCCGAGCCCGTAGAGGAAGGGGCGGCCGATATAGGTGCCTTTGGCGCCGAGGGCCACGGCTTTCAGCACGTCCTGGCCGGAGCGGATGCCGCCGTCGAGATGGATTTCCATGCGGTCACCGACGGCATCGACGATGGCGGGCAGCATGCTGATCGAGGAGGGGGCGCCGTCAAGCTGGCGACCGCCGTGATTGGAGACGACGATCGCATCGGCGCCGGTATCGGCGGCTGCTCGGGCGTCCTCCGGGTCGAGCACGCCCTTGATGATCAACGGCCCGCCCCATTGCTCCTTGATCCAGGCGACATCGGCCCAGGAAAGACGCGGGTCGAACTGTTCGTGCGTCCATGCGGCAAGCGAGGTGATGTTGGAGACATTTTTCGCATGGCCGATGATGTTGCCGAAGGTGCGGCGTTTGGTCTGCAGCATATCCAGGCACCAGAACGGCCTGCTCGCCATCTGCCAGAGGTGTTTCGGCGTGAATCTCGGCGGTGCCGACAGGCCGTTGCGCAGGTCCTTATGACGCTGGCCGAGGATCTGCAGGTCGGCCGTCAACACCAGCGCCGAGCATTTGGCGGCCTTGGCACGGCTGATCAGGCCGAGGACGAAATCCTTGTCCCGCATGACGTAGAGCTGGAACCAGAAGGGGCGCGTCGTCACCGATGCGACGTCCTCGATCGAGCAGATGCTCATCGTCGACAGGGTGAAGGGGACGCCAAACTCCTCGGCAGCGCGCGCCGCCAGCATCTCGCCATCGGCATACTGCATGCCGGTCAGGCCGGTCGGCGCCAAGGCCACCGGCATCGACACTTTCTGACCGATCATCGTCGTTTCCAGCGTGCGGTCGCTCATGTCGACCAAAACCCGTTGGCGCAGCTTGATCCGGCTGAAATCGCTCTCATTCGCCTGATATGTGGATTCCGTCCAGGCACCCGAATCCGCATAGTCGAAAAACATCTTCGGCACGCGGCGCTGGGCAAGCTTTTTCAGATCGGCGATCGTGAGCGGAGTGGCCATGAATTGAACCTTCACATCTGAATGCGGCTACGGGAAATTGGCCGTTTCAGGCTACAGTTGGCGAGGGGATCGATTGAATGAGGAGATCCAACAGAATGTCGTCGCGTGGAGTCGCCGGAATGCTCCCATTCTGGGAGCAAGCGAGGTGTCATCGAAGCCCCGCTTTCATAGCCACACCCGCCACATAAGTTTCGGCGACCGCGCGGTCGTCGCCCATCGTCTGCAAGAGGAACAGTTCTTCAGGCAGGGTCTTCACTGCTTCCATCTTCAGCGCCATGGCCGGAGTCGCGGCCGCGTCGAGGACGACGAGATCGGCTTCGGTGCCGGGATCCAGCGTGCCGATCCGGTCGGCCAGCGACAGCGCCTCGGCATTGCCGCGCGTCATCAGGTAATAGCTTTCCAGCGGGTTCAGCCGCTCTCCCAGCAGCTGCTGGATCTTGTAGGCCTCGTCCATAGTTTTCAGCATCGAATAGCTGGAACCGCCGCCGATATCGGTCGCCACACCGATGCGCACCGGCTTTTCGCGCCGCGCCAGCGCCTTCAGCGGGAACAGGCCGGAGCCGAGGAAGAGGTTCGAGGTCGGGCAGTGGACGGCGACCGAACCCGTCTCGCTCATGACATCGGCTTCACGCTCCGAGAGGTGGATGGCATGGCCGAAGAGGCTTTTTGGCCCGAGCAGGCCGTAGCGGGCGTAGATGTCGGTATAGTCGATTGCGTCGGGATAGAGCTCGCAGGTGAATTTGATCTCGTCGTGATTTTCCGACAGATGCGTCTGAATGTGCAGATCGGGAAATTCGCGGGCAAGCGCTGCCGTCGCTGCCATCTGCGCCGGGGTCGAGGTGATGGCGAAGCGCGGGGTGATGGCGACGTGGTTGCGGCCCTTGCCGTGCCAGTCGGCGATTACCTGGCGGGTCTCGTCATAACCCATCTCCGGCGTGTCGAGCAGGCCCTGCGGGGCGTTGCGGTCCATCATCACCTTGCCGCCCACCATGCGCATGTTGCGCTTCATCGCCTCGGCGAAGAAGGCGTCGGCGGAGGTCTTGTGCACGGAGCAATAGGCGACCGCCGTGGTCGTGCCGTGGCGGATCAGCTCGTCGTAGAAATGCGTGGCGATCCTCTCAGCATGCGCGCTTTCGACAAAACGGCATTCCTCGGGAAAGGTGTAGGTGTTCAGCCATTCGAGCAGGTTGGCGGCATAGGAGGCGATCACCTGCATCTGCGGAAAATGCAGATGCATGTCGATGAGCCCGGGCAGGATCAGATGCGGCCGGTGATCGATCTCGGCCGTGCCTTCGGCGGCCTTCGTCTTGACGTCGGCATAGGGGCCGGCTGCGGCGATCAGCCCGTCTTCGATCAGCAGGCCGCCATCCTCCTCGTAGAGATAGCTCTGGCTGTCGGCCAGGCTCAGTGGCGCTCGGTGAAAGGACAGCAGGCGGCCGCGCAGGAGTGTTGTCGTCATTGTTTCTTGCCTTCGACTGCGCTTTCGAACCAGGCGACGAGCAGCTTGCGTTCGTCCGGCGTGATATCGGTGATATTGCCGGGCGGCATGGCATGGCTGCGGCCCGCCTGTATATAGATCTCGCGGGCATGGGCGGCAATTTCCGCATCGTTTTCCAGCATCACCTCTTTCGGCGGCCGCACGATGCCTTCATAGACAGGCTCGGCGGCGTGGCACATGGAACAGCGCGTCGCGAGCAGTTGCTTGACGGCGGGAAAATGCGGATCGCCGGCGAATTGCTGGAAGGCGGGCGCCACCGCCGCCGTATCCTTTTCGCCGGTCAGCAGCTTCGGCACCGTGGAAAGCCACATGATCAGGATGAAAAGAATGACGGTGACGATCCAGGTCCAGGTCGGTCGACCCCTCCTGGCATGGGTGGTGTTGAACCAATGGCGGATGGTGACGCCCATCAGAAAGACCAAAGCGGCGATCACCCAATTGAACTGTGTTCCGAAGGAGAGCGGATAGTGGTTCGACAGCATGAAGAAGATGACGGGCAGCGTCAGGTAGTTGTTGTGCAGCGAACGCTGCTTGGCGATCTGGCCGTATTTGGGATCGGGTGTGCGGCCGGCGATGAGATCGGCAACGACGATCTTCTGGTTGGGGATGATGATCATGAAGACGTTGGCCGACATGATCGTCGCGGTGAAGGCGCCGAGATGCAGGAAGGCGGCGCGGCCGGTGAAAAGTTGCGTATAGCCCCAAGCCATCAAGACGAGCACGGCATAGAGCACCGCCATCAGCCCCCAGGTGTTGCGCCCAAGCGGGGACTTGCAGAGCAGGTCATAGACCAGCCAGCCGAAAGCCAGGGACGCCAGCGAGATCGCGATGGCGACCGGCGGCGTGATGTCGAGCACATGCCGGTCAATGAGGAAGAGGTCGGCACCGCCGTAATAGACGATGCAGAGCATGAGAAAGCCGGAGATCCAGGTGAAATAGCTTTCGTATTTGAACCAGGTCAGGTGCTCCGGCATTTGCGCGGGCGCCACCAGATATTTCTGGATATGATAGAAGCCGCCGCCATGGACCTGCCATTCCTCGCCATAGGCGCCGGGCGGCAGGTGCGGCCGTTTCACCAGGCCGAGATCGAGCGCGATGAAATAAAAGGACGATCCGATCCAGGCGATCGCGGTGATGACATGGAACCAGCGTGCCGCGAAGGCCAGCCATTCCCATGCTATGGCATATTCATACATCGAATTCCCCTAACTTCCTCCGACTCGCGACATTGCGGAAATTTTGACGGGGAGGGAAGAGGAGATTGAAGAACCGCACAGGACGCCAATTTGGGCAACGGTGGTGAACCCGGGGAGGAATGGCATAATTACCGCGCTTTACAGCGATCAACTCATCGCCGAAAACGCGCCGATGGACCGGCGGCTTGCCGCGCTCATTCTGTCGCGCGGCATCCGCATCGGCTATATCGCCTCCGCTCCGGAGCCGCAGCGCGAGTTCTTCGATGAAAAACGGCAGTATTATCTCAACTATGGGCTTTCTCTCGATCCCTTCGTCGATCTCGACGCGCTTGCCGGCGACGACCAGATCGGCCGGCTGTTTTCCTGTAACGCCATTCATCTGACCGGCGGCCACACCGGCGATTTCCTGAGACGGCTGCGCCAGAGCGGCATGCTGGAGAGGCTGCGCGCATGGGCGCTGGATGACGGCATTCTCGTCGGTACCAGCGCCGGGGCGATTTTGATGACGCCGACGATCGCAGCCGACGCGCTGTTTTCCGGCGGTTCGCCGGAGGCTGTGCGGGATGGCGCGGCTCTCGATCTGGTGCCTTTCGAGTTCTTTCCGCATCTGAACGATGATCCCGGCTATCTCCCCGCGCTGCTGCGCTACAGTGAGACTATGGCAAATCCCATTGTCGCGTGCCGGGACGGCGAAGGACTGATCGTCGGCAACGGGCTCGTCGAAGTCTTCGGCGCGCCGCTGATGATTTCCGGAGGTTTTGTCGAAGCTGCCGATCGTCGCCGCATCGTCGATATGCTGTCCCGTGCCTAAAAGCTGCCGAGAAGGCTGTGCATTATCTCCGGCTTATACTCGGCCTGCTATTACAGCAGGTCTTGAAACCATGACGATTCGGTTACAGTTATGTTTAAGGCCGCCGGAATGAAATAAGAACAGTGGATCAGCGGCGGCGCATTCATCGACGGAGAAGATGCCATGCGCAGCATTCTGACGTGTGTGATGATTGCATTTGCGTCGGTGGCGACGGCTCACGACGCACCCTCGGGGTGGAGTTATGACCCCTATTGTTGCAACGGCGACAGCCATAATGGCGACTGCCAGATGATCCCTTCGAAGAGCGTGGCGGTGACGCCGGGCGGATATCGTGTGACGCTAATGCCGGGCGACCACCGGCTGGTCACGCATGCACATGTCTTCCTGCTGCCGATGACGAAGGCGATGCAATCCGGCGACAACGACTATCATCTCTGTCTGTTTCCGAACGAGGATACGCCGCGCTGTTTTTATGCGCCGGAGATGGGGTTTTGACACGCATATCACAATAGTGGACCCGGCTGATGAACCGGGTCCAATCCATGATGAACTAATGACCGGCCGCCTGCATCTCTTCGAGGATCCAGTTGCGGAAGGCTTTGATCTTCGGCACGTTGCGACGGTTTTCCGGATAGACGAGCCAGTAAGCCTTACCGTCGCTGCGGGTCAGTTCGAAAGGCTGATAGAGCCGGCCGAGAGCGATCTCGGCCGCATAGAAGGCCGGATGGAGAATCGCTACGCCGTGGCCGGCGATTGCCGCATCGGCTTCGACAGCCTGTGAGCCAAGTTGGTTGCGCGGGCGCCGGTCGAGATCCGTCGCGGTGACGCCGGCGGCTTCGAACCATTGTTTCCACCAAACGTCGCCGGCATCGAAGAGATCGAACTTCAAGAGATCGCGCGGTTCCTTGATGCCGCCTGCCGACTCCGCCAATTTCGGGCTCAGCATCGGGGTGAACTCCAGCCCCATCAGCCGGTGCAGCGCCAGCCCCGGCCAGTTGCCGTCGCCCCAGCGAATGCCGACATCGATCTGTTCGCGGGCGAAATCGATGATATCGGAACTCGCCTGAAAGCGCACCGCGATCGCCGGATGCTTCAAATGGAAGGAGCCGAGGCGTGGCGCAAGCCATTTCGAGGCAAACGTATGGGTGGAACTGATGGCCAGGGTACCGTCGACGCTATCGCGGGCCGTCGCCATCGCGTCATGCAGCATGGCGAAGGCTTCAGTCACCTTCGGCGCCAGCCGTTCGCCGGTCTCGGTCAAGGCGATCTGGCGGGGACGGCGCAGGAAGAGCGGCTCGCCGACATTCTCTTCCAAGAGCTTGATCTGGTAGCTGACCGCCGTCTGCGTCATGCCGAGTTCGTCACCCGCCTTGGTGAAGCTCCCCAGCCGAGCCGCGGCCTCGAAGACGCGCAACGCATTCAGTGGAAACTGTTTCGAGAGTTTCATGGATAAGTTCTCTTGATGCAGGCAGACGGTCGTTCGATTGGAATTGCAGCATTTTTACCGGCAAACTGCAACTCATACCATTAATCTGACGAGGTGATGTCATGGATTGCTTTGCTATCGACGAGAAGCGCTCGCAGCCGAGCATTGGTGTGTTCAAGCGTCTTGCCGCACTGCTGGTCGGCCGCTTCTGCCGGCTGCCCCGCCTCGATCTCGACGCTGCGCCTGATCGCGTCAAGCGCGATCTTGGTTTTCTCGATGGACGCGATCCGTTTTACGAGGACGCCTGCAAGCGATAGGCCGCCAGCGCCGTCAGGATTTCGGCGGCGGTCATTGCGGCGATCACTTCGGGGCGTTTGTCCCTGACCGCCGAGCCGCCGATCGGCAGCGTCAATCGCTCCATCGAGCCCCGTTCGCCGCCTTCGCGGGAAAGCCAGCTTGCCAAGGTGGCTCGTTTGGTCGCCGAACCGATCATGCCGATATAGGCGAGATCTTCTCTTGCCAGTGCTTCACGGGCGATGAGGAAGTCCAGCGCGTGGTCGTGCGTCAGGATGACGGCTGCGCCGCCAGCGGGAATATCCTTCACCAGGGCCTCCGGCATCGGCACCAGCCGGGTCTTCGTCGGCGCCGGCAGGTTGGCAAGCTCTTCCTGCCTGGTTTCGACGACGGTGACCGACAGCGGCAGCGGCGCAAGAGCCACCGCCAGCGCGCGGCCGACATGGCCGGCGCCGAAGAGAAGCACCTCGGGCAGGCGCTCGATCTCGCCGGCAAGTCTGGCTTCGAGCTGGTCTTTCAACGTCGGCGTCAGTTGGCGGAACCGTAACTGTGTACGCCCACCGCAGCACTGTCCGATCTCAGGGCCGAGCGGGATGTCCATAGTGGGTGCGCCGCCGGTTCCCGCCAGCATTTGCCGGGCATTCGCGATTGCCATGAATTCGAACTGGCCGCCGCCGATCGTGCCCCAGAGCGCGGTCGGCGAGACGAGCATGAAGGTGCCGGTTTCACGCGGGGTGGAGCCCTGGGTGCCTGTTATGTCGACAAGGATGTTGTAGGGGTGGGCGGTGAGGAAGGTGGGGAGGTCGGTCATGGGATAGCCCCGTGACCTATGGAGTATGTCGCGAAGGCCCCCTCATCCGACCCTTCGGGCCACCTTCTCCCCGCTGGGGAGAAGAGGGAGAATGCCGCGCTCATGTTGATCCCATCTAGGCTTTTACATGTAGTTTCTGCAGGTTCAGCGGTTTGCTTGAGCGGGGCGCGAACGTCTTGTTCCCTCTTCTCCCCAGCGGGGAGAAGGTGGCCCGAAGGGTCGGATGAGGGGGCTTGGTTCAAGCGCATTACGTTCTCAAATTCTCCGTACGAATGATCGCAGGATAGAAGCGAAGGATATCATCGCGCCGGAATATTCGCCTTTCAAGTGCGGCTAGGATCGTCTCGAGGACTGCTCTTCGCTCCCGGGTTATTTCATGATTCCAAAATCGGAGGATTGAATATCCAGCCTGGTTTAGCCACAAAGTCCGAGTAATGTCGGACATATTGTCGGCGTGTTGAAATCCATCGATTTCGATTATCAGTCGCTCTTCGCGGCATAGAAAGTCGGCAATGTAGGTCCCCAGTGGGGCTTGTCGCGTAAACTTATAGCCATTTAGCTGTCGATTTCGCAGGTCGCCCCAAAGCCGATATTCCTCTTCAGTTTCGGTTTGGCGTAATTTGCGAGCTTGCCGAGTTTTACCGGGACGTCTTTTCCTGATGTCTTCGGGATCTGACATTTTTCGCCGCCATCCTACACCCGCTTCATCCGCTCCACTGCCATCAGCACCCGTTCCGGCGTCGCAGGCGCATCGAGCCTCGGGCAGACCTTGTAATCCGCCACGCTGGCGACGGCCATCGACAGCGCTTCCAACACCGAGATCGCCAGCATGAAGGGCGGTTCGCCGACGGCCTTGGAGCGGCCGATGGTGGCTTCCGCGTTCTCCGACCATTCGGCAAGGCGGACGTTGAAAATTTTCGGGCGGTCGGAGGCGAGCGGGATCTTGTAGGTCGAGGGCGCATGGGTGCGCAGGCGTCCCTTGTCGTCCCACCAGAGCTCCTCCGTCGTCAGCCAGCCCATGCCCTGCACGAAGGCGCCCTCGACTTGGCCGAGGTCGATTGCCGGGTTCAGCGAGCGGCCGACATCGTGCAGGATGTCGGTGCGATCGATCAGATATTCGCCGGTCAGCGTGTCGATCGAAACCTCGGTGCAGGCGGCGCCGTAGGCGAAATAATAGAAGGGCGTGCCGCGGCCGGCCTTGCGGTCCCAGTGGATCTTCGGCGTCTTGTAGAAGCCGGCGGCGGAAAGCTGGACGCGGGCAAAATAGGCCTGCTTGATGAAATCGGGGAAGGGGATTTCGCTGTCACCGACGCGCACGCGGTTGGGCAGAAAGACGACGTCGGAGGGCGCCACATCCCATTTCTCGGCGGCAAAAGCCACCAGACGTTCCTTGATCTGGCGGGCGGCATCGAAGGCGGCCATGCCGTTCAGATCCGAGCCGGACGAGGCAGCTGTGGCCGAGGTGTTCGGCACCTTGGCTGTCGTCGTCGCGGTGATCTTCACCCTTGAGATATCGACCTGGAAGCTGTCGGCCAGCACCTGCGCGACCTTGGTATAAAGACCTTGGCCCATTTCGGTGCCGCCATGGTTCAGGTGGATCGAGCCGTCCTGATAGACGTGGACGAGCGCGCCGGCTTGGTTGAAGGCGGTCATGGTGAAGGAGATGCCGAACTTCACCGGCGTCAGGGCAATGCCCTTCCTGATATAGCGGCTGTCGCGGTTGAAGCCGATGATGGCGTTGCGCCGCGCCCGGTAATCTGACGTATCCTCCAGCTCGTCGACGACGCGGGCGATGATATTGTCCTCGACCTCCTGATGGTAGGGGGTCAGCGTGCGCCCGGAGCCCGGCTGGCCGTAGAAATTCAGCTTGCGGATGTCGAGCGGATCCTTGCCGACTGCGTAAGCGATCTCCTCGATGATCCGCTCGGCGCCGAGCATGCCCTGCGGCCCGCCGAAGCCGCGGAAGGCGGTGTTCGAGACCGTGTGGGTTTTCAGCGGCTTCGACTGGAGGTGCACATGCGGATAGAAATAGCTGGAATCGGCATGGAAGAGGGCGCGATCGGTCACCGGTCCCGACAGATCCGAGGAGAAGCCGCAGCGCGCCGCATAAGTGGCGTCGACCGCATGGATGCGGCCTTCGGCATCGAAACCCACTTCGTAATCGACCAGGAAATCATGACGCTTGCCGGTGGCGCTCATATCCTCGTCGCGGTCCGGACGGAATTTAATCGTACGCCCGAGCTTCTTGGCGGCGATCGCCGCAAGGGCTGCGAACTGGTTACCCTGCGTTTCCTTGCCGCCGAAGCCGCCGCCCATGCGGCGCACGTTGACGGTGACTGCGTTCGACGGGATATCGAGCACATGGCCGACAATATGCTGGATCTCGCTCGGATGCTGCGTCGACGACCAGACGGTGACCTCATCGTCCTCGCCGGGAATGGCCACGGCGATATGGCCTTCGAGATAGAAATGCTCCTGGCCGCCGATGCGCATCTGCCCCTTCAGCCGCATGCCGGCATTCGGCATTTCCGTTTCCGGCTCGCCGCGCTGCAGCGTCATCGGGGTGATCACCAGCGGGCCGCCATTGGCAAGCGCGCCGTCGATATCGTGCCAGTGCGTCAGGTCGCGATAGTCGATCTTCGCCAGCCGCGCGGCGCGCCGCGCCGCGTCGCGCGTTTCGGCGATGACGGCAAAGATCGGCTGGCCGTGGAATTGAACCAAGGTTTCGGCAAGCAGCGGCTCGTCATGGCTGCCATTGGAACTGGTGTCGTTGACGCCGGGCACGTCCTTGCCGGTGAAAACCCAAACGACGCCGGGATAGGCGGCGACAGCGGAAAGATCGATACTGATGATTTCGGCATGCGCCCGGTCGGAAAGGCCGAGCGCGCCGTGCAGGAGGCCGGCGGGTTCGGGAATATCGTCGATATAATCGGCGCTTCCGGTGACATGTTTGTGTGCTGAGTCATGGCGCAGGGAGCCGTGCATCGGGCCGGAGATGACGACTTTTCGGTCTTCGAAGGTGGACTTGTCCATTAGCGGTGTCCTCCATGGGAAGCCCTGATTTGACGGCGGCCCCTCATCCGGCTGCCGCCACCTTCTCCCCGCTTGCGGGGAGAAGGGACATGCCGCGCCGTCTCCGTTGCTCGCCACCTCTCGCAGGGCACGTCCCCTCTCCCCGCAGGCGGGGAGAGGGTTAGGGTGAGGGGCAAAGTGGTGCCTGCGGGAGGCCGGCTTGCGAAACAATCCATCACGCCACCTCCTCGAACCGCTTCAGCTCCGCCGGCGCGCCAACAGTCTCAAGATAGAAGCGCGTCAGCAGGTTCTTCGCCGTCAGCTGCCGGTATTCCGCTGTGGCGCGCCAGTCGGTCAGCGGCTGGAAGTCGGCGTCGAAGGCGGGGCGGGCGGCGTCGATCGTCGCTTCCATCCATGATTTGCCGATCAGCGCGGCTTCGACAGCTTGAGCGCGTTTGGGTGTTGCCGCCATGCCGCCGAAGGCAATGCGAATGTCGGTGACCACGTCGGTTGCATCGAGCGTCAGCAGGAAGGCGCCGAGCACGGCGGTGATGTCTTCGTCGCGCCGCTTGGTGATCTTGTAGGCGGCAAAACGGCTGGTGGGCTTGGGATAGGGCACGAACACGCTCTCGACGAATTCGCCGCGCCTGCGATCCTGCTTGCCATAGGCGATGAAGAAGTCTTCGAGCGGCATCTTGCGCCGGCCTTCCAGGGAGCGCAGCGTCAGCATCGCGCTGAGCGCGATCAGCGGCGGCGGGCTGTCGCCGATCGGCGAGCCGTTGGCGATGTTGCCGCCGATCGTGCCCATGTTGCGAACCTGTTCGCCGCCAATGCGGTCGATCAGGCGTCCGAGCGCCGGAATTTTCCGGGCAATCGCTTCGAAAGCCTTGGTATAGCTGACGCCGGCGCCAATGGTGACGCCGTCTTCGCTTTCCGTGACCGATTGCAATTCGCTCAGATGATTGATGAAAACGACCGGGCTCAATCGGCGCATCTGCTTCGTCACCCAGAGGCCGACATCGGTCGCGCCGGCAACGATAGTCGCGTCGGGTTCCTGCGAGAGGACTTCCGCCAGAGCCTGAACAGACCCCGGGACGATCAGCTGGTCTTCGCCATCGGCGATCCGGATGGTGCCGCTCGCCTGCAGGGCCCAGAGCCGCGCGACGATTTCTGAGCGCGTCCGTTGCAGCGGATCGAAGAGCGCGCTCGGCCGCGTCAGGCTCACCTGCTCGGCGGCCTTGACGATCGGCTCATAGCCGGTGCAGCGACAGAGATTGCCCTGCAGCGCCTTTTCGATCTCGCGGCGGCCGGGATTTTCCTTGGTCAGCCAGAGGCCATAGAGCGACATGACGAAGCCCGGGGTGCAGAAACCGCATTGCGAGCCATGGCAATCGACCAGCGCCTGCTGCACCGGATGCAGCACGGCGTCGCGCCCGGCAAGGTGCTCGACCGTCACCACATGGGTGGCATGCAGCGAACCGATGAAACGGATGCAGGCGTTGACGGATTCATAGGCAAGCTTGCCGTCGGCCAGCCGTCCGACGAGCACGGTACAGGCGCCGCAATCGCCTTCGGCGCATCCTTCCTTGGTGCCTGTCAGGCGCCGCTTCAACCGGAGAAAGTCGAGAAGCGTCTCGGTCGGCCCGACATCGGTGAGCGCGATGTCCTCGCCGTTCAGGATGAAGCGGATGCTGTCGTTCATGATATTCCCGGTTGTTTTTTCCAAATGGTTAAGCCGCCGTCCAGCCACCGTCAATCGAGATGTGCGTTCCGGTCACCTGGCGGGCAGCGTCGCTGGCGAGGTAGAGCGACAATGCGCCGATCTCTTCGGCCTTGACGAATTCCCGCGTCGGCTGCGCCTTGAGGATGACCTCGCTCTTTACCTGTTCCTCGGTCATGCCGCGTGCCTTGGCAGTATCGGGTATCTGTTTTTCGACCAGCGGCGTCAGCACGTAGCCGGGGCAGATGGCGTTGACCGTCACGCCGAATTCGGCAAGTTCCAGCGCCGCTGTCTTCGTCAGACCTAATATACCATGTTTGGCGGCCACATAGGCGGATTTGAAGGGGGAGGCGACGAGCCCGTGCGCGGAGGCAATATTGATGATGCGGCCGTGCTTCTTGGCCTTCATCAGCGGGATCGCCGCGCGCATGGTATGAAAGGAGCTCGACAGATTGATCGCGATGATCTGATCCCATTTTTCGATCGGAAAATCCTCGATCTTCTCGACATGCTGGATGCCGGCATTGTTGACCAGAACATCGACGGTGCCGAAGTTCTTTGCCGCCGTTTCGATCAGGTCGGCGACCTCGGCGGGCTTCGTCATGTCGGCCGGATGGTAGATCGCCCGGCCTTTCGACACCGATTCAAGCCGTTCGACGATCGCCTTGATTTCATCGGCATTTCCGAAACCGTTGATGACGATGTTGTCGCCCGCTTCGGCGAAGGCGGTGGCGATCGCAAGACCGATGCCGCTGGTGGAACCGGTGACGACGACTGATCTGCTCATGTTTTTCTCCCTGGAAGCGGATGCTGCGTTGCAGCGTCGGCGGCGAGGTTATGCCCAAAGCCGGCGGGCTGGCAATTCCGCTTTATTCGCTTTTCTCATCCGTATCCGTGTCCTATTGATTTGCAACGATAATGATGTGTTTGAGGAGGGATTTGATGAGTGGATATGTTCTGGCGATCGATCAGGGAACGACGTCGACGCGGGCGATCGTCTTCGATCGCGATATGCATGTCGCCGGCAAGGGCCAGAAGGAATTCACCCAGATCTATCCGCGTTCTGGCTGGGTGGAGCACGATCCCGAGGAGATCTGGGATTCGGTTGTGTCCACGGTCAACATGGCGTTGCGCGATGCCGGGATTACGGCGAGGGATGTTGCGGCACTCGGCATCACCAATCAGCGCGAGACGGTGGTCGTCTGGGAGCGCGAGACGGGCCGGCCGATCCAGAATGCCATCGTCTGGCAGGACCGGCGCACCGCGAGCTATTGCGATAATCTGAAGCGGCAGGATCTCGAGCGGCTGTTCACCAAGAAGACCGGCCTGCTCCTCGATCCCTATTTTTCCGGAACGAAGCTTTCCTGGATGCTGGCCAACGTGAAGGGTGCGCGGGCGCGTGCCGCCAGGGGCGATCTCTGCTTCGGGACGATCGACACCTTCCTGATCTGGCGGCTGACAGGCGGCAAGAGCTTCGTCACCGACGCCACCAATGCCTCGCGCACGCTGATGTACAATATCGCCGAAAATAGCTGGGACGAGGACCTGCTCGATATTCTGAGGGTGCCGGCCGCCATGCTGCCGGAAGTCAAGGATTGCGCCGCCGATTTCGGGACGGTCGACGCCAGTATCTTTGGCGCTGCGATCCCGATTCTCGGGGTCGCCGGCGACCAGCAGGCGGCGACCATCGGTCAGGCCTGCTTTGCGCCGGGCATGCTGAAATCGACCTATGGCACTGGCTGTTTCGCGCTGCTCAACACGGGCGCCGATATGGTCCGCTCGAAAAATCGGCTGTTGACCACCATCGCCTATCGCCTGAACGGGGAGACGACCTACGCGCTCGAGGGATCGATCTTCATCGCCGGTGCAGCGGTGCAATGGCTGCGGGACGGACTCGGGATCATCGGCAGCGCCGCCGAGAGCAACATGCTTGCCGAAAAGGCTGATCCCACGCAGGAGGTCTATCTCGTGCCCGCCTTTACCGGGCTGGGCGCGCCGCATTGGGACGCCAAGGCGCGCGGTGCCATCTTCGGGCTGACACGCAATACCGGCCCGGCGGAATTTTCCCGCGCCGCGCTCGAGGCCGTCTGCTACCAGACTCGTGACCTGCTCGACGCCATGCAGAAGGATTGGAAGAACAGCGGCGATGACACGGTGCTGCGAGTCGATGGCGGCATGGTCGCCTCCGACTGGACGATGCAGCGCCTCGCCGACCTGCTTGATGCTCCGGTCGACCGCCCGGTCATTCTCGAGACGACGGCGCTCGGTGCCGCCTGGCTCGCCGGCAGCCGGGCTGGGGTCTGGCCGGACAGGGACGGCTTTTCGGCGATGTGGAAACGCGACCGGCGGTTCGAGCCCCATATGGACGAGAAGGTGCGGACGACCAAGCTCAAGGGCTGGAAGAGTGCGGTCCGGCGGACGCTGAGCGAGGGGTGAGGCGCGATCAGAACCGCATCATAACGCCTGGTGTCCCCACGGGCTGCTTGGCTGTTCGGGCGCCTTTCTTTTGATAATTTTTTAATGCGACCTGTCGGCTAAGCGGTTACTCCTTCGTCATTCGGAAAGAGGAGTGACCCGATGCTTTATGCAATCCTTTGTTACGCCCATGAGGAAACCGTCTTCGCCTGGAGCCAGGAGGAGGAGGCTGCCGTCATGGAGAAACTTTACGCCGTGCAGGAGCCGCTGGCGAAAGCCGGCAAGCTCGGTCCCGTCGGCCGGCTGATGCCGACGACGGCTGCGACTACGGTGCGCAAAGGCAAGGACGAGCCCTTGGTCATCGACGGGCCTTTTGCGGAAACGAAGGAGGCGCTTCTCGGCTTCTATGTGGTTGACTTGGAAACCCTCGACGAGGCCGTCGCCTTCTCGAAGCAGCTTTCATCCGTCAATCCCGGTTCCACCTCATATGAAATTCGGCCTTTCTACGTCTTCAGGCCGGGAGATGCTGCATCATGACCGATATTGCCTGGATCGACCTCGCTCTTGCCTCGGCCCGTCCGAAGGCGCTTGGCGCGCTGCTGCGCTATTTCCGTGATCTCGATACCGCGGAAGAGGCGTTCCAGGAGGCATGCCTGAGGGCGATCCGGACATGGCCGGAGAAGGGACCGCCGCGCGATCCGACGGCCTGGCTCATCTTCGTCGGCCGCAACAGCGGCATCGACGCGGTGCGCAAGCGATCGAAGCTCCAGGCGCTGCCGGATGAGGACGTCATTTCCGATACCGAGGATGCCGAAAGCGATATCGCCGAGCGGCTGGACGATTCCAATTATCGCGACGATATCCTGCGGCTTCTTTTTATCTGCTGCCATCCGGATCTGCCGGCCACCCAGCAGATCGCGCTGGCGCTGCGCATCGTGTCCGGCCTTTCCGTGCAGCAGATCGCGCGCGCTTTCCTGGTCTCCGAAAGCGCCATGGAGCAGCGCATCACCCGGGCAAAGGCGCGTGTCGCAAAAGCCGGCGTGCCGTTCGAAACGCCGAGCCCTGATGAGAGGGGCCAGCGACTTTCGATCGTCAGTACGATGATTTACCTGATCTTCAACGAGGGTTACAGCCAGGCCGACCCGAGACATGAAGCGGCCGCCTTCAGCGACGAGGCGATCCGGCTGGCACGGCTGATGCTGCACATTTTCCCCGCCGAACCGGAGCTGATGGGGCTGCTTGCGCTCATGCTCCTGCAGATTTCGCGCCGGCCGGCGCGCTTCAGCGCCGAGGGCGAAATCGTGCTGCTCGAAGATCAGAACCGCTTGCTTTGGAACCAGCCCTTCATTAACGAGGCGCTCGCGCTGCTCGACAAGGCGTTGCGGCACCGCCGGCCGGGGCCCTTCCAGCTTCAGGCGGCCATCGCCGCGATCCATTCGCGGGCAAAACGCGCCGAAGATACCGACTGGGTGGAGATCGATCTGCTCTATCGCGCGCTGGAGCGTATTCAGCCGTCCCCCGTCGTAACGCTCAATCGCGCGGTCGTTGTTTCCAAGCTGCAGGGGCCGCAGGACGCGCTCGATCTCATTGATCCCCTAGGCGAGAAGCTCGGCGGCTATTTCTACTATCACGGCCTGCGGGGCGGGCTACTGAAGCAGCTCGGCTTGACCTGCCAGGCGCGCGAAGCCTTCGATCGCGCCATCGCGCTTGCTCATTCGGCGGCCGAGGCCGCCCATATCCGCCGGCAGATCGACAAGATGCAGGAAGAGGCTGCGCAACCGATCGCAGAATGATCAAAGAAAAATCGCCACGCTGTCGGAATGGCGAAGTTTGACACGTCCTTGTAACAGCCTGAGACGAACCAGGTTTAATCGAATGGAGAGATGTTGAGATGACCGCCAGCACCCAACATGAGCTTGTCCTTATCCGCGAATTCGAAGCCCCGCGTGATAAGATCTACAAGGCGTGGACCGATTCCGAGCTGCTGAAGCAGTGGTTCGTACCGCGCCCCTGGGGCGTGGCGGAAGCGACGCTTGATGTCCGCCCCGGCGGCTCCAACGTCATTGTCATGCAGGATCCCGAGGGCAATCGGTATCCGAACCGCGGCGTCTATCTCGAACTCGTCGAGAATGAGAAGATCGTCTTTACCGACGCCTATAGCAGCGCCTGGGTGCCTGCCGAAAAACCTTTCTTCACCGGCGTCATCCTGCTCGAAGATCTCGGCAATGGCCGCACGAAGTATACGGCCAAGGCGCTGCACTGGCGCGCCGAGGACAAGGAAGCGCACGAGAAGATGGGCTTCCACGACGGATGGGGAAAGGCCGCGGACCAGCTGGCGGAATTGCTGGCGAAGATGTGAGCGGCGAGGGGGCGTGGCGGAGGCCGCGCCGTCCTCATGCTTCACGTGCCATGTGAGGCAGCTTGGAGGATGATTCCGTTGAGGCTTGGAAGTCGTTGAATTCAGATTCGAATTGGGGTTCTGGCGGACCGGTGTTGCTGTCAAGACGGACGCCGCATCACTATCGAAACTCTCGAACATTCCGTTCCAGACTTTGTATTTGCGTTGCCGCTCGCCGGTCCTTATCTCCAGGTTGAATTTAATGGGATGCGGACAATGGAACTCGGCCTTTATACATTCGCAGACGTCAATCCTAATCCCTCGCGCAGCAAGGGAGCGGAAGGAGCCGAGCGGCTGAAGCATCTGATCGAGGAGATCGAGCTTGCCGATCAGGTCGGCCTCGACGTCTTTGGGCTCGGCGAGCATCACCGGCCGGATTATGCGGCCTCCGCTCCTGCGGTGGCGTTGGCGGCGGCTGCCGTCAAGACCAGGAACATCCGGCTGACGAGCGCCGTCACCGTGCTTTCCTCCGACGACCCGGTGCGGGTCTTCCAGCAGTTTGCGACGCTCGACCTGATTTCGGGCGGCCGGGCCGAGATCATGGCGGGGCGGGGCTCTTTCATCGAGTCCTTCCCGCTGTTTGGCTACAATCTCGAGGATTACGACCAGCTTTTCGAAGAGAAGCTCGATCTGCTGCTGGCGCTGCGCGACAGCGAGACGGTGGAATGGGAGGGCGAGCTTCGCGCGCCGATCCGTGGTCGCGGCGTCTATCCCAGGCCATTGCAGGATCCGCTGCAACTGTGGGTCGCGGTCGGCGGCACGCCGCAGTCCGTGGCGCGCGCCGGTGCGCTCGGCCTGCCGGTGGCGCTGGCGATCATCGGCGGCGAACCGCGCCGTTTCGCGCCGCTTTTCGATCTCTACCGTGAGGCGGCGCGCCGGGCAGGGCAGGACCAAACGAAGCTGAAGACCAGCATCAACGTCCACGGCTTTATCGCCGATACGACCGAGGCGGCGGCCGACCAGTTTTACGGGCCGCAGGCCGAGGTGATGAACCGCATCGGCCGCGAGCGCGGCTGGGGGCCGACAAGCCGGGCGCAATTCGACCTGTCGCGCGGGCCGAACGGCGCGCTCTTCGTCGGCGATCCGGAGGCAGTTGCCGAAAAGATTATCGCCCAACATGCGCTGTTCAGGAACGACCGCTTCCTGCTGCAGATGGCAATTGGCCTGATGCCGCATGCTGAGATCATGCGCGGCATCGAGCTCTATGGGACGAAAGTCGCGCCGACCGTCAGAAAGGCATTGACTGAAAGGAACGAAGGGGCGAAAGCCACCGCTTGAGGCGGCCGCGCCGCGCCCGCAAGGCCGGAAGAGACGAATGGTTATCGCAAACGACGATGAGCTGACAAAGCTCAAGGAGATCGGCCGGATCTGCGCCAACGCCATCCAGGTGATGGCGGCAGCGATGGAACCGGGCATGACGACGCTGGAGCTCGACCGGATCGGACGCAAGGTGCTTGAGGATTCCGGGGCGCGCTCGGCGCCGGAGTTCTGCTACCAGTTTCCCGGTGCCACCTGCATCAGCGTCAACGAGGAAATCGCCCACGGCATTCCCGGGCCACGTGTCATCCAGGCCGGCGACCTGATCAATATCGACGTCTCCGCTGAAAAGGACGGCTTCTTCGCCGATACCGGTGCTTCCTTCGCAGTGCCGCCGGTCAAGCCGAAGATCGAACGGCTCTGCCGCGACGGCCGGCGGGCGCTCTGGGTCGGGCTCAACCAGGTCAAATCGGGTGAGCCGCTGGCCAAGATCGGTACCGCCGTCGGCGCTTTCGCCCAGAAGAACCGCTATACGCTGGTTGCCAATCTGGCGAGCCACGGCGTCGGCCGTTCGTTGCACGAGGAGCCGGCCGAGCTCTCGACCTGGCCGGACCCTTCGGAAAAGCGCGTCATGACGGACGGTCTCGTCTTTACCGTCGAGCCGTTCCTTTCGCTCGGCGCCACATGGGCCGATGGCGGCGACGATGCATGGACGCTTTATGCCGATCCCAAGGCGCCGACCGTGCAATATGAACACACGGTGGTTGCGACGCGGAACGGACCGGTGATTTTGACCTTGCCGGATGGGCGGGCGTAGGGTTTCATCGTCAGCGCACCGGCCTCGTCCTTCGAGGCCCCTACGGGGCGCCTCAGATGAGGCTCTCTTGGATGCTGTTCGAATACTCCTGCGTCCGCGGTTATAAGCGCGACATCCTCCAAAGCCCCTCATGCTGAGGTGCGCAGCCCACAGGTCGAAGCCTCGAAGCACGCCGCAACGCCGCTCCCCTTGCATCATCGAACTCGGAGCGCTCGCCTCATCCGCCGACTTTCGCAGAATTGATCGATCGATCAGAAATACTCGTTTGTGGCGATCGTGCTGCGGCGCGATAAGCGGTGCATGCTTTCCCGTCCCCCTCGCTCCCCGCCGGATCTCGTCTCTACCGCCGCTGCCGGCGCCGTCGCCATGGCGGCGGCAATGGGCTTCGGGCGTTTCTCTTACACTCCGATCCTGCCTGGCATGATGAGCGGTGTGCCGCTTTCTGCGGCGGATGCCGGATTTATCGCTTCGGCCAATTTCGTCGGCTATCTCGTCGGCGCCGTGCTGGCGGCCTATGGTTGGGCGGCGGGGCGCGAACGGCTGGTGGCGCTCTTGGCACTGCTTGCCAACGCGATCCTGCTCGCCGCCATGGCGGCCACCGATTCCGTCGCGATCTTTGGGGTCATCCGGTTCCTGGCCGGCCTTGCCAGCGCCTTCGCAATGGTTTTCACCTCGTCGATCGTGCTCAGCCACGGGACTGCTGCCGGCAATGACCATGTGCAGGCGGCGCATTTCGGCGGGCCGGGCGCGGGCATCGCGCTTTCGTCGGTCATGGTGCTGCTGATCGGTCTTGGCTTTCACGACGAGCCGGGCGGCTGGCGCGCCGATTGGATCGGCGGGGCGCTCTATTGTACGGCAAGTCTCGCCATTGTCTGGTGGCTCTTGCCCATGGCGACGGCGCAATCGCTGCGGACGGGCAAGGAACCGGCGCTCAACTGGAGCCGGCCGATGGTGCTTGTCACGCTCTCCTACGGCCTGTTCGGCTTCGGCTACGTGATCACGGCGACCTTCCTCGTCACCATCGCACGCATGGCGGCGACGGGGGCTTTCGTCGAATTTCTCTGCTGGTTCATTGCCGGTGTGACGGCGGCGGTGGCGCTGTTTGCCTGGAAGCCGTTGGTCAGGCCGCTCGGCCTCGGCGGCGTCTATGTCGCGGCGCTCCTCATCGAGGCGGTCGGTGTGCTCGCCACCGTAGCGCTGCCGCCCTCGGTTGCGCCGCTGATCGGCGGGGCGTTATTCGGGGCGACGTTCCTTGCGATCACAGCCTACGGACTGCAGATCGGCCGGAAGCTTTCGCCCAAGAGCCCGCGGAGGATCCTGGCGATGATGACGGCGGCCTTCGGCCTCGGCCAGATCGTCGGGCCAATCGTTGCGGGCTGGATCGCCGAACGCTCAGGCAGTTTCACCGTGCCGACGGTGATCGCTGCCGGCGCCCTTCTGGTCTGCGCCGCGCTCGTCATGCCGGTGATGAAGGAAATCCCTTAAGTGGTTACAAGTGCGTAACAATGGCTTGAGTCCATTGCCGCTTTCTTCGAACTGCCTTAATTTCCGGGCAATCAGCATCTGCTGATGCTCCCGAGATTCCCGTTCAGGAAAGTACCGCAGTGTTCCTATCATTTTTCCCGAAGCCAAAAGCTTTCTTTATATCGGCCGCACTCTGGTGTTTGGCCGCAGTTCTTCTCTGGTACTTTGGTGGCGAGCAAGCTGGTGCAGCGATCGGACTGCCGCCTCTTCCCGAAGGACAGGAGGCACCTATCGGTGTGTCTGTCTTTTGGACGGCGCCTTTCCTCTGGTTCTATATCTACTATTTAATTGTCGTTGGTTTGTTCACGGCCTTCTGGTTCTGGTATAGTCCGCATCCTTGGCAGTCTTGGTCAGTTCTCGGTGCCTCGCTGATCATTTTCACCACCTACTTTGGTGTACAGGTCAGTGTTGCTGTAAACGCTTGGTATGGGCCTTTCTATAATTTGGTCCAGCAAGCGCTAGAGAAGGTAGGTTCAGTTCCCGCTTCACGATTTTATGCGGAACTGCTGATATTCGCCAGTATAGCGTTCGTTGCGGTTGCGATTCGAGTTTTTACCTCGTTCTTCGTAAGCCATTGGGTATTTCGTTGGCGGACAGCGATGAACGACTACTATGTCGCTAACTGGCCCAAGCTGCGGCATGTGGAAGGTGCGTCTCAGCGCGTGCAGGACGATACGATGCGATTTGCACAAACGATTGAGGGTTTGGGCGTCAGCTTTGTCGACTCCATCATGACGTTGATCGCCTTTTTGCCGGTACTTTTTCGGCTGGGCGCAAATATTACGGAATTGCCGCTGATCGGCCCCATCCCGCATGCGCTTGTCTGGGCCGCAATCTTCTGGTCGTTGTTCGGAACAGTCTTTCTGGCGATTGTCGGTATCAAGCTGCCTGGGCTGCAATTCCTCAATCAGCGCGTGGAAGCCCACTACCGCAAGGAACTGGTCTATGGCGAGGATCATGCAGATCGCGCGGATCCGTTAACGTTGGCTGAATTATTTACGAATGTCCGACGGAATTATTTCCGTATCTATTTCCACTATACATACTTCAATGTCGCGCGTCTTTTCTATTCTCAGGCTGATAATATATTCAGTTTTATCGTTCTCATTCCATCGATTGTGGCAGGTAAGCTGACGCTGGGATTGATGACGCAGATCACGAATGTCTTCGATCAGGTTCGCGGATCTTTTCAATATCTCGTGAGTTCCTGGACGACTATTATCGAGCTGTTGTCCATCTACAAACGTCTTAGGACTTTCGAGGCGGCGATCGACGATGAACCGCTACCTGCGATCGATCGGCACTATCTGGAGAGGGAAGCCGGCGTCGTACATGTCGATGGTTGACTGGTGAGGTTGGGCGGATGAGGCGGACTGCGCAGCACCATCCTCATTGTCAAAAGGCCCGTCAGAGCCCCGACGTCTGCTGCAGCTTGCCGCGCGCCTCGATCATCGGGATCGCTTCGGAATAGCTGACGCAGGCGACATCGGCCCGGTGGCAGACGTCGCTAACCAGGCGGTCGAGCGCGCGCCAGTAGGCGCCGCCGTTCATTTCCACGAAATGGAAGCCGAGCTGGAGGGGGATGCGGTTGCCGTTGTACTGGCGGTCGAAGGCCTGGGAGAAGGCGGCATAGGAGCGATCCTCGAATTCCTTCGAATCGGCCCTGTCTTCCTCGCCCTTGGAGTGCCGCACGAACAGATTGTAGTCCATGCCGATGATCGGCTTTTCGCTAGGGCCCTCGGGGATCAGCGGCAGGCCGAAGCGGATGATGCCGTCTTCTTCGACCGGCATGGCCGGGCCTTTGGTGACGAGGCTTGCATCATAGGAGAAGCCGGCCTTCTTTTCGGCGGCGATCATGTCGGCGCCCGCCGTTGCCGCGAGATAGGGGGCGCGAAAGCCCTTGATGCCGTGATCGACAAGGTCCGGCCAGCCGGCAGGTTCCTCGAGGCCGACGCTCTTCCAGGCATTATTCAGCGTCGCGTGGAAAGTGGCATATTCAGCCGACCAATCGGCCTCGCTCCAGAGGCGGCCGTCGAAATGGCCGCAGGCGTGGCTCGATATGTCGTGGCCTTCGAGATGGGCATGCCAGATGTTGCCGAGCCGTTCGCGGATCTCGTCGTCGCTCTGGGCGAAGCCGACATTCGATTTTCCGCGTTTCTGGTGCGGCGCCTGATAGGCCTTCTTCGCCGTCTCGTTCATCAGGAAGGTGCAGGAGAGGAAATAGGTGAAGTGGGCCCCGTTCCTGGCGGCCATCTCCCGGCTTTTCAGCCAGAGCGCATTGTCGTGGGCGCCGTCGAAGGAGATGAGGACGAGCTGTTTCGGCCGGTCAGCCGCCTCGGCGATTGCCGGGAGGAGGAACGAAGCAGTCAGGCAGGTGGAGAGGAGAAGACGGGACATGGACACCGCGACAATTTGATCGCGGTTTCCCTCCTATAGAATTGCGGCGAAGCTGCGGTCTCAACTGGTATTTTTTCCCGTCAGCCGCTAAGCCATGACAAACTGCACGGAAGGGACCGCAATGGCACTGCTTATCATCGGCATCATACTTTTTCTCGGCGTGCATCTGGTGCGGGTCGTGGCTCCCGGCTTTCGCCAGTCGATGATCGCAAGCCTCGGCGAGAAAGGGTGGCGGGCCGCCTATTCGATCGCCAGTCTCGCCACGCTGATCCTGTTGATCTACGGGTTCGGACAGGCGCGCGCGGTGACCGGCATGCTTTACAACCCGCCGGTCTGGATGGCGCATATCACGATCACGCTGATGCTGGTCGCGATGATCTGTCTGGTCGCCTCGCTGCTGCCGGCCGGGCATATTGCCACCAAGACGAAACATCCGATGGTTCTGTCGGTAAAGATCTGGGCGCTGGCGCATCTGCTCGCCAATGGCGACACGTCTTCGGTGCTGCTGTTTGCCGCTTTTCTCGCCTGGGGCGTCATCCTGCGCATCTCGCTGAAGCGGCGCGAGCGGGCGGGCGAGATCACGCTGCGCCCCTTCGTCTCGGCGAAATACGATCTCTATGCCGTCGTCATCGGTATCGTTGCCTGGGGGCTGATCATCTGGAAGCTGCACGAATGGTTGATCGGCGTTTCGCCGCTGGTGATGTAACGAATCTTTCATATCCCCCTTACAACCGCGGCAAAATGGGGTAGAAGGCCCGGCAATGTGCGCAGCGCACAGCCTATGGGTATTTCCGCGGCCGGAGACGAGAATGGCATTCAACGACGACAGCTTCATCCGTGAAGTCAATGAGGAATTGCGGTCCGACCAGATGAAGGGCGCCTGGCGCCGGTTCGGCCGCTATATCATCGTCGCCGCCATCCTGATCGTCGTCGGCACCGCCGGCAAGGTTCTCTACGACTACTGGGATGATACCCGCTCCTCGGGCGCCGGCGACCAGTTCCTGGCGGCGATGAAGCTGGCCGACGAGAACAAGAACGATGAAGCGCTGGCCGCGCTCGACAAGCTGGAGAAGGAAGGCCATGGCGCCTATCCGGTGCTGGCGCGCATGCGGGCCGCGACCGTCCAGGCCCAAAAGGGCGACGTCGCCGCGGCGATCGCCGCCTTCAACGAAATCGGCAAAGACAACGGCGTTCCCGCTGCCGTGCGCGATGCCGCCAGAATGCGTGCGGGCTGGCTGCTGATCGAGAACGGCTCCTATGAGCAGGTTTCGGCCGCGATCGAGGAAATGGCCGTGCCGGGCAACGCCTTCCGCCATTCGGCGCGCGAGGCACTCGGTCTGGCCGCCTACAAGGCCGGCAACATGGCGCAGGCGCGGCAGTGGTTCCAGTCGATTATCGATGACGCCGAAAGCCCGCGTCCTGTTGCCAATCGCGCCCAGATGATGCTTGATCTCATTACCGCATCCGGCAAGGCGCCCGCCGCGCAGGGCTGAGTTTTAAGGAAAAAGAATGAGTTTCACGGTCGCCATCGTCGGTCGTCCGAATGTCGGCAAGTCGACGCTTTTCAACCGCCTGGTGGGCAAGAAGCTTGCGCTCGTCGACGATACACCCGGCGTGACCCGCGACCGCCGGCCGGGTGATGCGCGGCTGATGGGTCTGACCTTTACGATTATCGATACGGCCGGTCTGGAAGAAGCCGACGAGGAAAGTCTGCAGGGCCGGATGCGCGCCCAGACGGAAGCGGCGATCGATGAGGCCGATCTTTCCCTTTTCGTCGTCGATGCCAAGAACGGGCTGACGCCTGTCGATACCGCTCTTGCCGAAATGCTGCGCCGGCGCGGCAAGCCGGTGGTGCTCGTCGCCAACAAATCCGAAGCGCGCGGCTCCGACAGCGGCTTCTACGACGCCTATACGCTGGGGCTTGGCGAGCCGACGCCGATTTCGGCCGAACACGGGCAGGGAATGATCGACCTGCGCGACGCGATCGTCGCCGCGATCGGAAAGGATCGCGCCTATGCCAAGGAGGATGTCGCGGTTACCGATGTCGACATTCCGCCGAGCGAAAACGAGGCCGACGGCGAGGACGAAGAGCCGATCTATGACGACACCAAGCCGCTCAGGGTGGCGATCGTCGGCCGGCCGAATGCAGGCAAGTCGACGCTGATCAACCGTTTTCTCGGCGAGGACCGGCTGTTGACCGGGCCCGAGGCCGGCATCACCCGCGACTCCATCTCGGTCGAATGGGATTGGCGCGGCCGCACCATCAAGATGTTCGACACCGCAGGCATGCGCCGCAAGGCACGGGTAACCGAAAAGCTGGAGAAACTTTCGGTCGCCGATGCTCTGCGCGCCATCCGTTTCGCCGAGACCGTGGTCATCGTCTTCGATGCGACGATCCCCTTCGAGAAGCAGGACCTGCAGATCGTCGACCTCGTGTTGCGCGAGGGGCGCGCCGCCGTCCTCGCCTTCAACAAATGGGACATGATCGAGGACCGGCAGGCGGTGCTTGCCGACCTGCGTGAAAAGACCGACCGGCTGCTGCCGCAGGCGCGCGGCATTCGCGCCGTGCCGATCTCCGGCCAGACCGGCTGGGGGCTCGACAAGCTGATGCAGTCGATCATCGATACCGACAGGGTCTGGAACAAACGCATCTCGACGGCACGGCTTAACCGCTGGCTGGAAACGCAGCAGATCCAGCATCCGCCACCGGCCGTGTCCGGCCGGCGCATCAAGCTGAAATACATGACCCAGGTCAAGGCCCGCCCGCCGGCCTTCATGATCTCCTGCACTCGTTCCGACGCGCTGCCGGAATCCTATACGCGCTATCTGATCAACGGGCTGCGCGCCGATTTCGACATGCCGAGTGTGCCGATCCGGATTCATTTCCGTTCGGCTGAGAATCCGTTCGAGTCGAAGAAGAAGCGGACGTAAGGGGCGGGGCGCTGGGTTGGCGCCTTCATATTCGCTTGTGTCGTGCTTCGGGGTGCCCCGGAACGAGGTGGTGCGGTTAGCCGTGAGTCCCGCTCTTATTCAACGCCTCGCGCAGCGCCACGATCTCAGCCTGCAGCCGAGTGAGATTCGCCGCATCGCGGCCGCTCGCTTCCACGATACAGCCCGGAATGCCGATCGCTTTTTCCTTCAGGCGACTGCCTTCCTCGCTCAAGCGAATGACGACGACGCGTTCGTCCTCGCTGCTGCGTTCGCGCCTGATATAACCGGCGCTTTCCAGGCGTTTGAGCAGCGGCGTCAGCGTGCTCGATTCCAGGAAGAGCTTTTCGCCCAGGCCTCCGACCGTTTGGCCGTCCTGTTCCCATAGTGCGACCATGGCCAGATATTGCGGATAGGTGAGGCCGAGCGTGTCGAGAAGCGGCTTGTAGACGCGGTTCAGCGCGTGGCTCGCCGTATAGACGGCAAAGCAGATCAAATCGTCGAGCTTCATCGGATCCTGCATGGGGCAATCTCCAAAACCGGTCGACATATATCGCGCGATAAATAATCGGAAGCGATTTTTATGCATGGCTGGCATGCCGAGATTTAAATCGGGCGATAAATAATCGTGTGCGATATAAGGCGTGTTCAGAACGAACATCGAAGAACCGAGAGGACAGGACAATGTCGACCATCAAGACCGCAGTTTCCGCAGCAGCACTCCTGGCAGCTTCCGCCGTCGGCGCGCTTGCCGATCCGGTGCTCGAGCCGACAACGCAGAAGTTCATCGATAGCCTGGCGGGCGGCAAGCCGATCTACACGCTGTCGCCTGCCGATGCCCGCAATGTGCTGGCGGGTGCGCAAAAGGGCGATGTCAAGAAGCTGGCCGCCAAGGAAGAAGACAAGGTCATCAAATCAGGCCCGACCGGCAGCATCAAGCTGCGGATTGTCCGCCCCGAGAATGCCAAGGGCACGCTGCCGGTCATTCTCTACTTCCATGGCGGTGGCTGGGTACTCGGCGATGCGGATACGCATGACCGGCTGGTGCGCGAGATCGCCAATGGCGCCAATGCCGCCGTCGTCTTCGTCGACTACGACCGCTCGCCGGAGGCGCGCTATCCGGTGGCCATCGAGCAGGCCTATGCCGCGAGCAAATATGTCGCCGAGCATGCCAAAGAGTTCAACGTCGACGCCAACAGGCTGGCGGTCGCAGGCGACAGCGTCGGCGGCAACATGGCGGCCGTGGTGACGCTGCTTGCCAAGGAGCGTGGCGGTCCTGCCATTGACCAGCAGGTGCTGTTCTACCCCGTCACCGACGCCAATTTCGACAACGGTTCCTATAATGAGTTCGCTAATGGCCCGTGGCTGACGAAGGAAGCGATGAAGTGGTTCTGGAACGCCTACCTGCCCGATGAGGCCAAGCGCAAGGAGCCGACGGCTTCGCCGCTGCAGGCATCGCTCGAACAGCTCAACGGCCTGCCGCCGGCTCTCATCATCACCGATGAAAACGACGTGCTGCGCGACGAAGGCGAAGCCTATGGCCGCAAGCTCAGCCAAGCCGGCGTCAAAGTCACCTCGATCCGCTATAACGGTACGATCCACGACTTCGTGCTGCTGAATGCGATTACCGAAACGCCGGCGGTCCGCAGTGCGATCAAGGTCGCGAACGACACGCTTCGCAGCGCTTTGCATAAGTAAGGGCGATTAGAACTCTTTCACGCAATTCCCTAGGAAAGTCGCTTCGCGCATTTTCCCGGCAAAACCGCTTCACACTTTTGCTGGAATTGCTTTAGTCCGAGGACGGCAAAGGCCCGGCGGCTTCGCCGGGCTTTCTGCTTCTCGGAAGCGACTTGGCGAATTGCCAGGCCTTCTTCCATTTCGGCGTGATGACGCCGTTGGCGGCGCGGATATTGTTGATGAATTGCAACGTTGCTGCCTCCCAGGAGTATTGCATGGCCAGGGCACGCGCCTTCTCGCGCGAGGCCGAGAGGGCGGCGAGACAGGCGACGCGCAGATCCGCATCGAGCGCCCCAACCTCACTATCCTCGCCGATAATATCCAGCGGGCCGGTGACCGGGTAGGCCGCAACAGGCACTCCCGACGCCAGCGCTTCGAGGATCGTGTTGCCGAAGGTGTCGGTGAGCGACGGGAAGACGAAGACGTCGGCCTGGGCATAGATTTTCGCCAGATCCTCGCCGAATTTCACGCCGGTAAAGTGCACATCCGGATAGCGCTGCTCCAGTTCGACGCGCGCCGGGCCATCGCCAACGACAACCTTCGAGCCGGGCAAGTCGAGATCGAGAAAGGCCGGCAAGTTCTTTTCCAGCGCCACACGGCCAACCGTCATGAAGATCGGACGCGGCAGGCCGAAAGGCTCCGCTTCGAGCGGCATGGGATGAAATTGCGTCGCGTCGATACCGCGGGTCCAGGGCATCAAGTTCTTGATGCCGCGGGCCGACAGATCGCGGGCAAGGCTCGGCGTCGCGACCATGCAGCCGGCGCCGCCATTGTGGAACCAACGCACGAAGGCATAGAGCCAGCTCTGCGGGATCGGCAGCCGGGCGGAAACATATTCGGGAAAGCGGGTGTGATAGCTGGTGGAGAATGGCATGCGCTTGCGCAGGCACCAGCGGCGGGCTGTCAGCCCCAGCGGACCTTCGGTGGCGATGTGCACATAGGTGGGATTATGCTTTTCGATCTCGCGCGCGACACGGCGGTAACCGGTGATCGACAGGCGGATCTCGGGATAGGTCGGGCAGGGGATGCTGTTGAAGCGCTCGGGCGTCACCATCGAAACCTCAACGCCCATCTTCGCCAATTCGCGATTGGTGTTCTCGATCGAACGCACGACGCCATTGACCTGCGGATGCCAGGCGTCGGTGACGATCACCAGCCGTTCCGGCAGATTACCGGCGGAAGCAGCTTTGGCCCAGCTCTCGCCGCTATAAGTGTTTGCCGGACGTTGCAGCATGTCGTGATTTCCATCCGCGTTGCGATGATCTGGCAACGCTCTACCCCTTAGCGGGGTTCCGGAATGGCGATTCCCGCCTCTTTATTTTGAGGCATGAGCATGATGGAAATATTACAGCGCTGTATGAACAGTTACAGCGGCTTAACGCCGTGAAGCCGGCAATTATGTCGGGAGGAAGAGAGCCTCGGAGGCACAAAAGGAGACGGCGCCGGCGGGGAGGCCGGCGCCGCTTGGGAGGTTAGGCTGCAGCGGAAGCCGAACCGGAGAGCGGAACTTCCGAGATCGTCTTCAGTACCTGGGAAGCGATCTGGTAGGGGCAGCCCTGCGAGTTCGGGCGGCGATCTTCCAGATAGCCCTTGTAGTCGTTCTTGATGAAGGAGTGCGGTACGCGGATCGAGGCGCCACGGTCTGCAACGCCGTAGGAGAACTTGTTCCACGGAGCCGTTTCGTGCTTGCCGGTCAGGCGCTTGTCGTTGTCAGGGCCGTAGACGTTGATGTGGTCCATCAGGTTCTTTTCGAACTGGGCCATCAGCGCCTCGAAATAGGCCTTGCCGCCGACTTCGCGCATGTACTTGGTCGAGAAGTTGCAATGCATGCCCGAACCGTTCCAGTCGGTGTCGCCGAGCGGCTTGCAATGATACTCGATGTCGATGCCGTATTTTTCGGTCAGGCGCTGCAGGAGGTAGCGCGCCATCCAGATCTGGTCGGCTGCCTTCTTGGAGCCCTTGCCGAAGATCTGGAATTCCCACTGGCCCTTGGCCACTTCGGCATTGATGCCTTCGTGGTTGATGCCGGCCGCCAGGCAAAGGTCGAGATGCTCTTCGACGATTTCGCGGGCGACCGAGCCGACGTTCGAATAGCCGACGCCGGTGTAGTAGGGGCCCTGCGGAGCCGGATAACCGGACTCGGGGAAGCCAAGCGGACGGCCGTTTTCGTAGAAGAAGTATTCCTGCTCGAAGCCGAACCAGGCATCTTCATCGTCGAGGATGGTCGCGCGAGCATTGCTCGGATGCGGCGTGACGCCGTCGGGCATCATGACTTCGCACATGACCAGAACGCCGTTCGTACGGGCCGGGTCGGGATAGATGGCGACGGGCTTCAGCACGCAATCGGAGCTGCGGCCTTCGGCCTGCATGGTCGACGAACCGTCGAAGCCCCAGAGCGGAAGCTGTTCCAGCGTCGGGAATGCGTCGAATTCCTTGATCTGCGTCTTGCCACGCAGGTTCGGTACCGGAGTGTACCCATCGAGCCAAATATACTCGAGCTTATATTTTGTCATCGTGACTCTCTCAATGCTACGTAGGTGCGCAAATCCGGAGGCGATCTCGGCGCGTGAGCGCATCCGACCGCCAGGGGATGAAGCTCTTGAAGCATGTGGCGTGCCAGTTTGATTGCCGGCGAAAGAAAAATCGAGAATCAGCCGGCCGGCACGTGTTTTTCTCCATCGAGCAACCACCCTGACCGGGTACGCGAACACCGTATCCTGCTGAGAAAGCATATTTTCCGCTTCGGAACCCGATGAAAATTTCAGCGTTAGTGTGAAGTGATGAAGTGTTGAACAAATAGGCGGACGCTTTCGGCGTAGACAGCATAACGATCAGCCATAGTCGCAGTTGTGCTTATATTTTATGCAATTTGCATAAACTATGTGCAGCGTGCTATGGTGACGGTCGTCAATGTCGATGCGCCGAACTGAATGGAGGCGATCTCATGCCCACCGGTTTCCATCGTGAATCCGCAACGATCTACCAGTTTCCCGTCAAGCCGACGCGGGCCGCCAGCCGGTTCGAACGCACCCGGCGGATGGAGCGCGAAGCAGCCGACGTCTGCGACGCGGCGCTCGACAGCTGCTGGTATCATGACGAGGCGGTTCGCGACTCCGATCGGCCGACGAAATCCTGATTGCTTAATTCCACGCGGGGTTAACGCCGATACGGCGGGGAGCGCGCCCGCGCATGGCGTTCGCATGTTTGTCGTCATGCGCGGGCTTAACGCCCGCTTAATCCAAGCTTTTCCTTGGCGACCAAGGCGCCATGCTCACTGACGACGCGGGCTGCGACGCCTGCGGCGAAGCGCGCGGCGACAGCCGCATCCTGCGTTTCCAGATAGCGTGCAAGGAAGGCGCCGTTAAAGCTGTCGCCGGCGCTGGTGGTATCGACCACTGTCTCCACCTTTTCGGCCGGAACAAAGCTCTGGTTGCCGGCGAAATTCAAATGGATGCCGTCCGCACCGTTCTTGACGACGACATCGGTGGCGCCCAGGGCGCGATAGCGTTGAATCGTCGCCTCGATGGAATCGTCGCCGAAATGCGCAGCTTCGTCGTCGAAGCTCGGCATGACGAGCACCGAAGAGCGGGCGCCTTCGCTGATCGTGGCATGCATGACATCGTAGCTCGACCAGAGTCGGGGACGGATGTTCGGGTCGAAGACCACGAGCTTGCCGGCCGCCTTGGCGCGGCGGATTTCGGCGAGCAGTGTCGTGGCATCCTCTTGCGGAAGAATGGCAAGGGTGATGCCGGAGAAATAGACGAGGTCGGCGCTTTCCACCGCTTCGCGCAGGCGATCGGGATCGGCAGCGAGGCTGCGGGCGGCCGAGCTGTCGCGCCAGTAACTGAAGGAGCGCTCGCCGTTCTTCAGGCTGATCATATAGAGGCCGGGCGTCCTGCCCTTGATGCGCCGGATCAGGCTTGTGCCGATACCTGCCTTGTCGATGAAGGCGACCATCTCGTCCGACATGGTGTCGTCACCGAGCGCGGTGAAATAATCGACCGACCAGTCGGGGCCAAGGCAGGCGCGGGCATACCAGGCGGTGTTGAAGGTATCGCCGGCAAAGCCCTTGCGCAGCAGTCCGTCACCGGCCTGCGAGAGCTCCACCATGCATTCACCTATCGATAGAAACCGTCTTCCGCTCACCTTGTCCTCCCGGCATGAGCGTCGCTGATCCAACAGGCCGCTCTGTCGCTTTGAATTGACGCTTCATCCGCTGATACGCGGAGCCGGGCGGAGTGACAAGCATTGATGTTGCGGGCGCCGGTATTGCTCGAAATGAAAAGCCCGCCTTCGCGGACAAGGCGAAGGCGGGCTTCGGCGAAGGTTGATTATTCGTGGATGGTGTAGCTGCCGAGCTCGCAAAGGTCCTGCGTGTCTTCGGTCGTGTCGAGGTTCGAATTTTCGTCGAACTCGAAGCGCATGTCGTATTTGCAGACGGTGCGGCCATCGGCGATGGTGATGTTCACGGTCTCGCCCGGATTGAGGACGTCCTCGCCGAAGACGTCTTCTTCCCAGCTATTGACGCCGGTCGGCGAGCTGTAGAAGCGTGTCAGGACGGAATTCGTTCCATTGGTGAGCTGGAACTTCAGATCTTCGGCACGCGACGGCGCGGCTGAGGCGGCGATGATCGCGGCGGCAAGCGCGATCAATCCAGAGACTTTCGATTTCATGTATGCGTTCCCCTCGCCCATGATTGGGCGGAGAAAGGGATAGCAGATCCGCATCTAAATCTTTGTTATCGGAGACTATAGATTCCAAAATAAGTCTGTTTTCGGAACACTTCACCCCAAAGATGGAGGGCGCAATATTCTGAAATCAGTGGAGGCCGAATGCGGCTTTGGGGGGGCTTAAAGCTCACCGGCCCTCCTTCGTCATGCTCGGCCTTGTGCTGCCTTGTGCCGAGCATCTGCCTCCGTCGATAGGGCAGCAGATCCTCGGCACAAGGCCGAGGATGACCTATTTGGGAGCGAGATCTGTCATCAAGCCGAAGGCCGCCTCACGCAGCCATCGTGTCATTCACGGCCTGTCCATGTGATAGCAGGCCGCCCTCTGGCCGGGGCGAACCTCCTCGATCGGCGGCATTTCGGTGCGGCAGATGTCGGTCGCCTTCCAGCAGCGCGGCGAGAAGACGCAGCCTTTCGGCGGGTTGAGCGGCGAGGGCGGATCGCCCTGCAAGCGGATGCGGGTGCGCAGGCGCGCGAGCTTCGGATCGGGGATCGGCGCGGCCGAAAAGAGCGCCTGCGTATAGGGATGGGCCGGATGGTCGAAAACGGTGGCGCAGTCGCCTGCCTCCACAACCCGGCCGAGATAGAGCACCAGCACATCGTCGGAGATCAGCCGCACAACCGAGAGGTCGTGGCTGATGAAGATCAGCGTCAGGCCGAACTCCTTGCGCAGCTTGCGCAGAAGCGTGATCACCTGGCCCTGGATCGAGACGTCGAGAGCCGAAACCGGCTCGTCGCAGACGATGAGCTTCGGCTTGGTGACGACGGCGCGCGCAATGCCGATGCGCTGCGCCTGGCCGCCGGAAAATTCATGCGGATAGCGATTGATCATTTCCGGAACAAGACCAACGGCACCCATGATCTCGCGGACCCGCTCGGTGCGCTCGGTCTTCGAAAGCTTCGGCTCGAAGACGGTAAGCGGCTCGGCGATGATGTCGCCGACAGTCATGCGCGGGTCGAGCGAGGCGATCGGATCCTGGAAGATGATCTGCATGTCGCGGCGCGCGGCGCGCATTTCCTCTTCACTGAGGTCGAGGAGATTGCGGCCCTGCCAGAGGATGCGACCCTTCTGCGATTTCAACAACCGCAGGATCGAGCGGCCGAGGGTCGACTTGCCGCAGCCGGATTCGCCGACGATACCGAGGGTGCGGCCTTCGGCGAGATCGAAGCTGACATTGTTGACGGCGGTGAGGAAGACCGGCGGCTTGAACAAGCCTTTTGCCGGCAGTTCGAATTGGGTCGTCAGATTTTCGACCCTCAGCAGCGATCGCTCAGCCATGGTTCAGCAACTCCTCACGACGCGGGAACGGATGGTAACAGGCGGCGCAGTGGCGCGGCGCCAGTGTTTCGAGCGGCGGCGGACGGTCGATGCAATCGTTCTGGACCTGCGAACAGCGCGGCGAGAAATTGCAGCCTTTCGGCAGGTGCTGCAGGTTCGGCGGCCGGCCGGGAATGACGACGAGGTCATCGACATCCTGGTCCGGCCGCGGGATCGAGGCATGCAACGCCGCCGTATAGGGATGGGCCGGATTGTCGAAGAGTTCGTCGACGGGGGCCTCTTCGACGATGCGGCCGGCGTACATGACGGCGACGCGGTCGGCGAGGCCCGCAACCACGCCGAGATCGTGGGTGATCATCACCAGTGCCGTGTTCATCTCGGCCGTCAGGTCGTTGAAGAGATCGAGGATCTGCGCCTGAATGGTGACGTCGAGCGCCGTCGTCGGTTCGTCGGCGATCAGAAGCTTCGGCTTGGTCAGCAGCGCCATGGCAATGACGATGCGCTGGCGCATGCCGCCGGAAAGTTCGTGCGGATAGAGGTGGAACCGCCGGGTCGGATCCGGAATACCGACACGTTTCAGCATGTCGAGGGCAGCGTCCGATGCCGCGCGAGCCGTCAGGCCGCGATGAACCTCGAGCTGCTCGGTCAGCTGCCGGGAAATCCTCAGCGACGGGTTCAAGGCGGTCATCGGATCCTGGAAGACCATGGCCATGTCCTTGCCGCGAATCTGATCGAGCTCGCGCGGTTTTAGCGACAGCACGTCCTTGCCTTCGAGCAGCGCCTGGCCAGTCGTGGCGCCGTTCTTGGCCAGCAGACCCATGATGCCGAGGAAAGTCTGACTCTTGCCCGAGCCGGACTCGCCGACGATCGCGACGCGCTCGCCGCGCCGGACGGTAAGGTTCATATTCGAGACCGCCTTCACCTCGCCGTCAGGCGTTGCGAAGGTGATCGAGTAGTCGTTGAGTTCGAGCAGGATGTCTTTTTGCGTTTCTAGGGGCATTCTTAACGATCCTTCGGGTCGAACGCATCGCGCAGGCCGTCGCCGATGAAGAGCAGGCTGAGCAGCAGGGCCACAAGGAAGCTGGCCGGGAAGATCAGCAGCCAGGGCATGCTTTCCATGGCGTCGGTTCCCTCGGCGATCAGCGTGCCGAGCGACGTCAGTGGTTCCTGCACGCCGAAGCCGAGATAGGACAGGAAGCTCTCGGTGGCGATGATTTCAGGCACGGTCAGCGCCGCGAAAATGACCACCGGACCGACGAGGTTCGGAATGATGTGCTTGACGATGATCTTGAACGGCCGCTGCCCGGAGGCGCGGGCCGCCTCGATGAATTCGCGATGCTTGATCGACAGTGTCTGGCCGCGCACGATGCGGGCCATAGTCAGCCATTCCAGCGCGCCGATCGCGGCAAAGAGCAGGTAGACGTTGCGGCCGAAGATCACCATCAGCAGGATGACGAAGAGGATATAGGGAAGCGCGTACATGATATCGACGAAGCGCATCATGATCGCATCCAGCCTGCCGCCGATATAGCCCGAGATCGCGCCGTAAAGCACGCCGATGACGACCGAGACGACGGTTGCCGTCAGTGCGACGGCAAGCGAGACGCGGGTGCCGTAGAGGACGCGGGCAAGAAGGTCGCGGCCGTTCGGGTCGGTGCCGAAATAATGGCCGGTCTCGATCGACGGCGGGATGCGAAAGGCGGCCCAGTCCGGATCCTCATAATTGAAGGGTATGAACCAGGGACCGAGGAAGGCGGCGAGGATCAGCAGCGCCAGGACGGCGATCGACAGGACGGCCGCCTTGTTGCGTCCTAGCCGGCGCAGTGCATCCTTGGTGAGCGAGCGGCCTTCGGGCGCCAGGCCCTCTGCCTGCAATAGCTCCTCGGCGAGCAGCTCGCGTTTCGCGGGGTTGAGGATCATCGGTTTCTCACTTTCGGATCGAGCCAGGCATAGGCGATGTCGACGAGAAGGTTCAGGAACACGATCAGCACCATGTAGAAGATAACGGTGCCGAGAACCATGCCGTAGTCGCGGTTCAAGGCTGCGTTGACGAAATAGCGGCCGATGCCGGGCAATCCGAAGATGCTTTCGACAACCAGCGAGCCGGTGAGAAGGTAGCTCGCGGCCGGACCCAGATAGGAAACGACGGGCATCATTGCCGGTTTCAGCGCATGACGCATTACGGTCAGGCGCGGGCCGATGCCCTTGGCCTTGGCGGTGCGGATGAAGTTCTGATTCATCACCTCGATCATCGAGCCACGGGTGATGCGCGAGATGCGGCCGGCATGCGGCAAGGCCAGGACGACGATCGGCAGGATCAGGTATTTGATCGAGCCGTCACCCCAGCCGCCGACCGGAAACCAGGCGAGGTGGATGCCGAAAATCAATTGCAGGATCGGCGCGATCAGGAAGTTCGGCAGCACGACGCCGACCAGGATGAGGGCGCCGAGAATGTAGTCCGGCGCCTTGTTCTGGTAGAGTGCTCCAAGACAGCCGACGGCCACGCCGAGGATGATGGCGATCAGGAAGGCGGCCGTACCGATTGTGAAGGTGTAGGGCAGACCGATCATGATCTGCTGGGCGACGGTGAAATCCTCGCTGGCGAAGGAGGGGCCGAGATCGCCCCGCAGCAAGTCTCCGACATAGAGCAGATACTGTTGGATCAGCGGCTTATCCAGGTTGTAGTGGGCCGCAAGGTTCTTGAGGATCACCGGCGGCAATGGCCTTTCGCCATCGAACGGACCGCCGGGGGCAAGGCGCAAAACAAAAAACGAGGCTGTCACGGCGATCCACATGACGGGGATCGTCGACAGCAGGCGGCGGAGAGCGTATTTGATCATGGTCGTGGGCCGGTCCTTCCCGCGAGCGGCGGGAAGGACCGTTTTCCCTTACTCTTTCATGGACAGCCAGCGCGTGCGGTGGATGTCCTGGATGTTGTCGACGAAGCCTTCGATCTTCGGTGAGACGACATTCTTCGAGACATAATAATAGATCGGCAGGGCGGCGGATTCATCAAGCGCCAGCTGCTCGGCCTTCTTGAAGATTTCGGCGCGCTTCTTCAGATCGGTTTCGGCGTTGCCGTCCTTGATCATCTTGTCATAATCGGGATTGGACCAGCGGCCGTAATTCATCTGCACGCCTGTTACCAGCAGGTTCAGGAAATTGTCCGGATCGTTGTAATCAGCAAGCCAGCCGGCACGGCCGATTTCGACCTGACCGCGCTGCATCTGGTCGTAGTGGACCTTCGTTTCGGCATTGACGAGCTCGACATCGACGCCAAGCGGCTTCCACATGGATGCGATCGCAACGGCGATGCGCTTGTGGTTGTCGTTGGTGTTGTAGCTCAGGACGGCGTGAAGCGGCTTGTCCGGACCGAAGCCCGCCTCAGTGAGCAGCTTCTTGGCCTCGGCGACCTTGTCCTTATAGGGCAGGTCCTTCCAGCTGACATAGGCCGGCTCGCCATAGTTCGCAGTGCCCGGCGGTACCCAGGAATAGGCCGGCAGTTCGCCGGTGCCGAGGATCTGTGGTCCGATCACTTCGCGGTTGATCGCCATCGATAGTGCCTGGCGGACGCGCTTGTCGCTGAAGGGCGGCTTCTGCGAGTTGACGACATAATAATAGAGGCCGGAGAAGGGGGCGACATGCGCCTGGCCCGGCAGGTTCTTCTTCATCCACTCGTACTGATCGGTCGGGAAATCGGTGAGGATATCGAATTCGCCGGCGCGGTAACGCTTCAGCGCGGCTTCCTGATCCTCGAGCACGAAGAACTTGGCGCCGTCGATCTTCAGGTCCTTGGTGCCGTACCACTGATCGTTCTTGACTGTCGTCACGTGCGAGCCGGGAACCCACTCGACCGGCTTATAGGGGCCGTTGGTGACGATGTTGCCGATCTTGACCCAGTCCTGACCCTTGGCCTCGACGACGTGTTTGGGCAGCGGATAGGCGGTGTAATGCATCAGCGCATTGAGGAAATAGGGGGTGGGGTTTTCGAGGGTGATTTCAAGCGTCTTGTCGTCGATCGCCTTGACGCCGAGCTGGTTGAGGTCGGTGATTTCACCCTTGTTGATCTTTTCGGCGTTCTTGATGGTGAACTGCAGATAGGCATAATCGGCGGCGTTCTTCGGGTCGAGGAGGCGCTGGAAGGCGAAGACGAAGTCTCCTGCCGTGACCGGCTGGCCATCGGACCACTTGATGCCATCGCGAAGCTTGAAGGTGTAGACCTTGCCATCGGGCGAAATCGTCCAGCTTTCGGCTTGGCCGGGGACGGGATTGTCCTTGGCATCCTCGGTGACGAGGCCTTCGAAGATGTCGCCGGCGATGCGATTCTCCCAGTCGCCTGAAAGTTTCTGCGGATCGAGTGACTGCGGGTCGCCGCCATTGTGAATGTTGAGCGTCGCCGCTTGAGCCGAAAACGCCAGCAATGTGCCAAGCATTGCGGAGGCGAGAAATTTTTTCGCGAAATGGTTCATCGTGGGTCCACCTTCCTAGGCTTTGCGCCTTTATTAGACATTTGTTCCCGGGTTTGACCTCTTACGTGCAGGTCAGTGCGCACCTTATCGCAAAGGCTTTGCGTTGCAACCCCAAATCCGGAGGCTGGAAAAGGGTTGTGGACAAGCCTATATACGTCTCCCCCTTGTCGGATCGCGACGACACATCGCGACAGTTCCATCACCTCCAGAACGGCCCCACATGTTGTCTTTTGTTTCGTCCGCTTTAGTGTTGCGGGCGCAAACGAAGCAGGAGATGTGGCCGATGGCATTGCAGGCAGGCGGGAATGCGGATTGGTGGCGTGGCGCGGTGATCTATCAGGTCTATCCGCGCTCGTTTCAAGACACCAACAGCGATGGCCTCGGCGACCTCAAGGGAATCACCCGCCGGCTGCCGCATATCGCCAGTCTCGGTGTCGATGCGATCTGGCTCTCGCCCTTCTTCAAGTCGCCGATGGCCGATATGGGCTATGACGTCTCCGATTATTGCGATGTCGACCCGATCTTCGGGACGCTCGCCGACTTCGACGAGATGATGGCCGAGGCGCACCGGCTCGGCATCAAGGTCGTCATCGACCAGGTGATCTCGCACACATCCGACCGGCATCCCTGGTTCGTCGAGAGCCGGTCGAGCCGGACCAATCCCAAGGCGGATTGGTATGTCTGGGCCGATCCGAAGCCGGATGGGACGGCGCCGAACAACTGGTTGTCGATCTTCGGCGGGCCCGGCTGGGAGTGGGACGGCGTGCGCCGGCAATATTACCAGCACAATTTCCTCACCTCGCAGCCGGACCTCAACTTCCATAGCGAGGCCGTGCAGGATGCGGTACTGGAAACAGTGAAATTCTGGCTCGACCGCGGTGTCGACGGCTTTCGTCTGGATACAGTCAACTATTATTTCTGCGACAAACAGCTCAGAAGCAATCCGCCGCACGAGCCCGATGAGGATGACGCCGGTCTCGATGCGCCCGACACCAACCCCTACGGCATGCAGAACCACCTCTACGACAAGACGCAGCCGGAGAATATCGAATTCCTCAAGCGCTTCCGGTCGCTGCTCGACCGCTACGAGGATCGCACCACCGTCGGCGAAGTCGGCGACGGCGCGCGATCGCTGAAGACGGTGGCCGCCTATACGAGCGGCGACGACAAGCTGCATATGTGCTACACGTTCGACTTGCTGGGGCCGGACTTCACCGCCGACCATATCCGCGGCTGCGTCGATGCTTTCCAGAAGTCGGTGACCGATGGCTGGGTCTGCTGGGCCTTTTCCAACCATGACGTCATGCGCCATGTCAGCCGTTTTGCGCTGACGGAGGAAGAGCGGCCTGTCATCGCCAAGCTGGCGATTTCCGTGCTTTCGGCGCTGCGCGGCTCGATCTGCCTCTATCAGGGTGAGGAGCTCGGCCTGCCGGAGGCGGAGCTTGCATTCGAGGATCTGCGCGACCCCTACGGCATCCGCTTCTGGCCGGCCTTCAAAGGCCGCGACGGATGCCGCACGCCAATGCCCTGGGAAGCCGGCAAGGCGCATGCCGGCTTCACCTCTGCCGAAAAGAGTTGGCTGCCGGTGCCTTATGAGCAGGCGGCCCTTTCCGTCGATACGCAGGAGGGAAGCGACGGCTCGGTGCTCAATCACTATCGCAGGACGCTCGCCTTCCGAAAAAGCCATCCCGCGCTGATCGACGGCGAGATGACCTTCATCGGCACCCATCAGGAGCTGCTCGCCTTCACTCGCAAGAAGGGTGGAGAAAGGTTACTCTTCGTTTTCAACCTGACGCGCGAACCGGCGGAATTCCGCTTGCCTGAGGGCATTGTGCTGGGCGAGTCGCTCGAGATGCCGGGCTTTGAAGCGGTGTCAGCTTCGGGGCTGGTGAAGCTTGCCGCGCTGGACGGGTTCTGTGCGCGGATTTGAGGATTATTTCAGCAACGTGTCGTAACTCGCATGGGAGCCGATCCAAAGCCAGATGACGTCGTCGCCTGGCGCGGAATTTGCCAAAGATTCCATCACCCGATCAAAGCGAACTTATCCACGTCGACCATGCCCCGGTCGGATATCTTCAGGTGGGGGATGACGGGCAACGGCAGGAAGGCGAGCTGGAGGAAGGGTTCTTCCAGCGTCGCGCCGAGCGCGAAGGCGGCCTTGCGCAGATGGTGCAGCGTATCGCGGACCGTCTCGTAAGGTTCGAGGCTCATCAGGCCGGCGATGGGCAGGGCGATTTCGCCGGTGACCTTGCCGTCCTCCACGACGACGAAGCCGCCCTGGATCTCGCCGAGGCGGTTTGCGGCGCGCGCCATGTCGTCCTCGTCGACGCCGACGACGCAGATATTGTGGCTGTCATGGCCGACGGTGGAGGCGATCGCGCCCTTCTTCAGACCGAAGCCCTGGACGAACCCGTTGGCGTGATTGCCGTTCTTACCGTGGCGTTCGATGACGGCGACCTTGATGATGTCGTTGGCAAGATCGACCGCCGTCTCGTTGCCTTTCACGGGCAGCCGGTAGCGGCGATGTTCGGTGATGATCTTGCCCGGCATGACGCCGATGACCGATGTCTCGCCCTCCCTGGCCGGCACGCCGAAATGGGCCGCGTTGACCGGTCGGGCCTTGACGCTGTCGAGGCCGATCGGAGCGATCGGCTTGCGCGTGGAAAAGAGCGCGTCGGTGACGCGGCGACCAGCGGAGAAGACCATTTCGGCGCGGCAACCTTCCAGACTGTCGAGAACCACGAGATCGGCGCGCCAGCCCGGCGCCACCAGGCCGCGGTCCCGCAGGCCGAAGGCGCGGGCGGCCGAGATCGAGGCGGCGCGGTAGATCGCCAGGGGCTCGACGCCGTTGGCGATCGCCGTGCGGATCATGTGGTCGAGATGACCCTGTTCGGCGATATCGAGCGGATTGCGGTCGTCGGTGCAGAGCGCGAGATAGGGTGAAAGCCGCTCGCTGATGATGGGGATCAGCGCGGCGAGATCCTTCGACACCGACCCTTCGCGAACGAGGATATGCATGCCCTTGCGGATCTTTTCCATCGCTTCTGCCGCACTCGTGCATTCGTGCTCGGTGCGGATGCCGGCTGCGAGGTAACCGTTGAGGGCGTTGCCGGAAAGAAGCGGCGCGTGGCCGTCGATATGGCCGCCCTGGAAGGCGTCGAGCTTGGCTATGCAGACCGGATCCTTGTGGATCACGCCGGGGAAATTCATAAATTCGGCGAGGCCGATGACTTTCGGGTGGTGGCGGAAAGGCAGGAGGCGTTCGATCGGCAGGTCGGCGCCTGCGGTTTCGAGATGGGTCGCCGGCACGCAGGAGGAGAGCTGGACACGGATGTCCATAATCGTCTCCAGCGCGGATTCGAGAAAAAATTCGATGCCGGCGGTTCCGAGCACATTGGCAATCTCGTGCGGATCGCAGATCGCCGTGGTGACGCCATAGGGCAGGACGCAGCGGTCGAATTCATGCGGCGTGACGAGTGAGGATTCGATGTGCAGATGTGTGTCGATGAAGCCGGGAACGACTGTTTGGCCCGATATGTCGATCTCGGTCTCACCCTTGTAATTGCCTGAAGTCCCGACGATGCGGTCGGCGCCAATGGCAATATCGGAGCGGACGATTTCGCCGGTGACGAGATCGAAGAAGCTGCCGCCCTTCAATACGATATCGGCGGGCACGCGGCCCACACCCTGGTCGATGAGACGTTCGAGTCTGCTGGTCATGGCACCGCTCACATTGCAACCGATTCTAAAACTTATAACCGATCTGCCGCGACATGCGATGCCCACAAACGAAACCGGGCGCCGAATGGCGCCCGATCGCAGTCTTTCCTGTCGTGGATTATTCGGCCGCGACGATCTTGCCGCCTTCCCACTTGTAGAGCGAGAAGCTCTGCGAGGTCAGGTCGCCGGTTTCACCGTAAGTGACCTTGCCGATGGCGGTCGGGATTTCCTTGCCGTCCTTCAGCGCTGCGGCGACGGCTTCGGCATCCTCGGCGCTCCCGGCCTTCTCGATGCCGGCCTTCAGCACTTCGACGGCGGCATAGGCGTTCAGCGTGAAGGCCTCGGCCGGAATGTTCTTGGCGGCAAGCGCGTCGGCGGCCGTCTTGGAGTCGGGGTTCTTGGTCGCGTCGGAGGCGTTGGTGAACAGCGTGCCTCCCGCCGCATCCGTGCCGATCGCCCAGAATTCGGTGTTGGAGAGGCCGTCGCCGCCGATGATCGTCGCGTTGGCGGAGAGGTCATGCAGTTGGCGGGCGAGCAGGCCGCCTTCCGGGTGATAGCCGCCGAAATAGACGATATCGACCTTCTCGGACTTGATCCGGGTGGTGAGCGCACTGAAATCCTTGTCGCCGGGCGTGATCGCGTCATTGACGACTTCGGTAACGCCGCCGGCGTTCAGTGTCGCCTTGAAGGCGTCGGCGAGACCCTTGCCGTAAGCGCCCTTGTCGTTGACGATGGCGATGCGCTTGTCCTTGAAGTTCTGCAGCACGTATTTGGCGGCGACTTCCGCCTGCTGGTCGTCGCGACCGCAGGTGCGCAGCACATTGGTGAGGCCGCGCTTGGTGAGGTCGGGGGCGGTTGCCGTCGGGGTGACCATCAGGACGCCATTTTCAGCCAGAACGTCCGACACCGGGATTGCGACGCCTGAAGTTACCGGCCCGACGACGAAGCGGATGCCGTCGCCGACGACTTTGTTGGCGGCGGAAACGCCCTGCTTCGGTTCGCCGGCATCGTCGGCGAGTTCGAGCACGACCTTCTCGCCGAGAATCCCGCCCTTCTTGTTGATCTCGTCGACGGCGGTCTGAGCGCCGTTCTTTACCTGGTCGCCATAGGCGGCGACCGGACCGGTCAGCGGCGCGATCAGCCCGATGGTGATATCGGCATGGGCAAGCGGTGCAAAGGCGAGTGACGCGACGAGGGTCGCCGTCAATGTCTTGAGGGTCATTGTCTGTCTCCTTGGATGGGGTCTTCGACCCGCGATGAGGCGCCGCGCCGGCTTACCCGATCATTCAACGGCCCTCCGGGGCCGTGCCAAGGACGATCGGTAGCGGCGCGATCAGCGAGCCCGCCGGCCATGTTTGACTCGGGGAGGCTCATGGCCAGATTTCTAGGAATTTTGATGAGATTGCGCAAGTTCATAACAAATTGAACGGGAGAATACGGTCGATCCGACCGAAGACGCGCCCGATGGGGTCATGTTCTATGTTTTCGAGGATTTTTCGAAAGCGAAGCCGCGAAAAATCCGCGGTCCTTGTGTCGGACAAAACCATCTCCATAGGGTTGTCTTTAGCTTTCCTATTAACGGTTAGTTTGGCCAATGGCAGTAGGATCCCACGATACTCAAATACGGCAGCATTGAAAAAGAGACTGCATAAATTACATAGACATATCGGGAAATAGAGATCTGGATGCTCAAGCGTATCGATGCCGGTCAGGTGCGTATCGGAATGTTTGTGGAGGCTGTCGAGGGCCTGTGGCAGGATCCGCTTTTGTCCAAGCGCAGATTTCCCCTGCGGCGCGAAGTCGATGCCGCAAAAATTCGGAAATGCGGTACCGCCAGCGTCGTCATCAACACGAGCAAGGGGCTCGACACCAACGGGCTGCCGGGCCGCGACATCGAGATCGACATCCAGGCGGCGCGCGAGGCCGTTCAGAAATCCGTGCAGTTGCTGGAAGAGGCCTTCGGGCGGCTGCGCAATGGCGACGGAATCAGCGTCGATCACCTGACGCCGGTGATATCTTCCGTCTCCAAGTCGATGGATGAGAACCCTTCGGTTTTCCTTAGCGTCACACGCCTGAAATCAAAAGACGAAGTGACCTTCCTGCATTCCATTTCGGTGAGCGCGCTGATGATCCTTTTCAGCCGCCATCTCGCACTCGACGAACATACGATCCAGATGCTCGGCACCGCGGGTTTGCTGCACGATGTCGGCAAACTTGAAATTCCGCTTGAAGTCCTCAACAAGGCAGGACCGCTGGAAAGGGATGAGATCAGCTTGCTCCGGGGCCATCCGGAGAAGGGGCATGCGATCCTTTCGCGGCAGGAGGGCATGTCGGAGATCGTTCTCGACGTTTGCCTCAATCATCACGAGCGCATCGATGGCAAAGGCTATCCGCGCAGCTTGTCCGGCAGCGAGGTGAGCCTTCATTCGCGGATTGCCACGATCTGCGATGTCTATGACGCCATCACTTCGGTGCGGCCGTATAAGGCGCCATGGAGCGCCAGCGAGGCACTGAAATGGATGCTCGGCACTGAAGGGCATTTCGATCGCCAGCTGCTGAAAAAATTCGCTCTCTGCCTTTCCGTCGCCTCTGTAAGCTGAGCTTCCTGTCTCTTCAGATGAGAAGACCCGCGAGAGCATTGTCCGTCGCGGGTCTTGAGCGGATCTCGGATGCGTCGTCAGATGTTGTTCTGAAGAATGGTCCTGAGCTTGCCGAAAAGTTCGTCGATATGGTGCTTTTCGATGATCAGCGGCGGGGAGAGCGCGATGATGTCGCCGGTGGTGCGGATCAGAAGTCCGCTCTCATAGGCCTTCAGGAATACCGTGAAGGCGCGCTTGGTGGGCTCGCCGGCAATCGGATCGAGCTCAATTGCGCCGATCAGGCCTGTATTTCTGATATCGATGACGTTGGGGCAGTCCTTGAGCGAATGCAGCGCGTCGGCCCAATAGTCGGACAGTTCGGCAGCGCGAGTGAGCAGCCCCTCTTCCTTGTAGGTGTCGAGCGTGGCGAGGGCTGCGGCGGACGCGATCGGGTTGCCGGAATAGGTGTAGCCGTGGAAGAACTCGATCATGTGCTCGGGGCCGGTCATGAAGGCGTCATGAATCTCGGAGGTGACAAACACGGCGCCCATCGGGATGACGCCGTTGGTCAGTCCCTTGGCGGTGGTGATCATGTCGGGCTTGACGTCGTAATATTGCGCAGCGAAGGGGGCGCCGAGGCGGCCAAAACCAGTAATGACCTCGTCGAAGATCAGCAGAATGCCGTGTTTGGTGCAAATCTCTCGCAGCTTCTGCAGATAACCTTTCGGCGGGATGAGGACGCCGGTTGAACCGGCGACCGGCTCGACGATGACAGCGGCGATGGTCGAGGCGTCATGCAGCGTGACGATGCGCTCGAGTTCGCTGGCGATGTCGCCGCCATGCTCAGGCTCGCCGCGGCTGAAGTTATTCTTGCCGGGCTGGTGGGTGTGCGGCATGTGATCGACTCCTGCCAGGAGCGTGCCGAACATCTTGCGGTTGGCGACGATGCCGCCGACGGAAATGCCGCCGAAATTGACACCGTGATAGCCGCGCTCGCGGCCGATCAGGCGGAAGCGCGAACCGTTGCCCTTCACGCGGTGATAGGCAAGCGCCACCTTGAGCGCGGTCTCGACGGATTCGGAGCCGGAATTGGTGTAGAGGACGTGGTTCATGCCTTCCGGGGCGATGTCGACCAGACGGTTCGCCAGTTCGAAGGCCTTGGGATGACCGAGCTGGAAAGCCGGGGCGTAATCGAGTTCGCCCGCCTGCTCGCGGATTGCCTCGGTGATCTTCGGACGGCAGTGGCCGGCGTTGACGCACCAAAGGCCGGCCGTGCCGTCCAATACCTGACGGCCGTCATGGGTGGTGTAATACATGTCCTTGGCGCCGACGAACAACCGCGGCTCCTTCTTGAACTGGCGATTTGCCGTAAACGGCATCCAGAAGGCGCGAAGATCGTTCGGCGTATTGAGGCGATTGGACATGCTGTTCTCCTGGCCGTCGGCGGCCCGTTACCGAAGGGCTTGTCGCCCGAATTTTTACTGCCCGGTCAAATTATCAGTGCATCTCAACGCGTCAACACCTCACATGCTTCAGCGCCGAAAGAACGCGCCAAAAGACACGACCGGCAAATCGCGAGATTTGCCGGTCGTGCCGTTTAAGGTTCAGGTGCTGAAATTTCGTTGCCGAGCCTTCCGAGAGGATTCCCGTGCGGCACCGGCATGGCTGACGATCATGTCAGCGCTATCATCAGGCCGCGGATCTGCTTCTGGCCGGAACGAGGTAGATGTCCTCGAGCGTCGCCAGGATCTTCATGACCGGCTCGGATGTGCTTGAGTAATAGATGGTCTGGGCGTCGCGGCGGGTCTTGACCAGCTTCTGCGCGCGCAATTTCGAAAGGTGCTGTGAAAGAGCCGACTGGCTGAGGCCGACTTGCGTGGCAAGGACGCCGACGGCGACCTCGCCTTTCACCAGGCTGCACAGGATCAGCAATCTCTTGGGATTGGCCATGGCTGACAATAGTGCTGCCGCCACATTCGTGTGGTCAGCCAAATCAGGGGTTTCCATATTGTTATCTTCCTAATGCGAAACGTACATCATCTGTATGGGACAGGCCGTCTGCCGGAGCGGGCCGCCAAAACTAGCAACTAGGCTCGAAGATTGTATATACCTAAATTTAAGGTATCGAGTATGCTATTTTAGATATGTTTGAACAAATGTGATCGGAATCCGCAGCGAGAGTTTCGAATTCGTATCGAACCAAAAAATCCCCGGAAATGATCTCAAAACCCGCCGGATCGACGCCGCTGATGCGCCAAGAAGCCGATTCCGGAGCATTTAGGCGCACTGCAAGCACCGACGCCACATCGGGATGGCGCTCTACTAAATCTCGCACTGCTTCGGCCGCTTTGGCGGCGATCTCCTCGTTTGCCGGCGATTGGATGACAAGGTCTCTTCCGCCGAGATGATAGGCGCGGCCGAAGCCGCCATTGAGGCTCGCCCGCTCAGGTTTGAGACGGAAGAAGAGGAAATCGGGAAAATCGATATACAGTTTTGCCTTGGGATGGCGATCGAGAAAACGCGTGCGAATGCGTTCGTGGAAGTGATGACCATGCTCGACCGGCTCCGCCGTACATTGGGTCGTCAGCCGAGCATAGGCGAGGGGATCGCCCTTGCCCGGTTCGCCGGTGAGCAGCGAAGCGCGCGCGTCCCTTGCCAGCGCCTTCGTGTGGGCCGAAAGCTTCGAAACGAGAATGACGGGCGCGCCATCGATATCGGTGGCGAGGAGGACGCGGCTGGCGAAGGGAAAACCGGTCTCGGGATCGAGAACGGCGATCGCCGCGTGCCGTGCGGAGCGCAACAGCACGCGGGCGAGCTTGCGGGCTTCATCGTCGGTTTCGCGTAGGGGCGAGGGCTGATCTTTCATAACCGCTTTGTGGCAAAGCGGATCGAAAACATCAAGCGTCCTGCTTGCGGCGATGGCGGGTGAGGCCGGCGACGATATCCTGGGCCGAGATGGTACCGACGATGGCGCCGTTCTCGACGATGCCGATACTGCCCGGTTGGCGGGCAAGCGCATCGAGAACATCGATGAGCGGGGTAGCGGCGCGGGCCGTGGCGCTGACGCTCATGCCGGCGGCTGTCTGGCCGAGGCCGGACTGCATGACGTCGGCCGCCGTCAGCATGTTGATCGGATTGAGATGCTGCACGAAATCGGCGACATACTGGTCCGCGGGGTTTTTGACGATGTCGTGCGGCGTTCCGCACTGGATGATGCGGCCGCCCTCCATGATGGCGATGCGGTTGCCGATGCGGAAGGCCTCGTCGAGATCGTGGCTGACGAACAGGATTGTCTTCTTCAGCCGCCGCTGGAACTCCAGGAGCTCGTCCTGCAGTCGGGTGCGGATCAATGGGTCGAGCGCCGAGAAAGGCTCGTCCATGAGGAGGATCGGAGCGCCGGTAGCAAAGGCACGGGCAAGGCCGACACGCTGCTGCATGCCGCCCGAGAGTTCGTTGACCTTGCGGTCGGCCCATTTCGTCAGGTTGACGAGTTCGAGCTGCTCGCCGACGCGCACCTTGCGCTCGGCCTCCGGCATGCCGGCAAGCTCTAGGCCGAAGCCGACATTTTCGGCGACGGTGCGCCAAGGCAGAAGGGCAAACTGCTGGAACACCATGGAGACGGTGTGGGTGCGCAGGTCGCGTAGAGCCTTGGCATTGCATTTGTAAGGGTTGACCGAGCCGGTGGTCGTAGAGACCGCGACATCGCCGCGTACGACGGGGGCGAGGCCGTTGACGGCGCGCAGCAGCGTCGATTTGCCGGAACCGGAGAGACCCATCAACACCAGGATCTCGCCTTCCTCGATCGTCAACGAGGCATTGGCGACGCCGAGCACGAGGCCGGTGGCCGCGCCGATCTCGTCGCGCGTCTTGCCCTGGTCGACCATGGCCAGCGCGGTTTCCGGCCTATCGCCGAAGATGATGCTGACATCCTTGAAGCTTACCGCGGTCATGCGCCGTCTCCTTCACCCGCCGTGCGGAACATGCGGTCGAGAATGATCGCCAGGATGACGATGCAGAGACCGGCTTCGAAGCCTTTTGCGACATTGACGGTGTTCAGCGCGCGCACGACTGGTACGCCCAGACCATCGGCACCGACAAGAGCGGCGATGACCACCATCGACAGCGACAGCATGATGGTCTGGGTGAGGCCCGCCATGATCTGCGGCGTAGCGAAGGGAAGCTCGACCTTGCGCAGCACCTGCACCGGCCTTGCGCCGAAGGCGACGGCGGCTTCGACAAGGGAAGGCGGCGTCGAGATGATGCCGAGGCGTGTCAGCCGGATCGGGGCGGGGATCGCGAAGATGACGGTGGCGATCAGGCCCGGGACCATACCGAGGCCGAAGAGGATCAGGGCCGGGATCAGGTAGACGAAGGTGGGAATAGTCTGCATCAGATCGAGCACGGGCCGCATGGCAGCATAGATCCAGGCGCGGCGGGCCGCCGCGATGCCGAGCGGAATGCCGATCACCATGCTGACGAAGGTGGAGGCGAGCACGAGGGCGAGCGTCTCCGTCGTTTCCTTCCAATAGCCCTGGTTCATGATGAGCAGCAGCCCAAGACAGGTGAAGAGCGTGATGCCGATCGATCGGCGCAGCCAGAAGGCCAGCGCGGAGATGACGGCGATTACGATCAGCGGGTGAGGTTTCTGCAGCACGAAGAGCAGGCCATCGATGACGTGCGACAGCAGGAAGGCGAGCTGGTTGAAGAACCACTCGCCGTTCGAGGTCAGCCAGTCCACGAAGGCTTTGGCCCATGAGCCGATGGGAATCTTAGAGTCGGTGATCCAATTCAAGGGGCGCGCCTATCCAAAAAAAATCAACAATCGGACAAAATGAAACGGGGCGGCGAGCCGCCCCGATCATAGCATCAAAGGCCGAGGCCGGTCTTGGCGGCCGCCAGCGCGTCGCCCTTGCCGTCGCGGGTCTTGACGCCAGCAAGCCAGGGCTCGAGCGCGGCGGGATTGGCCTTCAGCCATTCGGTCGCCGCCGCTTCCGGCTCCTTGCCGTCGTCGAGGATTTTGCCCATGATCTGGTTCTCCATGTCGAGGGAGAACGTCAGATTCTTCAGCATCGCGCCGACGTTCGGGCATTCGCCGAGGTAGCCGGCGCGGACATTGGTGTAGACCTTGGCGCCGCCGAAATCAGGTCCGAAGACGTCGTCGCCGCCGGTGAGGTAGGTCAGCTTGAAGTTGGTGTTCATCGGATGGGGTTCCCAGCCGAGGAAGACGACGGGCTTGCCCGCTTTCTCGGCACGGGCGACCTGGGCGAGCATGCCCTGTTCGGAGGATTCGACGACTTCCATGTCCTTCATGCCGAAGGTGTTCTTTTCGATCAGGTCCATGACGAGGCGGTTGCCGTCATTGCCGGGCTCGATGCCGTAGATCTTGCCGTCGAGATCGTCCTTGTGGGCAGCGATGTCCTTGAAGTCCTTGATGCCGAGTTCCGCGCCCTTGGCGTTGGTGGCAAGCGTGTACTTGGCGCCGACGAGGTTGGGGCCGAAGGATTCGACCGACTTGTCGTCGATATAAGGGCGGACGTCCTTTTCCTGCGTCGGCATCCAATTGCCGAGGAAGATGTCGATGTCCTTATTCTTCAGCGAGGTGTAGGTGACCGGCACCGAGAGAACCTTGACGTCGGTCTGATAGCCGATGCTCTTCAGAACGACTGATGCGGTGGCGGTGGTGGCGGTAATGTCAGTCCAGCCGACATCCGAGAAGTGGACGGTCGAGCAGCTGTCGGGATCGGCGGCGAAGGCAGCGGTCGCAATCGACAGGGCGGCGACGGCGGTTGCGGTGACAAGTTTGAATGTGCTTGTTGTTTTCATTTTAGACTCCCAGTCTTTAGGTCCCCAAGCCAATCACCAATAGCCCAGTTTGACAAGCGACCTCAGTGTGTTTGCGTCGTATCGACCTATGCGAATGCGACGTCGGCGATTTTTCCGCAGTGTCTCGTTTTGGCGGCTTTCGCCGGGTTTAGAGGTCGATTCCTGTGATTATCGCGGGGGCGGGGCTTTTCTTTGCCGTTGTGAGCTTTCAATAAGCCGAGCAAGGAGACATCGGATGGCAAAACTCTATTTCAACTATTCGACAATGAACGCCGGCAAGTCGACGCTGCTGCTGCAGGCCTCCTATAATTATCAGGAGCGCGGCATGCGTACGGTGCAGTTGATCGCCGCCTTCGACGAGCGCGCCGGCCGGGGCGTGATCGGCTCGAGGATCGGGCTGGAAGCGAGCGCTATTCCCTTCGAGCCGCATGAAGATCTGTTCAAACTCATCGCCGGTCTGTGCGGCGACGGGGCGCCGATTTCCTGCGTCTTCGTTGATGAGGCGCATTTCATGACGGCCGTCCATGTCTGGCAGCTCGCCCGTGTCGTCGATCGGCTCGGCATCCCTGTTATGGTCTATGGGCTCCGGACCGACTTCCAGGGCAAACTGTTTCCGGCCTCGCAGGAGCTGCTGGCGATCGCAGACGAGATGCGCGAAGTGCGCACAATCTGCCATTGCGGCCGTAAGGCGACGATGGTGGTGCGGCTCGACGCCCAAGGCAAGGTGCTGCACGAGGGGGCGCAGATCGATGTCGGCGGCAACGAGAAATATGTTTCGCTCTGCCGCAGGCACTGGGACGACGAAATGAACGGGGCCTGGATCGCCGAGCCGGTCTGAAGGGGGAGCCTGTTTTCTTTGTCGCCATAAGCGACTAGCCTGCGGGCAGGAGATTCCCCGGAGAAATCAGGTGCGCAAAGCCCCGTCGTTCGACAGCCGTTATGAAGCCGCAAGCGGCTTCGCCGAAAAGATCGCGGCCGATGGAGCCTATTGCACAGCCTGCATCCGTGCCTTTGACAGCGATGAAAAACATTCGGCCGATGAGGTTTTCCTCGAGCAGAATGGGCGCTTTCACGACCATATTGCAGATGGCGCCGCGCTGGACGCTCTGCTGGCCGAGCTCGTCTTCTCCCTCGACCGGCTGACGGCGGAAGTGTCGGCAGATCTCGACAGTTTCCGGGGATTGACGATGCGCGAAAAAATGGCCGGCTGGACGTCGCGCCAGCGGATGTGGCGGATGTATACCGAGCGTGTGCGCGAGGCGCCCGTCATCGAGCGGCTGCTCGACCTTTTGGTGAAATCGGACGCGCTTGCGAGGCTGATCACCAAACAGCGCGCTGCGCTCATCGAACGCCACAAGTCGGCCGAACACAATCTTGTCAGCATCGTCGAGCACCGCCGCCGGCTGGTGGATTCTATCGATATCGCCCGTCTCAGGATGAAGGAGCTCAACGCCAAGGCGCTGACGACGCAGGGTCGCATCGGCGTCTACGGCAACAGGGCGCATTGGGAGCAGATGGAGGCGGAGCGGCGGGCGCTGAAGGCGGAGGCCGAGCGCATCTCCGCCGAGGAGCTCGAGATGCGCGACGACAGCCAGCGGCGGGAGCGCTTCATCAGCCTGTTTCAGGCCTTCGTCGATGCGACGAACAGCCAGATCGCCGCCCGCAACGTGCTTTTGTACAAGCTGATGATCGATGTCGAGGAGCGGCTGATCATCTATCAGGCGCAGGTCGATACCGATCGGCCGGGCATGAAAGCCAGGATCAAGCCGGAGTTCTTTCCCGATATTGCCGCGCCGATCAGCCTGTTCGAGAAGGGCATGCTCGTCGCCCAGGATCTGGAGCGGCGCAAGGGCCGCGCCGCTCTCGAAGTCGCCAGACGGCTTCCCGCCTATGCCGAACCGTCGCCCGAAGCACCAGGGGCGCCGTTGATCGATACGGCCCGCCGGCCCTTCCGCATCAGCCTGCCTTTTCTGCGTTCCTGAGCCCGAGGCGCGTCTGCGCTGCTTTCATTCGGAAAAATCGAGGGGCTTGTGTTGTGCTCGGCCCATCGAGCGCATATGTGGATGCAATGGGGCGGCAATCTTCCGATGCTCGCCTTGCCTGACAGGAGACGACGATGCTTGACCGGATCGCCGGTTTTTTCAGGCTGATCGGCCGGACGATCGGTCGCTGGGCCCGCCTGTTTTTCGCCTGGGCCTTCTGGCCCTTCCTTGCTGCGCATGGCTGGTATCAGCGCCGGAGTTGGATGATCCGGCTGCCTATTATCGCGCTCGTGGCGCTCTTCGTCGTGCTCTACGGCTATTTCTTCTGGCAGACGCAGGTCTGGACGAATTTCAACACCGCCTTCGTCGACCAGTATCGACTTTCCGAACGCAAGGTTCCCGCCGGGCAGGAACTGCCCGTTGCCGAGGGGGTAAGTGCTGGGACTGCCAAGACCTGCCAGCGCTCGGCCATCGTCGACGTCACGGCGGATCTCACCGATTTCAACGTCAATCAGAATGCATGGATCTCCTCCATGCTGCTCTACAAGATGGGCTTCTTCGGCATCGACTGGGATCACACGCCCTTCCTCGACAACAAGGCGTCGTTCCAGCGCGGCATCAACCAGGCAGTCCGTCGAACCTCGGCGGAGCTCGTCGATACGCTCGGGCGCGTGCGTGGCACGTCGGGCATCAACAATGATCTGCAGAGCGCGCGCGGCAATCTGCAGTTCGACGAACATAGCTGGTATTTCGGGCTCAACCCTTTCGGGCCAAAGACGCCGACGCCCTCTTATTATCGCTCGGCGATCGGCAGCCTGCGCAAGTTCAACACCGATCTTTCCGCCTGCAATGTCATTTTCGATGGCCGCGCCGACAATCTCATGCAGTTCATCGACCGCGTCGCCAACGATCTCGGCGGCACCTCCGACATGCTTGCCGAGCGCTCGGAAAACCACAATCGCGGCTGGTTCGATACGCGCGCCGACGACCGGTTCTGGTTCGCTTACGGTCAGCTCTACGCCTATTACGCTATTCTTGCCGCTGCACAGTCGGATTTCTCGCAGGTGGTGCAGGAGCGCAATCTCGGCGCAGTCTGGGGCGGCACGATGCGGCAATTCCAGGCGGCACTGCGCATCCAGCCGGCGATCATCTCGAACGGGCGCGAGGATGGCTGGATCATGCCGAGCCATCTCGCCACCATGGGCTTCTATATTTTGAGGGTGCGCTCGAACCTCGTCGAGATCCGTTCGGTGCTCGATCGTTAGGCGGACAGAAGCCTGAGACGGCGATAGGCGCCGAGCATCTGGACGATTTCCGCATCGGTGAGGCCAATATGGGCGCAGGACTGCACGATCCTGTCGACGACGGGCTGACTCGCGTCTGATCGGTCAGTTGATCAACTTCAATCGAATTGCTTTGGCGACCAATTGGGTACGGTTGACGCAATCGAGCTTTTTGATCGCGTTCGTCATGTAGGCATTCACCGTATGGTCCGACAGCGTCAGGATCTGACCGATTTCGATCGAGGTTTTGCCCTGTGCGGTCCAGCGCACGACTTCGAGTTCACGCGCCGACAGCGCATTATGGGCGCTTTCTTCGTTCCGTCTGACGGTATTATATGCGTCGAGGGCGTGGAGGATGATGATCGCCAACTCGTTGACCTCGCTCTGGCCGAGTGCGGCGCGCTCGCCGCAGAACCAGAAAACCAGGCGGCGGCCGTCGACTGCAATGGTCGGCATGGCGACGCCCGCCGGTATCGCATGGTGCAGCATCAGGGCGCGCAGTTCGGCGGGAAAAGCCTGACCATTGACGACATCGTTAAGGTGCCAGGAGAGCGGCACTGCCGACTCCCTCAGCCGCAAGCCGAAAGGGCAGCCGCGCATCATATTGGCGCGGTCGAAGTCGCGGACATAGGCCGCGGGAAGCGAGCTTTCGATCAGCAGCGGTTTCAGCAGGAGGTCTTCCGGGGACGGCGCGTGCATCAGCGTCGCATGCGCCAGTCCGAAGGCCGTGGCCACCCTGCCGAGCGCCTGGGCAAAAAGGCCACGCGTCCCTGCAACGGCAAGCTCCGCCGAAAGCAACGACTGTCTTTCAGAGGTGGTCATGTAAGACATTTGTACGCCTCCGGCAGCCCCAATGTTAACGCTATCAAATACAGAAATGCCGGCGGATGCTAGTCCGAATTGACTGAACGCAACCCGATTGGTTCGAATTGTGAAAAAATAGTCACAACTGCGCGCGTCTCGGTTGAGCAGAGGCCTAAGCAAGTAGCGCTGTGGTATTTTTGACTTCTCCTGATACGGGGCAGCTGTGGATATCTTCGACGCAAGATAGGAAGAGAATCATGGGGAAAGAGCCTGGGCGGCGAGGGACGCCGAAATCCGCCTTGCTGCCGTTTAACGCAGTTGCTAAGTCTATTATGATATATAACCGGGGCGGTTTGATCGTGCGCTTTGCGAATAGCTTTCGTCTGAAGTCTCTGTTTTTTCTGCCGTTACTTGCTTTTCTTCTTTTGAATTTGCCGATTGGAACCGCAACTTCGCAGGCCGCCGAGCAACCGAAGCAGGCTGCGCAGCCGCCCATGCGCTTCGTCATCGTCCGCAGCTTTCTCTGCCAGGAAAACTGTCCGGAATGGATATCGGCGGAGGGACGAATAACCTCCGACACGCCGGCTCGGCTGAAGAAAATTCTCAAGGCGGCGGGCGGACGAAAACTGCCGGTCGTCTTCCGTTCGGAGGGCGGCGATGTCGATGCCGCCTATGCCATCGGCCGGATGATTCGCAAGGCTGGATTGGAAACGGCGGTCGGCGGCACGCGGCTCAAGGGTTGCCCAACGGCTGATCCGCGCTGCGACGCTGCTATCGCCAAGGACGGCAGCTCGATCGGTTACACCTATTCGGCCGGTGCATACTGCTTTTCCGCCTGTCCGCTGGCCTTTGCCGGCGGCACTTCGCGCGTCGCATCGCAATGGGCGTTCATCGGCGTGCATCAGATCACGACGATCTATAACAGGATGCGCATTTCCTACCGCATCGAATACAAGATCGTGAACGGCAAGAAGAAGGAAATCTCTCGCAAAGAGGTCGGGCGCAAGGTGGCGGGGCAGACCAGTTCCACGAAGCTCGGAAAGAAGAGCATCGCTGCCTTGACGACCTATTTGAAGGAAATGGGCGTTGACGACGACGTGATCGATCACATGATGAGCGCCACACCCGATAGCATCAAGATCGTACCACCCGCGGAAGCACTGCGTATCAGACTGATGACGGATATGCTGGCTTACAACGAATGGCCCGGCATGCCGCATTGCGCGCCGGATGCGCCGGCCGAGGCTGTCTGCCATGGCCATCCGCCAGCCGAGGCGCCGGCGGCCGCCCCCTCGGGCGGCTAAGCCTTGTCCTTCAGGTCATTCTTCGACGTCACGCTCATCAGCTTCTCCAGGAAACCGAGCATGACGGCGGAGGCGACGAAGGCGAGATGCATGAGCGTCAGCCACATGATCTTGCCATCGGCATATTTGTCGGCGTTGAGGAAGACCTGCAGCAGGTGGATCGAGGAGATGGCGACGATCGAGGAGGCGACCTTGATCTTCAGGCTGCCGGAATCGAGCTTGCCGAGAAAGGAGACCTCGTTGTCGGCCTCGCCTGCTTCATCGAAGCGGCTGACGAAATTCTCGTAGCCGGAGATCATCACCATGACGATCAGGCTGGCGACGAGAGCTGCGTCGATCAGTCCGAGCATGGCAAGAATCATCTCCGCCTCATCGAGGTCGAAGACGCCGGAGGCGATCTTCAGGAATTTATAGCCGAAGGAAACCGCATAGACGGCAAGCGCCAGCACCAAACCGATATAGAAGACGACGAGCAGCCAACGGCTCGACAGGATGACGCGCTCGATGATGAGTTCCAGAGACTTCATATTTTCACCCTGTGGACGGCAACGTTGACCGCCACATAAACGCCCAGCGTGGCAGCCGCAAGGCGCGGCGCTATTCACACCCTGCCGATATTTCGTTATCCCGATGAAGAGGAAATGTCGGCTCCGCCAGCGCGGAGCTCGGGAGGGGAGCATCCATGCCGTCGATCAAATCCGATATCGAAATCGCGCGCGCGGCGGCCAAGAAGCCGATCTTCGAGATCGGGGCGAAACTCGGCATACCGGTCGAGCAACTCGCGCCTTACGGTCACGACAAGGCCAAGGTCAGCGCCGAGTTCATCGCGGCACAGGCGGGCAGGAAAGATGGTAAGCTGATCCTCGTCACGGCGATCAACCCGACGCCGGCGGGCGAGGGCAAGACGACCACGACGGTTGGGCTCGGCGACGGTCTGAACCGGATCGGCAAGAAGGCCATCATCTGCATACGCGAGGCTTCTCTCGGTCCCTGCTTCGGCGTCAAGGGCGGAGCGGCCGGCGGCGGTTATGCGCAGGTCGTGCCGATGGAAGACATCAACCTGCATTTCACCGGCGATTTCCATGCCATCACCTCGGCGCACAATCTCTTGGCGGCGATGATCGACAACCACATCTATTGGGGCAACGAAGAGAACATCGACATTCGCCGCATTGCCTGGCGGCGGGTCATGGACATGAACGACCGGGCGCTGAGGAGCATGGTCTCCTCGCTCGGCGGCGTCGCCAACGGCTTCCCGCGCCAAGGCGGATTCGACATCACCGTCGCCTCCGAGGTGATGGCGATCCTCTGCCTCGCCACCGATCTCAAGGATCTCGAGCGGCGGCTCGGCGACATCATCGTCGGCTATCGCTTCGACAAGACGCCGGTGCATGCGCGCGATCTGAAGGCCGATGGCGCCATGGCGGTGCTGCTCAAGGATGCGATGCAGCCGAACCTCGTGCAGACGCTGGAGAACAATCCCGCCTTCGTGCATGGCGGTCCCTTCGCCAATATTGCCCATGGCTGCAATTCGGTGACGGCGACGAAGACGGCGCTGAAGCTCGGTGATTATGTCGTAACAGAAGCAGGTTTCGGGGCGGATCTCGGCGCCGAGAAATTTTTCGACATCAAATGCCGCAAGGCCGGGCTGAGACCGGATGCGGCGGTCATCGTCGCGACCGTCAGGGCGCTGAAGATGAATGGCGGGGTGAAGAAGGAGGATCTCGGCACGGAGGATGTCGCGGCACTGAAGAAGGGCTGCGCCAATCTTGGTCGGCACGTCGCCAATGTGCGCCGTTTCGGCGTGCCCGTGGTCGTCGCGATCAACCATTTCGTCTCCGATACCGAAGCCGAGATCGCGGCGGTGAAGGAATTTGTTTCCCGGCTCGGCGCCGAAGCGATCCTCTGCCAGCACTGGGCGAAAGGTTCGGCCGGCATCGAGGAATTGGCGCACAAGGTGGTGGAACTGGCCGAATCCGGCCAGGCGAAATTCCACCCGCTCTATGGCGACGATCTTTCGCTGTTCGAGAAGATCGAAATCATTGCCTCGAAGATCTACCATGCCGGCGAGGTGACGGCCGACAAGGCGGTGCGCGACCAGTTGCAGAGCTGGGAGGAGCAGGGCTACGGCAAGCTGCCGGTCTGCATGGCGAAGACGCAATATTCCTTCTCCACCGATCCGAACCTGCGCGGTGCGCCCGAAGGCCATATCGTCTCGGTGCGGGAGGTGCGGCTTTCGGCCGGCGCCGGCTTCGTCGTCGCCATTACCGGCGAGATCATGACGATGCCCGGCCTGCCGAAATCACCCTCGGCGGAGCGGATTTTTCTGAACGACCAGGGCTATATCGAGGGGTTGTTCTGATCTGGTGAGTGTTTTCCAAAACGCTCGACCAGACGCCGCTCCCGGCGCTTTTCAAAGTCTGGGTCGATAAACAGCCAGATGAAAAGGCTTTGCAGCATGCCGAGGAACAGAATTCCGATGGCAAAGCCCCAATGGAGTTCACCGGTAAAGATAAAGCCGACAGCGACGATCAGGAGAACCGCGATAATGTTCGCTACGATTTTCATTTGCTGCCGATCCGCTTCACCCTGTTGTAGCTTCGATTTGGGTATTTCCCTGCACGATTCAAGCGAGGAACGCAGCCACAGAATGATCAATGGCAGTAACGATAGCCGCCCTTCCTCTCGATCACGTCGAGATGGAAATGGGTTTCGTGGGCGGCGTCGCTTTCCGGGTCGAGCACGGTGGTGAAATAGAGGCAGCCGGCGGCGCTGACGGTGCGTTGGAAGGCGCCGGTCAGCGTCGAGTCCTCGCGACGGGAGCGGACTGCGACGTCTTCGCCTTTCTCGAAATGGAAGCTTGCGATGTCGATGGCATTGCCGCGCGCATGTTCGGAGATTTTGCCGGTTTCGGCGCCGTTGCGCAGGCGGCACATATAGGACGTTGCCTGGTTGACGGTGATGATGCGGCCCTGTTCCGACAGGGCGGCGGAGGCGGCCGGGACGACGCTTTCCTTCATCCAGCGGGCCAAGGCGAGTGCGGTCGGGCAGCGGATCGTCGCTTCCGGCTTCAGCTTGATTCCGGGAAGCGCTTCGGAAACGATGATCGGCTTGTCGATGCCGCAGCCGTTGCCGTCGTCGATGCGTGGCGTTTCCTTGAAGAGGACGCCGAGCGCCTGCAGTGCTGCCGTGCATTCGGCGTGTTCGGCATCGCTTTCTGGTTCGATCGTCAGATGCTGCTCTTCAAGCGTCTGCTCGGCGGGCGGCTTTTCTTCTTCAGGTGTCTGCGGGCTTTTTAACCCGGCCGGCGGCAGCGGCGGGCCTTGCATCGGCTCAGTCGGCGCGGGCTTTGAAGGTTCGGACTTTCCTGGTTCGCTTTGGGGCGCCGGCGGCCGGTCCTGTGCCGGTGCTTCCGGCTCCTTCGCATCGGGCTTCGGCTGGGGCGCGGGTACATCTTCCGGTGCAGGCGGTTCGGCCTTATCAGGCAGCGGTGCAGGGCTGGTTGTCTCTGCGGGCTCCGGCTTAGCCCGAGGCAATGGGCCGTGCAGCGGCAGACGAGCGCCGGCAAGAATGGCGGTTGCGGCGAGAAGGATCGCCAGTATCGAAAGTTTTCTCAACGCATCCGGTTCCGTCATGTCGATAGCGGAGGGAATAACGCATCATGGCGGTTTTCGTTGCATTTTCGCAACGCTTCGAGGGATCGCTAAAACTCGATTGATCTATTCAAGATAAATCGTCGCTTTATGTTGACAATTATAGTCATGTTTTTTATGCGGCGAATAGGAGGCGGAATTCTGCTTCGCCTTCATCCGCAAAAGCCCAGCCAGCCCCTCGAGCGTTCGACGCCACGACCAGCCAGCCCGGTAATCATCATGAGAGGGTAGGTTATGATCGTCCGGCATTGGCGCTCGGTTCTATTGGTCTGCACGGCAGTTGCAGCTGTTCTTCCTATTTCGCAGTCTTTGGCGCAAAGCGCTCCGGCGGCCACGCCGCAGGCGACCGCCGACGACAGCACCGTCCTGCAGAAGATCGTCGTGAAGGGCAAACGCGTGGCGCCGGGCAGCGTCGCCGACACGCCGCTGGCGAGCGAGGTCACCGCCAAGCAGTTGCAAGAGAAGCAGGTGACCAATTATAGCGACATCGGCCGCAGGGTCGATGCAGGCGTGAACTACTCGCGCGCCGATGCGGGCTTCAACCTGCGCGGCCTTTCCGGCGCACGCATCCTGACCACCATCGACGGCATTCCGATTCCTTATATTTCCAACAGCTCGCGTCAGGGTGCTTTTGCGCCGGCCAACGCCAATGGCGGCGGCGACACTTCCGATTTCGACTCACTCTCCTCGCTCGACATCGTGCGCGGCGCGGATTCGAGCAAGGGCGGTTCGGGCATGCTCGGCGGCGCCATCGTTCTCAATACGCTGGAGCCGGAAGATCTGGTCCCTGAGGGTCGTGACTGGGGCGCGATCGTCAAGTCGACCTATGACAGCGAAGACCGCAGCCTCTCCGGCTCGGCCGCCGCTGCCAAGCAGATCGGCGGCACCTCGATCCTGTTCCAGGGCGGCTACCGCAAGGGTCACGAACGCGACAATATGGGCGATAACGACAGCTACGGTGCTCTTCGCACCGAAGCGAATCCGGCTGATTTCGACCAGAACAACCTGCTCTTCAAACTGCGCCAGGAGCTGGAAGGCGGTCATCGCATCGGCTTGACGGCGGAACGCTTCCGCCGCGACCTGGAAACCGACCTGCGCCACCTTCAGGGCGGCACCAGCCCGCGCAACTTCATGATCGACAATTATGACGGTCGCGAGCGGCGTGACCGCGACCGCGTATCGCTCGATTATGATTATGAAGCGCAGTCTTCCGACGCGTTCTTCAGCAGTGCGCGCGCCACGCTTTATTGGCTGGATTTGAAGAAGGAAGCCGGCAGCGGGGGCCGTACGACCGCGAATGTTGCGTATGGCCGCAACAACCAGATCGAAAACGAAACCTGGGGCTTCAGCGGCACTGCGACGAAGGATTTCGAATATTCCGGTCTCGATCACTCCGTTCGCATAGGCCTCGATGTCGGCTTCTCTCGCTGGAGCCAATATAGCTGGGCTCTGTGCCCCACGTCGACGACTTGCCCGTCGCTGAACAACCAGGCGGAAGTGCCCAATGTCGACAGCCAGACCCTTGGGCTTATCATCGAAGACAAGATCGAGATCGGCAATACCGGCTTCGCGCTGACGCCCGGCTTCCGCTTCGACTGGTTCAACTACGATCCCTCGAGCGGCGGCGGTTTTGCCAACAATACTGGCCTTACCCGTTTCGGCGATCTTCGCGACCGGACGGAAGCCGCCATGTCGCCGAAGATCCTTGCGACATACGACCTGACGCCTGATGTAGAGCTCTATATGCAGCTGGCGGTCGGCTTCCGTGCGCCCACCGTCGACGAGCTTTACAGCCGCTTCTACAACCCCACTGGCCGCTACGCCCAGCTCGGCAATCCTGATCTGGAACCGGAAATCGGCCGCGGCATCGAAGTCGGCGCCAATATTGACACGGGCGATGTCACCGGAAGGATCGCGCTTTTCCACACCCGCTACCAGAACTTCATCGAAACGGTGACGAGCGTCGACGCGACCGGTTTCACGGAGTTCAATTACACGAACGTGGCGGCGGCGACGATCTCGGGTATTGAAGCCAGCGCCGTCAAGACGTTCAACAACGGCGTCAATCTGCATGCTTCGCTTGCCTATGCCTATGGCAGGAATGAAGAGACCACGCAGCGGCTGCGCTCGGTGGCGCCGTTCAAGGCGATCATCGGTGGTGGCTGGAGCAACGAGACCTTCGGCTTCGACCTTTCCTCGACGCTTTCGGCCGGCATGCTGACCGACCACCTCAATACACCGATCACCAATACCGCCGACACGACCTTCGATGCGCCCGGTTATACGATCGTCGACCTGACCGGCTGGTGGACGCCGGAACAGCTGCCAGGCCTGCGCGTTCAAGCGGGCGTCTACAACATCTTCGACCAGGAATATTTCAACGCGCTCGCGGTGCGCGATGTCAATCTCAACTCGGCGACGGCGTCGCAGCCGCGCGACTGGTATTCAGAGCCTGGCCGCACATTGAAGGTCTCGCTCACCAAGACCTTCTGATTGTCGGCACACCGTCAAGGCTGGGGAGGGGGCGGCGTTCGGGGCCCCCTTTTTCATTCGTGCGATCGCCTCTTGCGCGGCGGCTGATCTCAGGCTAACAATTTTTCCATGATCAAGTCCTTGAACATTGCTGTTTGGTGGTGGGCTCGCTGAGGCGGCCTCGACCAATCGTGTCCAAAGACGACGACGAGTGAGCCGCCCGAAACTTCGAGGCGGCTTTTTTGTTTTATCGCCGCCTGTCGTCCGGGCCCCGATAACGGAGTGGAACTATGGTAACGATCCTGCGGGATGATGGTGCGGAAATCTACGAGACCAAGGGCGGGATATCAGTCACGCGGCAGCGGCGGGCGATCCCCTACAGCGACGCGGTTTCTTCCTATGTCGACAAGCTCGACGAGCGCCGCGGCGCGGTGTTCTCGTCGAACTACGAATATCCGGGCCGCTATACGCGCTGGGATACCGCCGTCGTCGATCCGCCGCTCGGCATCTCTTCTTTCGGGCGCGACGTCTGGATCGAAGCCTATAACGAGCGCGGCGAAGTGCTCCTCGGTTTCGTCACCGAGCGGCTGCAGACAGTGCCCGACCTTGTGCTCGGCGCTTCCTCCGTCCGCCGGCTCGACCTTTCCGTCAAGGCGCCGGACCGGGTGTTCACCGAAGAAGAGCGCTCGAAGATGCCGACGGTCTTCACCGTGCTGCGCGCCGTCACCGACCTCTTCTATTCGCAGGCGGACGCAAGCCTCGGGCTCTACGGCGCCTTCGGCTACGACATCGCCTTCCAGTTCGACGCGATCGATCTGAAGCTGAAGCGGCCCTCCGACCAGCGCGACATGGTGCTCTACCTGCCGGACGAGATCCTGGTCGTCGACAATTACGCCGCCAAAGCCTGGATCGACCGCTACGATTTCGAGAAAGGCGGCGTGACGACCGAGGGCAAGGCCGAGCAGATCGCCCCGGAGCCTTTCCAGCACACGGATGCCATTCCGCCGAAGAGCGACCATCGACCGGGCGAATATGCTGAGCTCGTCGTCAAGGCGAAGGAAAGCTTCCGCAAGGGTGATCTCTTCGAGGTCGTGCCCGGGCAGAAATTCATGGAGCGCTGCGAAAGCAAGCCTTCCGATATCTCGAAGCGGCTGAAGGCGATCAATCCGTCGCCCTATTCCTTCTTCATCAATCTCGGCAATCAGGAATATCTGGTCGGCGCCTCGCCCGAAATGTTCGTGCGCGTCTCCGGCCGGCGCATCGAGACCTGCCCGATCTCGGGCACGATCAAACGCGGCGACGATCCGATTGCCGACAGCGAACAGATCCTGAAGCTTTTGAATTCGAAGAAGGACGAATCCGAGCTGACCATGTGCTCGGACGTCGACCGCAACGATAAGAGCCGTGTGTGCGAACCGGGCTCGGTCAAGGTGATCGGCCGCCGGCAGATCGAGATGTATTCGCGTCTCATCCACACGGTCGACCATATCGAGGGGCGGCTGCGCGACGACATGGACGCCTTTGACGGTTTCCTCAGCCACGCCTGGGCGGTGACGGTCACCGGCGCGCCAAAGCTGTGGGCGATGCGCTTCATCGAGAGCCATGAAAAGAGCCCGCGCGCATGGTATGGTGGAGCGATCGGCATGGTCGGCTTCAATGGCGACATGAATACCGGCCTGACGCTGCGCACCGTGCGCATCAAAGACGGCATCGCCGAAGTGCGCGCTGGTGCGACACTGCTCAACGATTCCGACCCGCACGAAGAAGAAGCCGAAACCGAATTGAAGGCCTCTGCCATGCTTTCCGCCATCCGAGACGCCAAGACCGGCAATTCCGGCAAGATCCAGCGCGACGTCGCGAGCGTCGGCAAGGGCGTCAGCATCCTGCTCATCGACCATGAGGACAGCTTCGTCCACACGCTCGCCAATTATTTCCGCCAGACGGGGGCCACGGTTTCGACCGTGCGCACGCCGGTGCCGGAGGAGCTTTTCGACCGTCTGAATCCGGATCTCGTTGTCTTGTCGCCCGGGCCGGGCACGCCCAAGGATTTCGACTGCAAGGCGACGATCAAAAAGGCGCGCGCGCGCAATCTGCCGATCTTCGGCGTCTGCCTCGGCCTTCAGGCAATCGCCGAAGCCTATGGCGGGGAACTGCGCCATCTGGCGCTGCCGATGCACGGCAAGCCCTCGCGCATCCGTGTGCTGGAGCCGGGCATCGTCTTCTCCGGCCTCGCCAGGGAGGTGACGGTCGGCCGCTACCACTCGATCTTCGCCGATCCCTCGACGCTGCCGGCCGAGTTTATCATCACGGCAGAGAGTGAGGACGGCACGATTATGGGCATCGAGCACGCCAAGGAGCCGATCGCGGCGGTGCAGTTCCACCCGGAATCGATCATGACGCTCGGCGGTGATGCCGGCATGCGGATGATCGAGAATGTCGTCGCGCATCTGGCGCGCAAGGTGAAGACCAAGGCTGCCTGACAGCAGTTGCCCCTGGCCCTTCCTGCTTGCGGGAGGGGCGGGGCGGGCATTCCAACGGCAGAGCCTGGTTGACTTTATCGGACAAATCAGAACATTTCCGGAACGATCAACCGGGAATTATCGCCGTGGCCAATGCCGAGAAGTTCATCGTCCTTCCTTACCGCAAGAACCGCGGCAATCTCGTGCCGGGCGAAATGCGGCAGGCGTCGAATGCCGTCAGCGCGGAAAAGATCGCCTCGGCGATGGCTGAGCGTTTCGTCGGCGTCGCGGCCTATGCCGTCATCGTCGACGAGGAGACCGGCGACATGACCTCGCCGCGATTGCTCGCACGATATGGTGAGATTGCTGATCTCAACGCTGCCTGAGGCGCTATTTTCTGATGGAGACCTCACTCTACCTGCCGGTCAAAGCGTTTCTGGAAGCGGCGGGTTATGTGGTCAAGGGGGAGGTCGGCGGATGCGATCTCGTGGGTTTAAGCGACAGTGAGCCGCCTGTTGTGGTGATCTGCGAACTCAAGCTTTCCTTCAATCTCGAACTTCTGCTCCAGGCGGTCGACCGGGCGTCGATGAGCGACGAAGTCTGGATCGCGGCGCGCGTTTCGGCGAAGGGGCGCGGGCGGGAAGCCGATAAACGCTACCGCGACCTCTGCCGGCGGCTTGGCATCGGCATGCTCGGCGTCTCCGACGGCGGCGAGGTCAGCGTCATCGTCAGTTCCGTCTCGCCGATGCCGCGCACCAATCCGAAGCGGCGCACGCGCCTCGTCAGGGAGCACCAGCGCCGCCGCGGCGATCCTGCCGTCGGCGGCGGCTCACGTGCGCCGATCATGACGGCCTATCGACAACAGGCGCTGCTCTGCGCGGCGGCGCTCGACCAGGGCGTAGCGCGGCCGCGGGATATGAAGGCGCTTACGCCCAATGCAGGCCGGATCCTGCTCGACAATGTCTATGGATGGTTCGAGCGCAAGGAGAAGGGCGTCTACGCGCTGACGCCGGCCGGGCAGGCCGCGCTCCTGCGCTGGCCGCAGCCTGTCGCCGATCCCGCTCCGGATTCCCTATAGTTTGCCGCCACTGCTTTTCCGTGGCGGGCGGCAGCTGTGAACGACGCGTCATTCTCTTTGACAAATCCGGCATCATCGCCCATATCACCCTCAACCCCACCGCCTGCGCGATATTCGCGCGGGCGGTTTTGCATTTCAATGGCTTGGATCCTGCAATTCATTCGCAACCGCAGGAGGACGATATGAGCGACCACGGCGATCTTACGGTTCGGAATCTGGCGATGTGGGGGATCCCGCTGTCGCTCGGCGTCATGGGCTTGAAGATGGTGGCCTGGTGGGTCACCGGATCGGTGGCGCTGCTGTCGGACGGGCTTGAATCGACGGTGAATGTCGTTGCCGCCTTCATTGCCTTCTTCGTTATCCGCTATGCGCAGAAGCCCGCCGATCACGACCATCCCTTCGGCCATCACAAGGCGGAATATCTATCCGCCGTCACCGAGGGCGCGTTGATCGTGGTCGCGGCGCTGTTGATCGTCAACGAGGCGATCGGTTATCTCGCCGAACCGCGCATGCTCGATGCGCCCGTACTTGGCCTGGCGATCAATTTCGCGGCCGGCGTCATCAATGCGGTCTGGGCACGGCTGTTGATCCGGACAGGGCGCAAATATCGATCGGCAGCACTGGCTGCGGACGGGCAGCATATCATGTCCGACGTGGTGACCTCGGTCGGCGTGCTCATCGGCCTGCTGCTGGCGCTTGCCACCGGTTATGCGATCTTCGACCCGGTGCTTGCCATCCTCGTTGCCGTCAACATCCTATATCAGGGCTGGAAGGTGATCTCGCAATCGATCGGCGGTCTGATGGACCAGGCCGTCACCCCGCAGGAAGAAGAAGCGATCAAGCAGGCGATCGCCACCCATGCGGCAGGCTCGATCGGTGTGCATGATCTGAAGACCAGGCGGGCGGGCACCGTCACTTTCATCGATTTTCACATGGTGGTGCCGGGGACTATGTCCGTGCGGCAGGCGCATGATATATGCGACCGCCTTGAGGATGCCATCAGGACCGTGCATGAGGGCGCCAAAATAGCCATTCATGTGGAGCCGGAGGGCGAAAAGGCCCATGGCATCCGCGTCAAAGTCGTCAAGGAGGCATGATGCCGAATACCGATGTTTCCAGCCTGTCGATGCTGGGCCAGCAGACCGAAACCGCCAATTCACCGGAGGAGGCGGTGCTTGAAAAAGTGCCGTCCAACCATGCTGGCACCGATTATGTCGTGCGTTTCACCGCGCCGGAATTCACCTCCCTCTGCCCGATGACCGGACAGCCCGATTTTGCCCATATCGTCATCGATTACATTCCGAGCGAATGGCTGGTGGAATCGAAGTCGCTGAAGCTGTTCCTGCATTCGTTCCGCAATCACGGCGCCTTTCACGAAGACTGCTCGATCTATATCGCCAAGCGCATTGTCGAACTGCTCGATCCCAAGTGGCTCAGGATCGGCGCCTACTGGTATCCGCGCGGCGGCATTCCGATCGACGTCTTCTGGCAGACCGGCAAGCCGCCGGAAGGCGTGTGGCTGCCGGAGCAGGGCGTTGCTACCTATCGCGGACGTGGGTGAGCCACGGTGCCGCCAAAGGCGGCAGCAATCAATCCAGTGGATCGATTGCAGTGGCGAACGCCCGGAGCTTAAGCGAAGGGCCGGGATACGGTGCGGCAATCGAATACCAATTGCCGCACATTCCTTACCTGTTGAAGCTCACACATCCGTAACGTCGCCGGACGAGTCATCGCTGTAATCGTCGCCATCATCGTAATCGGCCTGCTGCAGATTGTCATCATTGCTATCGTCGGCGGCATTGTCGGACGCCTGGCGGGTGTCGTCATTGCCGAAATAATTGTTGATGACCGTTTCCTCGGTGGGCGCGCTGGCGTTGCCGAAGGGATTGGCGCCGAAGGGCGAGCCCCATCCGAGCGAGGACATGTGGTTGCCGAAGATGCCGCTCAGCGAATTGGCAAGCAGCATGCCGCCGGCAACGCCCGCTGCCGTACCGAGCGCGCCGCGCAGGAAGCTGCCGCCTGCCGATGGTGCATAGGCCTGCTGGCTCCAGGGGCCGGTCGGCTGTTGCGGCATCTGGCGAGCGCTGCTGTCGTAGCCGCGGGGTTCGTCATAGGTGCGGGAGGGCTGGCCCCAGGGACCGGGATTGGCAGGGCTGGAGGGAACCGGAGCGGGCTGCTGCGTCTGGGTGTTGCCGAAGATCGAGCTCAGGAAGCCGCCGCCCTGTTCGGCCTGACGGTGTTCACTGCTGCCGGCTTCCAGCTGGCGGACGTGTTCCTCGAGTTCCTTGATATGATTGGCGGCCGCCTCCAGCCCTTTTTCCTGAACGATCACGGCTTGAGCCAGATAATAGGTGGCGGAGGGCTGTTGCCGCGTTGCCTGGTCGATCAGGGCCTCGGCCTCGCTGTCGCGCGGCGTGGCCGCGGCGGTGCGTACGCGGTCGAACAGGGCGGTCAGCAATTGGCGTTCTTCGGGTGACATGTCTTGTCTCCTGTTATTTCGGACGGCATTGCCGCGTGAGGGTGAGGTAGGAAGCGATTCAGGCTTTTCAAAGCCTTTCACCGTTACATTTCAGTAAGGCTTGCGGAACGGCGCGCGGCTTCTTAAGGATATCTCCACCGCTTCGGTGCCTTGTGTTTTTCCCGCATTGTTTTAGGCATTGAGTCGCACTATGTGCGAGGAACCCGAATTCATCTCCGAGAGGTTCGAATGAACGACGAAGAACAGGACGACAAGACGAAGGAACTGCCGCTCGGCAAGGAAACGGAGGCGAATCTTTTCAAGTCGCGTTCGATCTTCATCTATGGACCGATCAATCAGGAACTGGCGCAGAAGGTCTGCTCGCAGCTCGTGGCGCTTGCTGCAGCCAGCGACGACGACATCCGCATCTATGTCAATTCGCCCGGCGGCCATGTCGAGTCCGGCGATTCCATCCATGACATGGTCAAGTTCATCAAGCCGAAGGTGTGGATGATCGGCACGGGCTGGGTTGCCTCGGCCGGCGCGCTGATCTATGTCGCCGCTCCGAAAGAGCAGCGCCTCTGCCTGCCGAACACGCGCTTCCTGCTGCACCAACCGTCGGGCGGCACGCGTGGCATGGCATCCGACATCGAGATCCAGGCACGCGAGATCATCAAGATGAACGAGCGCCTGAACAAGATCATGGCGGCGGCCACCGGCCAGCCGCTCGACAAGATCGCCAAGGACACGGACCGCGACTACTGGCTTTCTGCCGAAGAAGCGAAGGATTATGGCCTCGTCTCGCGGATCGTCACGTCGCAGGCCGACATCTGAGCTTTCCGAACCGGATCTGTTAAGAGCCGCCCTTGCCTGTGATCGCAGGCGAGGGCGGTTTGTTTTTCGGGCAAGGCAGGACTGGCGGCCCTTGAAGAGATAGGGGCTGGACGGAAAGGGCCGAATCCGGGCTTGCGCGTGGCGCAACCATCATGCTCCATGCGCCATTCCCGCAGCTCGCGAGTCCGCCATGCTCAAAGATTTTTCCGTCCAGGCCCTGTTCATGGGCCTGCTCACCGCTTTCGTCGGTTCGGCCAGCTCCTTCGCCGTCGTGCTGCATGGATTGCGGGCCGTCGGCGCGACAGAGGTTCAGGCGGCCTCGGGGCTGATGGCACTGTCGATCTCCATGGGTGTCTGCGCGATCGTGCTCAGCGCCGCGACGCGGTTGCCGATCAGCATTGCCTGGTCGACGCCGGGTGCGGCCTTGCTGGCAAGTACCGGGCCGGTCGAGGGCGGTTTCAATGCCGCGGTCGGGGCATTCCTGGTCTGCGCCGTGCTGATCGTCATCGCCGGCCTGTTCAAGCCGCTTGGCCGCGCCGTCGCCGCCATTCCTGCGCCGCTGGCCAATGCGATGCTGTCCGGCGTGCTGATCGGCCTTTGCTTTGCACCGGTGAAGGCAATCGGCTTCAATCCGCTGTTCGGCCTGCCGATCGTTCTCGCCTGGATCGTCGTCGGCGCCTTCAAGCGGCTCTGGGCGGTGCCGGCGGCACTCGCAGCCTTCGTGTTGGTGCTGGCGTTCGGTGTCGATATTCCAGACGGTGCACTCGGTTCGCTGCAGCAGTCATTGGTGCCGACGGCGGAATTCGTCCGGCCGGTGTTCAGCCTCGCCGCTTTCATCTCGATCGCGCTGCCGCTCTTCATCGTTACGATGGCCTCGCAGAATATTCCCGGCATCGCGGTTCTGAAGGTCAATCACTACGATCCGAGGCCCGGTCCGCTCTTTGCCGTCACTGGCTTCTTCTCGCTGCTGTCGGCGCCGTTCGGCGGTCATGCCGTCAATCTGGCGGCGATCACCGCAGCCATGTGCGCCGGGCAGGATGCCCATGCCGATCCGAAGCGACGTTATTGGGCGTCGCTGATCGCCGGCGTTGGTTACATCGTCCTCGGGTTGCTCGCCGGTGCGGTGACGGCCTTCGTCGCCTTGGCGCCTCCCGTTCTGATCGAGGCGGTGGCGGGGCTGGCGCTGGTCGGTGCGTTCTCGTCCTCGGCAATGTCGGCCTTTCAGGCGCCCGAATCGCGCGAGGCGGCGGCGATCACCTTTCTCGTCACGGCATCCGGCGTCTCCTTCGGCGGCATCTCAGGCGCCTTCTGGGGATTGATCGCGGGCGGGCTGATGCTCGCCCTGTCGCGACTGGTGAAGATGTCAAAAGATCGAGCTCAGCAGAGGTAGAGGAAACCTGGCGAGCCGCGAGGGCTTGCCAGTTTCGCTGGCCAAGGTTATAAGCGCGGCCATGAAGACCTCTGGCGCCAAGATTTCCGACACGATTGCACGCGGCCGCATCGCCCTGCGTGACGTCTCGCGCGCCCTGACCTCGCTTCTTCTCCTCGGCCTTACGCGCGGTTGCCGGGTCCTTTGAGGAGCGCCCGGCGGCCGAAAGCCCGCCTGGCAATCGCTCCTCGCGACTCATTTTCAAAATTGACCTAATGACCGATGAAGGTCCGCATTTGTTTATCGCCAAGCCCGACGTGATCGGCTAAGAGGCGGAACAAATGCCGGGACGAGGAGACAAGACAATGGACAACACCACCAGCCGATCCTCCGCAGGTGCCAAGGGCATGCCCGATGCCGCGGCGAAGTACCGGCCCTATCCGCAAGTAAGCATTCCCGACCGCACCTGGCCGACCAAGACAATCACCAAGGCGCCTGTCTGGTGCTCGGTGGACCTGCGCGACGGCAACCAGGCGCTCGTCGATCCGATGGGCCATGACCGCAAGGCGCGCATGTTCCATCTGCTGCTGGAGATGGGTTTCAAGGAAATCGAGATCGGTTTCCCGTCGGCCTCGCAGACCGATTTCGATTTCGCTCGCTGGTGCGTCGAGGAGGGCAATGTTCCGGCAGACGTCTCGCTGCAGGTGCTGGTGCAGTGCCGGCCTGAACTCATCACCCGCACCTTCGAAGCGCTGGAAGGGGCAAACCGGCCGATCGTTCATTTCTATAACTCGACCAGCGAGTTGCAGCGTCGCGTCGTCTTCGCCAAGGATGTCCAGGGCATCAAGCAGATCGCCGTCGATGCCGCCAAGATGATTACCGACATGGCCGCCAAGGCCGGCGGCGGCTACCGGTTCGAATATTCTCCAGAAAGCTTCACCGGCACTGAGCTCGAGGTGGCACTGGAGATCTGCAATGCGGTCATCGCGGTCGTGAAGCCGACGCCCGACAACAAGCTGATCATCAACCTGCCGTCGACCGTCGAGATGGCGACGCCGAACGTCTATGCCGACCAGATCGAATGGATGTGCCGCAATCTCGACAACCGCGAGAACCTGATCGTTTCGCTGCATCCGCACAACGACCGCGGCACCGGCATCGCCGCCGCCGAGCTGGCCTTGCTGGCGGGCGCCGACCGCGTCGAAGGTACGCTGTTCGGCAATGGCGAGCGCACCGGTAATGTCGATGTGGTGACGATGGCGTTGAACATGTTCACGCAGGGCGTCGATCCCGGCATCGACTGCTCGAACATCGAGCGCATCAAGGAGGTTTTCGAATATTCGAACCAGATGGCGATCAGCGAGCGTCACCCTTACGTCGGTGAGCTGGTCTATACGGCCTTCTCCGGGTCGCACCAGGATGCGATCAACAAGGGCATGAAGGCAGCGCAGGTGGCCAACCATCCCGTCTGGGAAGTGCCTTATCTGCCGATCGATCCGCGCGATGTCGGCCGCTCCTACGAGGCGATCATCCGCATCAACTCGCAGTCCGGCAAGGGTGGCATCGCCTATATCCTGCAGCAGGATTATGGGCTCAACCTGCCGCGCAACCTGCAGGTCGAATTCCGCGAGGACATTCAGCGCATCACCGACGTCGAGGGCAAGGAGCTTCCCTCGAAGCGCATCTACGATCGCTTCATCGAGCGATACGTGACCCAACCCGAAGCGCGTCTCAAATTCGTCGACCATCACACCTATCCCGATACTGAGCGCAGGGGTCAGCGGATCGTCGCGGCCGAGATATCGGACAATGGCGAGATCAAGCGGATCGAAGGCCGCGGTAATGGTCCGATCGACGGCTTCATCAATGCATTGTCGCATTATCTCGGCATCGAAATGTCGGTCGAGGACTACTCCGAGCACTCGCTGCAGCACGGCTCGAACGCGGCGGCGATCTCTTACGTCGAGACGTCCTATCCCGGCGGCAAGCTGTTCGGCGCCGGCATCAATACCAATATCGTCGCGGCCTCGCTGGAGGCGATCGTCTCGGCGGCCAACCGGGTACTCGACGTGAAGGCCGGCAAGGCCTGATCCGATAGGCTTCAGGCCGCGATCGCTTCGGTGCGGCGCGGCCTGATGAGGAGATTGGCTTCCTTGAGTCTTCGCTGAGCGCTACCGAAACGCAATGAAAGGCGCGCTCTGATGCTAATGGTCGATTTCGCCATAGGTTCGCAGCTCCGCTGGCGGTAATCATTCGACACATGCGATAGCCGCCGTCAGATCGCCGTGGCGATCTCCATCGCCAGCTGGCCGAGGGCTGCCTCGGAGGAGGGGCCGGCGAGCACGTAGGAAGTGCCGGCATTGTGCCAGGTCACCAGGCCGATCTCATCTTTGATCGTTTCCTTGAAGTCGTCGGTTTCCGGTGGCTGCGCATCCTTGCGGAAGCAGATGGAGATGATGTCGCCGTCGGTGTTGGAATAGACGAGCTGACCGACGGGACGGCTGTCGCCGAGGATGACGCGGGCGCCCTGGAAGGTCCAGGCCTTGGCGCTGAGATCCGGCACGCGGAAGGGCACGCCGATGGCCGTCGTCAGCCAGCTGGAGATTTCCTCTGCCTGCGAGGCGGGCACTTCGACGAGATGACGGGGCTGGCGGATCAGCAGGCGCTGATAAGCGGTGACGTCGCCCAGCCAGTCGCTGGTATTGGCCGGCGCAGAGGCTGAGGTCGTGGTTGCGAATTCGTCTGCGTCCGGGGCGGTGCCGGCAAAGTAGCCGATGCCGCAGCCTAGGACGAAGAGGATGAGGGCGGCAGCGAGTGCTTGTGGGCCGCTCGGTGCCAGCTTTACCTGCGGGCGCGTGGCGCGCTGAGAGATCGGCGTTTTCGGCGGCTGCGTGCTCTTGATCGAGCGGACGAGGGCGAGCGGCACCGGCTCCTTCAGCACGTCGTCGAGGCGGCGGCGGCCGAAATCGGCGCCGTGGCGCAATTTTTCATGCAGCCGGCGCGCATTCTCGTCATTTGCCAGGCGCTGCTCCAGCTCGTGGCGCTGTTCGGGCGAGACTTCGCCATCGAGGAGGGCGGTGAGCTGGGCTTCGAGCGACAATTTCCTGAGATCGAGCAATTCAGTACCTGTGGATCGGGTGGGTGCCGGCAAGGGCTGCGAAATGCAGCCTTGCAGTGGCGAGCTGAGAGGCGACGGTCGCCGCCGGAATGCCCATGATGTCGGCCGCCTGCTGGTAGCTGTGGCCTTCGACGTCGACCAGCAGGAAGATCGAGGAAACGCCGTCCGGCATGTCGGCGATCATGCGATGGATGGCGTCGGGATCAATCGAGGCTGAGCGCTCGCGCGCGGCCTCGCGAATATCAGTGACATTGCCGCGGGCCGACGCCCTCGGCTTGCGCTTGCGGCTGTCGTCGGCCCATTGCTGGCGGGCTAGCGTGTACATCCAGCTTTCCAGCCGGCCTTCGCCGCTCCACTGATGCCCCTTGGAGATAGCCCGCTGACAAACGGCCTGGATCAGTTCGTCGGCCGCAGTCGCCTCGCCCGCGAGCGTGATCGCGAAGCGGCGAAGGCGCGGCAGAAGGCCGACGAGATCACGGCGGAGGTCGATGGTCGTTGCGGGCTGACGCATTGTCTATCCAGGAGCACTCACAGTAGTTTCGCGGACGACGCTTAAGCGATCGGACGCGAATCCGGCCTTCTTGTCGCCGGTCATGCATGCGCTTTATGGAACAACTCTCCTCCACTTCGCAAGCATCCGGTCGTTTCCAGTCCCCTTTCCCAGGGAATTTTCGTAATCTAGCCTGCAAAGCTTGCGTCAATATGTCCTGTAGCCGTTCAAGCTTTGCAGCAGAGCGCGATAGGCCCAGGTGCCTTCGCCGCCGCGATCGCGGATTTCGACGAGCTGGACGCGGGCGCCCTGGATGTCTCCCTGTTCCACCAGCGCCATGCCCATGTAGGAGCGGGCGAGGATGTAGTTCTCATCGGCCTGCAGCGCCTTGCGGTAATAGGACATGCCGAGTTCCATGCGGCCGGCTTTCCGGTTGGAGTAGCCGAGATAGTTCAGGATGCGCGGGTCGTTTTGATTGCGGGCGAGGTTGAGCACGGTGATGGCGTTCTCATACTGGCCGGCATAGGCAAATTCGCGGGCAAAATTGTAGAGGTCGTCGTCGTTGAAGCTGCTCTTCTTCGGGGTGACGCATTCCTTTTTGGCCTTGTCCCAGACCTTGCCGCCGGTGCAGGTCTTGGTCGTCTCGGTCTTCGGCGGCGGGTTGGTGTCGTCGTTGCCGCCGCCGACCGCGAAAGCGGCCGTGGCGATGCCGAAGGCAAGGCCTGTAGCAAGCGAAATTCTGCCAAGAAGATGGAAGGAGAAGGTCATGGGCGGGCTCCATTCTGAGGCGATGCGTTGCGCGGATTGTACGCTTACCGCCGAAAATACCAAGAGGATAAGAAACCTCTATGGCAAATGTTGCGACGATGATCGGACGTGTTCGCAGATCGATTCAAGCGCGCAGTGAACGGAGTCCGATCCGTCGCTAAGCCCCGAAAATATCAACGCTTTCCGGAATCACCGCGTCGCCGGCCCGGTTCAGGCTGAAGCGCTCGCCGCTCAGCTCCCAGGCACCGGGAGAGCCATCGATGGAGAAGAGATTGTAGGCTGCGGCCGGCTTGATGCTGCCCGGTCCCTGCGAGGCCGATGCGATGCCGACGACGGGCACCGGCTGCACCTGGCCGCGCAGCCAGTGCAGCGTGTTCAGGTGTGTGTGGCCATGCAATACAAGTTCGGCGCCGCCCGTCGAAATCACGGCGGCGAAGCGGCGGATGCCGATCATCCGCTTGTAGAAGGTCGTGGCCCCGCGGATCGGCGGATGATGGATCATGACGACACGGAAGAGGCCGGCTTCGCCGGCCGCGCGCAGCATGTTGACGGTATCGCGCGCCTGGCGCGCGCCGAAGAAGCCGGAGGCGGCGAAGGGAGGGGTGGCGACAGCCGTCGAGCAGCCGACGATCGCGACTTTGCCGCGGACGCGCAGATAGGGGAAGATGTGCCGGTCCTCCTGCCATTGCGGTGGGGCGAGATCGCCACGGACATAGTCGTACCAGGCCCGCATTGATTTCTCATAGGCGCCCGGCACATAGGCGTCGTGATTGCCGGGAACGACCGAGGTGTGGGCGGGATCGCCGAGCTCGCGCAGCCAGGCGGCGGCGGCGCGGATTTCGATGCCGCTCGCCAGATTGACAAGGTCGCCGGTGACGGCCAGATGATCGGCCTGATGGGCGCGGATGTCATCGAGCAGCAGATCGAGCGTGCTGCCGAAAAGGTGCTTGCGCCGATTTCGATGCCAGTTCACAAAGCCCGTTATGCGTTTGGAAAACAGCTCCTGGATGGAAAGACGGGGCAACGGCCCAAGATGGACGTCGGAAATATGCGCGAGCTTGAACATGCTACGAGACATAGACCAGCTTATTGACAAATCAAACACATCCGGCGCGATGAAGAGCTGAAACGGAGCGATGGTGGATAAAGAAAAGCGGCCCCTTCATATCAGGACGGCCCTGCGCCTTCTGCATGTCTATTTCTCTTTCGCCCGGGGCATGACAATGGGTGTCAGAGCCGCCTGCTTCGATGCACAGGGGCGGATTTTTCTAGTCCGCCACAGCTATGTCGGCGGCTGGCATATGCCGGGCGGCGGGCTGGAACGCAACGAGACTGTCGAGGAAGCGCTAGCCAAGGAGTTGCGCGAGGAGGGCAACCTCAGGATCATCGGCAAGCCGCAGCTGATCCAGGTCTATTTCAACACGACAACCACGCGGCGCGACCATGTCGTGTTCTACCGGGTCACCGTCGAGCAGACGGCACCGCGGCCGCCGGATTGGGAGATTTCCGACAGCGGCTTCTTTTCCCTCGACAGCCTGCCCGAGGGTACGACCGAGGCGACATATCGCCGCCTTGCCGAACTTCGCGGCGAGCAGCAGCCCGACCATCGTTGGTGACAGGGCTCAGGCCGCGTAAGGCTTTGCACGACCATGCGGGCTGTCGAGGTCGAGCGTCGGGCCGACGGGAACGATGCCGGTCGGGTTGATCGTCTTGTGGCTGCGGTAATAGTGCTGCTTGATGTGATCGAGGTTTACCGTCTCGGCGACGCCTGCCGTCTGGTAGAGATCTCTGAGGTAGCCAGGCAGGTTCCGGTAGTCGGCGATCCGGCGAATGTTGCACTTGAAATGGCCGACATAGACGGGGTCGAAACGCACCAGCGTCGTGAACAGGCGCCAGTCGGCCTCGGTCTGCCGGTCGCCGAAGAGGTAGCGGCTCTTGCCGAGGCGCTCGTCGAGCCTGTCGAGTGTTTCGAACAGCTTGGTGACATTCTCCGCGTAGGCTTCCTGGGCGGTGGCAAAGCCCGCTTTGTAGACGCCATTGTTGACGGTGTCGTAGACGATAGCGTTCAGCGCATCGATGTCGGCGCGCAGATCTTCGGGATAGAAATCGGCCTTTGACCCGGTCAACCCGTCGAAGGCGCTGTTGAACATGCGGATGATCTCGGCGGATTCGTTGTTGACGATTGTGCCTGACTTCTTGTCCCAGAGGACGGGCACCGTCACGCGGCCGGAATAGTGTGGATTCGCCTTGACATAGATCTGCCAGAGTGTCGCCGCGCCGAAGAGATGATCGCCGGTCGCGCCGTCGCCGATCTTGAACTCCCAGCCGTTCTCGACCATCAGCGGATCGACAACGGAAACCGAAATCAGCTCCTCCAGCTTCTTCAGCTTGCGGAAGATCAGCGTGCGGTGCGCCCAGGGACAGGCAAGCGAGACGTAGAGATGGTAACGGCCGGGCTCGGCCTTGAAGCCGCCGCTGCCGGTGGGACCGGCCTTGCCGTCTGCCGTCACCCAATTGCGGAACTGCGAGGGCTGCCGTTTGAATTGGCCATTGCTCTCCTTCGTGTCGTACCAGGCTTCGTGCCAGACGCCGTCCACCAGCATTCCCATGATCTTCATTTCCTCGATTGCGTGTCGGAGCGGAAGTTAGCTGAGATAGCGGGGCTTTGCAGGCGGTAAAGGTTGAACACTGTGTCACGTCGTTCGGACAGCATCATTAAGAGCGCTGCAGGCTCCTTTGAGCGTTTGGAAAGAGGCGCGGCGCCATGGTGTGCATTTTGCGTTGGACGGCGGAAATTTTTCCTGCTATCGGCGTTTCCACGATTTTAGGATCCCTGCGTGATGTTCATTTCCAGAAACCCGCGACGACGCTGATGCTCCCGAACGCCGAAGGCGTGTTCGAGACCCATCAATCTGTCCATCCGGTTTCTGTCATCATGTACAAGCACGATCTCGTCTATCTCACCGAAGACGCGTCCCACGACGCCGCCATCGAACATATCAACGAAGAAGCCTTCGGTCCGGGCCGCTTCACGCGTGCGGCCGCACGCATTCGCGAGCAGGGACCGCATGACCTGTCGCTCTCCTTCATCTGCGCCGACGACGGCGAAACGATCGCCTCGGTGCGGATGACGCCGGTTCTGGCCGGCACAGTGAAAGGTCATCTTCTCGGCCCGCTTGCCGTGCGTCCCTCGCACAAGAATATGGGCATCGGCCGGGAACTGGTGCGGATCGCGGTGGAAGCGGCGCGGCGCAAGGGTTCGGAAGCCGTCATCCTTGTCGGCGATCCGCCCTATTACGGCCCGCTCGGTTTCGAGAAGGTCGCCTATAACGCGCTGACCTTCCCGGGCCCCGTCGATCCCGCCCGTGTGCTCGTCGTTCCGATCGCCGAGGGTGTGCATGAGCGGCTGAAGGGCGTCATCGCCTGGCACGGAGATTTATAATCTTTTCCTGAGAAAGCTGCGTGTGCGGCCTTGCGGAAAATCCTCGAGTTCCCCGAAGACTTCATAACCTTGGCGCAGATAGGCGCTGAGAGCCTGCGGGCTGAACGTGTCGATCCAGGCGCCGCCGCACCCCCGGGCTCTCGCCTCTTCCTCCGCTTCTGCGAGGAGCTTGCCGGCGAGACCGGCGCCGCGCAGCGTCTCGGGGATATAGAGCATCTGGGTGAAGAGCCAGCCCCAGGCGGTAAAGCCGGACAGGCCGCCGGTCACCTTGCCGTCGGTATCGCGGATGAGGATGGCAAGCGGCCGACGATCCGCGGGACCGACATCGCCGGTGTTGAAGGCCGAGAGCGCATCGGTGATCGCCGCAAGTTCCTCCGGCGAGGGCGCGCCGGTGAGCTCGAATCCCCGCATGCGACTACCGCCCCTCGCGCCACCACATGGTCCCGAAGGCGAGCAGCAAAATGCCGACGCCAGCAAAACCGGCAAAGAGCGGCAGCGTGTTGATGCCCTTCAAGACTGTTTCGCTGGTCATGCGGATCATCATGCGGTCATTGTCGGAGACGCGGACCTGGGCGCGCACGGGCAATATCGGCGGCACGGTGATCGCGCCCTTTTCACTGGCGACGCGAGTCACGAGACCTTTGCTCCTGTCGATGACAGGTTTCAGCACATTTGTCGTCGAGATCATGGCCTTGAATTCCGGCGCGTCGACGGCGCCGATATGGACAAGGGTCGACAATTTGCCGTTGCGGATTTCGAAGAGGCCGATCTCGTCCATCCGCTTCTCCGCCTTGTAGAGGCCGGGTTCGGATTGGGTCAGCGGCAAGGTTTCGGTCTTGCCGGAGGGATAGCGTACGGTGGCATTCCCCGGATTGTCGCCGATCGTCTGGCGGGTGATTTCAAGGGTCCGGCCGGAAGCGCGCGCCGTCAGCGCTTCTTCCTCGAGCGCCGGCTCCTTCATCAGCCAATGGGCGATGCGGCGATAGAGCGAGACATTCGGACCGCCGCCTTCGAAACCGCGAGCCCAGAGCCAGCCCTGATCGGAGAGCAGCATGGCGACGCGGCCCTGGCCGGCGCGGTTCAGCACCAATAGCGGATGGTTGTCGGCGCCCAGCATGATCGTCTCGCCCTGCGGCCGCTCGACGTCGACGCTGCGGAACCAGCGCCCCCAATGCGGCGGATCCTCGCTCGAGCCGTCCAGACCGCGCGTGACGGGATGCTTGCGGCCTTCCTCGGACAGGCGAGGGTAGAAGGCCTTCTCGATCATCCGGCCTGTCGGCTCGGCCGGCAGCACGGAGGCAAGCGGCGTCATCGCGATCGATTCCGGGCTTGCATGTTCCGGACCGGCGGCGATCAGCAGGGCTCCGCCGTTCTCCACATATTGGGCGATGTTGTCGTAATAGAGCATCGGCAGCACATTCGCCCGGTCCTGATAACGGTCGAAGATGATCAGGTCGAAATCCTTGATCTTGTCGATGAAGAGTTCGCGTGTCGGGAAAGCGATCAGCGACAGCTCGTTGATCGGCGTGCCATCCTGCTTTTCCGGCGGACGCAGAATGGTGAAATGGACGAGATCGACCGAGGCGTCGGATTTCAACAGGTTTCGCCAGGCGCGTTCGCCGGCATGCGGCTCGCCGGAGACAAGCAGGACGCGCAGATTCTGGCGGATGCCGTCGATGACGTGGACGGCGCGGTTATTGGCAGTGGTGACTTCGCCGGGAAGTGCCGCGACCGAGAATTCGAGCACGTTGCTGCCGCCCCCCGGCACCTTGAAGGAGAAAGGCGTATCCTGGCCGGGTGTCGCTTGCAGGGTGGCGATTTCATCACCGTTGATCTTCACCGTGACGTCGGCGGTGCCGCCGGGGCTCGGGCCGTCGTCGAAGACGCGCAGGACGACCTGCTGCTCCTCATTGACGATGCCGAAGCGCGGCCCCTTGATGACTTCGATGCGGCGATCGAATTCGTTGGCCTTGCCGGTGATGAGGCCGTGGATCGGCGCGTCGAAACCGAGGGCCTGATTGGCGGCCGGAACATCGTGGACTTCGCCGTCGGTCAGCATGATGGCGCCGCCGATGCGGGACGGCGGAACATCGGCAATGTTGGCCGACAGGGCGTCGAACAGGCGCGTCGACGGCACGTCGGAATTGACGTCGCCTTCGACATCGATGAAGCGAGGCTCTATCTGCGGAAAGCGGGCGAGCTGGGACTTCAGGGCCGCCAGCGCATCGTCGGTCATCTTGGCCCGGTCGGGCGTCTGCTGGCTCTGGCTCCGGTCGACGAGAACGGGGACGATCGTCGACAGCGGATCCCGATCCTCCTGCAGCAGCACGGGATTGGCGAGCGCCGTCAGCAGGGCGAGTGCCGCCAGCGTCCTGATCCAGGCGCCGCGGATGCCACGCCAAATCGCGAAGGCGGCGATGACCGCGCCGATGGCGGCAAGTGCCGCCAGAACCGGCCAGGGCAGAAAAGGCGAAAAGTCGAAGGTCATCTCATTGTCCTAACCGTTCAAGGAGGTCGGGAACATGAACCTGGTCGGTCTTGTAGTTGCCGGTCAGCATATACATCATGATATTGACGCCGGAACGATAGGCATATTCGCGCTGCCCTTCGTCGGAGGGCACGGTCGGCAGCATCGGCACGCCGTTGTCGTCGACCGCCCAGGCGCCGGCGAAATCATTGCCGGTGATCAGGATCGGCGAAACCCCGTCGGCAGTCGCCGCCGATTTTTCGGTTGTTTCGCGGCCGCCGCCCTGCCGGGCCTCGATCCAGAGGGGGCTGCCGGCATAACGGCCCGGAAAGCTCTGCAGGAGGTAGAAGGATTTCGTCAGCACGTGATCTGATGGTACCGGCTCGAGCGGCGGAATGTCGAGATTGGCAAGGATCTCCTGCAGCCTCTGACCGTTGGCGCTGACATTGCCGCCATTGTCCAAGGCGCTGATCTGATCGCGCGTATCGAAAAGCACTGTGCCGCCGTTGCGCATATAGGCGTCGATGCGGCTGATCGCCGCCGTCGACGGCATCGGGGCCGTTGCCGAAACCGGCCAGTAGATGATCGGATAGAAGGCGAGTTCGTCCGTGGTTAGGTCAAGGCCGACGGGCGGCGCCGGCTCCAGCGTCGTGCGGAAGGTCAGGAACTGGGTGAGGCCCTCGAGACCGCGTTCGGATATATTGTCCACCTCCTGTTCGCCGGTGACGACATAGGCGAGGTGGGTGTTGTCAAGCCGCTGCAGGATCAGGTCGTCGCCGGGCTGAGAATCGTTGGCGTGCAGCGTACCGGGCGGCAGCAGGAAGGCGGCGGCGAGCGCTATCGCGATCACGCTCATGGTGCGGGCAGCCGGGCGCATGCGCGAGAAGGCGCCGTTCATGAAGAGGACGATCAGGCTGTCGGCCAGCAGCAGCAGAAAGGCGGCAAGAAAGAGCGCGGGTTTTGCCGACCAGCTTTCGCCGCCGATCAAGCCTTCGCGCACAGCCGTCGCCCCTGCCGTGTCGAGCGGCTTCAGTTCGGCGCCCTCCGGCAGCACGTTCAGAGAGGTGAAACCATCTTCCGAACCATAAAGCCCGGGCGGATTGTCGAAATTCGCCGTCGGCTCCGTTCCGGCCTTTGGAGTGAGCGGCCGCGCCGAACCCGTCTCGGAGATGAGAGCGCCCTTGGCCGTCAGCATGCGGAATGGCGGCAGCGTCTCGGCCACACGCGCATTGCCGCGGGCCTCCGACGTCACACCGCCCGAGCGCGATATTTGCAGAAGATGACGCAGCATGTCGACAAAAGTGCCCGAAATCGGCAGATCCGACCAAGTCGCTTCGGCGGTGACGTGAAACAGAACGATCTGGCCGGATGCCAGCGGCTTCATCGTCACGAGCGGCGTGCCGTCGGCAAGGCTCGCCCAGGTGCGCTCGGCAAGATCGGGTGTCGGTTCGGCAAGCACCTGCCGCTTGACGACGACGTCGGAAGGACGCGCTATGCCCGAGAAAGGCCCGAAATTCGGAAATTCGGCCAGCGACTGCGGTTCGCTCCAGGACAATGTGCCGCCCAGCGCTCGTTCTCCCTGGCGCAGAATGACGGGGATGAGAGGGTCGTCGGCAGGTGCTGCCGCCATGCGCGGGCCGGCGAAGCGCAAGAGCATGCCGCCATTCGATATCCAGCGCGTCAGGGGTTCGTAGGTGTCCTCCGGGAGCCGGCCGATATCGGCCATGATAATGATCGAGGGATTGCTGGCGAGAAGTTTCGGTATGGCAACCGAAAGATCGGAATCGCCGGGCTGGATTAGATCCGCATAGGGCTGCAGCGCCCGCTGAATATAATAGAGCGGCGACAGCAGCGGCTGGAACTCGTCCCCGCCTGCTCCCGACAGCAACACCACGCGGCGGCGCTTGAATGCGTCGTCGAGAAGATGGACCGCGCCTGCTGTCGCGCCGTTGTCGACGCTGATGCGCGCGAAATCGTTGCGCATCTCGAAGGGGGCAGTGATCGAACTCGTCGCGACGCTTTGGCCGGGACGGAAGTCCACCCGACCGTTGGCGATCGAGCGGCCCTGGCTGTCGACGGCGTTCAGCGCTACGGATGCGGCATGCGCAGCGTTGAGTCGCGTGACTTTGACGGTCATGGCATCAGCGGCGTTGTTGGCCGCGGTGATCGCAATCGTCCGCGCGGCATCGCCCTCGATCAGGCGCAGATCAGCGGGCTGGAAATCAGCCAGCTGACGGACCGTTGCGTCGTCGGCTTCGGCGGCGGCGCCGTCGGTCAGAAAGGCGAGGGTTCCGGGCTTGATGCCGTTCAAGGCGGAGCGCAGCGCCTGGAAGGCGCGCTTGCGGTCCGGCGCCAGCGGCCGCGGCTCGGCGGCGCGCAGCTTGTCGCGGGCGGCCGCGGCGATGCCGGGCACGGCGTCGTTGGCCGGATCAGCAGTGAAGGCGATCGACACCGGCATGCCGGCGGATTCGGCATCGTCGATCAGCGCGTCGGCCGTCTGGACGCGCCGCTCCCAGTCGGGTGCCGCGGCCCAGCTATTGTCGACGAAGAGGACGAGCGGGCCGCCCGATGCGAGCGAACTGGTGCGCGGATTGAAGACCGGATCGGCGATTGCGAAGATGATGGTGGCGGCGAGCAGCATGCGCAGCAGCGTCAGCCACCAGGGGCTCTGGGCCGGCGTCTCTTCGCGCTTCAGCACCGATGCGAGAATCTTCAGCGGTGGAAAGATCTCGCTCTTCGGATGTGGCGGCGTCAGCCTGAGCAGCCACCAGATCACGGGCAGGGCGATGAGGGCGCCGAGAATGGCGGGATAGGCGAAAGCGAAGGGAAGAGCGTTCACAGCTGCCCCCCATGCGTAGCCTTGGCCGGCATGCCGGACAGATACATGTGCACCGCGACCAGCGCTTCGGAGGCGAGGTGATCGGTGCGATGGCTCGTGAAGGTCCAGCCGAGATGGCGCAGCGACTGGCCGAGGCTCTCCCTGCGGGCGAGGTAGGCGTTGCGATAGGCCTCGCGGATATGTTCGGTGCGGCCGGAGATCAGCCTCGCTCCGGTCTCAGGATCGGTGAATTGGGTGCGGCCGCTATAGGGGAAGATTTCCTCGGCGGGGTCGGATATCTCGACCACGTGGCCGCGTAGGCCGCGGCGGGCAAGCGGGCCGAGCCGTTCCATGATCGCCGGCGCGTCGTCGAGGAAATCGCCGATGAGGACGAGGTCGCTCCAGCCGCGGATCATCCCCGTTTCCGGCAGGCCGCCGGCCACCGGCGCGTGCATCAGCGCGGAGGCGAGGCGTTCTGCTGCCGTGCGAGTGGAGGCGGGTTCCATGATGCCGGGGCAGCCGATGCGTTCGCCGGAGCGAGAAAGGATTTCGGCCAGCGCCAGCATGACGACCAGCGCCCGGCTTTCCTTGGAGGCGCTGCCATAACTCGACTTGTACATCATCGAAGGCGACAGGTCGCACCAGAGCCAGATCGTATGCGCTGCCTCCCATTCGCGCTCGCGCACATACGTATGGTCGTCGCGGGCAGAACGGCGCCAATCGATGCGCGACAGGCTCTCACCCTCGGCATAGGGACGGAACTGCCAGAAATTCTCGCCGATACCGCGCTTGCGGCGGCCGTGCCAGCCGGCGATCACCGTGTTGGCGATGCGCTTGGCCTCCACCAGGCAGTCCGGCATCAGGGCGGCCCGCTGTCTGGCGCGGGAAAGGGCATCGCTGCCTGACGTCGGGTTGACGATCTGTCCGATAGATGCCACGCGTCCGGCTTCCTTATCCCTTTGCCTGCTTCACCAGTCCGGCGATGACGTCGCGCACCGACATGCCTTCGGCGCGGGCGGCGAAAGTCAGCGCCATGCGGTGCTGGAGAATGGGTTCGGCAAGCGCGAAGATATCGTCGAGAGACGGAGCGAGGCGGCCCTCGTAGAGCGCGCGGGCACGAGCGCAGAGCATCATCGCTTGGCCGGCGCGAGGGCCTGGACCCCAGGCGACATTCTTGTCGGTCGACGCGTTGCCCTGTCCGGGGCGGGCGGAGCGGACTAGCGAAAGGATGGCGTCGACGACCGTCTCGCTCACCGGCATCTGGCGCACCAGGGTCTGGATTTCGATCAGCCGCTGCGCATCGATGATCGCCGCCGGCCGGGTTTCGCCGAGGCCCGTCGTCTCGAGCAGGATCTGGCGTTCGGCGGCGAGCTCGGGATAGTTGACGTCGACCTGCAGCAGGAAACGGTCGAGCTGGGCTTCGGGCAGCGGATAGGTGCCTTCCTGCTCCAGCGGGTTCTGGGTGGCGAGCACATGGAAGGGCGCCGGCAGGTCATAGCGCTGGCCGGCAATCGTGATATGATATTCCTGCATCGCTTGCAGGAGCGCCGACTGGGTGCGCGGCGAGGCGCGGTTGATTTCGTCGGCCATCAGAAGCTGGGCGAAGACCGGGCCCTTGACGAAACGGAAGGAGCGGCGGCCGCTGTCGTCCTGGTCCATCACTTCTGAGCCGAGAATATCCGAAGGCATCAGGTCGGGGGTGAACTGAATGCGGTTGGCGGCAAGGCCGAGCACTTCGCCGAGCGTCGTCACCAGCCTGGTCTTGGCAAGGCCGGGGACGCCGACGAGCAGGGCGTGACCGCCGGAGAGCACGGCGAGAATGGTGTTCTCGACGACGCTTTCCTGACCGAAGATCACCTTCGAGACTTCTGTGCGAATGGCGGCGATATCGGAGAGCGCCTTCTCGGCGGCGGCGACGATCGCCTTTTCATCGAGGCTGGCTTCGGTCTTCATCATACCCATGGGCATCTCCAACGGCTGAAATCATTCGGCAGCGAATCGGCGGACTTATACATCTGCCTCATACTCGATAGAGTTATGGAGATGCGACGGGCTGACAAGTTCGTTACGAATGACTATCTCGTGACTTCACTTCGTTAAGGACAAACCGGGACGGAAGAATGGCAGCCGAGGAAATCAGCGGACAGGCGGATGCAGCGGGACTTGCCGCGCTGATTTCACGCGCGTCCGAGGAAAACAGCGGTAAAAAACGTGGACTTCCGCCGGTCGAGCGGTGGAATCCGCCGTTCTGCGGCGATATCGACATGGAGATCAGGGCCGACGGCACGTGGTTCTACATGGGCACGCCGATTGGCCGGCCGGCGCTGGTGCGGCTGTTTTCGACGGTTTTGCGCAAGGATGAGGATGAGAAGACCTATCTCGTAACTCCTGTGGAAAAGGTCGGCATCAGGGTCGCCGACGCTCCTTTCATCGCCGTGGAGATGAGCGTGACGGAGCGGGAGGGCCGCCAAGTGCTGACGTTCCGCACCAATGTCGGCGATGTCGTGGAAGCGGGAGGAGAACATCGGCTGCGCTTTGCCATTGCGGGCGGCAATGCCGAACTGAAACCCTATCTGCATGTGCGCGGGCGGCTGGAGGCGCTGGTGTCGCGTGCAGTGATGTATGAACTGGTGGCACTCGGAGAGACCGTCGACGTGGAGGGGCAGGCGATGTTTGCTATCCGCTCCGCCGGCGAGGTCTTTCCTGTCATGCCGGCCGACGAACTGGATATGCTTTCCCGATGAATGATGCGATCACCCAACGACATCCGCTGTTCTCCGCAGCTGAATTCCGCCGCCGTGCGCTCAATCAGAATGGCGGGCCTGTGGATCATGCCTGGCGTGATCACGGCGACCATGTCCTCAATCCCGACATCGTGGCTGAAGTGGCGACTTTCAAGCTGCGCGATGCCGCGGTGCTCGTGCCCGTCATCGACGACGGCGAGGAAGCGCGGGTGATCTTCACCAAGCGCACGACGACGCTGCGCAAGCATTCCGGCCAGATCGCCTTTCCCGGCGGATCCATCGATCCGGCCGATATCTCGCCCGAAATGGCGGCAATCCGCGAGACGGAGGAGGAGATCGGGCTTGCCGGCTCCTTCGTCGAGACGGTCGGCAGGCTGCCGAATTATCTCGCCTCGACCGGTTTCCGCATCACGCCCGTGCTCGGCGTCGTCAAGCGTGGTTTTGCCTTGCGGCCGAACCCGGCCGAGGTGGACGACGTGTTCGAAGTGCCGCTCTCTTTCCTGATGAACCCTGCCAATCACCGGCGCGACAGGCGCGTCATCGATGGCCTCGACCGGCATTTCTACCGTGTGCCCTATGAAACCAGGATGATCTGGGGCATCACCGCCGGCATCGTCCGCACGCTCTATGAAAGGCTTTATGCATGACAGGCCTTGCCGACCAAGCATGGTTCCGCGATCCGGCGCTCGGCCGGATCCTTGCGCTTCTCAATGCCGGTGGTGGGGCCGGTGGTGGGTCCGACGGCGGGGAAGGGCGGGTGGTCGGCGGCGCAGTGCGCAACAGCCTGATGGGCTTGCCGGTCAGCGATATCGATATCGCCACGACGCTGACGCCCGAGATCGTGATCGAACGAGCGGCGGCGGCCGGAATCAAGGCGGTGCCGACCGGCCTGCAGCACGGCACGGTGACGCTCGTCATCGACGGCAAGCCTTTCGAGGTGACGACGCTTCGCACCGACGTCGAGACCGATGGGCGTCATGCCAAAGTGGCCTTCAGCACTGACTGGAAGGCCGATGCCGAACGGCGGGACCTGACGATCAACGCGCTCTATGCCGATGCGAGAGGCGAGGTGGTGGATCTCGTCGGCGGGCTTGCCGACATCGAGGCGCGCAACATCCGTTTCATCGGCGATGCGGCAACGCGTATTGCCGAGGACCATCTGCGCATTCTGCGCTTCTTCCGTTTCTTTGCCTATTACGGTTCCGGGCGTCCGGATGCCGAAGGGCTGAAGGCCTGTGCGGCGGCGCGTTCGAAACTGAAGACGCTGTCGGCCGAACGTGTGTGGTCGGAGCTCAGAAAACTGCTTGGTGCCGCCGATCCCGGCCGGGCGCTGCTCTGGATGCGGCAGGTGGCGGTGCTGACGGAAATCCTGCCGGAGACCGAACGATGGGGGATCGACGCGATCCCCGCGCTGGTTGCCACGGAAAAGGCGCTCGGCTGGGCGCCCGACCCATTGCTGCGCCTTGCAGCGATCGTGCCGCCCGATGCGGCGCGGCTGGAGGCGCTTGCGGCCCGGCTGAAGCTCTCGAATGCGGAAGCGGCCACTCTCAAGGCCTGGGCGATGGCGGCACCGATCGACGACGAGATTACGTCGGCCGCCTTCGAGCGGCTGCTTTACCGCAACGGCGCGGACGGCATCACGACGCGCCTGAAGCTGGCGCTTGGCGTCGCACGCGGGAGGGCCGAGGGCGATCTTAGCGAGATGGCGCGCTCGGCGCGGCTCGGAAAGCTCCTGGATCGGGCCATGACGTGGAAGAAGCCGCAGTTTCCCGTGAATGGTGCAGACGTGATCGCGGCGGGCATCCCATCCGGCCCGCGTGTCGGCGAACTGCTTGGCAGCCTGGAAAATCAATGGGTGGAGGAAAACTTCGCTTCCGATCGGGCAGTGCTGCTCGCGCGGCTGCAGGAACGAGTACGATAGTTGATACTGCGTCGCGTCCGGTGACGCGGCGCTGTTATCGTCATTGGGGCGCCAGGACTCGGCCACCGGCCGTCAGGCGGCGGTCGCTTCGTCGCGGATGCGGGCCTTGATGTTATCAACCATGTTTTCGCGTATGGTGGTTTCGCCGTGAGCGGATTTCAGATGCTCGACGGCGCGGCGGACCACTTCTGCGTCACTATCCGCCCGGGTGTGCCAGGCGCAGCCGGGAACAAGCGTGCCGCATTCGAAAAGTCGCATGGTCTTCTCCTCTGTCTGAACACAACGGCCGTCGCGTTTGCACGCGATTGATGAAATGTACGGAGGACGGGAAGGTTCCGGCCGGCATCGAGTGACGACCGGAGAAGGTCTTTCAGTCGGGCATCGCCCAGGCTTTGTAGGTATCCGAGAGATGGCCGGGCGTGTTGCTGTTGGCTGCGTCGTTCTGCAGCTCTTCCGGCGACTTTCCGCCGGCCAGCTGTAGCTTGACCTGCTCGATGAAGCAGCACAGCGGCAGATCCGAGCCGCTCTTGGCCCGCAGTTTCTCGGCGATGCGTATCAGGAACTCGGGCGTGTCGATGGCACGGAATGTTTCCTGGACATCCGTGGACGCAGGCGAGCCGCTTTGTGTCGTCATGACAATCCTCCTCCGATTGTTACGCACGTACATATAAAGTTAGGACTCACTGAGCTTTTATGAAGGTCCCTCGGTTCGAATTTATCGATGAGATCTCATAGTCTCACGGCCAGCGTACGACGGGTGGCAGCGAGGAGAGAATGGACTCGACGTTGCCGCCGGTCTTCAGGCCGAAGATCGTGCCGCGATCATACAGCAGATTGAATTCGACGTATCGGCCGCGACGGATCAATTGTTCGTCACGATCGGCTTCCGTCCACAGCTTGTTGAAGTTGGAACGGACGATCTTCGGGTAAACCATGGCGAAGGCCCGGCCGACATCGCGGGTGAAGGCGAAATCGGCGTTCCAGCCGCCCGAGTCCTCGCTCGAATGCAACCAGTCGTAGAAGATGCCGCCGATGCCGCGAGGCTCGTTGCGGTGCTTCAGGAAAAAATAGTCGTCGCACCAGGCCTTGTAGGCATCGTAGTCGGCGACGGCATGATTGCGGCAGGCAATCTCCATGGCCTTGTGGAAGAGTTGGCTGTCCTCGTCCTCCTGCGTGCGGCGGCGCGACAGCACTGGCGTCAAGTCGGCGCCGCCGCCGAACCAGCGGCTGGTCGTCACCACCATGCGGGTGTTCATATGCACCGCCGGGACGTTGGGATTGACGGGATGGGCGATCAGCGAGATGCCTGAGGCCCAGAACCGCGGATCGTCCTTGGCGCCGGGTATCTGCGCCCGGAATTCCGGGGAGAATTCGCCGTATACCGTGGAAGTATGGACGCCGACCTTCTCGAAGACACGGCCTTCCATCATCGACATCCGGCCGCCGCCGCCGGCCCCGTTTTCGCGCGACCAATCCTTGGCGACGAAGCGGCCGGGCTCCTGATCGGAGAGCGGGCCTTCCAACCCGTCTTCAAGAGCCTCGAAGGAGGCGCAGATCGTATCGCGCAGCCCTTCGAACCACGTGCGGGCGGCCTCCTTCTTCTCCTCGATATCGTCAGGCAAGCCGATCGGCAGTTCCGGTCTTTCCATGTCACGCCTCCAGCGGTCGGTATCCGCAAGGGAAACGACTCGCTCATTCTTGATTGCACCTCCGGTTTAGCAGGTGGCGCCGCATCTCGCCAAGCCGACAGGCGCGGGCATGTGCAGCCAAGATTCGACTCGCAAATCCGCGATTTCGATACTACCTTTCCTTTGCAGAGGTAGGTTTAATGGCGAAAATTCCAGGACCTCCGTCCTTTGACGGCCTGAAGCGCAGAATGGCAAAACACCGGGCGGAAAATCCGACCCGCAAAGACCATTTCGTGCGTCAGACATATTGCCTCGGCTTGATCGACGCCCGCGCCAAGGCGCGCGAATGGTTCGACGAATATCCGAAAGCGGCCTATTGGACCGAAGTGGAGAGCTGGCGCCAGCTCGACGGCGATCGGATCGAATTCACCATGCGCCGCCTGCCTTCGGCAGACTAACCGTCATTCTGCGACGGCTCGCACGCGACTTTCGATCAGCAGGCCGCTCTCATCCATAATGGGATATGCCACGGAGACGATGTGGGCATTGATCCTCTTCAGATCGCGCAGCATGTCGAGATGCAAAGAGCTCGTTTGCAGGCTGTCGGCACGGCCGTCGCGCAGGCGTTCGAGATGATGTTCAGCTGACTGCTTCTCCATCCGGCGCACCTCGACTTTCGTCTCCATCATCTGGCGCGCGAGGTTGAAGTCGCGGGTGACGAAGATGGTCTGGGCGACGCGCAGATTGTCGATCGTCAGGTCGAATAGTGTTCTGAGTTCCCGATGACCATCCTCGGAAAATCTGAGGCCCAGCGAGATCTTCTTCGCCACCTGCTCCGAGAGCCCCTTCTCGATGATGTCGCCCATATGTTCGAGATTGATCGCATAATCGATGACGACGATGGAGCGGCGGGCGTTTTCGTCACTGAGGCCTTCACGGCCAAGTTTCGACAGATAGACCTTCACTGCCTGCTGCAACGTATCGACGCGTTCTTCGAGGGCTGCGATTTCGGCAAGCTTGGAGGCATTGTTCTGCTCGAAGGCTTCCGAAACCCGCATCAGCATGCGCTCGATCAGGTCGCCGATCCCCAACACTTCACGCGTGGCGCTGGCAAGAGCGATAACGGGTGCCGAAAGCTCCTGCGGATCCAGATATTTCGGCGCGGTGTCGGGCTCGGGCTGATCCGGCACCAGCCGGGCCATCAGGCTGGCGAGCGGCCGGGAGAAAGGCCACGCCAGCGCGGCAAGCAGAAGATTGAAGGCCAGATGAGCGTCGACCGGCAGCTTGGCCGGGCCGAAGGGCAGCATCTGGATGAGTTCGGCACCGTAGCCCGCAAGGGGCAGGGCGATGAGGCAGCCGAGCGTGCGGACGGCGAGATTGCCAAGCGTTACGCGCCGGGCCGAAACCGGACCGCCCAAGGTTGCTATGACGGGCGGTATGGCGCCGCCGAGATTGGCGCCGAGCACGAGAACGATGACAAGTTCGGGCGAGATGAGGCCAGCGGAAGCGAGCGACAGAATCAGAACGACCACCGCCAGGCTCGACGAGGAAAGGAAGGCAAGGGCCGCCGAAAAGAGCAGTGCTACGGGCAGGGCGCCGTTCAGCAGGCCGATGAATGCGGCAAGGGCGGGAGACGTCCGCATCGGCTCCGTTGCGAGGCCAAGGAGATGCAGCGACAACAGCATCAGCCCAATGCCGACCAGCGCTGCGCCACCGCCCTGGCGGGCGCTGGAGCGGCCGCGGTAGAGCACAATGCCGGTCAGGATCAGAAGCGGAGAGAGCCACTCTATGCCGGTTGCGACGATCCACGCGGTGATCGCAGTGCCGACATTGGCGCCAAGCAGGACGATCTGCGCCATGCGCGGCTTGATCAGGTCACGTTCGACGAAGGAGGCGGTCATCAATGCCGTCGCCGTCGAGCTCTGCAGCGCGACGGTGGCAATAAGGCCCGACAGGAAGGACCGAAGGCTGCCGCGCGTTCCGGTCGCAAGTCCTGTTCTGAGCCGGGCGCCGAAGGCTCTGGATACGCCGTCCTTCACCTGCGCAAGGCCGAACAGCAGCAAAGCGACGGCGCCGAACAGGTTGATCATGATGACCGTGGAATCCATTTTTTGTTTTTATTCTTCCTTTATCTGTCGGCGCGACTCAAGCCTGCGAGACGCCTCTCCAAGCTATTGAAATCGCAGCCGCCATGCGATTTTTTTGATTGCCCGGCTAATAAATATAGACTGATCCGGCGGATTGGCAATGTCGATTTCTGACACATCCGGGGCTTTGCCCGTTTCGTTGCGGCCGCTGCCGCTCAAGCCCAGACGGTCTGGCGCATCGCTTCGCCGACGATCATCGCGGCCGAGACGGCGACGTTGATCGAGCGCTGGCCTTCGACCATCGGGATCAGGATGCGGGCGTCGGCCCTTTCATGCACGTGGTCCGGAACGCCGGCGCTTTCCCGGCCGAGAAGCAGGATGTCGTCCGGACGGAAGGTGAAATCGGTGTAGCGATCGGCTGCCTTGGTCGAAGCGAGGATGAGGCGGCGGCCGGTCGTGGCGCGCCATGCTTCGAAACGATCCCAACTGACATGGCGGGTCAGCGCGGCGGCAGCGATATAATCCATTCCCGATCGTTTCAGGTTGCGATCGGAAACGTCGAAGCCGGCCGGCTCGATCAGATCGACCGCGAAACCGAGGCAGGCGGCAAGACGCAGGATCGTGCCGGTATTGCCTGCTATATCCGGTTGGTAGAGTGCCAATCTGAAGTCGGTCATCATGCGCCGTTTGTTTCGTCGGGATGCGAGATACCTAAAGCAACCGGCATTTCGCCGCAACGAGGCGCATTTTGGCCCCGAAACGGTCAATTTCCGCCGTCATGGGGCTGGAAATTTCGCGATTTTCGCGTTATCCATGCACGTCTTCAATCGCCAGCAGGGAGGGCCGACATGAATATCTTGCTCATTGTGCGCTTTCCCGCCGTGATGCCGATCAAGGCGACATGGCGCCGCTAGCGCGCATTTCTTCCTGAAATCCCCTTTTGATCCATTGTGCGGCTGTTTCAGCCTCGCCCCTTGAACGGTCGGTTCCCATATGTGCTTGCAGTGCGCTCAGATGGCGCGAAGCCGGGAGCCGAGACGCGGATGTTTCGGAGCAATTTCATGTTTGGCTGGTTCGAACAGCGACTCAATCCCTTTCCGAGCGAGGAGCCCGTCGCTCCGCCCAAAGGTCTTTTTGCCTTCTGCTGGCACTACAGCAAGCCGGCGGCACCCTGGCTCGGCCTGATGGCGATGCTGACGGCGTCGATCGCCGTCGGCGAAGTGGCGCTCTTCCAGTTTCTCGGCGACATCGTCGACTGGCTGACTCATGCCGACCGCGCCACGTTCCTGCAGACGGAGGGCCACAGGCTTTTCTGGATGGCGGTGCTGGTGCTGGTCGGCTTGCCGCTGGCGGCCGGCCTCGATTCACTGATCATGCATCAGATGCTGCTCGGCAATTATCCGATGAGCGCCCGCTGGCAGATGCACCGCTTCCTGCTGCGCCACAGCATGACGTTCTTCGCCAACGAGTTTGCCGGGCGTGTCGCGACCAAGGTGATGCAGACCTCGCTTGCCGTCCGCGAAACGGTGATGAAGATCCTCGACGTCTTCGTTTATGTCGTCAGCTATTTCCTGACGATGATCATCGTGATCGCGGCCGCCGACTGGCGGCTGATGATCCCGATCCTCGTCTGGCTCGCCATCTATGTCAGCATCGTCTCCTATTTCGTGCCGCGGCTTCGCAAGATCGCGGCACAGCAGGCCGATGCGCGCTCGATGATGACGGGGCGTGTGGTCGACAGCTATACGAATATCGCCACCGTCAAGCTGTTTTCGCATGCCGGCCGCGAGGAGGTCTATGCCAAGGAAGGCATGGACGAGTTCCTGCAGACCGTGCACAGGCAGATGCGTAAGGTGACGCTCTTCCACATCAGCGTCTATCTGAACAACTGCGTCGCGCTCTTCGTCGTCTCCGGCCTGTCGATCTGGTTCTGGCTGAACGGCGCGATCTCGGTCGGCGCCATCGCCATTGCCATCGGCCTTGCCATGCGCGTCAATGGCATGTCGCAATGGATCATGTGGGAAGTCTCGGCGCTGTTCGAGAATATCGGCACGGTCTATGACGGCATGGAGATGATGAGCAAACAGCACGACATCGTCGACAAGCCGGGCGCGCCTTCCATGACGGCGAAGAAGGGCGCGATCCACTACGAGCGCATCCGCTTCCACTACGGCAAGAGCAAGGGTGTCATCGACAACCTGTCGCTCGACATCAGGGCGGGCGAGAAGGTCGGTCTCGTCGGCCGCTCCGGCGCCGGCAAGACGACGCTGATGAACCTGCTGCTGCGCTTCTACGACCTGGAGGGCGGCCGCATCACCATTGACGGCCAGGACATATCAGGCGTCTCGCAGGAAAGCCTGCGCTCGCTGATCGGGGTGGTGACGCAGGATACGTCGCTGCTGCACCGTTCGATTCGCGACAACATCGCCTATGGCCGGCCGGAGGCGACGGACGCCGAAGTGATCGAGGCCGCCAAGCGCGCCAATGCCTGGGAGTTCATCGAAGGGCTCGTCGACATGCAGGGCCGCCAAGGGCTCGACGCGCAGGTTGGCGAGCGCGGTGTCAAACTGTCTGGCGGCCAGCGTCAGCGCATAGCGATTGCTCGCGTCTTCCTGAAGGACGCGCCGATCCTGGTGCTCGACGAGGCGACCTCGGCGCTCGATTCGGAAGTAGAGGCGGCGATCCAGGAAAACCTCTTCGCCCTGATGGAGGGCAAGACGGTGATCGCAATCGCTCACCGGCTGTCGACGCTGACCGAGATGGACCGGCTGATCGTGCTCGACAAGGGTCGGATCATCGAGGCCGGCTCGCATGCCGAACTGATCCAGAGCGGCGGCATCTATGCCGACCTGTGGAACCGCCAGTCCGGTGGCTTCCTCTCCGATCACGCCGAAGAGGCGGAAGAGGCGGCGGAATAATCAAAGCCCTCCCTGCGAGAGCGGGGAGGGCCATTCGAATTATTAGACTGATTTGACTTGCCAATGGGGTACAAGGCGTCCTTTCCGCCGTTTCAAAGGCTGTCGGCCCAATCGATCACCCTATCATGTTCGACGACGACAATAGTATTGGCGGCTGCCAGCGTGCGCAGCGTGGCGATGCGGCGGCGTTCCTCGCTGTCGAGCCAGGCGGTGATGGCCGCGGTAACGATCGCGTCGCGCGCCAGCGCCAGGTCGAGAGCCAGGGCATCCAGTCTTTCTGCAAGCGGAAGCGGAATATGCGCATCGAGCATTTTCGTTTCCATGGCCTTCCCTCCGTTGAAGCGCGATCGTAACGTCAGATTGTGACCGGTTGGCGGGCAATCAATGGCGATGCCGCCGATGTTATCGATCATTACAAAAATATAAGATTGCGACCGCTTTTCATTCCCTTTGCCGCTCCGCCCAATCCGCCTATATCGCTTCCATGTTTCTGCGACCCATCTTCCGCCTGTTCGAGACCTGGATCGATCCGTTCCGCCCGCGCGCCAATCTTCAGCCGCCGCCGGGAACGCTCGGCTTCATCTGGTTCTATATCGGCCAGACGAGGATGCCGTTCATCACCATGCTCATACTCGGCGGCGCATCGGCCGCAATCGAAGCCGCACTCTTCTGGTTCGTCGGACGCCTCGTCGATATTCTCGCCAGCATTACGCCCGGTGCCGGCTGGAGCGGTCTTCTCGCGGCCCATGGCGGCGAACTGTTCGGCATGCTCGCCCTGATCGGGCTGGTGCGCTTCGTCGTCGCCTTCCTGATTGCCCTCGTCGATCAGCAGGTGATCACCCCGGGCTTCTACAATCTAGCACGTTGGCAATCTTATCTCCACGTCTCAAGGCAATCATTGTCGTTCTTTCAGAGCGATTTCTCCGGGCGCATCGTCACCAAGGTCTGGTCGGCCGGCCAGGCGACCGGCGATCTCGTCACCTCGCTGATGGAAAGCGTCTGGTTCGTCGGAATTTATGCGGTCACGACGCTGGTGCTGGTCGCCCGATTGGACTTTTCCCTTGCCGCCGTCGTGCTGTTCTGGCTTGGCGCCTTCAGCCTGCTTGCCCGCCACTTCGTCCCGAGGATTCGCCATCATTCCCGCGAGACGGCGGAAGCGGGATCGATGCTGAACGGCCGGATGGTCGATTCCTACAGCAATATGCAGACGCTGAAGCTTTTTGCCCGCGACGAAGAGAGCGACCGCTACATGCGCCAGGGCTTCGACATCTATCAGGATACGGTGCTGCGCTTCACGCGGTTCATCACCGGCGTCAGAGCCTCCATGGCGCTGCTCTCCGGCCTGATGATCGTGACGATGGCGGGCTTGAGCGTCGATCTCTGGCTGCGCGGCCTGGTCAGTTCCGGCGCGGTGGCATTCTCGCTGGCGCTGGTGCTGAGGCTGAATTTCCTGCTCGGACGGCTGATGACGCAGTTCAACGGCATCATGCGCAATCTCGGCACCATCCAGAATGCCGCCGAGTTGATCTCCCAGCCGCTCGGGCTTGTCGACCGTGCCGATGCGAAGAGCCTGGTGATCCGCCAGCCCGGCATTCGCTTCGACAATGTCTCCTTCCGCTATGGCAAGGATCAGCAGCCGGTCGTCGACGACTTCTCCCTGACCATCCGTCCGGGCGAAAAAGTCGGGATCGTCGGCCGTTCGGGGGCGGGAAAATCGACGTTGATGAACCTGCTGCTGCGCCTCTACGACCTTCAGGAGGGCCGCATCCTTGTCGATGGGCAGGACATATCTGCCGTGACCCAGGAAACGCTCCGGATGCAGATCGGCGTCGTCAGCCAGGATACCTCGCTGCTGCATCGATCGGTGCGCGACAATATCCTGTTCGGACGGCCGGACGCAGGCGAGGAGCGGCTGATCGAGGCGGCCCGGCGCGCCGAAGCCATCGATTTTATCGCCCGCCTGCAGGATCAGCAGGGCCGCAGAGGCTTTGATGCCCATGTCGGCGAGCGCGGCGTCAAATTGTCGGGCGGCCAGCGGCAGCGCATCGCCATTGCCCGGGTGATGCTGAAGGATGCTCCCATCCTGGTTCTCGACGAAGCGACGTCGGCGCTCGATTCGGAAGTGGAGGAAGCGATCCAGTCCAATCTCCATCGGATCATGGAGGGCAAGACCGTGCTTGCGATCGCCCACCGGCTGTCGACGATCGCTGCGCTCGACCGGCTGATCGTCGTCGATCTCGGCCGGATCATCGAGGAGGGCAGCCACGACGAACTGCTTCGCCAAGGCGGGCTCTACGCCGAACTTTGGGCGCGTCAGTCCGGCGGCTTCCTCGCGGTGGACGGGGATCTCGGCTCAGGGGTCGACGGCGAATTCCGCCATGAGGCCAAAATGGTTTGAGCCGAAGCTGTCGGCGATGCGGCGGACCGATTTCAGCCGCAGGGGCGCCCTCGCAAAGATGTGGTCGATCGGAATGCCGAAGACGCTGGCTGCGATCGGCCAGGTCGCGGGTTCCAGCGATACGGTGCCAAAGCCTTCGGTGCGCAGAAGATTTTGTACCGCTGGCGTCAGAATAGACGAGTTGAAATCACCGGCCAGCACCAGCGGTCCCGGCAGGGTGGGCGCGATCGCGGCGAGGTCTTCGAGCTCCAGGCCGTAGAACTCATCGTAATAGGGTTTGGTCAGATGCGCGGTCAGGAAGTTGACTTTGCGGCCGTCGAAATCGACCGTCGAGATCGTCAGCCGATTGCGCCACAGCAGGCCGAGACTGCGGATGCGCGGCTCGATGAGCGGGCGCTTCGACAGGACCAGCGTATCGCATTGCTGCATGCCGATGCCGCAGCCGACATAATAAGGATAGGTTTTCAGAAGCCGCGGCAATTCCGCCAGAACCGGCTCGGCCTCGAGGAGGTTGACGACATCGGCGCCCGAGGCAATCGCCATGTCGGCGATCGCGCCACCGTTTGCAAAATTATCGTTTTCGATATTGAAGGACATCAGCCGGAAAAGAACCGGGCGGTGCGCATCGACGGCGGGCTGGGCAAATTCGCGGGTCATCACGATGCCATGGACGGCAAGAGCCAGGGATATGCCGAGCGTCAGCAGGCCGTACCAATGGCGCTTGACAAGCAAGGCCGCGAGGGAGGCGAGCGCAGCGGCCGCGGCCAGATGGAGCTGGAAGCTGTAAAAGAAGGAAAGCAGATAAAAATCGGTGACATACCGCAACGAAACGATGGCGAGGACCAGGGTCGTGAGGACGCTGAATACGCAAAAAATCGTGTCTCTCATCCGCTTCGGTCCGGCTCGCTGGCGTGATTGCGATTGCGCCTATCACGGCGGCTTTTTTGTTGCAATGCAGCATGCCGGCAAGCTCGTATTTGCCTTAAAAAATTCATCCGAAATTTCCCGCGACATTGTGCCCTCATCCCCTTGTCAAGGCTGGACATAATTTGCGATCAAGCTTAGAACGCGCCGGATTGCCGGGGAATCTATGGCCGAAATGTGTCCAGATCGATTCGCCGGCAGAGGGGGCAGGGCGGAATTCCGCGATAATTGCGCAGAGGATGGTTAAGCCGTGAGCGAACACGTAACGACAAGCGAGGCTTCGACAGAGCCTACTCGCCGTGATTTCCTTTATCTCACCACTGGTATGGCGGGTGCTGTGGGCGCCGTTGCGGTTGCTTGGCCGTTCATCGACCAGATGCGGCCGGATGCGTCGACGCTGGCGCTCGCCTCCATCGAAGTCGATGTGGCGACCCTCGAGCCCGGCATGTCCCTGACGGTCAAGTGGCGCGGCAAGCCGATCTTCATCCGCAACCGCACGCCTGAAGAAGTGAAGGCAGCCGCCGATGTTCCGCTGGCAGATCTCAAGGATCCGGTCGCCCGCAATGCCAACCTGCCGCCCGAGGCTCAGGCAACGGGTGTTGATCGTTCAGGCGGCAAGGACAAGGAAAACTGGATCGTCATGATCGGCACTTGCACCCATCTCGGTTGCGTGCCGCTCGGCCAGGCCGGCGAGTACAATGGTTGGTTCTGTCCCTGCCATGGCTCGGTCTACGATACGGCCGGCCGCATCCGCAAAGGTCCTGCGCCGCAGAACCTGGCAATTCCGACCTTTTCATTTGTGTCCGATACCAAGATCAAGATCGGTTGAGGGGAGACTGATTCATGAGTGGCCATTCCAGCTACGAGCCATCAACCGGCTTCGAAAAATGGGTCGATGCGCGCCTGCCGCTACCGCGCATGGTCTATGACAGCTTCGTTGCATATCCGGTTCCCAGGAACCTGAACTATGCCTACACCTTCGGCGCGATGCTCTCCGTCATGCTGATCGTGCAGATCCTGACGGGCGTGACGCTCGCCATGCATTATTCCGCCGACACGACGATCGCCTTCAACTCGGTTGAAAAGATCATGCGCGACGTCAACCATGGCTGGCTGCTGCGCTACCTGCATGCCAACGGCGCATCCTTCTTCTTTGTCGCCGTCTACCTGCATATTGCCCGCGGCCTCTATTACGGCTCTTACAAGGCGCCGCGCGAAATCCTCTGGATCCTTGGCGTGGTCATCTATCTTCTGATGATGGCGACGGGCTTCATGGGTTACGTGCTGCCTTGGGGCCAGATGTCCTTCTGGGGCGCGACCGTTATCACCGGCTTCTTCTCCGCTTTCCCGCTGGTCGGCGAGTGGGTGCAGCAGTTCCTGCTCGGCGGCTTTGCCGTCGACCAGCCGACGCTGAACCGCTTCTTCTCGCTGCACTACCTGCTGCCGTTCATGATCGCCGGCGTCGTCGTCCTGCATATCTGGGCGCTGCATGTTACCGGCCAGACGAACCCGACCGGCGTCGAGGTCAAGACGAAGACGGACACGGTGCGCTTCACGCCCTACGCGACGATGAAGGATGCGCTCGGCGTCTCCGTCTTCCTGCTGGTCTACGCCTATTTCGTCTTCTACCTGCCGAACTTCCTCGGCCACGCCGATAACTACATCCCGGCCGACCCGTTGAAGACCCCGGCTCACATCGTTCCGGAATGGTACTTCCTGCCGTTCTACGCGATGCTGCGTTCGATCACCTTCAACATCGGCCCGATCGACTCCAAGCTCGGCGGCGTCCTCGTGATGTTCGGCGCGATCATCGTGCTGTTCTTCCTGCCCTGGCTCGATACGTCGAAGGTTCGCTCGGCGGTCTACCGTCCCTGGTACAAGCTGTTCTTCTGGCTGTTCGTGATCAACGCGATCATCCTCGGCTGGCTCGGTTCGCAGCCGGCGGAAGGCACCTACGTCATGATTTCGCAGTTCTGCACGCTTCTCTACTTCGCTTTCTTCCTGGTTGCGATGCCGGTTCTCGGCCTGGTGGAAACGCCACGCCGTATCCCGAATTCGATCACCGAGGCGGTGCTCGAAAAGCGCAACAAGACTGCTGCTGCCAGTGCGGCGGCCAATGCCTAAGCGAGCGACGGAAGGGAATAGAACCATGAAAACGCTTGTTGCAAGCATTCTGCCGCTCGCCGTCGCCGCTCTGCTCGGCAGTGCGGCTTTCGCCGAGGAAGCGACGCCTGCGAATGGCGCAGCCCCTGCTCATCACGAGGAAGGTGCGACGCCGCACTATCCGCTGAAGGAGCCAAAGGAGCAGGAATGGACCTTTGCCGGCCCGTTCGGCCATTACGACAAGGCTCAGCTCCAGCGCGGCCTGAAGGTCTACACAGAAGTCTGTTCTGCCTGCCATTCGATGAGCCTCGTGCCTTTCCGCATGCTCGACGAGCTCGGTTATTCCGAGGCACAGGTGAAGGCTTTCGCCGCCAATTACGAAGTGCAGGATGGCCCGAACGCGGCTGGTGAGATGTTCAACCGAAAGGCGGTCCCTTCCGATCACTTCCCGTCGCCGTTCCCGAATGCCGAGGCAGCTGCCGCTTCCAACAATGGCGCGGCTCCACCTGACTTCTCGCTGATCGCCAAGGCCCGCGAAGTCGAGCGCGGCTTCCCGCGGTTCGTCGTCGACATCTTCACCCAGTATCAGGAAAGCGGGCCTGACTACATCTACTCGCTGCTGACGGGCTATGAAGAGCCGCCGGCCGGGTTCCAGGTGCCGCAGGGCGCGCACTACAACCCCTATTTCCATGCAGCCGCTGCCTTCGCCATGCCGAAGCCGCTCTCCGACGGCCAGGTCACTTATGACGACGGCGCGCCGGCAACCGTCGACCAATATGCCAAGGACGTGTCTTCCTTCCTGATGTGGGCCGCCGAGCCGCATCTGGAGGAGCGCAAGCGCACCGGCTTCATGGTGATGATCTTCCTGGCGATCTTCACGGTGCTGATCTATCTGACGAAGCGCTCGGTCTACGCCAACAAGGAACATTGAGCCTTCCTTGTCTGAATTCGAAAAGGCGGCCCGTGGGGCCGCCTTTTTGTTGCCGGCGATTTCATTGGGTCGGCCGTCGTATGCTCTTCGAGAGCCGCTTGCGCGCCCAGCGTCAAGCGTCTCAGCGACGCGCGTCCTTCCTGACGTACAAGGGCGCCGTAGCGCCTTGAACTGCCGAATAATTTATCCCTAAATCAATTTCGATTTGAGGAATTATGCAGTAGGGTGCGGCCGTTTCATGCCCTCGCAGATATGGACTTTCCATGGACAATACGACGTCGGAGCTCGCAGCCAGCATTCGTTCCATTCCCGACTATCCGAAGCCCGGAATCATTTTCCGCGACATCACCACGCTGCTCGGCAATCCCCGCGCCTTCCGCCGGGCGGTCGATGAACTGGTGCAGCCCTATGCCGGCACGAAGATCGACAAGATTGCCGGCATGGAGGCGCGCGGCTTCATTCTCGGTGGGGCGGTGGCGCATCAGCTTTCCTCGGGCTTCGTGCCGATCCGCAAGAAGGGCAAGCTGCCGCACGATACCGTGCGCATCGCCTACAGCCTCGAATATGGGGTGGACGAGATGGAGATGCATCGCGATGCGATCGAGCCCGGCGAGAAAGTGATTCTGGTCGACGACTTGATCGCCACCGGCGGCACGGCTGTCGGTGCCACCCAGCTTCTGCGCCAGATCGGCGCGGAGGTGGTCGGCGCCTGCTTCGTCATCGATCTGCCGGACCTCGGCGGCCGCAGGAAGCTGGAAGAGCTCGGCGTCAACGTGCACACGCTGGTCGAATTCTCCGGGCACTGAGCCCGGATCCGATGCCGATGGCGTCAGTCGAATTCCAGCACGCCGCTTTCGAAGCGCATAACGGGATCGCCGTTTTGATTGATGCCTTCGCAGAGGATGGTGTTGAGGTGCCAGCCCGGCCGCGATGCCAGCGGCCGGCTGGAGAGGAGGGCGACGGAGTAGGTCACGACGTCGCCCGGGAAGATCGGCCGCAGCCATTGCAGTTTCTGGAAGCCCGGCGAGGGACCGAGGTTCGGCGCCGTCAGCCCTCTTTGCGCGAGGGCGACGCTCTGACTTTTCCAGAAGGCGAGGAAGGTCCGCATCCAGGCGGCGGTGGTGTGCCAGCCCGACGCGCAAAGGCCACCGAACAGGGTTTCTTTGGCGGCTTCCTTATCGACGTGGAAACGCTGCGGATCGTAGCGTGTTGCGAAGTGGATGATGTTTTCCTCGGTGAAGACGTAGCTGCCGATCTCGGTCTTTTCGCCGACGGCGTAGAGTTCAGACATTCTCATGCTGTCATCTCCGGACTCATGTTGATATCCGGGGCAGGGCGCATGCGGATCATGACCGAATTTTCCGAGAGACAAACAAGCTCGCCGCGCTGATTTTCCACCTCGTGGCGGAACTTGGCGATGCCGATGCCGGGGCGGGAGCGCATCGGCCGGGCCTCAAGCACGGTCGAGTGACCCTGCAGCGTGTCGCCTGAAAGCACCGGCTTTCGCCATTCCATCAGATCGATGCCAGGCGCGCCCTCGCAGAGCGCGTCCAGGATGTAGCTGTCGGCCATCATGCGCATCAGCATCGCGGACGTATGCCAGCCGGAGGCGGCAAGACCGCCGAGAATGCTGGCGCGGCCGGCAACCTCGTCGAGATGCATCGGCTGCGGGTCGAATTCTCGCGCGAATTCGACGATTTCCTCGGCGCTCACCGGTTTCGGGCCGAGGGGAAAGCGGCGACCGGGTTCGAAATCCTCGAAGGCTAGCTTTTCTGCCGACATTCGCTCCTCCGCCATATCAAGCGCCACAGGATGACCACCTTAGGCCGAATCGGCCTAAAAATCTGAATCCTGTTCTAGAGCATGATGTCGCCCGAAAACCGCTCACACTTTTCGGCATCATGCTCTAAGTGCTTACAATAGCATCCGCGTGGGCTCAATGATTTGGGGGAGATAAACCGGCATGACTGATCTGAGGTCGATACTCGACGAGGCAGCGCGCCAGGGGCTGATTTCGCCCGAGGCGGGCGGGCGGCTTCTGCCGTTTCTGACCGCGCGTGGCGTGGCTGTCATCGGGCCGCAGCCGGCATTGGCAGCCGAGGGGCAGGCAGCCGAAGGGCAGGCCTGGTCTGATACGGAGACACCGCGCTTCGTGCGCGGGTTTCACGACGTGCTGATCACCATCGGCGTCGTCGTGGCGCTCGTCGGCCTCTGGGGCCTTGCGCCGCTTTATGCCGTGCCGCCCGCGATCCTGGTGCTTTCGGAAATCCTGGTGCGCCGCCAGCGGCTCGCTTTGCCGGCCGTCGGCCTGACGATCTCCCTGTTCTGCTGGACATTCTTGCTGATGTCCCGCGTTTTCACGCCGTGGACATCCGAAATCGGCGCAGGGCTGACGCAATTCGTTGCCGGCTTTCCGATCCTTCTCGGCGTCTACTATGCCCGCTATCGCGTGCCCTTGTCGCTGGCGCTTGCCATCATGTCCGCGCTTGCCTTGGCACTCACCCTGCTGTTGCGTCTCGTGCAATGGCTAAGCGGCAATCCGGGTTTTTTCGTGGATCATCTTGCCTTGCTGGCTGCGATCTCTCTTCTTTGCGCGCTCGGCCTCTTCGCCACGGCGCTCTATTTCGATCTCGGCGACCGGCTGCGCCGGACAACACGCTCGGATATTGCGTTCTGGCTGCATCTCGGCGCGGCGCCGGCGCTGCTCTACAGCACTGTTTCCCTCATGTCTTTCGGAGAAGGCGGCCGGATCTTCGACCTGGCGAACATGTCGGCCCGGACGCCGGTGGTCGTCGCGACGGTGGCGGTGCTGATGCTGATCGGCCTGATCATCGACCGGCGGGCCTTCGTCACTTCGGGGCTGCTGTCGCTCGGCGTTGCGATCTTCAGCGTCTTCCGGCAGGGAAGCGCCACGGTCAACACCTACATCTTCACGACGCTGATTATCGTCGGCGCGATCGTCTTGATCATCGGCACCGGCTGGATGCCGCTTCGCCGGCTGGTGTTGCGCGCATTGCCGCCGGCCATCGCAAACAGGCTGCCGCCGGGTTGAGGCGGCAGCGCTCTTTTATTTATGTGTTGAAGCGGAAGTGGATGACGTCGCCGTCCTGGACAACATATTCCTTGCCTTCGTCGCGGGCCTTGCCGGCATCCTTGGCGCCGACTTCGCCGTTGAATTTGATGTAGTCGTCATAGGCGATGGTGTTGGCACGGATGAAGCCTCGCTCGAAATCCGAATGAATGACGCCGGCCGCCTGCGGCGCCTTGGTGCCGCGCTCGATCGTCCAGGCGCGCGTTTCCTTCGGGCCGACGGTGAAATAGGTGATGAGGTGGAGCAGCTTGTAGCCGGCGCGGATCAGCCGGTCGAGGCCCGCCTCATCGAGGTCGAGGGCGGAGAGAAATTCCTTGGCTTCATCCTCGGGAAGCTGGGCGACTTCGGCCTCGATTGCCGCCGAGATGACGACAGTTTCGGCTCCCTGTTCCCGAGCCATGGCAGCGACGGCCTCGGTGAATTCATTGCCGGTCGAAGCCTCGGCCTCGGCGACGTTGCAGACATAGAGCACCGGATGCGAAGTCAGCAGATTGAGGCCCTTGAGAATGGCAATCTCCTCGGCATCGAGCGTCGATAGGAGCGTGCGCACCGGCTTGCCCTCGTTGAGCAGCTTCAGCGACGCTTCCATGATCGGCAGCATCGCCATCGACTCCTTGTCCTTGCCGGTGGCGCGCTTGCGCGTCTGCTCCGTGCGGCGCTCCAGGCTTTCGAGGTCGGCGAGCATCAGCTCGGTCTCGATCGTCTCTGCATCGGCGACGGGGTTGATGCGGCCCTCGACATGGGTGATATCGCTGTCTTCGAAGCAACGCAGCACATGCACGATCGCGTCGACTTCGCGGATATTGGCGAGGAACTGGTTGCCCAGACCTTCGCCCTTCGAGGCGCCGCGCACCAGGCCGGCAATGTCGACGAAGGAGATGCGGGTCGGGATCAATTCCTTGGACTTGGCGATGTCGGCAAGCTTGCGCATGCGCGGATCGGGCACGGCGACTTCGCCGGTGTTCGGCTCGATCGTGCAGAAGGGATAATTGGCGGCCTGTGCCGCAGCCGTCTTGGTGAGCGCGTTGAAGAGGGTCGATTTGCCGACGTTCGGCAGACCGACGATGCCGCATTTGAAGCCCATGGCTAAAACCTGCTGTTCTTGAATTTGTTGCTGGTGCCTATGGGATAAAGGAGCAATGTGGTCAAGTCTTAGCGAGCTTTTAACGTTGCTCACTTGCCCAAGGAACGGTGCCGGCCTATTTTCGAGGGTGATCGCGGTTTCGATGCATTGCGAATTTCGTCAGATGCACGGTCGCTGTTGCCGGCCGCAATGACATCCGGCCTCAACTCGGACTGCCAATTCCCTCCCGATCGAGGCCGGCGGGCAAGGCGCACCGTCGAAAATTCGTCATCTATAATGATTAGTTGTTTTGAAGATTCCTGACCATGTCATCAACGGGTGGATTTTCCGATGAGTGACAACGACGTTGCCCTGAAGCCGAAGACCAAAGTGAAGCCGAAGCTGGACAAGCCGAAGCTCTATAAGGTCATCCTCGTCAATGACGACTATACGCCACGCGAATTCGTCATCGTGATCCTGAAGGTTGTCTTCCGCATGAGCGAGGAGACCGGCTATCGGGTGATGATGACGGCGCACAAGCTCGGTTCCTGCGTGGTCGTGGTCTGCGCCAAGGACATTGCCGAGACAAAGGCCAAGGAGGGCATCGATCTTGCCAAGGAGATGGGTTTTCCGTTGATGTTCACGACGGAGCCCGAGGAATAGCCAGGCTCAGGGGCGGCGGATCTGATAGCCGGTCTTGTCCTGCAGGAAGCCGCAATTCTCATAGAAGCGCAGCGTCGCCGGAGTCCTGGAGCCGGTCAGCAGCATCACCTTGTAGCAGCCGGCCTTCCAGGCCTCGGTCACCGCATGGCTGATGACGGCGCCGGCATAGCCGCGTCGGCGGTGGTCGGCATGGGTGACGACATTTTCGAGGAGCGCATAGGAGGCGCCGTTCCGCGTCAGGTTCGGCACGACAATCATGGTCACGGTGGCGACAGCGATATCACGGGCAAAGCCCATCAAGACGGTCATACCGGGCTGGGCAAGGATAACCGAGAAGCGTTCCTCGGCGGTGATGTCGTCGAGGAGCGGATCAGCGGGGTTCAAATGCCGGTAGAGGGTCATCAGCCCCGAGAGATCGCCGGCAGCTGCGGGACGGACGGCGAAATCCTGGTCCGGCATCGGCCTCATTCCCCCTTATTGCCGAACATCTTCTTCAGCATCTCGGCCATCGGCCCGGTGGCGGGGAGTTTCGGTTGATTGCTGCTGCGAGCTTGGCGGATATGCGACTGACCGGCCGGCTTCTTTTCGCCATCCTTGCCTTCCTTCCGCGGTTTTTCCTCCTCGGCCTTGCCGCCGAGCGCCAGCGCGATCTTGTTCATCAGCTGCGAATCCTCGTTCCGCACCAGCATCTCGGCATTGTCGGCGAGCGTGTCGAGCAGCGGTTCCAGCCAGTCCTTGTCGGCCTTGGCGAAATCGCCGAGCACATGGTTCTGCACCATCTCCTTGATGCCGGGATGGCCGATGCCGAGGCGCAGGCGCCGGTATTCCTTGCCACAATGGGCGTCCAGCGACCTGATGCCGTTGTGGCCGCCATGGCCGCCGCCGGTCTTCAGCCGCGCCTTGCCCGGGGAGAGGTCGAGCTCGTCATAGATAGCGACAAGGTCAGCGGGCTGGAGCTTGTAAAAGCGCATCGCCTCGCCGACGGCCTCACCGGAGAGGTTCATGTAGGTCTGCGGCTTGATCAGCAGCACCTTCTCGCCGCCGAGTTCACCCTCGGCGATCTCGGCCTTGAACTTCTTCGACCAGGGCGAGAAGCTGTGACGCCGATGGATGGCATCGACTGCCATGAAGCCGATATTGTGGCGGTTGCCGGCGTATTTGCCGCCTGGATTGCCAAGACCCGCGATGATCAGCATGACCTGTCGTCCTCACTTAAGCATTTCCGAGTTCACCACCCGGAAACGAGAGCAAAGTCAAGCGGAAAGGGCAGCTTCAGTCCGAGAGGTTCATGCCGTATTTCTGAAAGATCTGTTTCTGGTCGCCATCGGCGATCAGTTTGTCGAGGGCGGCCTGCATTTTGGCGCGCAGATCGTCCGGAAAGCTCTTCTCGCAAGCGATGCCCATCGGCTGAGCGGAGAGCACCGTCACCATTTCCACCGGCTGGTCGGCCTTCAGCTTGTCGAAATAGAGCTCCGAGATCGGCATCATGTCGATGCGGCCGCTGAGCAGCTTGCGCAGTGTGGCGTTGAAGTCGCTGGCGACATCGAGCTTTGGGAAGCCCTTCTCCTTCAGGATCGTCTCTGTATAGTCCTCGCGCTGGGTGCCGACCGTATATTTCTTCGCCTCGTCCAGATTGCCGGCGGTGACGCCCGAGCCCTTGCGGGTGATCAGGATATTGCGATCGATGAGCAGCGGCTCGATCCATTTGAACAGCGGATCGCGCGCGCTGTTGTGGGCTGTGGCGAAAACGCAGGTCATCGGCGCCGTGCGGGCGAGGCCGAAAGCGCGGGCCCAGGGCATGACCTCAATCGTATAGTCGACGCCGATCGCGGCCATCATCTTTTCGACCTGCTCGACCGTCGCGCCCTTGATCACCTTGCCTTCGCGATAGTTGAAGGGGGCATAGTCCTCGGTGGTGAAATTGATCGTCTGCGCATGGGCGGTGCAGGGCAGCGCCAGGCATGCGAGAAGCAGGAGCTTTTTCATCGGATCATCTCCTTCGTTCTTCGTTTACGAGGCGCGTGCGACGGCCGATTGGGGTGTCATCAGTTCCTCAATGAGCTTGGCTGCGTGCTGCGGACGATGGAAGAGGTAGCCCTGACCATAATCCAGCCCCATCTGGTGGAGTGTGCGGCATTCCTCTTCGGTCTCGATGCCCTCGGCGATGACGGTGCAGTTCATCTTGTGGGACAGGGTCGTTATGCCTTCGATCAGCATGCGGCTCTTCTGGCGCACGTCATCGTCGCCGTCGTTGATCGCGCGGGTGAAGGACTGGTCGATCTTTATGATATCGACAGGGAAACGGTTGAGGTAACTCAGCGACGAATAGCCGGTGCCGAAATCGTCGAGCGCGATGCGGCAGCCGAAGCGGCGAAGCTCGGTGACGATCATGCGGATCTGCGGATTGTCGTGCATCAGCACGGCTTCGGTGATCTCGACGACGATGCGTTCGGGGCGGATGCCGTGGCGGCCGGCAATGGCGGCAAGCCGGGCCGGCAGCGCCGGCTCGAACTGCAGCGGCGAGAAATTGATGGCGAGATAGCTATCCTGCATGCCTGAGATGCGGGAAATCTTCGCAAGATTGGCGATCGCCTTCTCCATGATGACGTTGCCGACGCGGACGATTTTTCCCGTCTCTTCGGCGACGCTGATGATTTCGGTCGGCGGCATCAAGCCCTTCTGCGGATGGTTGAGGCGCATCAGCGCTTCAAAACCGGCAATGCTGCGGCCGTTCAAGTTGACGATCGGCTGCAGGAAGGCCTCGAACCAGCTTTCGGCAAGACCGGCTTCGATATTGGCCTCGATTTCGGCGCGGCTGCGGGCGCGGTCGAGCATGACGTTGTCGAAGAGCTGCGCGCCATTCTTGCCGTCGCGTTTCTTGGCGTACATCGCCATGTCGGATTTCTGCAGCAGTTCGGCTGCGGTCGCGGCATGATGCGGATAGATGGCGATGCCGATCGAAGCGCTCAGATGCATGTCCGGGGCAAATGGGGTTTCGAAAATCGAGGCGATCTGTTCGCACATCGCCTTGGCGCGTCTTTCGGCGTCCTTCGCCGGCAGCAGGATGGCGAATTCGTCGCCGCCGAGACGGGCCGCCTCGTCGGACGGAGCAAGATGGGTCTTCAGGCGCTCGACAAGTTCAATCAGCGCCTTGTCGCCGGCGGCGTGGCCCATATTGTCGTTGATCCACTTGAAGCGGTCGAGATCGACGAAGAGGCAGGCGAGCTCCTGGCCGGCGGCGTCTGCCGCGGCGATCTTGCTGTCGAGCACGGCTTCAAAACCCTGGCGGTTGAGAAGCCCGGTCAGGTGGTCGGTGATTGCCTGGCGATGGTTGCGGTCCTCGGAGGCCTTAAGCTCGGTCACATCGGTCATGACCGATAGCGAAAGGCGATCGTGAGCGTCGGCGCCGGCTTCCGATTCCATGATGAGGACGTCCATGGTGCGGCCATCCAGGCAGACGAACTTGACGGTGACCGCCATGCCGCTTTCGGCCCGGCGGCGCTTGACGAACTTGTCGCGGGTATTTGCGGTGACGAGATTGGCAAAGTTGCGGCCGATGACGGCGGCGCGATTATAACCGGTGGCAAGCAGCCAATAGTCGCTGACGGCGGTGATGCGGTCTTCCTCGTCGAGGGAGAAGAGCATGGCGGGAGTGAGGTTGTAGATATCGGTGGCGCGGCGATGGGCGAGCTTCAGCTCCTTCTCCTCGCTTTCGAGCTTGGTCTGCATCTCGTTGAAGCTGTGGGCAAGCCGTCCCATCTCGTCGTTCGACTGCCAGTCGACGTGATGGCGGGAGCCGAGCTGGCGGGTGGCCTCGATCGCCGCCGTCAGCCGCATCAGCGGCTGGATGACGAAGAAGCGGTTGCCGATCAGCGCAGTGCCGAAAACGGTCAGAACCGCGAAGATGAAGATCGAAATGAAAACGACCTCTTCCTGCTTCAGGCCGGAAAACAGGCCGAGGGCGGGATAGTAGACACTGATACTGCCGAGATTCTTCGGGCCATCGATGGTGTTGTAAATGATGGCGCGCGACACCTGCACGAGCTTGCCGTCGAAGGAGCGCGGAATGGTGGACTGGCTGACGTCGAGCTGGCCTGACTGGTCGCGCACTTCGACCTTGACGATGGCGCCCTGGGAAACGACCGTCGCGCTGATCTGGGTGACGCTTTCTTCATCCAGGTCCCAGAGGGGCTTTGCCAGCGCCTGGGCGTTGGCGACAAGAAGAACCGAGATATGATCGCGTATTTCCTTGTCGGCTCGCTCTGAGGAAAGAAAAAGAAAAAGAACAAAGAGAGGAGCGACAAAAACAAGCAGCGCTCCGCAAACAATTCCAAAAAACCTGTTCTCAACGGAATTGTTCATGGTTCCGTCTACTCCCCCAGGCCGGCCATATTTGCTGTCGCGCGTTCGGGCCGGCTTCATCGCAGCTGACGGGGCATGCTTTCACGAATACGTTAAATGTTGCTGAAACGGAGGCCCTGCGGGCAACGAAAAGCCCGCCTCCCCGGTTCACGGGAAGGCGGGCCATAGGCCTTACAAATTGGTCGAAGCGATCAGGCTTCGGCTTCGCCTTCAGCTTCGACGGCGCTCTCGACGCCGGCAGCCGGAGCGACGATCGTCGCGATGGTGAAGTCGCGGTCGATGACCGGGGTCACGCCCTTCGGAAGGGTGACTTCCGAAATATGGATGCTGTCGCCGATCTTCTTGCCGCTGAGGTCAATGTCGAAGAATTCCGGGATCGCGTCGGCCGGGCAATGCACTTCGACTTCATGGCGGACGATGTTCAGAACGCCGCCGACCTTGAGGCCCGGGGACTTCGCTTCGTTGATGAAGTGAACCGGGATTTCGACGCTCACCTGGGTGTTGCCCGACACGCGCAGGAAATCGACATGCATCGTGAAATCGCGGACCGGATCGAGCTGGTAGTCCTTCGGCAGAACCTTGTACTTCTTGCCGTCGACTTCGATGGTCGCTACGGTGGTCATGAAACCGCCGGCGTGGATGCGCTTCGTCACCTCATTGGTGTTGAGAGCGATGGCAATGGGGGCCTGCTTGTCACCATAGATGACAGCGGGAATCAAACCGTTGCGGCGAAGTTCACGGGCGGACCCCTTACCAACCCGTTCGCGCGCCTCGGCCTTGAGCTCGTAAGTTTCCTGGCTCATGGCTATTCCTTTCGAGGTTATTTGGAGAGTCCGGCGGCAGGCAAACGCCTTGTTCCGTCGAACCGGAGGCGGGTTTCCCCAGCCTCATCCGCGTTGCCTCCAAGGGTGTCTACGCGGACCGGTGGCCTATATTATAAGTCGCCCGGAAACGCAAGTTGCGGATTCAGGCTGTTTTCCGGCGATATGGGCGCTTCGGCAAGTGGGATCGCATCGACGTTGCGCGCGCGGCAAAATTCAGCACTGCCCCTTCAGCCGAGGTTGACATCGGCGCGCTTCACCTCTTTGGATGCCCAATCAAAAAAGCGGCTGAGGAGAAAACCAGACCATGCGTCTCAAACTTGTCACGGCAACGAGCTTGGTGGCACTTTGCCTTGTCACGACGGCTCAGAGCGTCGAGATCAACCAGGCCGGCGCCGATGCGCTCAAGGGCACCCTGACGAAGCTGCTCCCGGAGGATCTGGCAAAGAACGGCCTGATCACCGTCAATCCGGCGGGCACGCGCTACGAGATCATCTACGATCTGGCAAAGCTGCTGACCAAGGTCGATCCTGCGACCTTCACGATCAATGGCTTGGCGCCCTGGTCGATGTTCGCCACTCCCACCGACAGGGGCTTTTGGAATATCGAAGGCGACAATGAGCTCAACGTCTCCGGCCATTTCAAGGACAAGGACCAGAAGCGGACGGATTTCACTTATTCCATCGCTTCGCTCGCCTATAACGGCGTCTTCGATCCTGCGATCAGCTATCTGCGCGCGAGTGACGCGACGGCCAAGGACATCAAGCTCACGAGCAAGACGGATACCGAGGAAGTCAACGTCAGCTTCGGCGGCATGAAACATACACTGAATTCTACGGACAGCGCCGGCGGCAACGGGCGCATCGATTTCGTCATCGGCGGCTCGATGTCGACGTTCCTGGAGCAGGTTTCCGCCCAGCAGATGCCGCCCGTCGAAGTCCGGGCCGATGCGATCAATTTCGAGGGTAAAGTAAACGGCCTGCCGGCCAAACAGATCCGCGACACGATCTTCTTCGTTCTCGACCACATCCACGAGGACAAATTGAGCCCCGAAAACAGCGATAAGCTTAAGGGGATATTGAGGGAGGCCTTCCCGCTTCTTACCTCGTTCAACGAGACGATCGGGGTCAACAATCTGACCGTCAGTACCGAAATGGGTAAGGGCGGCGCCAAAGCATTCGGCTACAACCTGGCCATGGACGGGCCAAGCAATGCAATGCGCTTCGGCTTCGGCATGAACGCGCAGGAGATCAGCCTCGACACGCCGCTGATGCCGGCAAACTATTCAGCTTTCATGCCGACCAGCTTCGACCTGCAGGTTGCCGTTCCGAACCTGGATTTCGCCACCTTCGGCGACGCCTTCATGAAACTGGACTTCAATGACAAGGAAGCGGAGAAGCGCGGCGAGGAGATGTCGAAACAGCTTTTCCGCGATGGCCGGCTTACGGTGGAATTCCCGAAGATCAGCGCCAAGTCGGATGTCTATGACGTCGACATGACCGGCAAGATCGAGGGCCGCGTCGATACCGAGAAGGATTATTCGATGGAAGCGACGATCCTTGCCCGCGATCTCGACAAGACGATCGCCGCGGTTCAGGAACTCGCGAAAACCGATCCCGATCTCAACCAGGTCTCCTTCGGCATCATGATGGTGAAGGGTTTCGCCAAAACCGATGCGGACGGACGCTCGCGCTGGGACATTAGCGTCAGCCGCGACGGCTCCGTGGCGGTCAATGGTCAGCAGGTCAAGGGACCGGATGGTCCGGATCAGGATGAGGAGTTAGAGCCGGACCAGGAGCAGGAACCGGATCAGGGCCAGGACGCGGTGCCTGCGCCGACGCAGCAGCCTTGAGGGCTATCGATCGCGATAGAAATAAATGAGGCCGGCCTTGCGCCGGCTTCAGCGTGTTGACCACAAAAAATCCGCCACAAAGTCGGCTTCAGACCGCTGACAAAGCCAACAACCCCCTGTTTCGTCATGCTTCGGGCTTGTCCCGAGACTCTGTCGTCGGTCGATAGGGCAGCAGATCCTCGGCACAAGGCCGGGAATGACGCGAGCAAGGAACGGAGTTGCGCCTTACGTGACAAGCTTCGCCGGACGATCGGAACGACGATTATTCTGGGCTTTCGTTTCCAGCAATTCACGCTGCTCGGTGAGCACGCGTGGTAATAGCCTGGTCCATCTGATGCCGAAATTGAAAGAGCCGGTCGAATGCCGGCTCTTTTTAATCGAACAGGCTGGAGACGGATTCTTCCTGGCTCGTCCGGCTGATGGCTTCGCCGATCAGCGGAGCGGTCGTCACGACGCGGATATTGTGGGCGGACTGCACCGCCGTCGTCGGCTGGATCGAGTCGGTAATGACAAGTTCGCGCAGTTTGGACGAGGTGACGCGGGTAACGGCGCCGCCGGACAGCACGCCGTGGGTGATATAAGCCGTGACGCTGGAAGCGCCCTGGGCGAGCAGCGCATCGGCCGCATTGCAGAGCGTGCCGCCGGAATCGACGATGTCGTCGATCAGCAGGCAGTCCTTGCCGGTGACGTCGCCAATGATGTTCATGACTTCGGATTCACCCGGCCGGTCGCGACGCTTGTCGACGATCGACAGAAGACAGTCCAGCCGCTTGGCAAGCGCACGGGCGCGAACGACGCCGCCGACATCAGGCGAGACGACCATGACGTTGCTGAGGTCATATTGGCTCTTGATGTCGCGCGTCAGGACCGGCAGCGCGTAAAGATTGTCTGTTGGAATATCGAAGAAACCCTGGATCTGGCCGGCGTGGAGATCGAGCGTCATGACGCGGTCGGCGCCGGCTTCCGTGATCAGGTTCGAGACGAGCTTGGCCGAGATGGGGGTGCGGCCGGAGGCGCGGCGGTCCTGGCGGGCATAGCCGAAATAGGGGAGGACGGCCGTTATGCGGCGGGCTGATGAACGACGCATGGCGTCGATCATGATCAGCAGTTCCATCAAATGGTCGTTGGCAGGATAGGACGTGGGCTGTACGAGGAAAACATCCTCGCCGCGGACGTTTTCCTGGATTTCCACGAAGATTTCCTGATCGGCAAACCTTCGGACACTGGCTTTCCCCAAGGGAACGTTGAGATAGTTGCAGATCGCTTCGGCGAGTTGCCGGTTCGAATTGCCTGCGAAAACCTTCATGTTGGTCCGCCTGTTATGCGCTGATAGCCGCGCTTTTTAGTCAGCTTCCCCGTGAATGCAAGGGCAAAGGCGCCACAGGCTTTGATATTTGCAAAAAGTTTGTGACTAACCGCCCCGTGCCTGCCGCCAGGAGGTGAATTCCGCGATGGTTTTCGAGGCGATCTGCTGCATCACCGAAGCCGGAACGCCCGCCCAGGGGTCGGCCGCCGCCGTCGGCACGCTTTCCTGCCCCTGAATGCGGTGCAGGCGAGCGCCGCCGCTGTCGAGAATGTCCCAGACATAGACCACGGTGACCTTGCCCTCGTCGCTGAAGGCGGAGAGATAGCCTTTGAGAATGTAGTCGCTGCTCGTATCGTTCGAGCTCTTGATGGAAAGGCCGTGCGCCCGCGCCTCGGCGCCGAGCTGGCGCGAGAGCGGCGTTACGGCCTGCACCGGCGCGCCGATGATCGGCAGGAAGCGCACGGTATTGCCGGAGGCGGAAGAGGCGCCGGGGGTGAGGGCGGCGGTCTGCTGCGGCTGCGCGTCGAGCGTCTGGTCGGACTGTGCCTGAGGCGCGGCATTGGTCACAGCCGGCGGCAGTGTCTGTCCCTCGATCGGGGCGGAGGCGGCGGGCGAGGTGCTGTTCCTCGACAGGGCGTCTGCCTGTTCCTGCATCGTTGTCGGTAGGGCGCCACTGCCCGGCCGATAGGCGGCCTGCGATTGATTGAAAGCTGGATGATAGCCATTCGGCTGCGAGGTTGCGGCGAAAACCGGTTGACGCGTGCCCGCCAAACCTTCGGCCTCACGCTGGGTCACCGGGCTTGACGACGGGCCTCCGGAGGATTCGCCGATGCCGACCAGCGGCGTCAGTGCGTCGGTGGTATTGCAGGCGGTGAGCAGGGCCATGGTGAACAGGAGCGTGGGCACAGTCGCAGCTCGCGTCATCCGGTGATCCGTCCTTCCCACAATCGCATCAGCCCGCCCGAATTTATGCGGGCGGGGATGGTCGTCTGTCAATTCCGGATTCTCACCGGTCAATCCCGGGCTTCAAAGGCCGATAAAATCGAGTGGATGACGCGACAGTGCGCGTGGCGCATCCGACGTCGTCAGATAGGTCTGTCCGAGCGTCATCGCCGTCCCGGTATCGGAATCGGCAATGATCATGTGCACGAAGAGCGACATGTTCGGCTCGATCGGCTGTGGATTGCCGACATGGAACATCTGATGTTCCATCCAGGAGGGCGAGAAGCGGGCGCCGAGCGAATAACCGCAGGCATTCAGCCGGTGGCGGGCGAGGCCGCGCTCGTCCATGATGCGGGCATGCATATCGAAGACGTCGCCGAAGGTATGGCCGGGCTTCAGGACGGTCTCGATCGCTTCGATGGTTTCGCGGCAGGCGTTGTAGAGTTCGCGATGGCGTTGCATCGGCTCGCCGATAACGATCGTGCGCATCATGGCGGCATGATAATGGGCGTAAGTGCCGGCCCATTCGAGCGTCAGCTGGTCATTGGCGTCGAGCTTGCGGCGGCCGGCCTTGTAGCGGCAGAGCAGCGCGTCGGCGGCGGAGCCAATGATGAACTCATTGGCGGGATAGTCGCCGCCGCCGGAAAAAATCGCTCCCTGCATGGCGGCGAGGATGTCGGCTTCGTCAGCCCCCGGTTTCGTCAGCCGGATCGCGGCGTCGAGCGCGTCGTCGGCGAGGTCTGCAGCCCGTTCGACATAGGCGACCTCGGTCGGGCTCTTGATCAAGCGAAGACGGCTGACGAGATAGGAGGCATCGACGATCTGGCCGAAAGTGGTCAACTGCGCGTCGAGCAGGCGGGCGACGCGGCCGGTCATGCCGTGCGTATCATATTCGACGCCGATGCGGGCACCGAGCAGATCCATCTCGACCAGCAGGTTCTTCAGGTCGAGCGTCGGATCGGCATTGACCCTGTCGACCCAGATATGCACATCCTCAAGGATCGATGTGTGTTTAGCCTGGCGAAGATCGGCCGAGCGGGTGATCAGCGCCATCGTGCCGTCGCTCTTGACGATCAACGTCTGGAAGAAGCAGTAGCCGAAGGTGTCGTAGCCGGTCAGCCAGTACATGCTTTCCTGGGCGAAGAGCAGCAGGGCGTCGAGCTTTTCTTCCTTCATCTTCTCGGTGAGGCGCGCAAGTCGGCTTGCGAACTCGGCCTTTTCGAAGTGCAGTGCCATGCTGCTCAAGTCTCCCTGATTGATATCGCTGAAATCTGGCGGCCGTAGTCCGGCTCCTTGCGATGTGTCGTCCGGCGATAGGAAAAGAAGCGTTCGCTGTCCAGATAGGTGCAGAGGCCGAGGCTTTCGGCCCGCACCCCGGCCCGGGTCAGCCTGTCGATGGTCAGTGCCGGCAGATCGAACATGGCGCGGCCCGGCGTTGCGGAAGGCATGAAGAAGCGTTCGTAATCGGGATTTTCGGCGACGAAGCGATCGACGAATTCCGGTCCGACTTCGTAGCTCTCCTGGCTGATCGAGGGGCCGAGGCAGGCCACTATGCTGCCGCGGTCAGCCCCCAGCGCTTCCATGGCTGCGACGGTGTTTTCGAGCACGCCGGTCAGCGCACCCTTCCAGCCGGCATGGGCGGCACCGATGACGCGATTTTCGGGATCGGCAAAGAGGATGGGGCCGCAATCGGCGGCCAGCACACCAAGCGCAATGCCGGGGACCGCCGTCACCAGCGCATCGGCATCGGGACGGCCCCCATCATAGTCGGCGCCGACCGTCACGACATCGGGAGAATGGACCTGATGGACGGTTGCCAGCCGCTCGACCGGCAGATCGAACCAGGCCGCGACGCGGCGGCGGTTCTCCATCACCTTGCCCCGCTCGTCGCTGGAGCCGAGGCCGACATTGAGACCACGATAGATCCCTTCGGAAACACCGCCGGCGCGGGTGAAATAACCGTGGCGGATGGCGGTGCCGGCCGCTCCGTTCAGCAGCGCGCTTTCGATCGGTGCGGGAGAGGCCGCGTCCTGCATCTGTGATTCCGGGTTTTTCGAGAGGTTTGTTATTGTCCCAAGCGCATCGCATCGGCGGCGCGCTTCAACTTGCTGTTCGCGCGGATGTTGGCTCAGCCGCGTGCGCCCTGTCAATCCACCGGCCGAAAGGGCATCAGATCGACAGCCGGATGCGAGACGGCCATGACCTTGAAGAGTTCGCCCATCCGGCCTTCACCGGCGCCGGCAAGCCTGTCGACCGCCGTCTGGATGACCTGCTGGGTCTGCGGCTCGCGGTCGCGCCCGAGAGCGGCGGCGCGCTCGAGAATGCCGAGGCCGGTCAGAAAGTCGCCCTGGTGCAGGGCGCCGTTCAGATGCAGGCCTGATGTCAGCGCCGTTTCGGCGAGCTGCTGAAAATCGACGTGGCTCGTCAGGTCGGCTTCGCCGGGATGGGCAAGCGGCGGGTCGAATTCATGCATGCGCACCGCCTGCAGCGTATCGCCGAAACCGGTGACAAGATGGCCGTAGTCGATGACAAGCGCCGTGCCGCCGAAGGCGCGCAGCCGCTCGCAGATCGCCATCATCACCGCCTGGCGGGCAGGGGAGATCTCGAAAAGTGTGCCGAGCGGCAGGTTTTGCACCGGTTCGGGAAGCAGCGCGGGATCGAGGCCGGCGACACCGGCGGCAAAGGTCAGCTCGCCGTCGGCGTCGAGCCCGACCATGCGCTCGCGGAAACCTGTCTGCGTGCGGACAAACTGGCGGATCGGGATCGCATCGAACAATTCATTGGCGGCGATCAGGGTGAAGCCGGGCGGGACTTCGTCGAATCCGTCGTGCCAAGCGATTTTTTCGCCATAGGCTTCGAGCGTCTGGTTCTGGACGTCGCGCAGGCGCTCGCTGGTTTCGACAAGATGCACCGTCATGGTGTCGAAAAGCGGCGGGGCGATGCGCGAGATGACACGCAGCATGTCCGATATCATCGTGCCGCGGCCAGGCCCGATCTCGACGAGGCGCACATCCGCCGGCGTGCCGTGGCGCTGCCAGGCATGGACGATGAAGACGCCGATCATTTCGCCGAAGATCTGGCTGATCTCCGGGGCGGTGACAAAATCGCCGGAACGGCCGAAGGGCTCGCGGGTGCGGTAATAGCCATGTTCGGGATCGGCGAGGCAAAGCGAGAAATAATCGGTGACGCTGATCGGGCCATTGGCCTGGATGATCGCCTTGATCTTTTCGCCGAGAGCGGTGTTCATGTGATTATCCGCCGTTCAGAGCTGGAGCGCAGCCTGGCGACGGGCGCGCAGCACCGCCCAGAGGCCGAGCAGGATCATCGGCGAGGAGAGAACCATGCCCATGGTCAGCCAGGTGGTGCCGAGGAGGTAGCCGAGCTGGGCGTCGGGCTCGCGGAAGAATTCGACGAAGATGCGGGATAGCGCATAGCCGCAGACGAAGACGCCGGTGATGAAGCCCGGAGTTTTCAGCGCACGCATGCCGTAGACGAGGGCGGCCAGCACCAGAAGCAGAACGATACCTTCGAGGCCGGCTTCGTAGAGCTGGCTCGGGTGGCGGGCGAAAGGACCACCGGTCGGGAAGACCACGGCCCAGGGCACGTCGGTCAACCGGCCCCAGAGCTCGCCATTGATGAAATTGGCGATGCGGCCAAAGAACAAGCCGAAGGGAACGACCGTGGCGACGATGTCGAACAGGCTCCAGACCGGAATGGCATGGCGGCGGGCAAAGAGGATCATGGCGATCGTCGTGCCGGTCAGGCCGCCATGGAACGACATGCCGCCGTTCCAGATCTGAACCGCACGCACGGGATCGTGCAAGACGGCTGTAAGATCATAGAAAAAAATATAGCCGAGGCGACCGCCGAGGACGACGCCGAGGGCTGCCCAGACGATAAAATCGTCGAGCTGCACTCTTGATATCGGCGATGCGTTGCCGGGCCAGAGACTGTCGTTGGCGGCGAGGCGGCGCGCATAGGCCCATCCGAGCAGGATACCGGCAACATAGGCGAGACCGTACCAGTGAATCGCCAGCGGACCGATCGAAAAGGCGATCGGATCGATGTCCGGGAAAGGCATGATGGCGAGGAGATCGGCGGCTATCGGCAAGGTTTTCCCATCCGTTGAAGTCGGCGGAACATGCCGCTGCGATCCCGGACGGTCAAGTCCATTGTTCGTGATCTCGCTTGCGCAACGCGGCCGCCGAGGACTATCCGGTGCAAAGCGCTTGCATCGCCGATGGCGAAGCCCTACCTCAATCTTCGAGGCCCTGAAGGGCCCAATTCACCGCATGCGAAGGGAGAAAAACGCCATGACGACCGGAACGAACCGCATCATGGATGAGTTCGCCAAGCTGATGACCGACGCGGCAGGTGCTGCCCAGGGAGTCCGCAAGGAGATCGAGACGGCTTTCAACGCCCAGGCCGAGCGTTGGCTGAACAGCATGGACGTCGTCAAGCGCGAGGAATTCGAAGCCGTGCGCGAGATGGCGATCAAGGCACGCGACGAAAACGAGGCGCTTGCCGCCCGCATCGCGGCGTTGGAAGCAAAGCTTGCCGGCGAGGATCGCTGATATCCCGGTATGGTGCAGACGCGGCGTTGCCTTCATGCCACACGCCGCGTCTGTCACAAAAAATTCCAGCTGAGTTTTCCACCTGTGGACACTGCCAAAAAAGCCAATTCGCAGAGTCGCTTATTCTCCCTTCTGAATTGAGTTTCGAAGAGCTTTCCACAACGGCCCGTCCGTATTTTCCTCTCAGGGGGCTGGCAGGTGGCAAGGGTCATTATACACTGATTTTAAATGATGATTCGAAGCGACTTGGTAAGCTCCGGGCAGGTTATCTGCGTTAAGTCTGGCAGCGGTTCAACGATCATCCGGTGGTAGTTTCCGGTATTTGAGTGTGTCTTTCTTGTGTTCCTACACGAAGTTAAGTCGCATTCATTCCGGTCAAGAAGGTGCTGCATGAACCTGATGGAATTGGAAGTCGAGCGTCAGTCGAACCCGGTCGATATGATCGAGTACGTGGCCTCCAACAATGACTGGTCGTTCGAACGGTCCGGCGAGGACGAGATCGCGATGACGGTCGAGGGGCGCTGGGCGGACTATCATGTCTCCTTCTCCTGGATGGAGGAATTCGAGGCGCTGCACCTTGGCTGCGCATTCGATATCAAGGTTCCCGACATCAGGGTCAACGAGGTGGTCAAGCTGCTCTCTGCGATCAACGGGCAGGTGTTGATGGGGCATTTCGACCTCTGGCGCCAGGAAGACGTCGTCATCTTCAGGCAGTCGCTGCTGCTTGCCGGCGGCGCTGAGCCCACCAACCGCCAGGTGGAGGTGCTGCTTTCCAGCGCGCTCGACACCTGCGAGGCCTATTTCCAGGCTTTCCAGTTCGTCGTCTGGTCCGGCATGGATGCGGCCAAGGCAATGGAAGCCGTGCTGTTCGAAACGGTCGGCGAGGCATAAGATGCCAGCCAAGGCTTTCTCCTCGAAACATCCCGTGGTTCTGATCGGCGCCGGCAATATGGGCGGCGCCATGCTCTCCGGCTGGCTGAAGAGCGGCGTCCCGGGCTCGGCCGTCATCGTCGTCGATCCCGGCCCATCGCCGGCGATGCTGGCGACGATCGGCGAGGCGGGAGCGACCCATCTTGCGGCTGTTCCGGCTGCGTTGAAGGCAGGCGTATTGTTCCTTGCGGTGAAGCCGCAGGTGATGGAGGCGGTGTTGCCGGCGGTGAAAAGCGCTGTCGGGCCGGAGACGGTCGTCGTCTCGGTCGCCGCCGGCAAGACGCTCGGTTTTCTCGAAAAACATCTCGGGAAAGCCGCCATGGTGCGGGCCATGCCGAACACACCGGCCATGGTCGGTCGCGGTGTCACCGGAGCCTATGCCAATTCAGCGGTCAGCGATCAGCAGCGCGAGCGCGTCCATTCCCTTCTGCGCGTCTCCGGCCCGGTCGAATGGGTGCCAGCGGAAGCCGATATCGATGCCGTGACGGCGCTCTCCGGCAGTGGGCCGGCCTATGTTTTCTATCTCGTCGAATGTATGGCGGAGGCGGGCCGGAAGCTCGGCCTGCAGGCGGACCTCGCCATGCGTCTTGCGCGGGAAACTGTCGCGGGGGCTGGTGAACTTTTGCACCAGTCCCCCGACGATGCCTCGCGGCTGCGGCAGAACGTGACTTCTCCTGGTGGCACGACGGCGGCAGCACTCGCGGTGCTGATGGCCGAGAACGGCATGCAGCCCTTGTTCGATACGGCCCTCGCGGCAGCGCGGAAGCGGGCCGAGGAACTGGCCGGCTGAAAGATACCTCATGGCCGAAGAGATCTCCTACGCCGATTTCGATCGTGTCGACATCCGCGTCGGCACGATCATCGAGGCCAGTCCCTTTCCGGAAGCGCGCAAGCCGGCGTTCAAGCTGGTGATCGATTTCGGCCCTGACATCGGCATGAAAAAATCTTCGGCGCAAATCACCGTGCATTATACGCCGGAAAGCCTGATCGGCCGCCAGGTGCTCGGCGTTGTGAACTTCCCGCCTCGCCAGATCGGGCCGTTTCGCTCGGAAGTGTTGACGCTGGGGTTCGCGGATGAGAACGGCGCGATCGTGCTCGCCGCGGTCGAACAGCCGGTGCCGAACGGCCGCAAGATGATGTGAGCGCTGCTTACATTTCTATCGCGTTTCGCCTGATGCGCCCGGCCCGGATGCTCCAGCGGTTCTGATTTCCTGCAAAAATGGATTGCTGCGCCGCTCATCGCCGATGCGGCTGCCAGGGCCGTGGCCGCAGATGAAGCCGACCTCGTCGCCGAGCGGCAGGACCTTGTCGCGGATCGAATCCAACAGTTGCTGATGATTGCCGCCCGGCAGATCCGTACGACCGATCGAGCCGTTGAAGAGCACGTCGCCGAGATGGGCGAAATTCTGCGCGCGGTTGAAATAGATGACATGGCCGGGCGCATGGCCGGGCGCATGATAGACCTCGAATTCGTGGGCGCCGAAGGAGACCCTGTCGCCATCCTTCAGCCAGCGGTCGGGCAGGACGTTGCGCAATCCTGATATGCCGTAATTCGCCGCTTGGGTTTCGATGCGCTGCAACAGCGGCAGGTCGTCCTGGTGCGGTCCGACAATGTCGACGCCGAGGGCCTCCTTTAACTCTTTGGCGCCGCCGGCATGGTCGAGGTGGCCATGCGTCAACCAGATTTCCTTGATGGTCAGGCCGCTTTTCTCGATCGCCTGGAGAATGAGCGGCACGTCGCCACCCGGATCGACGACGACGCCTTCCTGGGTCTCGGGATCGAAGAATACCGTGCAGTTCTGTTGAAAAGGTGTCACCGGAATGATGCCGGCCTGGAGCATGCCCATAAGTGCCTCGCTTGGTGTCTCGGGTGCCCAGGTATAGTTCGAAACGGTGGCAAGGACAGCCGGAATCTGCTGCTGCCACGCCCTGTTTCACGGCAAAAAGACCGACTGCAATACAAATTTATAGGGCCTCCCGCTAACTCCATACAGCGACAGAATCAAGCTTTATCTTTGTTTTTCAGATGCTTGCGCGTGGCTCTCCGAAGCCGCCGATTTGTCGGCGGCAAGGCGGGGGAACATCGTGGAACGCCGCGCGTTGTCCGGCCATCGAAACCAAGGAGACGCCCACATGACCTCGAAGAGAAACATCTTACTGGCTGGAGCCGTGCTCCTGGCGACCGGCGGTCTGGCACAGGCGGAGATGGTGGCGACCACGGTCAACGACCTCAACGTCCGCGCAGGTCCGGGTCCGCAATATCCGGCAGTCGGCCTTGCCACCCGCGGCTCAACCGCAGTGCTCGATGGCTGCATCGAAGGCAGCCGCTGGTGCCGCGTCGACGTCAACGGCATGCGCGGCTGGGTCTATGCCGATTATCTGCAGATGGATTATGGCGGCAACCAGGTGATCGTTGAGCAGCATCGCGCCGAAATCGGCGTTCCCGTCGTCACCTACGAGTCGACCGCCAGCGTCGTCCCGGCTGAGCCGCAGCCGGCGCCAGGCGACGAACTGATCGGCCCGGTCGGGGCTGTCGAGACCATCACTCCGCCGGAAACGGTGCGCACCTATATCGAAACCAATCCGACCGAGACGGTGCGGCTCGGCGGCGATGTCGTCGTTGGGGCGGAGGTGCCGGATGACGTCACCTTCCAGACCATCCCCGACTATGAATACCGATATACCAGGATCAATGATCGTCCCGTGCTGGTTGATCCCGGCACGCGCCGGATCGTCTATGTCTATCAATGATATAATCGATCAAAGCTGGAGTGAGGCGGCCGTCGGGCCGCCTTTCGTTTGAGAATGCCTCACGAGCCCGGCGGTTAGCTGCCTCTTCGCCTTAATCCCGCATCGGTTGATTTTTCTTCACGCCGTCCTCTCGAATATGATAAAATGCTAATATGCCGAAGCTTCGGCATTTAGCGGCGGTCGGGGAGACCGCCAGAGGAGGAAATCATGGAAGCGCTACTTCCGTTCGTCGTCCAATTGATTGCCGGTGCCATCGGCGGCAACGCTGCAAGCGCCGCCTTGAAGCAGCATGCAATCAACGTCGTCGCCCGGACGATCGCAGGTGCGATCGGCGGTGTCGGCGGCGGCATGCTGCTCGGCATGGTCGGCGGGGACGCCGCTATGACCGGTCTGATCGCCGACGGCATCGGCGGGCTGATCGGCGGCGGCATTCTCTCGACACTTGCCGGCCTGGTCATGGCGCGGGCACACAGGTAAAGGGTCTGACGGGCATGCCTTGCAGCGCCGGGCGTCTTCTCAGGCGCGCAAACGGTGCTGCCGCATAGCATTGCACCGGTCGCATGAGGGTCTTATCCGGCGGAAGCTGCCGCCGGATGGACTTCCTCGATGAAGTTGTTCATCAGCGTTTCGCAGATGGTCGCTGACGTTGATGAGCTGGACTGCCCATCATATCACAGCCGCGCCCAGGCGATCCGCCTGAGATGCTGAAAACCTTGACGCTTCAGGAGGATCGACGGGCGCCGCGTCGAGTTCGTCGACGGAATAGGCGTGAAGCCGAGAATGGCGGCGGATCTGCGCGGGCGCGGGTTATATCACGTGAACTGTACACCCTGCCGCCATGGGCGCGCGCGCCTCGAGAATAAAGGTCACGGGTCAGACGATCTTGGCGTCCTATCGGGCGATGAACTCGCCGTTGAATTATATTTCACGGCCGAAAAGAACCGAAGCCATCCTTGAACTCCCCCGGCGCTTCAAACGCCATGGCTGTTGATTGTTGTCCCCATTACGTTTTATCCACAGAAGCAGGGGGAAATTGCACGCCGCGCCGGAATGCCGATGGGCGTTGGTTCCACGGAAATGCCAGGGCAACAAAAATCCGCGCGGGGCTCGGCCCCGGCAAAAGCCGGCAGCGACGCAAATTTAAGTCAACAAAACTGACCTATCCCCACGAAAACGTGCCGCAGTGCGGGGAAGAGAAAGGAAAGCCGAGTGTCACGACAGACCGGTCCGAAAGCGGGCAAGCCGGAGCCGCTGGCCACGCCGATGGAAGATACCGACACGATCGATTTCGAGATTATCGAGTTGTTCTTCTTTGCTTATCGCGACTTCGTTTCCGATCCCGATGCGATCCTCGAAAAGAGCGGTTTCGGCCGGGCGCATCATCGTGTCGTGCATTTCGTCAACCGCAATCCCGGCATGACCGTCGCCGATCTTCTCGACACGCTGAAGATCACCAAGCAGAGTCTTGCAAGGGTGCTGAAACAGCTGATCGATTCAGGCTATATTCGCCAGGTGGCCGGACCTGAGGACCGGCGGCAGCGCAAGCTTTATCCAACGAAATCGGGGCGCGAGCTGGCGCTTGCGCTTGCCGAGCCGCAATCGCGCCGCATTGAGCGGGCATTCGAAGGAGCCTCTGCGCAGGTGCGGGAGGGCGTGAAGGCCTTCCTCGGGGGCATGCGGGACAGAAAGAAGGCGGATTGAATGGCGGTCAAAACAGGTATTTCCGACGATGCGGCACATCTGCTGGTGGTCGACGATGACTCCCGCATCCGCGCGCTGCTCAATCGTTATCTTGCGGAGAACGGTTTTCGCGTCACTGTCGCGGCCGACGGCGCCGAAGCGCAACGCAAGCTTGCGGGTCTCGATTTCGATCTCATCATCATGGATGTAATGATGCCCGGCGAATCCGGCATCGACGTCACCCGCGGGCTTCGCGCCATCAAGAACGTACCGATCATCATGCTGACGGCGCTGGCGGAATCGGGCAACCGCATCGAGGGCCTCGAGGCCGGTGCTGACGACTATCTCTCCAAGCCCTTCGATCCGCGCGAGCTGGTGCTGCGCATCAACAACATCCTGCGCCGCAACGCCGGCGGTGAGGGGCTGAAGATCGAACAGGTCATGTTCGGGCCCTACACATTCTCCCTGACCCGCAAGGAGCTGAAGAAGGCGAGCGAAGTGATCCGGCTCACCGACCGCGAGCAGGAAATCATGCTGCTCTTTGCGCGGCGCGCCGGTGACACGATCCCCCGCCACGAACTGATCGGCAACGACACCGAGGTCGGCGAGCGGACGATCGACGTGCAGATCAACCGGCTGAGGCGCAAGATCGAGGAGGATCCGGCCAACCCCGTCTGGCTGCAGACGGTGCGCGGCATCGGATACAGGCTGAGCATCGACTAGATTTGAGGAAGCGAGCATGATGCCGATAGCGTTCACAATTTCCGGCATGATGCTCTGAAAGGCCAGGACCGACGCTGATGGCGACAATGGACAGCTTGCGGCGGGAAGACCGCGCTCCTGCTGCGGGCTGGCGCTGGATCGTCCGCTGGCTGCGGCGCCGATTGCCGACCGGACTTTACGCCCGATCGCTACTGATCATCATCATTCCGATGGTGCTCCTGCAATCCGTCGTCGCCGCCGTCTTCATGGAGCGGCACTGGCAGATGGTGACCGAGCGGCTGTCGCTTGCCGTCACCCGCGACATCGCCGCGATCATCGAGATTGTCGAGACCTATCCGCAGAATTCGGACTATGGCGAGATCATTCGGATTGCCCGTGACCAGCTCAACCTGCAGATCTCGATCGAGCCCGACGGCGACCTGCCGCCGCCGCGGGTCAAGCCGTTCTTCTCGATCCTTGACGGCATCCTCACCGACGAGATCACCAACGAGATTCACCGGCCCTTCTGGATCGATACGGTCGGCAACTCGAATCTGGTCGAGATCCGCATCAAGCTGGAAAACAAGATCCTCAGGGTGCTGGCCAAACGCAGTCAGACCTATGCCTCGAATACCCATATCTTCATCGTCTGGATGGTCGGCACCTCGCTGGTGCTGATCGGCATCTCGATCCTTTTCCTGCGGGGACAGATACGCCCGATCCTGATGCTGGCGCGGGCGGCCGAAAGCTTCGGCAAGGGGCAGAAGCCCGACAATTTCTATCCGCGCGGTGCCGACGAGGTCCGCCGCGCCGGCCTTGCCTTCATTCTGATGCGCGAACGCATTGAGCGGCAGATCGAGCAGCGCACGGCGATGCTCTCCGGCGTCAGCCACGATCTGCGCACCATCCTGACCCGCTTCAAACTGCAACTGGCGCTCGCCGGCGACAACCCCGATCTGCATGGCCTGAACGATGACGTCAATGATATGCAGACGATGCTGGAGGCTTATATGGCCTTTGCACGGGGTGAGGTCGAAGAGGATGTCGGCGAACTGAAGCTCAGCGAGGTCTTCGCCAAACTGGAAGCCGATTTCGCCCTGCACGGCAAGACATTCACTTATTCGATCGAAGGCGACGACGAGATATCGGTCAGGCCGAACGCCTTCATGCGTCTCGTCACTAACCTCGCCTCGAACGCGCGCCGTTATGCCAATAGGCTCGACATCGAGGCCAAACACAACGCCAAATGGCTGACTGTTATCTTCGACGATGACGGGCCGGGCATTCCGGAGAAGAATCGCGAGGACGTGTTCAAGCCGTTCTTCCGGCTGGATGCTGCGCGCAACCTCGATGCGTCAGGCACTGGGCTCGGTCTTGCGATCGCCCGTGACATTGCCCGCAGCCATGGCGGCAACGTCACGCTCGGCGACAGCCCGCTCGGAGGCTTGAGGGCGACGATCCGCATTCCGGCTTAGAGCGGTTGTGGCTTTTGATGGAAGTGCAGAGCCGCTCGGATTTTTCAACGCAATTCCGAACCGAATACAGCGTCACCCTATTCCTTTGATTGCTTAGGCGCTCGTTGCCGCGAGCTTGACGGCTTTGCGCGCGTCGAAGTCGCCGAGCCGCTCGACGATCCACCGCCAAAGTGTTGCGACCTGCACGAGGAGGTCGCGGCCGAGCGGCGTCAATTCATATTCGACGCGCGGCGGCACTTGCGGATAGAGCGTACGGATGATGAGGCCGTCGCTTTCGAGCGTGCGCAGCGTCTGGGTCAGCACTTTCTGGCTGATGCCCTCGACCCGTTCCACGAGGCGCGAGAAGCGCAGAGGGGCGCCTGCATCGGAGAGCACATGCAGGATACGCAGCGGCCATTTTGCCGCCGCCCGCTCGATCAAGGCGCGCGCCCGCGCATCCTGTTCATCCGTCATATCGCAACAGAAATCGAATATGTCGCCGGCCACTTCAGTTACCTCGAGGTGTGTATGGATCGTTCCGGTACCTTCTTTCGATTGGAAAGAATAGAACATACATGGATCGGGAGCCAATGAAGGAGAGGTTTCCGATGTCGAGGGTCTGGTTGATAACGGGGAGTTCGCGCGGTCTCGGCCGGGCGCTGGCGGAGGCCGTTCTGGCCTCCGGCGACAGTCTGGTGGCCACGGCACGCGATCCGCTCCAGCTTGCCGATCTCTCGCAGCGATATGGCGGCCAGGTGCTGACGCTGGCGCTCGACGTGACCGATGAGGCGGCGGCGGCTGCAGCGGTGGAGGCCGGCGTGAAGCGGTTCGGGCGCATCGATGTGCTCGTCAACAATGCCGGCTACGGCAATGTCAGTTCGATCGAGGATACCAGCCTTGCCGATTTCCGCGCCCAGATCGAGACCAACCTGTTCGGTACGATCATCATGACCAAGGCGGTGATCGCCCTGATGCGTGGGCAAGGAGCGGGGCATATCATCCAGTTCTCCTCCGTCGGCGGGCGCATCGGCCCTGCCGGGCGCGGCGCCTATTCGGCGGCGAAATTCGGCGTCGAGGGATTTTCAGAGGTGTTGTCCAAGGAGGTCGCGCCGTTCGGCATCAAGGTGACGGTGATTGAGCCCGGCGGCTTCAGGACGGATTTCGCCGGCGCCTCGACGGTGCTTGCCGAGGGGCGGGCAGAATATGCGGAGACGGTCGGGGCGACGGTCCGCTTCCAGCGTGAATATGACGGACGCCAGCCCGGAAACCCTGCCAAAGCGGCGGCGGTCGTCCTCCATATCGCCGGTCTCGACGAGCCGCCGTTGCGGCTGCTGCTCGGCAGCGATGCGGTGCGCAATGTCGAGAAGGCCGATGCCGAGCGCATCGCGGCCGATCGCGAATGGCGCACCGTCAGCGTCTCGACCGATTTCGAGCCCGATGCCGAGGTGCAGACGATGCCCTGGGAGAAGAAGCCCGGCTGACGAAGCCAAAAACAAAAGCGCCGCTCAGGAGCGGCGCTTCATGATGAATTGTCGGAAGATTAGCCGGCGGTGCAGAAATGGCTGCGGCCGTCGTTGCCGATGTAAGTGCCGCTGCGCGGGTCGAAGGAGCGATAGCGGTAAGAGCAATAACGCTCCCACTGCGGCGACCAGGGCTCCACGGCGGTGCGGACCGGCGCATAATATCGCGGCTCTTCGACATATTGCGGCTGCTCGACATAGACGCGGCGCGGGGCGCGATAGACCGGAGCGGGCTCGTAATAGCTGGGCTCGTAGGGCGGGTCGATGTAGCGGGGTTCATCGTAAACCGGGCCGTTATTGGCATTGGCGATCGCCGAGCCGACGATCAGGCCGGTGGCGAGGCCGACCGCGCCGCCGACGAGGGCGTCATTGTTGTTATGATGGCGCCAATGGTGATCGCCGGCCGATGCCTCGCCAATCGCAGAAAGGGTAAGTGCAGCAGCGGTTGCCGTCAGCAGAAGAGTTTTTGCGAGCCTGTTCATCAGCATGAAATCCTAATCCCGGGAACCGAACCCCGGTTCCTTTCTCGATGATGCTAGAGGTACAGCCCGCTAGCTGAACGAAGGCTGAATGACAAAACCCGGCATTGCTGCCGGGCCTCAACTCGAAATTCGACAGCCTTGTTAAGGGTTCAGCCTGCAATCTGCAGATTGACGGCCTTGGGGCCCTTGCCGCGGCGATCCGGCTCCGTGTCGAAGCTTACCTTCTGGTTTTCCGTCAGACCGGCCAGCCCGGAGGCCTGGACGGCAGAAATGTGAACGAAGATATCGGCGCCGCCCCGGTCCGGCTTGATGAAGCCGAAGCCTTTGTCGGTATTGAAGAATTTTACAGTGCCAGTTTCGGCCATGCGTCAGGTCCTTTTCTCTCTGCCCGCCATCCACACGGGCAGCATCATAGCATTGCCTCCTTGCGGGAGGTGTTGGCAGGCAATTCTTGAAATGTGAGAAAAAGGTCCCCTCTACCTCGGCCTGCCCCAGACAGGACTTTCGCCTGCCTTTTTTGGAACCGGCTGACCGGAATATTAGCGTTTCCGGCGCGCAAATACTTAAGGACTTCCCATGCTCGCAAAATGCCCGAACGAGGCGAGAGTGCGGCGTTTCCGGGATTTTGGCAAGCAAAAGTTTTTTAACGTGTCGTTCAGGGCACACTCTCGCCAGCGGCCAATCTGCGCAAAAACGCAAAATTTCCTTCGCCGAAGGAGCATGATTAACGTTTTGTATCGTCTGCAATATAAATTTCGAGCAGATTTTGCCAAGAATGCAACGTGAACGCGTCTTTCCGGTTCCGTGAATTTTTTTTCGGATTGGCCATCCACCCATATTTGGACGCGTGTTCAGACGGCCCGAAGGCCGCGGCGGGCGAAGCTCGGCACGAGTTCGACCACAAGCATAGCGATAAACATTAGCGCGCAACCTGTGTAGCCCATCGCCGACATGGACTCACCGAGCAGCAGCGCTGCCAGCGATGCGCCGAAGAGAGCTTCGGAAGAAAGGAAGATCGCCGCCTGCGAGGGCGTGGTGTAGCGCTGGCCGATCACCTGCAGCACGAAGGCCAGGCCAGAGGAGAAGATGCCGACATAGAGAATCTCAGGGGCTGCCGCCCACACCGACGAGAGACTGATCGGTTCGGCGGCGGCCGCAATCGCCAGCGCGCAGACCGCGGTGACGGCGAATTGCGTGGCGGAAAGCGCGAGCGGCCTTTTGGTCTCGGAAACCGTCGTGCCGGCAAGGGTGATCTGGATCGACCAGAAGATCGCGCAGACGACGGTCAGCAAATCGCCTGACGTCAGCGCCGAGAGATGACCGCCGGACAGGAGGTAGATGCCCGCGACGGCCATCAGGGCGCCCGGCCAGATGATCCAATGCGGGGCACGGCGCAAGAAGAGCACGGCGATCAGCGGCACGAAGACGACATAGAGACCGGTGATGAAGCTGGAATTCGTCACCGTCGTCGTCTGTAGTCCCACCTGTTGCGTGGCTGCGCCGCCGAAAAGGGCAAGGCCGGTCAGCACGTAGAGCCCCGCATGCCGCTTGCTTGTCTTCGCCTTGGCCTTGCGCGCTTCGAAAAGGACGAAAGGCAGCACGGCAAATGTGGCGACGGCAAAACGCAGGCCGATGAACCAGAAGGGGCCGATCGCCTTCATCGCCGTCGACTGCGCGACGAAGCCGCCGCCCCAGATGGCGGCTGCAAGCAATAGGAGGAGATTCGCCTGAACGCGCGTCATGTCGGCCTCGATGGTGCAGGGAAATATGCGTTATGCGGTTAGCAGTTGCGTTTCCTTTCGGCAAGGATGAAGACTTCATGCCGGTCGGCGACGATGAAGGCATGCGACACATGGAAAGGCGAGCAATATGACGGCAGGCTATTCCGGCACCCCGCTCGCGAAAAAGCTTGGGCTCGCGCGTGGGCAGGCGTCCGCACTTCTTGACATTCCCGAAACGATTGGTGACATCAATGGTTTCGACCGTTTCGCTTCGGTGGTTCGCGCGCTTCCTGAAACACCTCGGCGAGAATTCGACTATGTGCATCTGTTTGTGACCGAACGGGCGGCGCTGGAGGCTGTCGCGACTAAGCTCTTCGATGTTCTCAAGCCGGACGGCATGCTCTGGATTTCCTGGCCCAAAAAGAGTTCGCGGGTGCCGACCGATGTCACCGAGGATGTGCTGCGGGAGATCCTCCTTCCGACCAGTCTCGTCGACGTCAAGGTTTGCGCCATCGATGAGATCTGGTCCGGGCTGAAATTCGTCATCCGCAAGGAACTGCGCGGGGCGTTATGATCTGTCAGCCGTTATCGGCCTCAGCGCGCGAAACCCTGAGCAACGCGCCGTCATCCTCGTCCGTCACCATCAGCAGTGCGCCGTCGGGCGCGACGATGACATCGCGGATGCGGCCGTATTCACCTTCGAACAGGCGCTCTTCGGCGACGAAGGCGCCGCTCTCGTCGCGTTGCATGCGCGACAGCAACTGGAACTTCAGCGCCGCGACGACGAAGTTGCCGTCCCATTCCGGAAACATGGCGCCGCGATAGACGGCGAGCGCGCCCGGCGCGATCGACGGATCCCAGTAATGCAGCGGCTGTTCCAGCCCTTTTTTGGCGGTGCCTTCGCCGATCTCGGCGCCGGAATAGTCGCGGCCATAGGTGATGATCGGCCAGCCGTAATTCTTGCCTGCCTCGGGCTCATTGATCTCGTCACCGCCGCGCGCGCCGTGTTCGACGGTATAGAGTTTGCCGTCCTTGGTGTCGAAGGTGATGCCCTGCGGGTTGCGATGGCCTTTCGACCAGATTTCCGGCAGCGCCTTGCCGCCGTCTTTGAACGGATTGTTGGTTGGAATGCTGCCGTCGGCATTGATATGGATGATCGAGCCGGCGTCGTCCTGCCAGTCCTGCGATCGATCGCGGTCGCCGCGGTCGCCGACGCTGATGAACAGCGTGCCATCGGGGGCGATGGCGATGCGCGAACCGTACTGAATGTTGCCGGAGGTGAAGCGACGCATGGTGAAAACAGGTGTGACGGCGTCGAGTCGCTTTTCGTCACGCGACAGCGTGGCGCTGAAGGCTTCGGTGCCGGAGCCCTGGGCTTTGGCAATGGCGGCGGTGAAATAGAGCTTTCTCGAGGTCGCAAAATCCGGCGCGAGCGCCACATCCATCAGCCCCCCCTGGCCACGGGCGCTGACCTTGGGCACGTTGCCAATTGGCTCGGATAGCTTGCCGTCGTGGATAATGCGCATGCGGCCTGGCCGCTCGGTGACGAGGTAGGCGCCATCGGGCAAGACTTCGACCGCCCAGGGATGGTCGAGCCCACCGGCGAGCTTTTCGACACGGACCGTGGGGCCTTGTGTGTTGATGGTATCGGCGGCGTCAGCCGACACGGCGCCGAACAAAATAAGCGCTGCGGCGAAATGGAGGGCGGGCAGTCTCTTCATCTTGTTTCCCCGTCGTCTCTTCAGCCTCAAAGCTGGAGCGGACGGGGGAGGGGTTCAACCCTCATTCGGCCTGCAATAGCGGCTTTGTGTTTGCCGGTTGAACGGAACCTGTCGTCTCGCCATCGACCAGTTCGGCTTCGAGAATGTAGCGCAGCGGCCCGCGTTCGGTCGCGTCGAAGGGCCAGCAGGTGGTCAGCACCAAGTGGCGGCCGTCGGAGGCGGGGTCGATGCCGCTGGCATCCCAAGGAGCGATGCGGCCTTCACCGGCCTTGAAGGTCAGGACTTTGCCGTCGCGGCGGATGACTTCGATGGCGTCGCCCGGTTTTATATATTGCAGCCAGCGAAAGTGAGTGTCGCGATGGGCGGCGATCACCGCGGTGCCTTCGTCGCCTGGCTGCGGCGTGTTGGCGAGCCAGGCGGGGCCAAAGGCGAGAGCTTCGCCGGAAGCGCCGGAAAGCACGATTGCCTCCTTGCCGAGGCGCGGTGCGCGCACCTTGGCTTCCGTGGTGAAATCCGCCCAAGGCCATGGTTTCGCCGCTTCGCCCCGCAGTTCGGCAGCGAAGGCGCGTTTCAGCAGGACCTGGGAAAGCTCTGCCTTCGCCTTCAGCAGGAAACCATCGCCGATCAGCGCCAGGCCGTAAAGCGCAAGGCCGGCAATCCCAATGGCGATTGCCTTTTCGATCGACGAAAGACGCCAGAGGAAGAAGCCCTTCTTCCGGCGCGCCTTCGGTCTGTCGTGGGCTGTGGCCGCGGCCATGGCAAGTTCCAGGTAGGTCGGAAGCGGCTCGAATTCAGCCGCTTCCTCATTGCTGCCGGTGGGGCGACTATAGGCCATTGCGCCTGCCTCCGGTGGTGAAGACGCCTTTGAGGCGCCGGCGCCAGACGGCCAGTCCGCTTGCCGCCGCCAGGGCCAAGAGCAGCATGGTAAGCCCGCGCATGATCTGTTCGTCGGCGCGGGTTGCCGTCTGCGGCAGATTCACGGTCGAAGTCTTCTGCGCGATCATGGTGGCGGCCTTGGCGGTCGGAGCGGCGGCCATCAGGCTCGCGATCTCGGGCGATGCGCCGCGCTCCTGGATGTCGGCGGCAGCCTGCTGCGGTCCGGCGCTCTCGGTCGGCGTGATCGAGCCACGGTCTTGCCCGCCGCCAAGCGGCGCAGCATTTTCGCCGAAAACCTTCCCGAAATCCCAACCGTCGGGCAGGTTAAGCGGCAGCTTCGCCGCGCCGAGCGGCTCGTTTTCCGGTCGCGACGGGGTGACGTCGACGGCGACGAGGCTGGTGACGCGGGAGACCAGGTGGTGGGCAAGCGCCACCGTTTCGATATCCTTGTCGAGCGCGGCAGGATCCTGGCGTTGATAGGCGCGGGCTTCGAAATCATCGATCTTGCGCCGCGCCCAGAGCTTGGAGATGCCGTTGCCGTCGGCGGCGTGAGCGATATCCATCTCGACGCGCCAGGGCTGATCGCCCGTCTTGCCGACAATCTGCAGCTTGCCGGCGGGTTTGTCCCGCGGCAGCTCCGCGGTCAGCACGACGGGCTCGCCGCTATAAAGATCCGGCATCGGGTTCGGCGTGATGTCCTCGGCTTGCGTGCCTTCGAAGGTCGCGGCGATATCGGTCATGGCGGGATTCTGCAGCTTGGCGAATAGCTCGCCCATGCGGCTGGCCACCTGGTCGGTCGAGCCGATCGCGGTGAAAGTGCCGCGGCCGATCTCGGCAGCCTTGGTCATGAAATAAGTGTTCGGCGCCGAGCCGATGCCGACGGTGAAGACGCGGGCATCGCCGCGGTTTGCGCTGATTTCCTGGAAGAGCTGCTGCTCATTGCCGATCGCGCCGTCGGTCAGGAACACGACCTGGCGCAGCGCGCCGCTTGCCACTGGTCCCTGGTTGCGCAGCGCATCCTCAAGAGCGGGCAGCATTTCCGTGCCGCCGTCGGCGCTCAGGCCCCTGACGTAGGTGATGGCCTTTTCCCGGTTATCAGGCGAGGCGGCGACGAGGCCGTTGAAATAGTCGGTCATCGTGTCATCGAAACGGATGACGTTGAAGCGGTCGTCCTTACTCAATCTGGAGATGGCGAGCGCCAGGCTCTGCCTTGCCTGCTCGATCGACTGGCCGGACATGGAGCCGGAATTGTCGATGACGAAGACCACCTCGCGTTTTGTCGGCGCTGCTGCCGCATCCGGCGCCGTCGGCGGGGTGACGAAAGCGAGCAGATAGGTCTTGCCATCTTTCACCTCGCGAAAGAGCCCGGCACTCGGCGTCTTTCCGAGAGCGGCCTTCCAGGTCAGCTCGAAATCCTTGTCGGCGGGAACGGCGCCCCCCTTCAGGCTGATCGTCCTCGCCTGGTCGCTGTCCTGTCGGATATCGACCGCATGGAAGGACGAATTGACGTCGCCGAGCGGAAAGCCGGCCTTGAGATTGACGGTCAGCGAGACCGGGTTGATTTTGGCATTCTCGTTCGGATCGAGCACCGAGGCTTCGATCTTCTCGCGATTCTCCACCGGATCGCGCGGCGTAGCGAAGCCGGCGCCGTTGTTGAACTCGACGGTCTGGACGATCGGGGCCGGATTGTAGCGCGGAGCGACGACCATCGGGAAGCGCAGCGAAAACTCGCCGCCCGACTGGTGGACGGTCTGCTGATATTCGATCTGTACGATGATCTCTTCGCCAGGCCCGATATTGGCGACCTGGCTGGTAAAAATGTTCGGCCGCTGCTGTTCGAGCAGCGCCGTCTTCTTGCCTTCGGCCTTGGCCTGCTCATAGATCTCACGGGCTTCCTGGCGCGGCTTGATTTGGCCTTCGATGAAGCGTTCGCCGATCTGCATCTTCAGCGCGTCGACCGCGGAATTCTCCGGCAGCGGGAAGACATAGGTACCCTCGACCCAGCCCTGGCTCGGGTTCTGGAAGCGCTGTGTCACCTTCACCCTGGCGATCGGGCCGGAGACATCGATGGTGACGTCGGTCTTCAGCCGCGGCGCCTCGACATAAAAGCCGGGCTCCTTCGACGGGAAGAGCAGCGAGCCGCTGTTGACGTCGTTCGGCCGGACAAGCGCGGCAAGCTGGCCGGCTGCCTGCTGCGCCTCGGCGCGCGCGGCGGAGGCAAGTCCCAGCATCGCGGCGAGGCAGGCGACAAAAGCAGTGGCAGCGACGAGAAATGAAATGGAAATCCGGCGCATGCGCATGCGCCCGATGGCGAGCTCATCTTCCAGAAACATTGGCGTACCCTCAATAACCAATTTTGGATAAGGCAATGATGCGGCTTCGATCTCGGCGCGCTCGCGACCGAATTGCGGCGGCGTGCGGCATTTGTTGCGGCTTATTCGTGGCGATGACGAAATCCGCGGATCTGTCTGATTTCAAAAGACATAGGGTGACGAAAAACGCGATCGTCGCCACCGCGAAAGTGTCGGCCGAGTCGCAGGTTGAAGGCGAATGCGAGGCCGAACCGTCGAGCCCGGTCGGTCGGGGTTCTTATCGACGGGTCATCCTGTAGACCAGCAAATTATCCGTATCCACCAGCTTGGTTGCGGTCCTGTCCAGATAATCAATGACCCCGTGATGATGCTGGACGAACAGCCGGTCGTCGTCGTCGGTGGCGTTCTTGGCGACGCCAAACAGATCCGCGCCCTGCGCACGCAGTTCCTCGAGCTGCGCGATCGCGGTCGCGTCATCCGCGACGAATTTTGCCCATTCGCCATCGCCCCCGCCAGGCGGGAACACCCAGCCGCGCGCCCTGCTGTAATAGACTGCGACGGGATCGCCGACATCGGGTGCGACGGCGACGACCAGGTCGCCCGGTTGCGCCAAGCGCGCCAGCTCGTCGCCGAGCAGCTTTCCGTTCATGGCGATCGGCTTCTTCATCATCCTGACGAGGGGGAGCGTCGACCAGGCAAGCGCGACGGCGACGATGCAGATCAAGCGAAGCACGACCGCTGTCGTTGGAATGATTCTCGATGCAAGCGTTGCCAGAAGAAGTGCGCCGCGGCCGCAGAATATCGCGACCGGCACATGGAAGATGTGGAAGTTCCATACATTGCTGGTGATCTCGCCGGCTGCCGCCAGAAAAAGGATCACGGCCGCCGCCAGCCACACATAGGGAGTGACCCAAAGGGTGCGCTGCTGGGGGGCCTCCGGGGGGCTGGGCGGCATCCACAAGCCGATGGCGAACAGCGCCATGAACGGGTAGCCGTAGAACCAATAGACCGAGGTGTTCCATACGGATTTGAAGTAGAACCTGTTCTTGACATATGTCCAGAAGCCATGGTCCCAGATATAGCCGCCGCTGCCGGCGATATGAAACGGTGGATAGCTGCGGCCGAGATAAATTGCCCAGCTGAAATAAGCGCCGAGGATGGCCAGGCTCAAAAGCCCCGCCACGAAAACCCAGGCCGCCTGCTTTCTCTTCTTCTCTACGATCCAGCAGACCATCAGGTAGAAGATGACGGCGCCGGCAGCGATGCCCGGCGGCTTTGACAGCGCGCCGAGCGAGAAGCTGGCCGTGGCAAGCGGCAGGAGCCAGTTGCTACCCCCGGCCCAGAATTTGACGAACAGCCAGACACCAAGCGTGACCAAGGCCAGCATCGCGGGATCAGGAAGGAACGAGCTGTCGATCATGATCGTTGCCGGCATCAGCGCGTAGGCCAGCGCCGCCGCATGGGCATGCCTCTCACCCCAGCACAGCGCCGTCAGCCTGTGCAGCGAGAACACCGTCACCAGTCCGAAGAGGGCTGCAACCACGCGGCCGAACCAGTCGTGCCAGCCGAAGAGCTGATAGAGCAGGGCGGTGATATAGCTGACGATCTGGAACTCGCGGCCCTGATAGCTTGGTCCGGGCCCGGTCCAGCTGACCTCCGGAAAGAAGATGTTCCAGCTGCGCTCTCGGAAATTGTCGGCCATCATAGCCGTGCTTATTTCGCGCCAGCTGAAACCGTCGACCAGCGGCAAGGTGATCTTGTGGAACCTGAAGACGACCGCGATAAGCAGAATTCCAAGCAGGATCGCCGTGTCGAGGTTGAGGTAGCTGCGAGCAGCCGTTTCCCGGTCGATCGTCTCCTGCGGGTCCCGCCGACTTTCGGACCGATTCAATTCCAGCTCGTCCGGCGCGAGACGCAGTGGCGTGGAGGGCTTGCGGGGCGGCTTTGTCATGCCGGCAGTTCATCAGCAGCGGCTTAAAAAGCAACTCATCCAAATTGAGTATTGAGTCAAATTCCTCGTGCATCAATGGCAAGAGCCCCGTCTCGCCTGTATGGCGAAAGGATCAATAAGAATCATTGCCCCCATCACGCCTTTGCGCTTGAAATGCCGTCATACATTGGACATAGAGCTAACCGCAGAACTCCGGTCCCGGCTTTCTGCCAGTTTCAACCATTAGGACCGATATCATGGCCTTCCTTGCCGATGCTCTTTCCCGTGTGAAGCCTTCAGCCACCATCGCCGTCTCTCAGAAAGCGCGCGAGCTGAAAGCAAAAGGACGCGACGTCATCGGGCTAGGCGCCGGCGAGCCGGATTTCGATACGCCAGAGAACATCAAGAAGGCCGCCATCGACGCAATCAACCGCGGCGAGACGAAGTACACGCCGGTTTCCGGCATTCCCGAACTGCGCAAGGCGATCGCCGCCAAGTTCAAGCGCGAGAACGGTCTGGAATATTCCTGGGAGCAGACGATCGTCGGCACCGGCGGCAAGCAGATCCTGTTCAACGCCTTCATGGCGACGCTGAACCCCGGCGACGAAGTGGTTGTTCCGGCGCCCTATTGGGTTTCCTATCCCGAAATGGTGGCGCTCTGCGGCGGCACGCCGGTTTTCGTTTCCGCGACCCAGGAGCATAACTTCAAGCTCCAGGCCGCCGATCTCGAGAAGGCGATCACGCCGAAGACCAAGTGGTTCATCTTCAACTCGCCGTCCAACCCGACGGGGGCTGCCTATACGCATGCTGAGCTGAAGGCGCTGACCGACGTGCTGATGAAGCATCCGCATGTCTGGGTGCTGACCGACGACATGTACGAGCACCTGACCTATGGCGATTTCAAGTTCGTGACGCCTGTCGAAGTCGAACCCAAGCTTTACGACCGTACGCTGACGATGAACGGCGTCTCCAAGGCCTATGCCATGACCGGCTGGCGTATCGGCTATGCGGCGGGCCCGATCCAGCTCATCAAGGCGATGGACATGATCCAGGGCCAGCAGACTTCGGGCGCCACGTCGATCGCCCAGTGGGCGGCCGTCGAGGCGCTGAACGGCACGCAGGACTTCATTCCCGCCAACAAGAAGATCTTCGAGGGCCGCCGCGATCTCGTCGTGTCCATGCTGAACCAGGCCAAGGGCATCGTCTGCCCGGTTCCGGAAGGCGCTTTCTACGTCTACCCCTCCTGCAAGGGCCTGATCGGCAAGACCGCACCCTCCGGCAAGGTGATCGAGACGGATGAGGATTTCGTCTCCGAGCTTCTGGAATCGGAAGGTGTGGCCGTCGTTCACGGTTCGGCCTTCGGCCTCGGTCCGAACTTCCGCATCTCCTACGCAACCTCGGAGGACTTGCTCGAGGAAGCCTGCCGCCGCATCCAGCGCTTCTGCGGCGCCTGCAAGTAAGCCGGTTGCGATGGCATTGATCGAAAGCCCACCGGCGACGGCGGGCTTTTTTGTTTGCGCGTTGGCGATGCAGCTGTAGGCTCACATCCTGATTCAAGAGTTTGCGGCATCGATTCCGCTTTGCCTCGCAAGTCGTTGAAATCCGATTCAAATCGTGACGGGGAGCGCCGGCTGCGCCGGTCATCTCAGGTTGCGGGCGGCCGCCAAACCAACTAGATATCCCGGCATCAAGTTCAAGCTGCCGCTTTCGGAGACCGGATTTTGCAACAGAGTGCCGTCATCGTCTGTTCTGACGTTAACATGCTGCCGGCTGCCTGCTGCACCCTGCTTTCCGTCAAGCGCAATCTGGTCGCGGCCGGCGTAGAGTTCCTGCTTCTCGGCATCGACCTGAAGCCGAACGACGTCGCTAAGGTCGAAAATTTCGCGCGCCTGCATGGCATGACGATCAAGGTACTGCCTTATGCGACGCCGGATACGGCGCGCCAGGCGCGCGGCCGTTGGTCGGCGGCCACGTTGGCGCGGCTCTATATGGATCTGCAAATTCCCGAGAATATCGAGCGCCTGCTTTACCTCGACGCCGACGTGCTTGCGGTGGCGTCCGTCGACGAGCTCTTTGCGCGGGACTTCCAGGGCAAGGCGCTTGCCGCGGTCGATGACTATGTCATGGCCTTCCCGGAGAAAGCCGGCGCGCGGCAGCGCAAGATCGGCATGAGCGAGGGCGGGCGCTACTTCAACGCCGGCGTATTGTTATTCGACTGGTCGGTCTGCCGGGCGAAGGGGCTTTTTGCCAGGACCCGGGAAATCTTCGAGGATCGCTCGCATCTGTTTGAGAACAACGACCAGGATGCGCTGAACGTGACATTCGACGGCGACTGGCTGGTGCTCGATCCGCGCTGGAATACGCAAACGGGATTGCTGCCCTTCATCGCCCGGCCGGCGATCCTTCATTTCACCGGCCGCAAGAAACCGTGGCAGGCGACCGTTCCCTGGGTGCACCGGCGGATGGCCGAGCGTTATGCCGAGGATCTCCGCGACACGTCGTGGGCCTCCTTCTGCAGGCAGCCGTCGGCGGCGGGCCGAGTTGCCGGTTTCATCTCGCATGTGGGAAAGCAGATCGGCGGGCTGACGCGGCTTGCGCGGATGCGCGCCTATTTCAGCAACAGCTAGTGACGCGCCCCGAGCGCATCGTCCTTGGAAAGTGCATGTGAGCCGATGGAATCAATTCCGAGCGATACCACTACGGCCGCCGAAGATGGCGGATTGAATCTGTTGACACCGGAAGCGTGGACGGCGCTGCTGTCGCGCTATTCCCACATCGTGCTTGTGGCGAATAGCGAAGCGGTCGATTTCGAACGGCTGCGAAGCGAACTGCCGGAGACGGCGCTCTACGTCTTCTTCAACAATGTCTACAAGGTGCTCGACGAGCCCTTCGCCGGACATGCGGTGCTGGTTGCCCGCAGCGGCGTGATGGGCGCCAATATCGTCCACCGGCGCGAGGTGGGCGATGTTCTGCGCTTCTTTGCCGGCGATGACTTCCGGGGTGTCATCAATCTTCGCGTCTCCCCGGAGGAAAACTTCAGCGAAGAAAGCCGCTTCAACGGCGCCAAGGCCCGCCACCTCGATCTGACGCAAATGCTTGGCGATCTCTACCCGACGGGCAAAATCGCCACCAGCGGCTTTGCGATGGCGCTCTGGCTCGCCGAGCTGCAACTGCCGGGCAAGATCCTGCTTGCCGGCTTTTCGGCCAAGAGAAGCGAGAAATGGAAGGTCTTCGACGTGCATGATTGGACGTTCGAGCAGATCTTCCTGCGTCTCTTTGCCAGAATGGGCTCGATCTCGATGATGGGCGGCGTCGATGCCAGCCCCTATTCGGCGCTGGCCAAAAGATTTCCTGACGTCCCGCCGATCGAGATCGCGATGACGGCGGCCGAAGTCTTGTCCGAGCGGCTCCACAATGCCAACGGCCAGATCGACAGGCTGATGTCGGTCACCAAATCCATTCGCGCCATCGAAAATTTCTTCCGGCGCTTCAAGCCGAAAACCCGTAAAGAGCGCTTCCTCGAAAAGTCGAAGGGGTGAGCTGCTTCTTCAAAGCCCCAGCGCCGTCAGCATGACGAAGGTGGAAAACAGGATGAAATGCGTCATGCCCTCGATGGCGTTGGTCTCGCCGTCGTTGAGATTGATTGCCGCGGCAATCAGCGTGATCGTGACCATCACCGTCTGCACCGGGGTCATCGCCATGATGAAGGGCTGGCCGGTGTAGAGCGCGATGGCCTCCATGACGGGCACCGTCAGGATCACCGTCGAGAGCGAGGCGCCCATGGCGATGTTGACCGTCGCCTGCATGCGGTTCTTCAATGCCGCCCTCAAGGCGGTCAGGATCTCGGGCGCGGCCGAAATCGCCGCGACGACGACGGCGGTCACGGCGATCGGGGCGCCGCTATCGCGCAGGCCCTCAGCCATAAACGCCGACATGAACTCCGCCAGCAGGCCGATGATGACGACGCCCGCAAGGATGGTCACGATCGAGACCGCGGTCGACGCCTCAATGTCGTGTTCGCGGTGACTTTCCTTCTTCCGCTCGGAGCGCGGATAGCTGTAACTGAAGAAATAGCTGTGCTGGCCGACCTGCATGCGCAGGAAGAGGCCGTAAAGCGCAATCATCGCGACGATGGTGAAGGCGGAATAATAGTGCCACTTATCTCTCGGCACGAATTCCGGCACGATCATCGAAATGCCCATGGCGGTGAGGATCATCACGCCGTAGGTCTTGCCCGAATTGTCATTATAGGGCTGCTCGCCGTGCTTGAGGCCGCCGAGCAGAGCGGCGAGACCGAGAATGCCGTTGATGTCGAGCATCAAGGCCGAATAGATCGTATCTCGCACCAGCGTCGGAGAACTCTCGCCCGTCATCATGATGGCGAGGATGATCACTTCGACGGCGAGGGCCGAAAGCGTGAGGATCATCGTGCCATAGGGATCGCCGACCTTGATAGCGAGCAGTTCGGCATGATGGGCGACGCGGATCGAGGCAAGCACGATGGTGCCGACCAGGGCTGCGGCGGCGAGCAGCGCGACACCGCGTCCCATTTCGATCACTGCGTGTTCCAGGAGATAGGCGATCATCGCAGCGGCAAGCGCCGCGATCAGGTACTTTTCGTTTTTAAAGCGTGAAGCGATGCCCAAATCCCGGCTCCCGTTCCGATCTATGCCTCTTAACTAAGTCACTGATTCCGGATGGGTAGCACGCCACGGCACTCTGCTATTTGCAGTCTTCGGCGTTTAATGGAATACTGAACGCCATCGGGGCCGGAAAGCAGATCGCGGCGTCCTCGTATTCTCGTCAAGCGGCCGCGATGATCCGGATCCTGTCCGGAAGCGTGCGAATGCGCAACAGAAAGATGAGGAGACGGATGCATGATCAAGGTGGTCTACGAAGTCGTGCCGCATGACGGCGGCTGGGCCTACAGACTGGGTGGCGTCTATTCCGAAGCGTTTCCGAGCCATGCCGAGGCACTCGAAGCTGCGCGTATCGTCGCGGCCGAACAGCAGGTCGGCGGCGATTCCGCCGAGATCAGCTGGCAGGACGAAAACGGCAAGTGGCATGAGGAATACGCCGAGGGCGGAGACCGGCCGGAAACGGAAGTGGTAGACGGCCTGTGGCAGGATCGCGCAGCCGGGGCCCCGCATGGCGCGTGACGCTAAGCATTGCCCTCCAATGCCCGCGCAACGATCGTATCGACAAATTCACGCTTCTGCGCGGTATAGCGATCGCCGTCCGTCCTGAACTCGGCTGCCAGTTTGCGTTTGAGCGCGGCATACTCGCTCGCCGACTCCGGATGCGCGATGAGATAATCCCGGAAAGCCAGCCTGTTTCGATGTGTGCCGTTGCCGGCCGGGCAAAGGTAGACCCGCTCCGCTGGTACCGAACCTCTCGATAAAAATGCCCAGACCTCGTCGTCATAGCGATTGCCGCGCGGTTCATAGCCTTCCGCCAGAAGCACCGCGGTGGCATCTGCGATATGCTCGAGGCCGGGAAGGACGATGTCGATATCGATGAGAGGCTTGGCGATCATGCCCGGTATCGATGTGCTGCCGATATGATCGATGAAGAGCGCCTGCGGCAGCCAGGTGAACAACCGGCTGCGGATGCGCTGGAAATGCGCCGGCCATTGCGGATCGTAAGGCACCAGTTCAACCCGACTGTGAGGTGTCATTCTTATCCTGTGAGAGCAATTTCAGCAAAATGGTGATGTGGTTCGTGTCAGGAACCGCCTGAAAAACAATGGTATAAAGTGATACGCATCCGGTAGAGACGGACTGCCGGACCCCTTGAATTGTGCATGATTCTTTTCGGAAATCGATTCCGATTTTGTGACTATCCGCTAGAGTATGGTGCCGAAAGTGTGAGCGGTTTTCGGACGACATCATGCTCTCACTCTTTAATTCAGAACAGGATTCAGATTTCAGGCCGACCGGGCCCAAAATCATCCTGTTCTAGTCGAATACCGGTAGTAATCCTGCAGGCCGTTGACCAGCGCGTCGAAAGTAACGCGGCAGCGTGGCGAGGATTTCAAGCTCTCATGCATCGCCACCCAGGTGCCGAGCGGGATGTTGAAAGCCTCGGCCAGGAGGTGCACGAGATCGGGATTCTCCCGTGCAAGCCCGATCTGGCAGAGGCCGATACCGACGCCGGCGCGGATCGCGGCAAGCTGGGCAAGATTGCTGTCGGTCCTGTAGGCGAATTTGATCCCATCGGGCACCGGATAGCGCTTCATCACCAGGCGGACATAGGCCGTCTGCCGGTCAAAGCCGATAAGCCGATGATTGGCGAGGTCAGCCACGCTTTGCGGAGCGCCATATCGTTCGAGATAGCGGCGATGGGCGTGGAAGCCGAGCGGAATATCGCCGATGCGGCGCACGACGAGCGCATCCTGCTGCGGTTCGGCCATGCGCACGGCAATATCGGCCTCGCGGTTCACCAGATCCTCGATCGCATCGGAAGCCGAAAGCTCGATCTGGAGCTCGGGATGGGCGTCCTGTAACGGACCGAGAATGCCAGGCAGCACTTCGACGGCGATAACCTCGCTGGCGCTGATCCTGATCGTTCCGGCGACGCGCTCGCGTTGGCTGGATGCGGTCCGCAAAAGCGCGGCGGTGGTTGCCGCCAGCGTCTCGGCATAAGGCTTCAGCGCCAGTGCTGCGTCGGTCGGCAGCAGACCGTTCGGCGATCGGGTGAAGAGCTCGGCGCCGATCGCCAGTTCCAGGGCATCGACATGGCGGCCTATAGTCGGCTGGGTCAACCCCAGCTCGCGGGCGGCGGCCGACAGCGATCCGTGCTGGAGCACGTTGAGAAAACTGCGATAGAAATCCCAGCTCGGCTCGGGGTTCATATATTTGTGTATATCCTGTCCACTTATTTCGTCAATTTCGTTTATCTGAGAGCGGGAGCATATTCATTGCATGCGATCGAAGGAGATGCATGTAATGAGCAAAGAGATGAACATGACCGCCCTTGTTCTCGGCGCCACCGGCGGGATTGGCGGCGCGGTTGCGCGAAAGCTGCTGGCGCGTGGCTGGCGGCTCCGCGCGCTGAACCGTGATGCGGAACGGGCGATGCGGAACGAGCCGGCTTTCGAATGGGTGCAGGGCGATGCGATGAATGCCGGCGACGTCCTGAAGGCGGCCGAAGGCGTCGGGCTGATTGTCCATGCCGTCAACCCGCCGGGGTACCGCGACTGGGACAAGCTGGTGCTGCCGATGCTCGACAATAGCATTGCCGCTGCTCGCGCTTTCGGCGCACGCATCGTGCTGCCCGGCAACGTCTATAATTTCGGTCCCGATGCCCTGCCGATGCCGACGGAGGAGAGCCCGCAGCATCCAGTGACCAGGAAGGGCGCCATCCGGGTCGAGATGGAGGAACGGCTGAAGGCGGCGACGCAAGCCGGCATCGGCGTCATCATCGTCCGCGCCGGCGATTTCTTCGGTCCGGGCGCCACCGCCAACAGCTGGTTTTCATCCGGCCTGGTGACGCCGGGCAAGCCGGTCGGCACGATCAAAAACCCCGGACGGCGCGGCGTCGGTCATCAGTGGACCTACTTGCCCGACATGGCGGAAACCATGGCGCAGCTCATCGAATGGGCCGATCGACTGCCGTCCTTTGCCGTCTATCATATGGACGGCTTCTGGGACGCCGACGGCATGCAGATGGCAGAAGCGATCAGACGCGTTGCCGGCGGTAAGGCGAAGATCGGGCGTTTTCCCTGGTGGATCGTGCCGCTCGCCGCGCCCTTTCTCCCGATGATGCGGGAGATCAAAGAGATGCGCTATCTGTGGAAGGTGCCGCTCAGGATGAGCAACGCCAAGCTCAGCGCTGAACTGGGCAATGAGCCGCAGACGCCGATCGACGAAGCGGTGAGGGCGTCACTCATCGCGCTCGGCTGCCTGTCCGAGCCACATCTCGCTACGACGACCGCCTTCAGCAGCCATTCGCTGCAGAAGGCGAATTAAGCCGCAAGTTCGGAAAGGGCGAGCCGGGCGACCGTCAAGGCCGTCTCGGCCTGCTCGACGTTCGGATCGCCGAGGAACCAAGCGGCGGAAAGGCCGGAATAGGCTGCGATCCACCGCAAAAGCCGCTTCGGCTCCAGCCGAGCCTCTGCCGAGACGACGGCGAGCTGGCGGCGGAAACGAGCCGGATCGGTGATGGTTGGCAGTTCCTCGTTGGCAAAGATATTGGCGAAATCGAAGCCGCGCTCGCCATGAAGGCGCTTCGGATCAATCGCCAGCCAACCGCGCGACTCGAAGTCGAGAATGTTTCCGTGGTGAATGTCGCCATGAAGGACGGTGACGTCGCGCAGATCGGCAAGCAGGGTGTCGGCAATCGACCAGCAATCGGTCAGCGTGCCGCCGTGTTTTTTTGCTGCCGGTTCCAGGTCGCGGAACCAGCGGGTGAGGGGTATTGGATCGGGAAGTGGCTTTTGGCGCGGCGCATGCAGCCTTGCTGCCGTCCGGCAGAGGATACGGCTTGCCTCGTCGTCTTCGCCATTCATCGCCATGGCAAGCAGCGTGCGTTTACCCGTCGCCCGTTCCAGAAGCACGGCGTCGCCCTCATGAGCGTAGACATGGGCGGCACCGTCGCCGTCCCACCATTGCATCAGCAGCGCGCCATATCGTTCGTCTTTGTCGGTCGCCACCTTCAGCATGGCGGGCCTATCCCGCCAGCGGACCGGCAGCAGGCGGCTCGAATGGGTGAGGATCGGCTCGCCGTCGGATATGAGCGACCAGAGATCGAGATAAGGAGCGAACATTGGGACACCGTACAAAGATGCAGCGGAAATGCAAATCCCGCCTCTCGGCGGGATTTGCAATTCGCATCCTGTAGGCTCAGGCGACTTTTTCGAGAGTGGGATAGTCGAGATAGCCCTTGGCGGTGCCGCCGTAGAAGGTCGACTGGTCCGGCGTGTTGAGCGGCAAGTTCCTTGCCAGCCGTTCGACGAGGTCGGGATTGGCGATGAAGGGCTTGCCGAAGGCGACGAGATCGGCGCGGCCGCTTGCGACGGCATCGGCCGCTAGGTCGCGGTCATAGCCGTTATTGACCATCCAGTTGGCCTTGCCGCCCGCCGTTTCATAGGCCTGGCGCAGCGCCTTGTAGTCGAAGGGCGGATTGTCGCCCTGCTTATAATCACGGTCGCCGCCGGTCTGGCCTTCGATGACGTGGATGTAGGCGAGGTCGTATTTGGCCAATCCCTCCACTACATGGGCGAAGGTCGCCTGCGGGTTGGAATCGTAGCTTTCGCCCGAGGGGGTCACCGGTGAAATGCGGATCGCGGTACGGCCGGCACCGACTTCGCTGACGACGGCATCCACGACTTCAAAGGCGAGCCGCGTGCGGTTCTCGATCGAGCCGCCATATTGGTCGGTGCGGTCATTGACGCCGTCACGAATGAACTGGTCGAGCAGATAGCCGTTGGCGCCATGGATTTCGACACCGTCAAAGCCGGCGTCGATGGCGGCGCGGGCAGCCTTGCGGTAATCCTCGACGATGCCAGGGATTTCGGCGGTTTCGAGCGCACGCGGTTCGGAGGTATCGGCGAAGCTGCCGCTGCCGTCGGGGTTGACCAGATAGGTCTTGGCCTTGGCGACGCGATTGGTCGAGGAGACCGGCTTGCCGCCATCCGGCTGCAGCGTCGTGTGCGAGATGCGGCCGACATGCCACATCTGAACGACGATCTTGCCGCCGGCGGCGTGAACGGCGTCGGTCACACGCTTCCAGCCTTCGAGCGCTTCCCTGCTATAAAGACCGGGCACGTCGGCATAACCCTGGCCTTGATGGGTGATCGCAGTCGCCTCGGTGATGATCAGGCCTGCCGTGGCGCGCTGGCGGTAATATTCGACGTTAAGGTCGTTGGGGATCGCGCCCGGCGAGCGGTTGCGGGTGAGGGGCGCCATGACGATGCGGTTCTTGACGGTGATGTCGCCAACCTTGGTGGGTTCGAAAAGCTTGGCCATGATGATCCTTTCTTTGCGGGAGGTTCACTCGCCAGGGGCAGGGCGGGCCCGGCCCCGGGCGGAGAGATGGTCGAGCGCCGTTGCGTCAAGGCCGATCAGGGCCGTCAGGGCTGCGGCGGGCATTTTACAAATCCTGTGTCAGCTGCTTGAGGAAGGCTGCGATGGTGTCTTCGTTGCGCTTGTAGAAGATCCACTGTCCCACGCGTTTGGTGGTGACGAGACCGGCGCGGTGCAGTGTCCCGAGATGGGCCGAAACCGTCGACTGCGACAGGCCGCACCGTTCGAACTGGCTGGCGCAGACCCCCATTTCGAAGGGATGTTCCTGCGTGAGGAAATGTTCCTCGGGATTTTTCAGCCAGCTCAGAATGGCCATCCGGGTCGGATGCGCGAGCGCCTTGATGATCTCGTCTTTGTCCATCGCAGTTTGCCGATCTATAAATCGTATTTTCTCGATATATGGATCGATACTGGGCGATATGCAAATCACGGAGACGTGAGGTGCAGCCTGCTACGGGGTGCGCAAAATTTGGGCAAAAAAAGAGGGCCACCGGAAAACCAGGGCCCTTATAATTGTGAAGGTCAAAAACCTCCAGAGGGGAACAGCTAATGCGGTGGTACTGGGAGAGAAACCACGAAATGCATCAGCTGAGAGGGATATGGTGCTTCCTTAGGCAGGTTTCAATGCTTTTTTGTGCATGCCTGCTATGCGCCGCACAATTTTTTTGCGACGCAGCATTGTCCCAGACGGCAAGGCAAAAAAAGAGGGCCGCTGGAAAACCAGGGCCCTTATAAGTGTGAAGGTCAAAAACCTCCAGAGGGGAACAGCTAATGCGGTGGAACTGGGAGGAAAAGCCACCATGTGCATCAGCTATGTGCGATATGGTGGTTTAATGGGCAAACGGCAACCCACATTTGCGCATGCCAGTCATGCACTCTCTGCATAGTATGGAAAACATTCCATAAATCTGGCTTAAAAGTTCCAGTTTCTGGCCTTGCTGACGATAAAATCGCGGAAGGCTTTCAGCTTGGCGGCGTTCTTGATCTCGTCGGGATAGCAAAAATAGGTGTCGAAGGAGGGGACGTCGGCATTGATCGCCAGCTGAATCAGGCCTGGATCGCGTCCGACGATGTAATCCGGCAGGCAGGCGACGCCGATGCCGAGCAGGCAGGCGCGCTTGATCGAGGTCTGGCTGTTGATCTGCAGATGCGGGATGCGTTTGTTGTCGGACGAACGGCCGGCGACTTCGAGCCAGTTGACGTCGAGCAGGTAGCTCGGCGCCGGCTCGCCGAAGGTGATGATGCGGTGGTTGTCGAGATCTTCGATCTTCTGCGGCTCACCGTGGCGGTTGATGTAGGAGGGAGCGGCATAGACGTGCATGTGCACGGTGAAGAGCTTGCGCTGAATGAGGTCGGACTGCTGCGGCTGACGCAGGCGGATGGCGCAGTCGGCATGGCGCATGTTCACATCGACTTCCTCGTTGTCGAGGATCAGCTGGATCTGCACATCGGGATAAAGCTGCAGGAATTCCTGGATCTTGTCGGTCAGCCAGCCCTGGCCGAGGCCGACGGTCGTCGTCACCCGCAGCTTGCCGGACGGGGTTTCCGTCGTCTCGGTGAGCTGCATCTTGACCGTTTCGAGCTTCAGCAGCACGTCATGGGCGGTGCGGTATAGCAGTTCGCCCTGTTCCGTCAGGATCAGGCCGCGGGCATGGCGGTGAAACAGCTTGGTGCCGACATCCTGCTCCAGCGCACTCACCTGGCGGCTGATGGCGGATTGGGACAGATGCAGCTTATCCGCCGCATGCGTGAACGAACCCGCTTCGGCAGCTGCGTGAAAAATGCGCAGCTTGTCCCAATCCAGTGGCATTCCCCCGCCTCTCATGCCGATCTTACTCCGCGGCCACGGCGACGGGCATGTGGCCCGTCAGGTATCGCTCGGCTTCGAGCGCTGCCATGCAGCCCATGCCGGCGGCGGTGACGGCCTGACGGAACGTGTCGTCGGTCACGTCGCCGGCGGCATAGACACCCTCGAGGCTGGTCGCGGTCGAATCCGGCGCGGTCCAGAGATAGCCGTTGTCCTTCAGCTTCAGCTTGTCCTTGAAGAGTTCGGTCGCCGGTGCGTGGCCGATGGCAACGAAGACGCCGTCGATCGGCATCTCGGTGATCGCGCCGGTTCTGACGTCACGCAGGCGGGCGCCCGAGACCGATTGCGGCATCGGGGGCTTGGCCGCCGTGCCGGTGATTTCGGCCACTTCGGTGTTCCACAGCACCTTGACGTTTTCCCTCGCGAACAGGCGTTCCTGCAGGATTTTCTCGGCGCGGAAGGTGTCGCGGCGGTGTACCAATGTGACCGACTTGGCGATGTTGGAGAGATAGAGCGCCTCTTCGACAGCGCTGTTGCCGCCGCCGACGACGATCACATCCTTGTTGCGATAGAAGAAGCCGTCGCAGGTGGCGCAGGCCGAAACACCGAAGCCCTGGAAATGCTGTTCGCTTTCGATGCCGAGCCATTTGGCCTTGGCGCCGGTGGCGATGATCAGCGTGTCTGCTGTCCAGACCTGACCGCTGTCGGTGCGGGCGACGAAGGGACGCTGGTTCATGTCGACTTCGGTGACGAGGTCGCTGACGATCTCGGCGCCGACATGTTTTGCCTGCTGCAGCATCTGCTCCATCAGCCAGGGACCCTGGATCGGATCGGCAAAGCCCGGATAATTCTCGACATCGGTGGTGATCATCAGCTGGCCGCCTTGTTCGAGACCGGCGATCAGCACCGGTTTCAGCATGGCGCGCGCGGCATAGACCGCGGCGGTATAGCCTGCGGGTCCGGAACCGATGATGAGCACCTTGGTATGGCGGGCGGGCATGTCATTTCCTTTCGACTGGCAGGAGGGCGGCGGCTAAATAGCGATTGCGGCCGTTTCGCGGTCCATGCGCCATTTATGAACGACCAATGCTTTTATTCAAGGGCAGCCTTGCGTTACCAACAAGGCAAATCACCCCGTTGTGCAAGAATCCGTCATCATCGTGAAACTTTCTTGCGTATTCCGCGGCTTTATATAGAAGCTCGCCGCGGAGAATTAAAGAAAGGCCATGATGTGGGTCGCACCGAACTCGACGTCATCGACATAAAGATCCTCCGCGAGCTGCAGGCCGACGGCCGCATGACCAATGTCGAGCTCGCCGACCGCGTCGGTATTTCGGCGCCGCCCTGCCTGCGCCGGGTGCGCAAGCTCGAGGAAGCCGGCATCATCGAAGGCTATCACGCCATGTTGAACAGCCCGAAACTCGGCTTCGATCTGGTCGCCTTCTGCATGGTCGGGCTCAAGCATCAGTCGGAAGGCAATCTCAAGGCCTTTGCTGCCGCCACCACCGAATGGCCGCTGGTGCGCCAGGCCTGGATGGTTTCGGGCGACAGCGATTTCCTGCTGCATTGCGTGGCGGAGAATCTGACCCACTTCCAGGATTTCGTCATCGAGGTGCTGACGGCGAACGAACATGTCGACACCGTGCGCACCATGCTGACGATCCGGCAGGTGAAGAAGCTTGGGCTTGTGGAAGTCTGAGCTATTTGCGCGAGGCATAACCACCGCGGTTGATGCCGTGGCGCTGGAGCTTGTCGTAGAACGTCTTTCTCGGAATGCCGAGCGCTTCGATGGTGCGGCGCACGTCGCCGTCATTGCTGGCGAGCGCGTCACGGATGATTTCCGCTTCGTAGCGCTCCAGCCGGTCGGGCAGCGTCCCGCCGGTCGACTGGGGGGAAGGGGATGGCGCTCCGCCGCCCTCGACGCCAAGCACCACGCGTTCGGCATAATGGGAGAGTTCGCGGACGTTGCCGGGCCAGGAATGCGAGGCAAGATGGCGGCGAACCGCCTCCGAAAGCTGCGGCACCTCGCGGCGGAAACGCTGGGCGGCGCGGGCGGCAAAGTGGGAAAACAGCAGCGGAATATCGTCGCGACGTTCCCTCAGCGGCGGAATCGAAATCGTCACGACATTCAGCCGGTAATAGAGGTCCTCGCGAAAATCGCCACGCACCTCGGGATCGCCAAGGTCAATCTTGGCGGCCGCGACGACGCGCAGGTCGACCGGGCGCACCTCGTTGGTGCCGAGCGGGGTGATTTCGCGCATCTCCAGCACCCTCAGCATCTTGACCTGCGTGGCGACAGGCATGCTTTCGATCTCGTCGAGGAACAGCGTGCCGCCGCTTGCATGTTCGATGCGGCCCATGCGGCGCTTCTGGGCGCCGGTAAAGGCGCCGGCCTCGTGGCCGAACAGCTCGCTTTCGATGACGGTTTCGGGCAGCGCCCCGCAGTTCAGCGCCACGAAATTGCCCTTCCGGCGATGGCTCCACTGATGCAGGATCTGGGCGACCACTTCCTTGCCGCTGCCGGTTTCGCCGGCGACCAGCACATCGACATCGGTATCGGCAATGTGGCGAAGGATCTTCCTGAGATTGTCCATGACCGGCGTCTGGCCGATCAGCGGCAAGGTCTCCTGTGCCTCGTCGGCCGCCTTGCGCAGCATCCGGTTTTCCAGAACGAGCCGACGTTTTTCGCTGGCGCGGCGCACGCTTTGGACGAGCCGGTCGGCCGGGAAGGGTTTGGCGATGAAATCATAGGCGCCGTCCTGGATGGCCTGGACGGCCATCGGGATATCGCCGTGGCCGGTCATCAGTATCACCGGCAAGTCGGCATCCATGTCCTTGAGCATCGTGAAGAGCTGCAGCCCGTCGATCTCCGGCATGCGGATGTCGGTGACGACGGGGCCGGCAAAGTCGGCCGCCAGCTCGTCCAGCGCCGCTTTGGCGCCGTCATAGGCGAAAACGGCGAAGCCGGCGAGCTCCAGCGTCTGGGTGGTGGCGCGGCGCAGATCGCCGTCATCGTCGATCAAAGCAACGGGTATGGCCATGTCCATGATCTCAAGCCTTCCTCAGATGAACGATGAAGCGGCTCCCGTCGCCATCGCTTTCAACTTCCATCCGGCCGCCGTAATCGCCGACGATATCCTTGGAGATGACAAGCCCGAGGCCGAGACCTTTTTCCTTCGAGGTGTTGAACGGCGTGAACAGGCCCTTGCGGATTTCGGGCGAAATGCCGGGGCCGTTGTCGGCAACCGTCAGCGCTACTGTCTCCGCATCGGCCGATGTCCTGACCTCGACGCGCCCCGCTTCGGCCTTCGGCGCCACGGCCTCCAGCGCGTTCTGCAGCAGGTTGATGAGCACCTGCTCGAGACGGATCCTGCTGCCCATGACCTGCAGCTCGGCGGGCGGCAGCTCGATGTCGAGCGTATCCATGCGGCCGGCAAAACGGCTGCGCAGCAGCATCACCGCCCCCTCGATGACGTCCTTCAAGCCCGTTGGTTCGGCGCTGCCGCGGCCCTTGCGGGCGAAGCTCTTCAACTCCTCGGTGATCGAGCCTATGCGCTCCGTCAGGGCGGCGATATTTTGAAGATTTTCACCGGCCGGCGCCGTCTGGCCGCGGTCGAGGAAAGTGCGGGCATTGTCCGCATAGGCGCGGATGGTCGCCACCGGCTGATTGATCTCATGAGCGACACCGGCGGCAATCTGGCCCAGGATCGCCAGCCGATTGGCCTGCACCAGATCCTGCTGCACCGCCTGCAGCTTCTGCTCGGTGCTGCGATGACCGGCGATCTCGGCCTGCAGACGATCCCGCGCCTGGCTGAGATCCAGCGTCCGCTCGGCCACGCGCTGTTCCAGTTCTTCCCGCGCCTGCTGCTCGCTGAAAATTCTCAGGGTGATCGTCTGGCGGCGGCGCAAGAGGAAGGCTGACCCCGCCAGGAGCGGCAAAAGCAAGAGCAGCGCCAGCATGCGCGTTTCGCGGACCGCCGCATCGACGGACGGCCCCAATGCAACAAGATGCTGCAGATTCCAGCCGGTTGCAGGGATCGGCATCCCAACCTCGAGGAAGCTGGTCTTTCCGGCGCCGCCGGGCATGACGATCTCGACGACAGCAAGCCGGTCGTCAAGGCGCCTGATGATATCAAGCGGCAGCGGCTGAAGTGGCGCGTCGCCGAATTGAAGGCTCTCGCGGATCGCGGTCAGCCGATCCTCGGCAATGCGGCCGATCGTCATGAACCGCCAAGAGGGAACGCTGGTGATGAGGACAATGCCGCGATCGTCGATGACGTAGGACGGGGCGCCCGAGGCGTTCCAATCCGCCTCGACATCGTCGAATTCCACCTTGACGACGACGACGCCCAGGAGACCGTCACTGCCTGATATCCGCTCGGAAATATAAAGACCGGGCTTCTTGCTGACGGTGCCGAGCGCGAAATGCTCGGCCTGCCCTTGAGCGACAGCGCCCTGAAAATACTCGCGGAAGCGATAGTCGTTGCCGACGAAGCTCGTCGGTTCACGCCAGTTGCTCGCCGAAACCGCGATACCATCCTTGTCGATGACGTAGATGACGGCGGCCTTCGTACCGGCGGCCAGCGTCTCAAGCTTCCGGTTCAACTGCTCGAACGTGCCGGCATCGCGTCCCGCCAGGGCGGCGGCGAGCGCGGTATCTTGCGACAGCACAAAGGGCAGCGCCCGGTATTTTTCGAGGACGGTGCGCAGCAGCGCCACGTTCATCCTCGCATCGGTGCGGGCTTGTTCCTCCAGGGCCGCTTCCGCCCGGCGCCGGCCGACCTCGCCACTCGCCAAGAGACTGCCGGCGACGGCCGAAAGGGCGAGCACCGCATAGGCCCACCACATCCGGCGAATGCGGTGGTGCAAGGGCAGGGAGGGCCAAAGCCTTTGCGAGACTGACAAGGACATGGCGGATTTGTGCATTTTTCCGCACGTGACGCAAATGGATTTGTGTGGGTTTTCGCATCGTCAGGATAGGTAGTTGGCCCGTCAGATATTTTTTCTGACATATAAACAATGGATTAGGCGGATGGCGCGAAACTGGCACGGCGATTGCGAAGAACAGCGCAACAACGGCTGAGCTGTTGGATTGAAGCGAACGGCTCGGGAGGCCGGAGTTCGTTCCGGGCGAGCCCTTAGGAGGACATCATGATCGCAGCACCACTCGATGCAGTCGCAGACAGCAAGGGCAGGAAGCCCTTTTATTCTCATCTTTATGTTCAGGTTCTCGCCGCCATCGCGGCGGGTATCCTTCTCGGCCATTTCTATCCCGAGCTCGGCACGCAGCTGAAGCCGCTCGGCGATGCCTTCATCAAGCTCGTCAAGATGGTAATCGCACCGGTCATCTTCCTGACGGTGGCGACCGGCATTGCCGGCATGAGCGACCTGAAGAAGGTCGGCCGCGTCGCCGGCAAGGCGATGCTGTACTTCCTGACGTTCTCGACGCTGGCGCTGGTGATCGGCATGATCGTCGCCAATGTCGTCCAGCCCGGCGCCGGCATGAACATCGATCCGGCTTCGCTCGACCCGAAGGCCGTTGCCACCTTTGCCGATAAGGCGCATGAGCAGAGCATCGTCGGCTTCCTGACGAATATCATCCCGACGACGATCGTCGGCGCCTTTGCCGACGGCGACATTCTGCAGGTGCTGTTCTTCTCGGTGCTCTTCGGCATCGCGCTCGCCATGGTCGGCGAAAAGGGCGAGCAGGTTGTCAATTTCCTCAACGCCCTGACGGCTCCGGTCTTCAAGCTCGTCGCCATTCTGATGAAGGCTGCGCCCATAGGCGCCTTTGGCGCCATGGCCTTCACCATCGGCAAGTATGGCGTCGGATCGATCGCCAACCTCGCCATGCTGATCGGCACGTTCTACATCACGTCGCTGCTCTTCGTCTTCATCGTGCTCGGCGCGGTCGCCCGCTACAACGGCTTCTCGATCGTGGCGCTGCTGCGCTACATCAAGGAAGAGCTCTTGCTGGTGCTCGGCACTTCGTCCTCGGAAGCCGCCCTTCCGGGCCTGATGAACAAGATGGAAAAGGCCGGCTGCAAGCGCTCGGTCGTCGGCCTCGTCATTCCGACTGGCTATTCCTTCAACCTCGACGGCACCAACATCTACATGACGCTGGCAGCCCTCTTCATCGCCCAGGCAACCGGCATCAATCTCTCCTGGGGCGACCAGATCCTGCTGCTGCTGGTGGCAATGCTGAGCTCCAAGGGTGCCGCTGGCATCACCGGTGCCGGCTTCATCACCCTTGCCGCGACGCTCTCCGTCGTGCCGTCGGTGCCGGTCGCCGGCATGGCGCTCATCCTCGGCATCGACCGCTTCATGTCGGAGTGCCGCGCGCTGACCAACCTCGTCGGCAATGCCGTGGCGACGATCGTCGTGGCGCGCTGGGAAAACGAGCTGGATACGGCGCAGCTTGCCAGAGCCCTGGGCGGCCAGGCAGAAGAGGGCGCTCCGGCGGCTGGGCTGCAACCGGCCGAATAAACCCCCGATTGTTGATAATCTTTGCAGCGGCCCGTTCTACAACGGGCCGTTCGCTTATTGATGATTTCGTTCTCTATTCGTCGTCATCCTCGGCCTTGTGCCGAGGATCTGCTGCCCTATCGACCCGAGGCAGATGCTCGGGACAAGCCCGAGCATGACGGAGGAGGGGGTGGCCGTCCGTTTCAACAGGCCGCTTCTCGTTCCGCTCAGCCGCGATTGCCGCCGAGAAGGCGATCGTAAACGGCGCCGATGGCGGTTGCTTCCTTTTCCAGGGCGAAATTCGCCCTGACGTGGCGCAGCGCGTTCTCACCATGGGCAATCGCGAGCGCGGGATCGGCGATATAGGGCGCGATTGCCCGCGTCAGCGCCTCACCGTCGCCGGCGGCAACGACCGAGCCGGTTTCGCCTTCGGCAATGAGTTCGGCATAGGCGCCGGCGTCCGAGGCCACCACCGCGGTGCGCGAAGCCATGGCTTCGAGCGGCGTCAGGCCGAAACCCTCGTTGCGGGAAGGGGCGACGTAAAGCGTCAGGCGGCGATACCAGACCTTGATATCGGGCACTTCGCCAAGGAAGAGGATGCGATCGCCGAGACCTGCGGCGGCGACATCGGCCTTCAGCTTATCGCCGAACGCCACGTGCTCCGCCGTTACCCGGCCGGAAACAACGGCTGTCCATTCGGGGTGCCGTGGCAAGAGTTCGATCATCGCCTCGACGAAGAGATCGGTGCCCTTCTGATGGCGCACGCGACCGAAACAGCCGACAAGATAGCGGCCGGGCAGACCGGTCGCGGCAATGCCGTCTTCCGCCGTTTCCGGCGGGCGGAACAAGGATAGATCGACCCCATGCTGGATGACCGTGTGCGGCACCTCGAGGAAGGAGCCGGAACGGTCGCTGGTTGCAATCACCGCGTCCATGCGGCGGATCAGCCATTTCGTGTAGGCGGTGTGACGGCGTTGCGCGGCCGAGGTGAAGATGAGTTTCAGCGGCATGCGCAGGAGATGGCGGAGCAGGATGCCGACGGCCATCTCATTGTTGCGGCGAGCGTGCCAGACGCGATGGCGCCGGCGCGCCGGCCTGCGCCACAGACCAGGAAGTTGTGACCATCTCAGTTTCGGCAGGCCTTCCGGCAGGCCGGGGCCGAGCGTTGCAATCCTCATGCCGAGCCGGATCTGGCATGGGATGAGCTGGACGATGGTCGACGTGACGCCGGAGAGCCGGCGCTTGAAATTGGGCGCGATGATCTCGACGTCACGCATATCAGGCAAGGGATAGGTCTCGTGTCTGGCGGGCAATCAGCCCCAGGAAACCTGGAGGATTTCGTAGGCCTTGGAGCCGCCGGGGGCATTGACCTCGATGGAATCGCCGACTTCCTTGCCGATCAGCGCGCGGGCGATCGGGGAGGAAATGGAGATGCGGCCGGCTTTGACGTCGGCTTCCTGGTCGCCGACGATCTGGTAGGTCTTTTCTTCCTCGGTGTCCTCGTCGACGAGCTTCACCTTGGCGCCGAACTTGATCTTGTCGCCGGACATCTTCGTGAGGTCGATGACCTCGGCGCGCGCCGTCAGGTCTTCCAGCTCGGTGATGCGGCCTTCATTGTGGCTCTGGGCTTCCTTGGCGGCGTGGTATTCGGCGTTTTCGGAAAGGTCGCCATGAGCACGGGCTTCGGCGATCGCCTCGATGATTCGCGGGCGCTCCTCCTGTTGACGCCAGCGCAGCTCTTCCTGCAGCTTGACGAAACCACCCTGTGTCATCGGTACCTTATCAACCATTTTTCTGTCCTTCATTCCCTGTGGCCGCCGGCCCTTGCTCCGCGCAGTCGGGTACACACAAAAGAAAACAGGTCCCGAAGGGGAGCTTCGGAACCGTGCCACAATCCTAGTTACGTGCTTATAGCAGATCGCCAAGGTCGATTTCCAGAAAATTCGCATAAACGAAAGGTGCACCCTGCGAGATCGGCTGCTGCGCCGGAAAACGGGCAGAGGCGAGAGTGGCCGGCTTGACTTACGGCGCTGGAACATATAGTGAACATAGGGATGAAGAAGTCGCTTGCAGAACGCTTGGCCATTCTTTCCGACGCCGCCAAATATGACGCTTCCTGCGCTTCCAGCGGCACGGTGAAACGCGATTCGAGCACCAGCGGCGGACTCGGTTCAACCGAGGGATCGGGCATCTGCCATGCTTATGCGCCGGATGGCCGGTGCATTTCGCTCCTGAAGATCCTGCTGACGAATTTCTGCATCTACGACTGCGCTTATTGCGTCAATCGCTCGTCGAGCAATGTCGAACGGGCGCGCTTCACGCCTGAAGAGGTGATCTGGCTGACGCTGGAATTCTATCGCCGCAATTACATCGAAGGTCTCTTTCTTTCCTCCGGCATCATTCGCTCGTCCGATTACACGATGGAAGAGATGGTTCGTATCGTCCGCGAATTGCGGGTCACCCATAATTTTCGTGGTTATATCCATCTGAAATCGATCCCCGAGGCGGCGCCGCGGCTGATCGAGGAGGCCGGGCTCTATGCCGACCGGCTGTCGCTCAACATCGAACTGCCGACGGACACCGGCATCACCCGCTTCGCGCCGGAGAAGAAACCGGCCAATATCCGGCGGTCAATGGGCGAGCTGAGACTGAAGATCGAGGCTGCCGACGAACCGACGCTGAAGAGCAAAAAACGCCAGCGCTTCGTCCCGGCCGGCCAGAGCACGCAGATGATCGTCGGCGCCGATGGCGCGAGTGATGCGACGATTTTGACGACCAGCGGCAGGCTTTACAGCAGCTACGGTCTCAAGCGCGTCTATTATTCCGCCTTCAGCCCGATACCGGATTCGTCGAAAAACCTGCCGCTGATCAAGCCGCCACTAATGCGCGAACACCGGCTTTATCAGGCGGACTGGCTCTATCGGTTCTACGGGTTCGGCATCGACGAGATCACCGCGAACCAAGCGGATGGCATGCTTGATCTGAACCTTGACCCGAAGCTGGCTTGGGCGCTTGCCAATCGAAGCGAATTTCCCGTCGATATCAACAAGGCTGAGCGTGAGCGGCTGTTGCGTGTGCCGGGTCTCGGCACCAAGACCGTCAAGGCAGTCATTTCGGCGCGCCGCTTTCGCCGCCTGCGGCTCGACGATCTCTCTCGGCTCGGCGTTTCGATCAAGAAGGTCCAATCCTTCATTTGCGCCGAAGGCTGGTCGCCGCGCCGGCTGATCGACAGGCCGGACCTCCGCGCCATGTTCGAGCCGCAGCCCGAACAATTGTCGTTGCTGTGATGCGCCGGGTCGTGCTCGCAGGACGCGGAGAGCTTGCCGAATGGCGCGATGCTGCACGCGCCTTGGCGGCCGCCGGCATCGTGCCCGGCGAGATCGACTGGCGCGAGAAAAGCGCGGAGGCCGATCTTTCCTTTCAGCGCGACGCCATGCCGCCGGCGCCGGCGGCATCACGCAAGCCGATGACAGTGCCGCCCGCCTTCATCGAGCTTGCCGAGACGGTCCTCTGTCACTCCGATCCGGCGCGGTTTGCGCTGCTTTACCGCCTGCTCTGGCGGCTGCAGCTGGACCGGCAGCTGCTCGAGGTGACCTCCGACGAGGATGTCGTGCGTGCCCGGCTGATGGCGAAAAACGTGCATCGCGACGCGCACAAGATGACGGCCTTCGTCCGCTTCAAGGAGGTCGGCGCGGTTTCCGCCGGGCGGCGAAAATTCATCGCCTGGTTCGAGCCGGACCACCACATCGTCCGGCGCACGGCACCCTTCTTCCAACGGCGTTTCACGGACATGGACTGGTTGATCGCCACACCCAAGGGGTCGGCCGCCTGGGACGGCGAGCGGCTGACGTTCAGCGACGAACCCTGCGAGAAGCTCAATCTTACCGATGTAACGGATGAGCTTTGGCGCACCTATTACGCCAGCATCTTCAATCCGGCGCGGGTGAAGCTGAAGGCCATGCAGGCGGAAATGCCGAAAAAATACTGGAAGAACCTGCCGGAAGCCGATCTCATTCCCGGCTTGATCGCATCGGCCGAAAGCAAGGTGCGGGAGATGGCCGCAAGGGAGGCAACGCAATCGCTGCCCTTTCACGACCGGCTGCAGCATGCGGCGCGCAACCGTACGAGAGAACCCGAAGCGCCGGCCGGCACGCTGGATGCCCTGCGCGCCGAGGCTGCCGTCTGCACCCGTTGTCCGCTTCACGCCAAGGCCACGCAAACCGTGTTCGGGGAGGGGCCGCGCGACGCGGCGGTGATGTTCGTCGGCGAGCAGCCGGGCGATCAGGAGGATATTGCAGGGCGCCCCTTCGTCGGCCCGGCCGGCCGGCTTTTCGATCAGGTCATGGCGGAGGCGGGCATCGACCGTTCGATGGTCTACGTCACCAACTCAGTTAAGCATTTCAAATACGAGCCGCGCGGCAAGCGGCGTATCCACCAGAAGCCCACTATCGGCGAGGTGAAGCATTGCCGCTGGTGGCTCGATCTGGAATTGGCGCTCGTCGAGCCGAAGCTGATCGTCGCCATGGGGGCGACGGCGCTTGCGGCGCTGACCGATGTGAAAGGCCGCCTGCAGGACGTCAGAGGAAAGGCGATGGCAATCGAAGGAGGGCGCACGCTCTTCGTGACGGCGCACCCGTCCTATCTGCTGCGCATTCCCGACGAGCGGTTGAAGGCGGAGGAGATGGCGCGCTTTCGTCAGGATATGTTGGAGATTCAGGGGCTTATGACGTCAGCCGGATAAATGGATTCCGCTTGAAGTCGCGTCACCGCTCATCGAGCGGTGACATTGTTCTTTGTTTTTTGCGCAATTCCGGAGGCAAAACCGCGGGCGCAGTTTGCTGGAATTGCTTCAGTCTCAGGCGAAGTAGCTCTGCAACGGCCGCACTTCGAGGTTGCCGGCCTTCAGCGCCTTGATTGCCTGGGCGGCGGCCTCGGCGCCGGCCATCGTCGTATAATAGGGCACCTTCTGCATCAGCGTCGCGCGGCGCAGCGACTTAGAGTCCGAGATCGCCTTGTTGCCGTCGGTGGTGTTGATGACGAGCTGGACCTGGCGGTTGCGGATCGCGTCCTCGATATGCGGACGGCCTTCGAGCACCTTGTTGATCTTGGTGGCGGTGATGCCGTTTTCGCCGAGGAAGCGGGCGGTGCCGCCGGTCGCCAGCACCTTGAAGCCCTGTTCGACGAGGATGCGGATCGCCGGCAGCACGCGCGACTTGTCCTCGTCGCGCACCGAGACGAAGACCGTGCCGTCACGCGGCAGCTCGACGCCGGCGCCGAGCTGAGACTTGGCGAAGGCGAGCGCGAAATCGGTATCGAGGCCGATGACTTCACCGGTCGAACGCATTTCCGGGCCGAGCAGCGTGTCGACGCCGGGGAAACGGGCGAAGGGGAAGACGGCTTCCTTGACGGCGATGTGTGTCAGCTGGCGCGGATCGGGCTTCTCGCCGTAGGCGGCGAAGGTCGCATCGAGCTTCTCGCCGGCCATGACGCGAGCGGCGATCTTGGCGATCGGCGCGCCGATGGTCTTGGCGACGAAGGGCACGGTGCGCGAGGCGCGCGGATTGACTTCGAGCACGTAGACTGTGCCGTCCTTGATGGCGAACTGGACGTTCATCAGGCCGCCGACATTGAGCGCCTTGGCCATGGCTTTCGCCTGGCGTTCGAGCTCATCGAGCAGTTCGACGGGCAGCGAGCGCGGCGGCAGCGAGCAGGCGCTGTCGCCGGAATGAATGCCGGCTTCCTCGATATGCTCCATGATGCCGGCGACATAGACGTCGGTTCCATCAGAGAGGCAGTCGACATCGACTTCGATAGCATGGGTGAGGTAGCTGTCGAAGAGCAGCGGGTTCTTGCCGAGCAGGGTGTTGATCTGGCCGGTCTTGTCATTCGGATAACGCTGCTTGATATCCTCGGGCACCAGTTCCGGCACCGTGTCCAGCAGATAGGTCTGCAGCTGGCCTTCCGAATGCAGGATCTGCATGGCGCGGCCGCCGAGCACGTAGGACGGGCGCACGACCAGCGGGAAGCCGATTTCGGCGGCGACGAGACGGGCCTGCTCGACCGAATAGGCGATGCCGTTGTTCGGCTGGTTGAGGTCGAGCTTCATCAGCAGCTTCTGGAAGCGGTCGCGGTCTTCGGCAAGGTCGATCATATCGGGCGCGGTGCCGAGGATCGGAATGCCGTTTTTCTCGAGCGCCTCGGCAAGCTTCAGCGGCGTCTGGCCGCCGAACTGAACGATGACGCCGACGACTTCGCCCTTATCCTGCTCGGCGCGCAGGATCTCGATCACGTCTTCCGCCGTCAGCGGCTCGAAATAGAGACGGTCGGACGTGTCGTAGTCGGTCGAGACGGTTTCCGGGTTGCAGTTGATCATGATTGCTTCATAGCCCGCATCCTTCAGCGCGAAGGCGGCATGGCAGCAGCAATAGTCGAACTCGATGCCCTGGCCGATGCGGTTCGGGCCGCCGCCGAGGATGACGACCTTCTTGCGGTCGGAGACCTGCGCTTCCGAGCGGGCGGCGCCGACGAAGGGCGTCTCATAGGTCGAATACATGTAGGCGGTCGGCGAAGCGAATTCCGCCGCGCAGGTGTCGATGCGCTTGAAAACCGGGCGAACGTTCAGGCCGTTGCGCAGTTCGGCGACTTCCTTCGGGCGCTTGCCGGTCAGGGTTGCCAGGCGCGCGTCGGAGAAGCCCATCGCCTTCAGCGTGCGCAGGTTGGCGGCATCGCCGGGCAGGCCATGCTCGCGGATGCGGGCTTCCATGTCGACGATGTTCTTGAGCTCAGCGATAAACCAGGGATCGATCTTGCAGCCCTCGTGCACCTCTTCGATGCTGAGGCCTTGGCGCAGCGCCTGGGCGACCATGCGCAGGCGATCGGGCGTCGGCGTGCCGATGGCGGCGCGGATGGCGTTCTGGCTGGATTCGCCTTCCTCGAAATCAGGGATTTCGATTTCGTCGAGGCCGGTCAGGCCGGTCTCAAGGCCACGCAGCGCCTTCTGCAGCGATTCGGCGAAGGTGCGGCCGATCGCCATGACTTCGCCGACTGACTTCATCGCGGTCGTCAGGATCGGCGAGGCGCCGGGGAATTTTTCGAAGGCGAAACGCGGGATCTTGGTGACGACATAGTCGATCGACGGTTCGAAGGAGGCGGGCGTAGCGCCGCCGGTGATGTCGTTTTCGAGCTCGTCGAGCGTATAGCCGATGGCGAGCTTGGCGGCGACCTTGGCGATCGGGAAGCCGGTGGCTTTGGAAGCCAGTGCCGAGGAGCGCGACACACGCGGGTTCATTTCGATAACGACGAGGCGGCCGTCTTTCGGATTGACGGCGAACTGCACGTTCGAGCCGCCGGTCTCGACGCCAATCTCGCGCAGCACCGCGATCGAGGCGTTGCGCATGATCTGGTATTCCTTGTCGGTCAGCGTCAGCGCCGGGGCGACGGTGATCGAATCGCCGGTATGGACGCCCATCGGATCGATGTTCTCGATCGAGCAGATGATGATGCAGTTGTCCGCCTTGTCGCGGACGACCTCCATCTCATACTCCTTCCAGCCGAGCACCGATTCTTCGATCAGCACTTCGGTGGTCGGCGAGGCGTCGAGGCCGCCGCCGACGATCTCGAAGAATTCCGAGCGGTTATAGGCGATGCCGCCGCCGGTGCCGCCGAGCGTGAAGGAGGGGCGGATGATAGCGGGCAGGCCGACATGATCGAGCGCCTGGGCGGCGATCGCCATGGCGTGGTTCAAATAACGCTGCTTACGGTCGCTCTCGCCGAGGTTCCACTGGTTTTCCAATTCGTCCAGCGCCTTGTCAAGGTCGGAGCCGGAGAGGCTTTCGCGCAGCTTGCTGCGCTCGGCCTCGTGCGTCTTTCGGTCGAGATCCTTGATGTCGGTGGCGTTCGCCAGCATCGAGCGCGGCGTTTCAAGGCCGATGCGGGCCATCGCCTCGCGGAACAGCGCGCGGTCTTCGGCCATGTCGATGGCGGCCGGCTTGGCGCCGATCATCTCGACATTGTAGCGGTCGAGCACGCCCATGCGCTTCAGCGACAGCGCAGTGTTCAGCGCCGTCTGGCCGCCCATGGTCGGCAGCAGCGCATCCGGGCGCTCCTTGGCGATGATCTTGGCGACCACTTCGGGGGTGATCGGCTCGACGTAAGTGGCATCGGCCAGGCCCGGATCGGTCATGATCGTCGCCGGGTTGGAGTTGACGAGGATGACGCGGTAGCCTTCCTCCTTCAGCGCCTTGCAGGCCTGGGTGCCGGAATAATCGAACTCGCAAGCCTGGCCAATGACGATCGGTCCCGCGCCGATGATGAGGATCGATTTGATGTCTTGGCGCTTCGGCATGGGCGATATCCATTGTCTGGCTGCGCAAAAAGCCGGCCAGGGTGGGAGATCACCAGGTCGGGTCGCGCATTGAGGTCTTTTCAGGCTAGAAGCGGCTTATAGGCAAATGTATTTGCAAACGGAACCCCATAAATCGCGGAATCGACAGGAATCCGGATATGGCGTGAAACCTATTTCCCGTCCGGCACGACGAGCACCCGGATTTCGCCTCCGCGGGCCGGGTTGGTGATCGCTTCCGGGGCCTCCTCAAGCCCGATCCGCCTGGATATCAGCGGCCCGACCCTGATCCTGCCGGAGGCGATGAGATCGGCGGCGCGGGCATGGGTGAAAGGATTGACGAAGGAGCTAATCAGCGCGACTTCGCGAAACAGCAGGTCGAAGGGTTCGATCTCGATCGTGGCGCCCTGCGGCATGACGCCCAAAATGACGGCGGTGCCGCCGCGCCGGGCAAGCCGGGGCGCCTGCTGCATCGTCTCGGCCACACCGGCGCATTCGAAGACGACGTCGGCGCCGCCGGGCAGAAGCCCGTCTTCGGCGATGATACGGGCAACGATATCGCCGTCGCCGGGATCGGCCGTTGCCGTCGCGCCGAGGCTTTCGGCCAGCCGGCGCTTTTCGGCGCTGCGAGTCACCAGCACGATGCGGGTCGCGCCGGCAAGCCGTGCCAGCTGAATCGTCAGCAGGCCGATGACGCCGCCGCCGAGCACGACGGCCGACGAGCCGGTTTTTAGCCCGGCGAGATCGACGCCGTGAATGCAGCAGGCCAGCGGCTCGCAGAAGGCGCCGTGCAGCGGGTCGATATCTGTCGGCAGGGGAAAAGCCTGGCTTTCAGGCATGCAGACATATTCGGCGAAGCCGCCGTCGCGGTGAATGCCGATCGCCTGCAGCTTCCGGCAGAGATTGACGCGGCCGCGCCGGCATTCCTCGCAGCCGCCGCAAGAGATGTTGGGATCGCCCGTCACGCGCATGCCGGAGCGGAAATCAGTCACACCGGCTCCAACCGCCTCGACGATGCCTGCAAATTCATGGCCGAGCGTCACCGGCGGCTTCGAGGGAAATTCGCCATGGAAGATATGGCGGTCGGTGCCGCAAATGCCGCAGGCTTCGACGCGGACCAGCAGGTCGCCCGGCCCCGGTGCTGGTTTTTCGATCTCGCAAAGCTGCAACTGTCCTGTCGCTTGCAGGCGTATTGCTTTCATGGCCATCTCCTCCCGCATTCTCCGCCTTTATCAGAAAGAGCAAAAGCAGGAGTCGGGTCAAGCGGTTGATGCATCTTCTTTAAGTAACGGAGACGGACATCGAGGCACCTCTCCGGCGACCGGGGTGGATCGTGACAGAGAGATGTCGCTGGGAGCTCACTTACTCTGTAAAGGGGAACAATATCCCGTTCTTTCAAGTTTGCAGTCGAGAACATGGAGGTCGTGATGGTAGATCCGAGAGACAGGGAACCGGCGGAAGGCTCGCGGGAGACCGTTGAGAGAGAGCTGGCCCGCCAGGGGGAGACCCAGCATAGCAGCGCCGGAAAAGGTGGTGGTCAAAAGGGGCCGGCGCAGCAAAGCCCGAGGAAAAAGTGAGCTGTTCAGCCGCCTGTTTTGCACGTGGATGAAGCTGCTGGAATTCCTCCCGCGGCCGGTTATATAAATTCGTTGAAGACAAGCACATTGCCGGGGAGAACGAAGATGGAATGGAGAGGCCGGCGTCAGTCCGACAATATCGAGGATCGCCGCGGCGAGCCGAGCAGCGGCGGGTTCGGCCGCGGCGGCGGCTTCAACTTTCCCTCGGGCGGCGGTGTTCGCCGCGCCGGCGGCGGCTTGAGCATCGGCACGATCATCTTCCTCGTCGTCATCTATTTCATCTTCAGGATGATGGGCGTCGACTTGCTGCAGGTGCTCGATACCGGCAGTATGACGGGCGGCCCCGGCTACGAGCAGAGCCAGTCCGAGGGAACACGCACACCCGCCAATGACGAAATGACCGCCTTCATGCGCACTGTGCTCGCCGAGACCGAGGATACTTGGAACGGCATCTTCCAGTCGCAGGGCCGGGCCTACGAGGAGCCGCGCCTCGTGCTGTTCTCGGGCGCGACGGCATCGGCCTGCGGCTCGGCATCGGCAGCGACCGGGCCGTTCTACTGCCCCGGCGATCATAAGGTCTATCTGGACACGGATTTCTTCCAGGAACTCTCCGATCGGTTCGGTGCTTCGGGCGACTTTGCCGAAGCCTATGTCGTCGCCCATGAGGTCGGCCACCATGTGCAGAACCTGCTCGGCATCCTGCCGCAGTTCAACAAGGCTCGCCAGGGGATGAGCGAGGAGCGGGCCAATGAGATGTCGGTGCGCATCGAGTTGCAGGCCGACTGCTTCGCCGGCATCTGGGGCAAATATACCCAGCAGAAGGGCATATTGGAGGCCGGCGACCTGGAGGAGGCGCTGAATGCGGCGCAGCAGATCGGCGACGATACGCTGCAGAAGCGGACGCAGGGTTACGTCGTGCCCGAGAGTTTCAACCACGGCACCTCGGCCCAGCGCGTCAAATGGTTCAAGCGCGGCTTCGACAGCGGGCAGCTGTCGGCCTGCGATACGTTGTCGGGGCCGGTTTGAGGTTGCTTGGCCAAGGTTTGCGCGTGTGGCCCCCTCATCCGCCTGCCGGCACCTTCTCCCCGCCGGGGAGAAGAGATTCGTGGCAGTGTTGCATTCCAATAGAAGCGTTTGTGGTGAGAACGGACGCTTGCGGCTTATCCTCTTCTCCCCTCGGGGAGAAGGTGCCGGCAGGCGGATGAGGGGGCCTCACGGCACGACCTTCGCTTCGGGCTCCTCGGCCCATACTTACTTCTCACTATCCATATGCTGCAGCATCTGCTCCGGATAACGACCGCCGGCGGCGGCACCCTTCGGCACGGCGCGTTCGATGGCTTCGAAATCGTCTGCCGACAGATCCACCGCACGTGAGCCGAGCGCCTCGGTCAGCCGGTCGCGGCGGCGCGCACCGATGAGGGGGACGATATCCTTGCCCTTGGCGGCGACCCAGGCGATGGCGATCTGGGCGACCGAGACGCTCTTTGCCTCGGCGATCTCGCGGAGTTTTTCCACGAGAGCGAGGTTCTGGTCGATATTGCCGTCCTGGAAGCGCGGGCTGTAGGCGCGGAAGTCGCCGGTCGCGGCCTGGCCCTTCTGCCAGTGGCCGCTGATCAGACCGCGCGAGAGCACTCCGTAAGCGGTAATCGAGATGCCGAGCTCGCGTGTCGCCGGCAGGATCTTCTCCTCGATGCCGCGCGAGATCAGCGAATATTCAATCTGCAGATCGACGATCGGCGCAACAGCGGCGGCGCGGCGGATCGTCTCGGCGCCGACTTCCGACAGGCCGATATGTCTGACATAGCCTGATTTGACCAGATCGGCGATGGTGCCGACGGTGTCCTCGATCGGCACATTCGGATCGAGGCGGGCAGGGCGGTAGATGTCGATATAATCGACGCCGAGACGCTGCAGCGAATAGGCGAGGAAGTTCTTCACCGCGACCGGGCGGGCGTCGATGCCGCCCCAGCCGCCGGCGGGGTCGCGCAGCGCCCCGAACTTGACGCTGATGATGGCGTTTTCCCGCCTGCGGCCCTTCAAAGCCTCGCCGATCAGCATTTCATTATGGCCCATGCCATAGAAATCACCGGTGTCGAGCAGGTTGACGCCGGCGTCGAGCGCGGCATGGATCGTCGCGATGCTTTCGGCGCGGTCAGAAGGGCCGTACATGCCCGACATGCCCATGCAGCCGAGGCCGATGGCCGAGACTTCGGGTCCCGTTTTTCCCAAGCGATAGGTCTGCATTGTCGTCTCCTTGATTTGCGCCCGAGCGGCGCCGTCCTATGCCGTTTTACTGCCTATGCACCTCAGCGATAATCCGACGGACGCCGGACGGGCTGTGCGTGGGCATGCACAACGAATGACGCTGCTCTTGATGATCTGGACGCCATTGCCGCGAGGGCAATAGCTGGCAACCGGGCCGCCGCGCCCGGCGGTTGAGGGCTTTCATAAACTTCCCGTACGACTGCATCAAAAACTTTGAAATGTTCACGGATTGTTTCGAGTTTCTTTCTGAGCTATGTCACTTGAGCGGCGACGAGATCGTCTTTTCAGAAACAAACGCTGTAGAGATGCCTCATGCTTGACCCGAAATTCGTTCGTCGCGGCCTTTTCCTGGTCTTCGTCATTCTCTTCCTCGATATCATCGGCATCGCCATCATCATGCCGGTGCTGCCCGCCTATCTGGAGCAACTGACCGGCGGCAGTGTCAGCGATGCGGCGATCGACGGCGGCTGGCTGATGCTCGTCTATGCTGGCATGCAATTCCTCTTCGCACCGCTGCTCGGAAACCTGTCCGATCGTTTCGGCCGCCGGCCGGTGCTTCTGCTTTCGGTGCTGACCTTTGCGATCGACAATTTCATCTGCGGCATCGCCACCAGCTTCTGGATGCTGTTCGTCGGCCGCGTGCTTGCCGGCATCAGCGGCGGCAGCTTCGCCACATGCTCGGCCTATATCGCCGACATCAGTACCGAGGAGAACCGGGCGAAGAATTTCGGGCTGATCGGCATCGCCTTCGGGGTCGGCTTCACGATCGGCCCGGTTATCGGCGGTTTTCTCGGAGAGTTCGGGCCGCGCGTGCCGTTCCTTGGCGCGGCAGCGCTGTCGCTCCTCAATTTCATCGCCGCCTGCTTCCTGCTGCCGGAAACGCTGGAAGCGAAGAACCGCCGCCGCTTCGAGTGGAAGCGCGCCAACCCGCTCGGCGCGCTGCGCCAGATGCGCCATTACCCCGGCATCGGCTGGGTGTGTCTGGTGATGTTCCTGTTTTTCCTGGCGCATGCCGTCTATCCCTCCGTCTGGTCGTTCGTCTCGACCTATCGTTACGGCTGGAGCGAGGGGCAGATCGGCCTGTCGCTCGGTATCTACGGCATCGGTGCCGCGCTCGTCATGGGCTTCGTCCTGCCGCGGATCGTGCCCCTCCTCGGCGAGTGGAAGACCGCTGTCCTCGGCCTTTGCTTCTCGGCTGCAGGACTGACCGGCTATGCCTTCGCCTGGGAGGGGTGGATCGTCTACGTCGTCATCGTCGCGACCGTCATGGAAAACGTCGCCGATCCGCCGCTGCGCAGCATCGCCGCCGGCAAAGTGCCGCCTTCGGCGCAGGGCGAGCTGCAGGGCGCGCTGACCAGCCTCAGCAGCATCACCACGATCGTCGGGCCGCTGATCTTCACGCAGATGTTCGGCTATTTCACCCGGCCCGACGCGCCCGTCACCTTTGCCGGTGCGCCTTATCTCACCGCCGCCGTGCTCATCCTGCTGGCCGCCGGGGTATTCCTGACCAGGGTTCGCGTCCGAGAGCCGGCCGAGGCGCTGGAAGCGGCGGGCTGATCAATCAGAAATAGTGATGTCATGATGAATTTTTCATCATCTGCCCGTTCTGGGGTAGTTCTTTGCGAGGCTTTGATTTAAGTCCGAAGGATATTTTGCCGCCTAATTACGCGGCGTTGCAGATTTCAATCACAGGACTGGTGTCATGGACACGCCGATCGACGCGCGCAGGCTTGCGCCGACAAAGGATAACCGTTGGGGCGCACATTTCCGCGCAACGCTGGCGCTCGGCATTCCTCTGATCGGCGCCCAGCTCGCTCAGCTCGGCATCAACACCACCGACGTGATGATTGTCGGGCGTCTCGGCGCCGAGCATCTGGCGGCGATGGTACTGTCGGCCCAGTTCCTGTTCACGATCCTGATCTTCGGCTCGGGTTTTGCCATCGCCGTCATTCCGATGGTGGCTCAGGCCTATGGCCGCGGCGACGTCGTCTCCGTGCGCCGGGCGCTGCGCATGGGTCTCTGGGTGGTGATCGGATACTGGGTCATCATGCAGCCCGCCTTCTTCAATTCCGAGCAGATCCTTCTCTTCGCGCAGCAGAAGCCCGAGGTCGCGAAACTGGCCCATGGCTACATCATGATCGGCCAGTTCGGCGTGCTGCCGGCGCTGCTCTTCAACGTCATGCGGGCCCTCGTCAGCGCCATCGGCAAGGCGGGCATCATTCTCAACGTCACCATCGTCACCCTGGTGATGAATGCGATCTTTGCCTACGCCCTGGTGCTCGGCCATTTCGGCTTCCCCGCAATGGGGCTTGAAGGTGCGGCCATCGTGTCGGTCGTGGTGCAGGCAGCCGGTTTCCTCTTCATCCTTGCCTTCGTCCAGAAGCGGGCGGAGACACGCCGCTATGAGATCTTCGTGCGGTTCTGGAAGCCCGACTGGCATGCGCTGCGGGAAGTCATACGGCTCGGCCTGCCGATCAGCGTCACCATACTTGCCGAGGTCAGCCTGTTCACTGTGGCATCGCTCTTGATGGGCTATATCGGCACCATCGAGCTCGCTGCGCACGGCATCGCCCTGCAATGGGCCTCGATCGCCTTCATGATCCCCCTCGGCCTCAGCCAGGCGGCGACGGTGCGCGTCGGTGTCGCGCACGGGCAGGGCGATTATCACGGGCTGGTGCGCGCTTCGATCATGGTGGTCGTCATCGCCTGTGCGATCTCGGCGGTGGGTTCGGTGCTCTTTGCCACCACGCCGCAATTCCTCGGCAGCTGGTTCCTCGACGTCAGCTCGCCCGAGGCGCCGCAAGTGCTGGCCTATGCCGGGCCGCTGATCGTCGTTGCCGGGCTTTTCCAGCTCGTCGACGGGCTGCAGGTGATCGCCAACGGATTGCTGCGCGGCCTGAAAGATGCGCGCGTGCCGATGATCATGGCGCTGATCGCCTATTGGCCGATCGGCTTCTTCCTCGCCTGGGCCTTTGCCTTCCCGCTCGGCTTCGGCGGCATCGGCATCTGGTTCGGCTTCCTCGTCGGACTGGCGGCGGCCGCCGTCATGCTCTGCGCACGCTTCTATCTTCTCCTTCGCCGGGAGGGAGCGACTTCAGGGGCCTGAGCTTGCCGCAAGCTATCTCTACGCCGCGACAGGTTTGTAGCTGGCGATATCGGCGCGAATGCCGAGACGGGCAAACATCTCCTGCGGATCGAAATTGGCAGCCTTGTGGGCGGCCGCGACGGCTGCCCGCGCGCGCTCGACGACCTCGGTATTTTCCCATTCGGCAATGGTGACGAAATTGAATTCGCCGGAACCGGCGACCTGCTCCAGCACCCGGTGATCGATGAAACCCTCCTGCGCCTCCAGCAGCTTGTGAGTCATCATCACTTTGACAAGAAATTCCTCGCGCGCCGCCGCCGGCACGACGAATTTGTCGACACGATAGAAAGCTCCGCTCATCCCGTTTCTCCTGCATCGGATGTCCGCGGGGCGTTTGTAATTCCTCAAGTGCGGTTGAGGTCAATATGGAAGCGAAGCCGTCCGGTCACTGACTTGGAATTGTGGGGCGCCCGCTTCTGAAGCCGTCGTGTGCCAGAGTGACGGCATTGCCTCCTATATGGTGGTTTTCGACAGCTGGATAGCAACTGTGCGCCGGCAGCGGCAGTCGGTGGGCTCGACGGGAGGAACGACCGGTTTGGGGCCGCGAGCGGACCGGTACCTGACCGGGGCTTGCCGGCAATAGCGGACCATGCATTCGAGAGCTAATACAAGGTCTCGGTTTAGCCCCGAGCGGCCATTGTAGGAACGATCCCTAAATGTCTAAGACTGGCAAATCAGCAGCCTGATCCTTGTCCACGCCGATTGACGCACTCCAGCCGGGCCTGCGCCCCGTCATTGCCAGCCCTCGCCAATCTCTCCGGCGTCAGCAGGCCCATTCGAGCTTCATCTCCTTGAGATCGATCTGGGCGACGCCGCTTCCGAAATTGAAGCCGCCGAAGATTTCCGAGATTTCGATGTAGTAAGGTGAGAAATCGGGATAGCCCTGCATGGGAAACATCGTGCCGCCGAGATGGGCGTGCCAGTCCTGGAAGCGCTCCAGCCCCAGCTCCTGGCCTTCCTCTGAATAGGCGGCGATATAGCCGCTGAGCTCGTTTTGGTGCCTGAATTCGCGCGCCGGCTTGCCGACATTCGGATCGCCCTCGCGCAGCGTGATCTCGATCGGCCAGCCATAATGCAGTGCCTCGCGGCCTGGCAGGTTCTTCCATCCGCCCGGCTTCCGGGTTGCCGCCAGAAGCTCGCGGACGGCAAGTCCGCCGGGCGAAAAGACGTTTTTTGCCTGTTGTTCCGCCACCGTCCTCGGCAGGTTGAATTCTCCGAAATAATCGAGCGGCGATTTCGAGAGCCAGCCGGGGACAGGGGTGCCCTCGATTATTGGAGGGACGCCGAGCGGTGCTGCAAACTCCTCTTCCGTCAGCCAGAAGAGAACGTAGTCGTTGTCCATGAATTCGATGTCGAAGCGGCGCGGATCGGCGCCGCGCGCGCCTCCCGCGCCCACATTTTTGCTTGCCGGCGGCGTCTCCCATTGCTCGTCGACGAAGAGCGAGATTGCCACATACTCATCGCCGAGCATGCGGTATGGCGGCGGCAGTTTCACCGTGAAGGCGTGGCGAAGCGGCATACCGTTGGTAGTGCTGACCGGCCATCTGCTGGCATCGATACCGGGCGGGCAGCCGTGGCACCAGCCACTTTCGGGACGGCGGGCGAGATCGACAGGATCGGTCATCGCCAGGTCATAGGCCTCGGTGAGGTTGGGATCGGCATATTTATAAGGCCGCTCCGGATAGACCGCCGTCGGATCCGTGAGGCTGATGATCCTGACGACACCCTCTCTGATGCCTACGCCGAGCAGGAGCGTATCCGACAGGTTCATCTTCAGCATGGTCCAGCCGTATTTCTCTCTCTCGTCATAAATGCGCTCGGCGACGGGATAAAGCCGATGCAGCTCTTCGGCCGGCATTCCCATCCTGACGCCATGGATAGGGGGAAGTTCGAAGGGGGCGCGGAAATGAACTTCGCCAAGCCTGCCATCGGCGGTAATGCGCGTGCCGAACTCCTCGATATGCAGACGGCCCTCCGCCTGAATGCCCGGTTCCTGCCAGCTCGTCCCCAAAGCCGCCTTCAGCTCCTCTACGGATACACCCGGCTGCATCGGCGCCAATCTCGCATTGTCTATCGGCATGCGCGTCCTCTCTCGCTGACCGTCCCGCGCAAGAGATAGGACGGGTTGGAAACAAGGCAATGACGTAGCGGGAGGTTGAAGGCTAAGCGTGGCGCGGAAGGCGCTCCCAGTCGTTCACGACGAAAGATCACGCCCCAAACCGCGCATTCTTTCTGTTCCTGCTAAGGAGGTTTTCGAGACATCGCAGCACCGACATGGGGGCGCGAAAGAGACTTGGGGCCTATAGCAGCATTCGCGCCCTTTGCTGCCGTTCGAGGTCGATCCGAGGAACGAGCGGGATGTGCTAGAATGGGGACGGAACGCGACAGACGCACTGCGAGGGGCGGTGCGATCGAAGCGGAATTCGCGTGATCGAGTGCCAACGTTGTGCTCTTTGAAGGGGAGACGAGGACGATGCCGACACCTGAGCAACCCAGTCTAATAGTTCGACAGAAATCCCCACCGAACATCGAGTTTCCCTTTGCGTCACTCTCGGCTTGGCTGATCCCAACCGAGCTGTTCTTCGTGCGAAACCATTTCCCGTCGCCGGAGCTCGATGCGCGAGATTGGAGATTGCGCATTGGCGGGGCGGTGGAGCGGCCGATCGAACTTGACCTCGATAGCATCAAGGCGATGCGAAGCACGACTCTCACTGCCGTCGTCGAGTGCGCAGGGAACGGGCGCGTCTACTATGTGCCGCCGAGGGAGGGGTTGCAGTGGCAGAACGGAGCCGTCGGCAATGCCGCGTGGACCGGTGTTCCTCTGCGCGAGATTTTAGAAATGGCGGGCGTCAAGCCAACCGCACGTGAGGTTCTGCTCGTCGGCGCAGACAGCGGCGTCGTCGACACGAACAAGAAAACGGCTTCTCCAGGCCCCATCGCTTTTGCGCGCAGTTTACCGCTTGAGAAGGCCGTCGCTGACAGCACCATGCTTGCCTATTCGATGAACGGGGAGCCGTTGACGCGCGATCACGGCTACCCGCTGCGCGCGGTCGTGGGTGGCTGGTTCGGCATGGCTTGGGTCAAGTGGATCACTGATATCACTGTCGTGGAGCAACCGTTCCTTGGCTACTGGCAGGCGCGCGACTATTTCCGATGGGAGCGCAGCCTCGGGGAACCCAGGCTGGTCCCGCTTGCGGAGATGGAGGTCAAAGCGCAGATCGCGCGTCCCGTGCAGGGCGCGCGTCTCGTCGCCGGCCAACCGTATCGGATTTTCGGAGCCGCCTGGAGCGGAGAGGCTGCTATCCGGCAGGTGCAGGTCTGCACCGGAGATGGCAGAGGCTGGCGCGAGGGAAGGCTCCTCGAAACAGAACATCCCTTCGCATGGCGCTTGTGGGAGTACATGTGGACCCCTGAAGAAGCGGGGCGATATATCCTGCGATGCCGCGCGATCGATGGTGCGGGGCGCATGCAGCCCGACCTCCAGCGTTCCGACTGCGAGAGCTACGCGGCCAACTGGATCGTTCCGGTGGAGGTGACGGTCGTTCCCGAGCCACAGACGTACGAGGAGGAATTCGTGATCTGATCACCCGCATGGGGCGGAATGGCGGCTTTTGGCGCAACTGCGACCTGCGTTGTCACTGCGTCATGTCCGCTTTGCAGCAACAGCGTCGGGTGGCTCGATGACAGTTATGAGGGCGTGCATTGCCGCCCGGCAGCAATGCAATCGGTCGGTGGTGTCTTTGATCGCATTTCTGCTAAGCTGGGAAGCAAATCGCGGGCGATGTCACCAACTGCCGAAGTGTGAAAGGCGCAACGGGCTGATGGGCCTCTCGCTCATCGGCCTCTTGTCTTGAAGGAGGAGCGCTAGGATGAGCGCCGACCGGGAGACCGTGCGATCCTATGACATGGTCGCGGCGGAGTACGCTGCCGAGGCCGCGGCGATGCCCGAATGGGTCGCGACAGAGATCAATGTGTTCGTGACCGAGCTGGGTGGCTCGGGCAGGGTGCTGGAGATCGGAAGCGGTGGCGGGCGAGATGCACTTGAGCTTGAGAAGCGGGGGATTAGCGTCCGGCGCACCGACATTTCCAAGGTTTCGTCGAACTGCTTCGCGAGAGTGGCTTCGAGGCCGACCTGTTGGACCCGCTGACCGAAGACCTGGCCGACCCGCAGCGTCCTGGCACACCGTACGACGGGATCTGGGCCTGTGCCTGCCTGATTCACGTCGCGCGCGGGGATTTCGGTATGGTGCTTGGACGGCTTGCCGAGGCGACCCGGACCGGTGGCCGACTGCACGTCTCGGTTAGAGAGGGCGACGGCGAGGATGGGTCCACACACGGCAGTGCTGCAGCGCCGCGGCATTATTTCGAGACGTACTGGCGCGAGCCTGCCCTGCGGTCCGCACTCACAGACTCCGGCTGGATTGTCAGCGAGGTACGTCGGTGCGTCGGAAAGCCCTATGATCGGTGGCTGAGCATTCGGGCGAGTCGGGCCTGAGGCACACAGACCTTGCGGGAATGGCCGCATGTGGCGCGACTATAACTTTAGATGGTCACCAATGTCTGGCTTTCGGGCGAAGCAAAGACCGCATCTGTGGCCGATATGAAGGCGCGAAGCAGCCTTATTCCTTTATAACGAAAAAAGACCGCTTCGGCAGATAGCGGTCCTTCCTCTCATTGCTGCTTCAAGATTCAAGAGATTCCACATCACGTTAGTGGTTGCCAGTTTAGCAGGCCCTTGCGAAATCGGGAGTTCTTGAAATCAGCGTTCGGCGAGCGCCGGCTCGCCCTTCTTCTCGCGCACCATGTTGATGAAGCGGCGGAAGAGATAGTGGCTGTCCTGCGGGCCGGGGGAGGCCTCCGGATGGTGCTGGACGGAGAAGACCTGCTTGCCGAGGACGCGCAGGCCGCAATTGGTGCCGTCGAAAAGCGAAATATGAGTCTCTTCAACGCCATCGGGCAGCGACTTCGAGTCGACCGCGAAGCCATGGTTCATCGAGACGATCTCGACCTTGCCGGTCGTGTGATCCTTGACGGGATGGTTGGCGCCGTGATGACCCTGGTGCATCTTCTCGGTCTTGGCGCCGAGGGCGAGGCCGAGCATCTGATGGCCGAGGCAGATGCCGAAGACCGGGATATCGGTCTTAACAAGCGTCTTGATCACCGGCACAGCATATTCGCCGGTTGCCGCCGGATCGCCGGGGCCGTTCGACAGGAAGATGCCGTCCGGCTGCATGGCGAGCACGTCTTCGGCGCTCGTTGTCGCCGGCACGATGGTGACCTTGCAGTCGAGGCCGGCAAACAGGCGCAGAATGTTGCGCTTGACGCCGTAGTCGAGGCAGACGACATGATACTTGGCATCGGCCGCACCGAGCTCGCCGTAGCCTTCGTTCCAGATCCAGGGCGTCTGGGTCCATTGCGAGGACTGGCCCGACGTGGCGATCTTGGCGAGGTCGAGGCCTTCGAGGCCGCTCCAGGCCTTGGCTTCGGCCTTCAGCGTCTCGATGTCGAAGGCACCGTTCGGATCGTGGGCGATCACTGCGTTGGGAGCGCCGTTCTCGCGGATCCAGGCGGTCAGGGCGCGGGTGTCGATGCCGCAGAGACCGATGATGCCGCGCGCTTTCAGCCACTGGTCGAGATGCTTGGCGGCGCGGTAGTTCGACGGTTCGGTGATGTCGGCCTTGAAGATGACGCCGACGGCGCCGTGGCGGGCGGCAGGCGTCAGATCCTCGATGTCTTCATCATTGGTGCCGATATTGCCGATATGGGGAAAGGTGAAGGTGACGATCTGGCCGAGATAGGAAGGGTCGGTCATGATCTCTTCATAGCCGGTCAGTGCCGTATTGAAGACGACCTCGGCCTGGATCTTGCCGGTGGCGCCGATGCCCTTACCTTCGATCACCGTGCCGTCGGCAAGAACGAGCAGGGCGGTCGGCTTTTCGATTGTCCAGGGTGCTGTCGCGGTCATCTTCATCCCGTTTCCGGCGGCCGATGCGCGTTACCGCGCTCGCTGCCATTTGATCTCGCAGGCGTGTGGGCACGGCAATGCCGCGCGCTTCAGGCCTGATCACGAATTTTGGTGCAGGTGGCGGTAGATAGCCACGCAATCGCTGAGCGTCAATCTTTGTAACCGGAAAAGCGGCCGTTTTCCTGCGCTTTATCGCGCCGATCGCGCAATTTATTTGATCCCCCGCATCAGCGTGGTTTATGAAGCGGCATCAAATCAGGAGAAAAGACCATGCTGCGCGATCAACTCGCCACCCAGCTGAAAGAGGCGATGAAGGCCAAGGATTCGGAGCGGCTTTCCACCGTCCGGCTGATTCAGGCCGCGATCAAGGATCGCGATATTGCCAATCGCGGCGCCGGCAAGGAGCAGGCGAGCGACGACGAGATCTTGCAGATTCTCGCCAAGATGGTGAAGCAGCGCGACGAATCGGCAAAGATCTACGAGGAGAACTCCCGGCCGGAACTCGCCGCCAAGGAGCGCGCCGAAATCACCGTCATTCAGGATTTCATGCCGAAGCAGCTGTCGGACAGCGAAGTGCGCGCCAATATCTCGGCTGTTATCGCGGAGACGGGCTCCTCTGGCGTCAAGGACATGGGTAAGGTGATGGCCGCGCTCAAGGAGCGTTATGCCGGCCAGATGGATTTCGCTAAGGCGTCAGCGACCGTCAAGGAGCTGCTGAGCTAATTCACACCGCGCGTCTCGCCTGCGGTTCGATCAGGACCGCAGGCCCGAGCACCGCTTCGGCGGCGGCATCGACGATGGCGAATTTCGCCGCCTGATAATTCCAGTATTCCAGGATGAAGGGGCCCGACAGCCAGAAGGCGCCCTTGCGGGAGGGCTCGGTCCAGCCGACGCTTCCCATATTTGACGCCTGCGTCAGAAGTCGCTTCAGATGCGTGTTCGATATCATGAACTGCTCGCGCAGCTCCCGCAGCGACAGGGGGCCGACCACGACGCGCTCGGCCGTCCGGGGAAAATCCGGAAGGCGCGAGATCAGGTAGTCCATCACCAGCCCGCCGGAATTTGCCCAATTGAAGAGGTTGAAGGTCGGGCCTGGACTGCGCACCGCCTGGCTGCCGATGATCGCCTTTGCGATGCGCGGCTGGATCGCTGCCATCATCGCCGCGGGGTCGGCAGCGATCTTCTCGGCGCGTTCGCCGCCGTCGAGGCTGTCGAGGATCATCATGTGGGTGACGAGCCAGCGGGTGAAATGCTGCTCGGCGATTTCGGTGGGTTCCAGATAGCGTGTGCGCTTGTCGGCACCAGGCGCCGGACGTAGGAAGCGATAGGCCAGCATTTCCTGCATGAAGGCCGCGGCCGTGTTGCGGCTGGCGATGTCGTTCTTGACCGCAAAATCGACGAAGCGGCCGGAATAGAGGCCGCTCTTTTCATAATCGGGGTGGCCATAATGAAGCGCGAAGCCGGCATGGGCCATCAGCCAGCGCTGCTGTGCGGCGAAAATCGAGGCGATACGCGGGCTCTCACGATAGATCGCCAGCATCTGATCGGCGCAGTGGAGGATCGCAGCGAGAAAGCGATCGTCCGCCGCAAGAGTTTCAGCGGTAAATGCCATGGGAAGGGGTCCAGGAAAGTCGCACATACTTCCGTCAGGCAAGCGCCTGATGTCAACGGATTTGTCAATAATCGGTTAATTTCAAAAGGGAATTTGTATCAGGAAGCCAAAAATTTAAGAAGGCAGGAGCTGGGGGCGCTCCTGCCTTCTTGCACTTTGCTTCCGCCGGCACGCAGGGCCGAAGCCCAAGCCGGAGGCTATTTGCAAAGGCACCCTTGCGAAGCGGCGCCGGGGGTAGGGATGGTGCTTCGCTCGGGGATCGCTTTGTTGAGATCCAACTTATTGCGGTGCGGCAGCCTATTCAAATTACAAAAAAATAATGATTGCCGGAAATGTCGGTTTTGGAGGTGTCGAAGCGCAGGCTCGACGGGCGGCGCGAGGATGAGAGCCTGCGGTTGCGGCGAGCAATAATAACTTGTTTTAAAACGATTTATTCGAGAGGCGTGAAAGGCGGGCCTTTTTCCTGGCGCTGTCGCATCGGCGGAATTTGGGCCTTGCGAGGACAATAATGTCGCACCCCTGTCGCAGGGGCGATAACGTGTTTTTGATTGGATAAGCGACGCCATCAGTGACCGGTGCACTTGCCTGTGAATAGCGGGTTTTCGTGACAAGTTTCATGGCGTGGTGCGGCAAAGCAGCTTATATGGAGGCTGGCCAAGAGGTATAAATGCGCTTTTCCAACACCTTTCTCGATGAGATCCGTGACCGCGTTCCGATTTCGAACGTGATCGCGCGCCGTGTGAGCTGGGACAAGCGCAAGACCAACGTTTCTCGCGGCGATTACTGGGCCTGCTGCCCGTTCCACGGCGAGAAATCGCCGAGCTTTCACTGCGAGGACCGGAAGGGCCGCTATCACTGCTTCGGCTGTGGCGTCACCGGTGACCATTTCCGCTTCCTCACCGAGCTCGAGGGCCTGAGTTTCCCCGAGGCAGTGCAGCAGATCGCCGATATGGCCGGCGTGCCGATGCCACTTGCCGATCCTGTCATGGAAAAGCGCGAGAAGGAACGCGGCTCGCTGATCGACGTCATGGAAATGGCGACGGCCTTCTTCCAGGACCAACTGCAGACGGCCAATGGTGCGAAGGCGCGCGCCTATCTGCGCGACCGCGGGCTGACCGGGCGCACCATCGAGACCTTCCGCCTCGGTTATGCGCCCGACAGCCGCAATGCGCTCAAGGAATTCCTCGCCGGCAAGGGCGTCTCCAAGGAGCAGATCGAGGCCTGCGGCCTTGTAGTCCACGAGAACGTGCCGGTTTCCTACGATCGCTTCCGAGACCGCATCATGTTTCCGATCCTGTCGTCGCGGGAAAAGGTGATCGCCTTCGGCGGACGCGCCATGTCGGCGGATGCGCCGGCGAAATATCTGAACTCGAACGAGACGGAGCTCTTCCACAAGGGCAATGTGCTCTACAATTTCGCCCGCGCGCGCCGCGCCATCCAGGGCCCGGGCCGCGGCGATCAGCAGGACGGTAATGCGAGCGGCACCATCATTGCCGTAGAAGGTTATATGGACGTGATCGCGCTCCATCAGGCGGGCGTCGAGAACGCCGTTGCGCCGCTCGGCACGGCGCTCACTGAAAACCAGCTCGAGCTGCTCTGGAAGATGGTGCCGCAGCCGGTGCTCTGCTTCGACGGCGACGGCGCCGGCATCCGCGCCGCCAATCGTGCCGCCGAATTGGCGCTGCCGCATCTGAAGCCCGGCCGCTCCGTCCGCTTTGCGCTTCTGCCCGACGGCAAGGACCCGGATGATCTGGTGCGCGACGAGGGCCGAGCCCCCTTCGACAAGGTGATGAGCCAGGCAAAGCCGCTCTCGGAGATGCTGTGGAGCCGGGAGATCAACACCGGCAAGTTCGATACGCCCGAGGCACGCGCCGAGCTCGAGGCGCGGCTGAAGCAGCTTGTGGCCGTCATCGCTGACGAGAATGTGCGCCGTCATTACCAGCAGGATATCCGCGACCGGCTGAACGCCTTCTTCCTGCCGCAGTTCCAGAACCGCAACAATGGCGAGCGGCGCGGTTTCAGCGGAAATTCCCGGGCGGGCCGCGACAATGCCGGTAAGGCAGGGCCGAAAAGCCCGAGCCTGATTTCCGACCGGCTGGCCCGCTCCGGCCCCGTGCGCGGCCATCGGGACAATACGGCGCTGCGCGAAAGCGTGCTGGCGCTCACCATCGTCAATCATCCGGCGCTGATGATCGACGATTATGACGAGATCGCCGCCATCGAATATGACAGCCGCGAGCTGCAACGGTTGTGGTCGGCGGTGCTTGGGGCAGCGGCTGCCGTTGCCGGTCCGCATCTGACGCGCGACTACCTGACCGAACGGCTGGAATTCGAAGGCTTCGGCCCGCTGATCAAGAGCCTCGACCAGCAGGTGCGCAATGCCAGGCTCTGGACGGCGACCGAGGAGGCGGCGATGGAAGATGCGCGTGAGGGCTATCGCCAGGCGCTTGCCTTCCACAAACGGGCAAAGGCGCTGCGCCGGCAGAAGATGGAGCTCGAACGCGAGATTGCGCTGGCGACCGAAGCCGGTGACGGCGAGGCGATCGTTCAGCTGATACGGGCACAGCAGGAAGTGCATCTGGAAGGCGTACGCCTGGAGAACCAGGAGGCGATCATCGACGGCTTCGGCGTGCTTTCTGGCCGCGTCAAAGGGGCGGCGAACCACTGATGTCGCTGAGCGAAGGCAACGAAGCTGGCTTTTCCGCCTCCGATGCGCTGTTTTCCGCGCCCCGCTCGCCGCTCGAGGTGTTGAAGCAGGTTTACGGCTACTCCTCCTTCCGCGGCAAGCAGCAGCAGGTGGTCGAGCACGTCGTCTCAGGCAGCGATGCGGTGGTGCTGTTTCCGACAGGCGCGGGCAAATCGCTGTGCTTCCAGATTCCGGCGCTCTGCCGCGATGGCGTCGGCATCGTCGTTTCGCCGTTGATCGCGCTGATGCGCGATCAGGTGGAGGCGATGAAGCAGCTCGGCATCCGCGCTGCCGCACTCAATTCGTCGCTGTCGCGGGAGGAATTCGTCGAGGTCCGCCGCGCGCTTTCGGCCGGCAAGCTCGATCTTCTCTATGTGACGCCGGAGCGCATCCTGACCGACGGCTTCCGCGAGCTGATCGCCAATGAGAAGATCGCGCTGTTTGCCATTGATGAAGCGCATTGCGTTTCGCAATGGGGGCATGATTTCCGGCCGGAGTACCGTGAGCTCGGCCGGCTTGGCGAGCAATATCCCGGTGTTCCCAGAATAGCGCTGACGGCAACGGCCGATCCGCATACGCGCGACGATATCGTCGAGCGGCTGGGGCTCGATGCTGCCGAGATCTTCACCACCAGCTTCGACCGGCCGAACATCAGCTATGAGATCGTCGAGCGCGACCAGCCGCGTCAGCAGCTTCTGCGCTTCCTGTCCGACCATAAGGGCGACAGCGGCATCGTCTATTGCCTGTCGCGCGCCAAGGTCGAGGACACGGCCGACTGGCTGAACGGGCAGGGGGTTCGTGCACTGCCTTATCACGCCGGCATGGACCGGGCGCTTCGTGACGCCAATCAGGATGCCTTCCTGAAGGAAGAGAGCCTCTGCCTGGTTGCCACCGTCGCCTTCGGCATGGGCATCGACAAACCGAATGTGCGCTACGTCGCCCATCTCGACCTGCCGGGTTCGGTGGAAGCCTATTACCAGGAGACCGGGCGCGCCGGCCGCGACGGCCTGCCGTCCGAGGTCTGGATGGCCTATGGCATGGCCGACGTCATCCAGCGCCGCCGGATGATCGACGAGGGCAATGCCGCCGTGGAGATCAAGCGGGTCGAGCGCGCCAAGCTCAATGCCTTGCTAGCGATCTGCGAGACCGCCTCTTGCCGCCGGCAGGCGATCCTCGCCCATTTCGGCGAAGCCCATGCCGGCCAGTGCGGCAATTGCGACACCTGCCTGAAGCCGGTCGAGACCTGGGAAGGCACGGACGCGGCGATCAAGGCGCTGGCTGCCGTCTATCGCACCGGCGAGCGTTTCGGCACCGGCCACGTCATCGATGTGCTCGTCGGCAATGTCAACGAGAAGACCGAACGTTTCGGCCATGTCGATATGCCCGTCTTCGGCGCCGGCAAGGACATTCCTGTTCGCACCTGGCAATCCGTCTGCCGGCAGCTGCTCGCCATGGGGCTGATCCGGGTCGATCACGAGGCCTATGGGGCGCTTAAATTGGAGCCGGAAGCGCGCGCCGTCTTCAAGCACGAGCGACAGGTATTCTTCCGCAAGGACCGGCCCGCCTCGGAGCGGCGCACGAAGAAGGTGGAGCGCAGTGAGCGCAAATCGGCCTTGTCGGGCGCCGACGGCAGTCTCTTCGAGGCGTTGCGGGCCGAGCGCATGGCGATCGCCAAATCGCTCGGCGTGCCGCCCTATGTCGTCTTCCCCGATACGACGCTGATCGCTTTCGCCACGGAACGGCCGCGCAGCCACAAGGAACTGCTCGCCATATCCGGCGTCGGGCAGGCGAAGCTCGAACGCTATGGCGACGCCTTCCTGGAGATCATCCTGGCGCATGACGATTGAACGGATCGGCCGATGTGCCTGCCGATCTCGGCCCGCGCTGAACAAGACAAGCCGATGGCGATATGCTAACCCGGACGCTATAAAAAACATCAGGAAGGGCCGCCCATGACCTCGCCATTTCTCTCCCATCTCCGCGCCGAGATTTCGGCGCTGAAGGATGCCGGGCTCTATAAGTCCGAACGGGTCATCAGCTCCAAGCAGGCGGGCGAGATTGCCATTTCGACCGGCGAGCGCGTGCTGAACTTCTGCGCCAACAATTATCTTGGCCTTGCCGACAATGAGGAACTGGCCGAGGCCGGCAAGCAGGCGCTTGACCGCTATGGATACGGCATGGCCTCGGTGCGCTTCATCTGCGGCACCCAGGAGGAGCATAAGCAGCTCGAAGCGCGGATTTCCTCTTTCCTCGGCATGGAAGACACCATCCTCTATTCCTCCTGCTTCGACGCTAATGGCGGCCTGTTCGAGACGCTGCTCTCCGAAGAGGACGCGATTATTTCGGATGCACTGAACCACGCCTCGATCATCGATGGTGTCAGGCTGTCGAAGGCCAAGCGCTTCCGCTACGCCAATAACGACATGGCGGCACTCGAAGAAGAGCTGAAAAAGGCCGAAGGCAGCCGCTTCAAGCTGATCGCCACCGACGGCGTCTTCTCGATGGACGGCATCATCGCCAATCTGGGCGGCGTCTGCGATCTCGCCGAGAAATACGGCGCCATGGTCATGGTCGATGACAGCCATGCGGTGGGCTTCGTCGGCAGGCACGGCCGCGGCTCGCCGGAACATTGCGGCGTCGAGGGCCGGATCGACATCATCACCGGCACACTCGGCAAGGCGCTCGGCGGCGCCTCGGGCGGGTATACCTCGGCGAAGGCCGAGGTCGTCGAATGGCTGCGGCAGCGCTCGCGGCCCTATCTATTCTCGAACACGCTGGCGCCGGTCATTGCTGCCGCTTCGCTGAAAGTGTTCGACCTGATCGAAAATGGCGACGCCCTGCGCAAGCGCCTTTCCGACAATGCCAATCTCTTCCGAACCGAGATGACCAAGCTCGGCTTCACGCTCGCCGGCGAAGGCCATCCGATCATCCCGGTCATGCTCGGCGACGCCAAGCTTGCCCAGGACATGGCGAGCCTGATGCTGAGGAAGGGCATCTATGTGATCGGGTTCTCCTTCCCGGTTGTGCCGAAAGGCCAGGCGCGCATCCGCACGCAGATGTCGGCGGCGCATCCCAGGGCGGATGTCGAGCGGGCGATTGCGGCTTTTGCGGAAGCCGGGCGGGAGCTGGGTGTGATTTGAGAATGAGGGATTGCCCCTCACCTTAACCCTCTCCCCGTGAACGGGGCGAGGGGACGCGCCAAACGCGGCTCGAGGGGTGGCGAAGCCAGTGCGGCATATCCCCTTCTCCCCGCGGGCGGGGAGAAGGTGCCGGCAGGCGGATGAGGGGCAGAAATAGGGCACGGACCAAGGGAACAGATATGTCGAACATGATGAAGGCGCTGGTCAAATCGAAACCCGAGGTCGGGCTCTGGATGGAGAATGTGCCGGTGCCGGAGGTCGGGCCGAACGATGTGCTGATCCGGGTGAAGAAATCGGCGATTTGTGGCACCGATGTCCATATCTGGAATTGGGACCAATGGGCGCAGAAGACCATTCCGGTGCCGATGGTCGTCGGCCATGAATTTTGCGGCGAAATCGCCGAGATCGGCTCGGCCGTCACCCGCTATCATGTCGGCGAGCGGGTTTCCGGCGAAGGGCATATCGTCTGCGGCAAGTGCCGCAACTGCCGGGCGGGCAGGGGGCATCTCTGCCGCAACACGCTCGGCGTCGGCGTCAACCGGCCGGGCTCGTTCGGCGAGTTCGTCTGCATTCCCGAAAGCAATGTGGTGCCGATCCCGGACGATATTTCAGACGAGATCGCCGCGATCTTCGATCCGTTCGGCAATGCCGTGCACACCGCACTCTCCTTCGATCTCGTCGGCGAGGACGTGCTCGTCACCGGCGCCGGGCCGATCGGCATCATGGGGGCGCTCGTCGCCAAGCGCTCGGGCGCCCGCAAGGTCGTCATCACCGATATCAATCCGCATCGGCTGGATCTGGCGCGCAAGCTCGGCATCGACCACGTCGTCGATGCCTCGAAGGAAAATCTCGCCGACGTGATGAAGGCGATCGGCATGACCGAGGGTTTCGACGTCGGGCTGGAAATGTCGGGGGCAGCCCCCGCCTTCCGCGACATGATCGACAAGATGAACAATGGCGGCAAGATCGCCATTCTCGGCATTGCGCCGGCGGGCTTCGAGATCGACTGGAACAAGGTGATCTTCAAGATGCTCAATCTCAAAGGCATTTATGGCCGCGAGATGTTCGAGACCTGGTACAAGATGATCGCCTTTGTCCAGGGCGGCCTGGACCTGTCGCCGATCATCACCCATCGGATCAAGATCGACGATTTTCGCGACGGCTTCGAGGCGATGCGGTCGGGCAACTCCGGCAAGGTCGTCATGGATTGGATGTGAGGAGGACGAGATGATTTATGAAGGAAGCTGCCATTGCGGCAACGTTGCTTTCGAGGTCGAAGGCGAATTCACCGAGGCGCTCGATTGCAACTGTTCGCTCTGCCGCCGGCGCGGCGGGATTCTGGCCTTCGTGCCGCGCGACAAGCTGGTTCTGAAGACGCCGGAAGAGAATATCTCGACCTATACTTTCAACAGGCATGTCATCCGGCATCACTTCTGCGCCAAGTGCGGTATTGCGCCCTTCGGCGAGGGGGCGGCCCCGAATGGCGCTGCCATGGCGTCGATCAATCTGCGTTGCATCCCGGCGATCGATCTCGGCGCGCTGAACGTGACGGCCTATGACGGTGCCGCGCATTAGACACGGAGCATGGTGTCTGCCGGAACCGGCGAATATACCGCGGAAAAACTGCAAAAACGGCCGAAACAACTGCTGCGACGGGCAAAATCTAAGCTGCCCTTGTCTTTTGTTCGACGCTTCTTAAATAAGGTTCGCAATCGCAGCCGCGGTTCAAAGCCTGTGGATAAGGCTTTTTCCGATATTTCGTGAGCTTTTTTTCTGGAAAAGCTTGACGAGAACAAAAAATGTGGGAATCACCGTTCGACTTGTTGAAACGGTGAACTGGGTCAAGGCGGATCGCGCAACCATGGCCGGAACTCCAAAAGCAAAAAAGCTTTACTGTCCGGTGCCGGCGATCGTGGTTAATCAGGCTTTAAATGTCATCCCGTTAGGTGGGCAAAGGTGATTCTAGGGCGGCGCGAGCGACGCGTCCGGCCCTGAGGCGGCCCATTCACCGTAGCGAGATTGGATAGCGTCAGGAAGGCGACGATATAAATGGCAACCAAGGTCAAAGAGAACGAAGACGCGGAAGTCGAACGCGACGGCGCAAGCGACGGCCCTCTTCTCGATCTTTCCGACGACGCGGTCAAGAAGATGATCAAGGCCGCCAAGAAGCGCGGCTATGTGACGATGGATGAGCTCAACGCCGTTCTGCCGTCCGAGGAAGTGACGTCCGAGCAGATCGAAGACACGATGTCGATGCTGTCGGACATGGGCATCAACGTCATCGAGGACGAAGAAGCCGAGGAAGCCGGCGCTTCCGGCGGCGGCGATGACGACGATGCCGGCGGCGACGACGACAGCGAAGGCGGCGAACTCGCGCCTTCCGGCGGCACCGCGCTTGCGACCGCCAAGAAAAAAGAACCGACCGACCGTACCGACGATCCTGTGCGCATGTATCTGCGTGAGATGGGCTCGGTGGAGCTGCTGTCGCGCGAAGGCGAAATCGCCATCGCCAAGCGCATCGAGGCCGGCCGCGAGACGATGATCGCAGGCCTCTGCGAGAGCCCGCTGACCTTCCAGGCGCTGATCATCTGGCGCGACGAGCTCAACGAAGGCACGACGCTGCTGCGCGAGATCATCGATCTCGAAACGACCTATTCCGGTCCTGAGGCCAAGGCTGCGCCGCAGTTCCAGAGCCCGGAGAAGATCGAGGCCGACCGCAAGGCTGCCGAAGAGAAGGAAAAGACCCGCCGCGCCCGCTCCGGCGATGACGACATCACCGATGTCGGCGGCGAAGGCCTGCCTCCGGAAGAGGAGGAAGAGGACGAGGACGAATCCAACCTTTCGCTGGCGGCGATGGAAGCCGAGCTTCGCCCGCAGGTGATGGAGACGCTCGATACGATCGCCGAGACCTACAAGAAGCTGCGCAAGCTGCAGGACCAGCAGGTCGAGCAGCGCCTGTCGGCGTCCGGCACGCTGTCTTCAGCCCAGGAGCGCCGCTACAAGGAGCTCAAGGATGAGCTCATCAAGGCCGTCAAGTCGCTGTCGCTCAACCAGAACCGCATCGACGCCCTGGTCGAGCAGCTCTACGACATCAACAAGCGCCTCGTTTCCAACGAGGGCCGCCTGCTGCGTCTGGCCGAATCCTACGGCGTCAAGCGCGATAGCTTCCTGGAACAGTATCAGGGCGCCGAGCTCGATCCGAACTGGATGAAGTCGATCGGCAATCTGGCCGCCCGCGGCTGGAAGGAATTCGCCAAGGGCGAAAACACGACGATCCGCGACATCCGCCAGGAGATCCAGAATCTGGCGACCGAGACCGGCATCTCGATCTCGGAATTCCGCCGCATCGTGCACATGGTGCAGAAGGGCGAGCGCGAAGCGCGCATCGCCAAGAAGGAAATGGTCGAAGCGAACCTTCGCCTCGTCATCTCGATCGCCAAGAAGTACACGAACCGCGGCCTGCAGTTCCTCGACCTCATTCAGGAAGGCAATATCGGCCTGATGAAGGCGGTCGACAAGTTCGAATACCGCCGCGGCTACAAGTTCTCGACCTATGCGACCTGGTGGATTCGTCAGGCGATCACCCGCTCGATTGCCGACCAGGCCCGCACGATCCGCATTCCGGTGCACATGATCGAGACGATCAACAAGATCGTCCGTACCTCGCGCCAGATGCTGCACGAGATCGGCCGCGAGCCGACGCCGGAAGAACTGGCTGAAAAGCTCGCCATGCCGCTCGAAAAGGTCCGCAAGGTCCTGAAGATCGCCAAGGAGCCGATCTCGCTCGAAACCCCGGTTGGTGACGAAGAGGATTCGCATCTCGGCGATTTCATCGAGGACAAGAACGCGCTGCTGCCGATCGATGCGGCCATCCAGGCGAACCTGCGCGAGACGACCACCCGCGTTCTCGCCTCGCTGACGCCGCGCGAGGAACGTGTGCTGCGCATGCGCTTCGGCATCGGCATGAACACCGACCACACGCTCGAAGAAGTCGGCCAGCAGTTCTCGGTTACCCGCGAACGTATCCGCCAGATCGAAGCGAAGGCGCTGCGCAAGCTCAAGCACCCGAGCCGTTCGCGCAAGCTGCGCTCGTTCCTCGACAGCTGAGGTTTCGACGCCACTGCGATTGGGAAAGCCGGGCCTCGTGCCCGGCTTTTGCTTTGGTGATTAACACCAATGATCAAGGCTGCTTTCTTGTCGCTGCCTGGTGACAAGGCTATAATTGCGGCCCACGGGGGAAGGGATCGATCGCGACGCGCGAGCGAGGTCGATGTGTACCTGTCGGCCAATCCTCCGTTAGGAGGTGCGACATGACCACTTACATTCTTTTGATCGATTGGACTGACCAAGGCATCCGCACTGTTCGCGACTCGACAAAACGGCTGGATGCGGCGAAGAAACTGCTCGCCGGCGTCGGCGGCTCCTTCAACCAGTTCTATCTGACGATGGGCGGACACGACATGGTCGCCGTCTGCGAGGCGCCCGATGATGCGGTGATGGCGCATTTTACGCTGTCGCTCGCCATGGCGGGCAATGTCCGCACCGAGACGCTGAAGGCGTTCCCGGAGGCTGCCTATCGGGATCTCATCGGCTCGCTCGGCTGATTATTACTTAATTCGGATACCAAGGAACGGCTCTCCGGAGACCGCGTGGCGCTGACTGACGACGGCCTGCTGGCCATAGTCGCGGCAGCGATCACGCGGTTTTTTGCTTTTGTGGCTTGATGCTGCCGGCTTTAAAGGCCACATCGCTGCTGTGACAGAAGAAGACGTCGAACCGGCAGAAGCGCATGAAGCGCCAGAACAGCGGCCTGAAATCCGCTGGGGCGTCGGCGCGTCCGTGCTTCTCCATGTGCCGCTCATCGCCCTTCTCATTTTCGGCCTGCCGAAAATCGACCCGAAGCCGCCTGAAGACGAGAGCGTGAAGGTGGAGCTCGTCCCGCCGCCGGAGGAGAAGAAGCCGGAAGAAAAGAAGCCGGAGAAGCCGCCGGAGCCGAAGCCGCCGGAACAGGCGAAGAAGCAACCGCCGCCACCGCCTCCACCGCCGCCGCCGCCCCCGCCGGCAAAGAAGGCTTCCGAGCAAGCTAAACCGCCGATGCCGACTCTCAACCCTGTCACCGCGTTCGGGGACAAAAATAGCGGCCCTGACAAATTCCTTGCGGGGAATTCTTCCGAGGGTGAAAGAAAACCGGCGAAAACATCGCCGCAGCACACCTCAGGGCAGGTGCCGCCGATGTCTGTTGCGGAAGAGCCGAAACCTGAAGCGCCCCCATCAAGACCCGTGCCGGATGACGTGAAGCTTCCGGAAGTGGCGGTGACGGACGTTTCTCCGGAGCGCAACGGACCGCCGACAGAGGCGTTCGGCGACGCCAAGACCATCTTCGAGCAGACCAAGCCGCCTGAGCAGAAGAGCGCTGACAAGCCGAAAACGCTGCCTGACACCAACGATCTGCGCGAGGCAAAAACGCTATTTTCGCGGGCTGCAGATGGCAACGTGTTTGCGCAGACCGCGATGGATGGGCTTTCACGCAAACAGCGAGTGGCCACGCTCTGCACCACCGAGCTTCAGGGCCAGCTTGTTCACGGTTCGCCGGCTTATTTCCCGCTCGCACTGCCGAGTTTCGGGTTGCGCGCCGGGACCATTCTCGATGTGAAGGATGCAGCCTTTGGCACCGCCAAGGGCTGGTTCCAAGTCCGTTTCCGCTGCGAGGTGGATGAGGGAGCTACCAAAGTGATGTCCTTTGCCCACCAGGTTGGAGGGCCGATCCCTCGCAGCCAATATTCGAAGTATGATATTAATGAATGAAGCGCGCCGCGATCTTTCCCGCCCGCAACAAGCCACACGCAAGGAACCGCATCTAGCCTCTCCCTATGGCCGTGATGGTACGGTGAAGAAGGGACAATGATATGTCGAACGAGATCGAGCGTTTTCTGGAGCGTCAGGATGAAGCCGTCAGCGCGCTGTTTCTGGAAAACAAGGGCGACGAGCTGACCGATATTCTGGTGGCGGCCCTCGAAGAGGCCTTCGAGATCCTGCTCGAAGCAGCTCCCGCCGAAACGCTGCATTGACATTTCTCAAGACATTGCCGGCAGCGCTTGGCGAGCGGCTGTCCGGCTACCGGTTCGAACGCGATGCGCTCGGCCGTTCCGCGGCAAGCGTCTTCCGGCTGCAAGGCGAGGGCCTGCCGGCGCTCTATCTGAAGGTCGAGGCGGCCGGGCCGTTCGGCGAGCTTGCCGATGAAGCCGCCCGCCTCTCCTGGCTCAAGGCCGTTGGCCTGCCGTGCCCCGACGTCATCGCTCGGGAAAGCGACGGCGAGCGCAACTGGCTGCTGATTAATGCGCTGCCGGGGACAGATCTTGCCAGCGCATCGGCGCTGACGCCGCTGACGCGCGTCGAACTGCTGGCGGCGGCACTTTCCGATCTCCATGACCTGCCGATCGTCTCCTGCCCCTTCGATCACCGGCTGGAAAGCCGCCTATCGGTTGCGGAAGCGCGCATGCAAGCGGGGATTGTCGATGAAGAGGATTTCGATGCGGCGCGGCTTGGAAAAAGCGCTGCGGCACTCTTTGACGACCTCATGCGCCTGCGCCCCGGCGACGAGGAACTCGTCGTCACCCATGGCGACGCCTGCCTGCCGAACTTCGTTGCTTCCAATGGGCAATTCTCCGGCTATATCGATTGCAGCCGCCTCGGTGTCGCCGACCGCCACCAGGATATCGCGCTCGCCTGCCGCAGCATCGCTTCCAATTTTGGCGAGGCGCTGATCCGGCCTTTCCTCGACCGCTATGGGCTGACGGCTCCGGATCCGGCCAAGCTTCATTATTTCCAACTGCTCGACGAGTTCTTCTAGAACAGGATAATTTAAGGCCGGGTCGGTCTTAAATTTGAATCCTGTTCTAAATTAAAGAGTTAGAGCATGATGTCGTCCGAAAACCGCTCACACTTTTCGGCATCATGCTCTAAGCATTGCGCCATCCCCGTCCGGCTGGCAGAGTGGCCGGTAATCGGATCTGCGGACGGACGATGGCGAAAAACCAGTTCAGAATGCTGCGCTCGGCGCTGGCCGGGGTCGAAGCGGTGGAAGCGGCAACGCATCACAGCTTCAGCAGGCACACCCATGAGCAGTTCGGCATCGGCCTCGTTTCGTCAGGGGCGCAGCGGTCGCTGAGCGGGCGCGGCATGGTCGAGGCTGCGGCCGGCGATATCATCACCGTCAATCCGAACGAGGTGCATGACGGCGCGCCGATCGGCGCGGGCAGATCGTGGCGCATTCTCTATGTCGATCCCGAGATCGTCACCCATCTGTCGCGCGAGATCGGCGGCGGGGCAGGGCGGCAGGAAATCCCCCATCCGGTCATCCGCAATGGCGCGATCGCCGCCCGCTTCGAGATGCTGTTTGACGCGATGACCGAGGCAGAGGCGGTCGACGGGCTGCTCCTGGAAGAGTTGCTGCTGCAACTCGTCGCGATGTCATGCGGGAAGACGGCGATCGCGAGGAGCGGCCGCCGGTGCCGGCCTCCATCCGCATGGCGCGGGCTCTGATCGACGACAATCCTCTTGCCGCCGTCTCGCTTGCCGATCTCGCCCGGGAAAGCGGCCTCAGCCGCTTCCAGGTGCTGCGCGGTTTTGCCAAGGCGACCGGGCTGACGCCGCATGCCTATCTCCTCCAGGCCCGCATCCATCGCGCCCGCCGGCTGATCGCTCAGGGCACGCCGCTGGCGGAAGCGGCCTTTGCCAGCGGCTTTGCCGACCAGAGCCACATGACCCGCGTCTTCGTGCGCAAATACGGCCTGTCGCCGCGGCTCTATGCCGGTGGCTTTCTCTGAGCGGGCACGTCGAGCTTCGCCACTGGGATGGCCCGATCCGTAATTGAGTGAGCCACCCGCCTCGTCCTTCGAGGCCCCTGCGGGGCACCTCAGGATGAGGCTCTCTTTAAGGCCGCGTTTGCCTTCAAGACTGCTGCGATCCCCTCAGGATGGGCTCTCTTGAGGGCCGTGCTCCCTCCTGCCGTCCACGGTTAATGGCGCGGCACCCTCCAACGCCCCTCATCCTGAGGCGCGTAGCCCGTGAGGGCGGAGCTCGAAGGGCGCGCTCGACGCCGCGTCTTGCAGTCATCGAACGTCGGTGCACCCGCCTCGTCCTTCGAGGCCCCTGCGGGGCACCTCAGGATGAGGCTCTCTGAAAGGCCGCGTTTGCCTTCAAGACTGCTGCGAGCACCTCAGGATAAGGCTCTCTTGACGGCCGTGCTCCCTCCTGCCGTCCACGGTTAATGGCGCGGCACCCACCAAGGTCCCTCATCCTGAGGCGCGTAGCCCGTGAGGGCGAAGCCTCGAAGGGCACGCTCAACGCCGCTTCTTGCGTTCACCGAACGTCGCCCCCGCCGCCCTGCAATTTCGTTCAAGACCTCAGGCAGCCCCTGCTGTTTCCTCGGCGCATCCCACAGGAGATGCGGAATGTCGAAACAGGTTCAAGGTTATGTCTATCTGACGCTGGCCATGCTGACGGTCGGGAGCACCGTCATCGCCAGCAAACTCATCGCCGCCGGCCTTCCGCCATTTACCGCCACCGCCTTGCGCTTCGCGCTCGCCTTTCCGGTCTTTCTCCTGCTGATGCGGGTGACCGGCGTGCGGCTGCCGAAGCTTCCCTGGCGGGATCGCCTGATCCTCGTCATCCAGGCGGGCGCCGGCAGCGTCGGCTATACGACGCTGCTGATCTCCGGCCTCAGCCTGACATCGGCGGCCGATGCCGGCGTCATCATCGGCACGCTGCCGGTGGTCTCTGCGGCAATTTCCATCCTGCTGCTCGGCGAGCGGCCGCAGCCCGCCCTGCTTCTCGCGGTGGCGCTGGCGACGGCCGGCGTGCTTTCGATCGCCTTCGCGCCGGATGCGGCCGGCGGTTCGCTCGCCGGCAATATGCTGATCCTGCTCGCGGTCGTCTGCGAGGGGCTGTTCATCCTGCTGAACAAGCGGCTGACGGTCGATATCCCACCGCTTGCCCAATCGACACTGATGACCGGCATCGGCTTTGCCGTGGCCGTCATCCCCGCCGTCTTCGAGGCGCCTTCCGTCCAGGGCTTTTCCGCAAGCGCTGCGGCGGCCGTCGGCTATTATGCGCTGGTGCCGACGGTCGCCGGCTTCCTGCTCTGGTATGCCGGGGCCGAACGGGTGAGCGGCACGGAAGCCTCGCTCTTTACCGCGCTGGCACCCATGTCCGCCGTCCTGCTCGCCTTCGTCACGCTCGGGGAGCCGGTCGGCTTCAGGCAGCTTGCCGGCATTGCCTGCGTGCTGGCGGCGGTGCTCGGGCTCGCCCTGGCTGGCAATCGCATCACAACCCAACCGGCCGAGGGAAGATAGGCCATGCGTTTCAACCATTCCGCCGCCCTGTGGCAGGCCTTTCCCGAGCTTCGCGCCGGCGCCCTCCATGCCACCGGCATCCATGCGAATGTCGATGTCGAGGCGGCGACAACAAGCTTCAGCGCGATTGCCGAGGACCGGCTGGCCGCAACGCAAGAAGGCGAATTTCCGGAGATCCAGGCCTGGCGCCGCGGCTTTTCCCGCATGGGGCTGAAGCCGACGCAATATCGCTCGGCCTCCGAAGCGCTGCTGCGCCGTTTCCGTCAGGAACACGCGCTGCCGCGCCTGCATCCGCTCGTCGATCTCTGCAATGCGGTCTCGCTAGCCTCCGCCATTCCCATTGCCGTCTTCGACGTCGAAAAGATCGCCGGCGATCTCGAGGTCCGGCCGGCGACGGGTGACGAGACCTATCTGACCTTCGGCGGCGATATCGAATATCCCGAGCCAAACGAGGTGATCTTCGCCGATGGCGAGGCAAGGGCGCATGCGCGGCGCTGGACGAACCGGCAGAGCGGGCTTTCGGCGGTGCGGCAGACGACGCGGTCGGTGCTGATCGTTGCCGAGGCGCTGCATGCCTCGGCCGAGGCGGATATCGGCAGGCTGGTGGCGACGCTCGCGGATCAATTGGCGAAGGCCTGGCCGGCGGCGCCGAAAACGGCGCTGCTCAGCGCAGCATCGCCGCGTTTCGAATTCTGAAGCGGGTAGCGCTCGGCAAAGGGAGCGGTTACACCTTGGGCCGGCGGCATGCCCGCCCTATCTTCACTGGATCGGTCGCTTGTGGAGACGAAGCCATGTCAGAGAAATCGATCAGGATCCCCGGGCCGGATCACCCGATCACCGTCGAGCATAACCCTTGCCGCGTCGTCGTCACGCTCGGCGGCAGGACGATCGCCGACAGCCGCGATGCGCTGACGCTGCGCGAAGCCTCCTATCCGCCGGTACAGTATATCCCGCGAAGGGATGTCGACATGTCGCTGCTGCGGCGCACCGATCACAGCAGCCATTGTCCCTATAAGGGCGATGCCGCCTATTACAGCATCGTTCCGGGCGGCGAACGCGGCGAGAATGCCGTCTGGACCTATGAGGCGCCGAATGCCGCCGTCAGCAACATCAAGGATCATCTCGCCTTCTATCCCGACCGCGTCGACAGCATCGAGGAAATGGCCTCTCCGGAAGCCGGCACCTTCTGAGGCAGGCCTGGCTTCGATAAAGCCGGCGCCGCCGGCAACGGCGGCCGTTATCGCAGCATGTCGAGCCATTCATTGCTGAAGACGAGGCTGGCGACCGTGACGGGCTCGCCGCGTTCGTCGCGGACGGTGACGGCGATCGTCATGCGATCGGTTGCGGGCAGTTCGTCGCGGGCCACATCCAGCAGGATGCGGGTCACTTCTTTTGGAATGTCTTCACGAGATTTGAGCTCCGTGCCGTGCTCGTCGCGCGTTGGACCTTCCCCATTGTGCAGATCGAAATAGTAGCGAGCCATGTTCTTTCCTGCGCGTCAGAGGAGAAATCACTTGTGAGGACAATTGTTCCCGCGGCTAGCCGTTGATTCCTATGGAAAATAGCCGTCGCATCGACATGCACGGGCCGTCTGCTGACACGGCGTTGCCGGCGCATGATGCGTTGAAAGCTTCGATCGCTGCCGTTAGGGTCGCGCCAAACTTTGCTGTCGGAGATGCGCGTGAGGGCAGAATTCATATCTTGCATGTTGGCGGCGGTTTTCGCCTCGTTGCCGGCCGCAGCACTGGCCGAAGGATGGCAGGCAGTGGAAGAGGTGCGGCCCTATGCGATCTCGGGCACGTCGGGTGCTGCGCTCTACGAATCGATCGGGGCGCGGGGACCTCAGGTCGGCGCGAGCCGGGTGATCGCGCATACGACGTTCAAGCTGACCTGGACGCGGAAATACGAACCGCAGGGCAACGCCTGCGTCATCACGACCAACAAGCCGAAGCTCATCATCACCTATACGCTGCCGAAGCCCTCGGTCGCGCTGCCGGCCGCCGTCAAGAGCAGCTGGGAGAGCTTCGTATCGGGCGTTGCGGCACATGAGCGGGTGCATGGCGAGACCATCAAGGAGATGGTCAAGGAAATCGAGACAATGAGCGTCGGGCTGGCCGTTGCCGATGACCCGGAGTGCAAGAAGATCCGGGTCGAACTGACCCGCCGCCTCGGCGAAATCTCCGGCAGGCAGCGCCAGCGCGGCCGCGATTTCGACAAGGTGGAAATGGGCGACGGCGGCAATGTCCAGCAGCTCATTCTCAAGCTGGTGAACGGGCCCTGATTGCCGGCTGCTGGCCGAGCCGGGCATTGACTTGGTCCCCCTGGTGCGCCAACTCGCCGGGGAAATCATTGCGAGACGGAGAGCGCCTGTGCCCCAGACGATCCTCACCCTGGCCACGCGCGGCCAGGGTCTTTACGAATTCACCGATCAGGCTGAAGCCTTCGTCAATGCCGCGGGGCGGGAGGAGGGACTTCTCACCGTCTTCGTGCGCCACACCTCCTGTTCGCTGCTGATCCAGGAAAATGCCGATCCCGACGTGCGCACCGATCTGCTCGCCTTCTTCCGCCGCCTGGTGCCGCCGGCCTCCGATCCTTCGATGGGCTGGGTGGTGCACAGGGCCGAGGGGCCGGATGACATGCCGGCGCATATCAAGGCGGCGCTGACGCAGGTGTCGATCGGCATTCCGGTGGCGCGCGGCCGGCTGATGCTCGGCACCTGGCAGGGCATCTACCTCTTCGAACATCGCGACCGGCCGCACCGGCGCGAAATCGTGCTGCATCTCGGGCCCTGAGAGGTCGGGGCTGCGGATCGAGCGCGAATCCCATCGGACAAAGGCGCCGAGAACGCTCCTCTTCTGGTGAATGCAAACTGAATGGCCGGTTCGAGCACCATTCAGTTTACGGCGTTTATTGTCGACACAATCCCCTCAGCGGGAGGTTGAAAAAACAAAGACCAATCGACGGAGACACCTGATGACGCATTTCCTCACCAAGGCTTGCCTTGCCGCAGTGCTCGCCCTTGCATCCATCCCGGCCACGGTTTCCACGGCGGCTGCCGCCGGGCCGCAGACGAGTTTCCTCGTCGAGGCGCAATATCACCGCCCGATCCGCGGCTGCTCGCCGATGCATGCGGTGCGCAAGGCGCGTTATTTCGGCCTGCACAGAGCCCACATCACCCGCATGTCGCCGCGCGTCGTCGTCGTTGCCGGGCGCGACCACCGCGGCTGGGACAGGATGGTCTTCGCCAATGTCCGCGGCTGCCCGCTGATCCGGCGCTGACGAACCGGCCCGAAAGCCTGCAGCGTCCTTCGTGTGCAAAAAGACACGCGGCGCATTCGGAACCCGGCCGGCAAGTGCCGATCCAAGGCTTGCCGGCCGTTTTGCCTTGACGGCGCCACTTTCCGCCGTCTCTTCTCTGCTGCGTATAACTGATTCCCGGTGACGCCTCAGGCGAGATGGGGGACGGCGGCTTGGCCGCACCGACTTTGAAACGAAAGGTTTTTCGATGATGCAGTTTCTGGCAAAGGCGGGTCTTGCCGCCATGCTGATAACAGGCACCCTTGCCAGCACGGCCGCCCCGGCCGCCGCGCAGTTCAGTATCATTATCGGCGATCAGGACCGTGAGCCGCCGCGCGATTACCGCCGTCCGCCTCCGGGCTTCGAGCGCCGGCCGCGCGGCTGTGATCCGAGACTCGCCGAAGATCTCGCCCGCGACTACGGTTTCCGCCGCGCCCGCGTCGTCGACATCACCCCGCGCCGCGTCGTCGTCCAGGGCTGGACCCGCCGCGGCCCCGACGAAATGAGCTTCGCCAACGTCCGCGGCTGCCCGGCACTGCGTCGCTCATATTAATTAGAATCCCGCCTCGTCTCCCCGATGCGGCGGCTACTGCATAATTCCCTAGATCGGAATCGATCCAAGGATAAAATTATGCAGCAATTGAGAAAGTGTTGCAGCGTCCTTTGCACGTCTGAAAGACGTGCGGCGCTGCAAGTACCGCCTTTGCCAGTCTCCCCGATCGGCAAGGGCGGTTTTCTTTTTGTGGAATGCCTTTGCGCGCAGTACATCCCTCCCTGACCCCTCCCCACAAGGGGGAGGGGCTAACTTGCTGCACCGCTTCGCATAATTTCCATCGAAGCAATTCGTGGAACGCTAACAGCCAGAAAGACGTCTCTTTTTGAAGGCCGCGGCGGACCGCAGCTAGCCCCTCCCCCTTGTGGGGAGGGGTTGGGGAGGGGTCTTGGCAGGGTACAGCCCGGGCAGATCCCTGACAGAATGAACCGGGTTGATGGTTGACAAGTCATAGTGCGTCGGAGGGAGGGCTTCCGATGCCATTTGTGGAGACTTGTCGCATGGAAGAACGTGTTCGGATGC
>NZ_ML133574.1 GCF_003985125.1 Rhizobium phaseoli
CCACAAATGGCATCGGAAGCCCTCCCTCCGACGCACTATGACTTGTCAACCATCAACCCGGTTCATTCTGTCAGGGATCTGCCCGGGCTGTACCTGGGTGTTGCCCCTCACCCTAACCCTCTCCCCGTAAACGGGGCGAGGGGACGTGCCCTGCGAGAGGTGGTGGGGGACGGAGAGGTTGAGGCCATCCTCCTTCGCCCCGCGTGCGGGAGAAGGTGCCGGCAGGCGGATGAGGGGCTGCTCGCCCCGATCTCTTGACGTCTAAGCGACAGCGCGTCTGGCCGGCCGGACAGCTCACCAAACCGGGGAGAGCTTCGTCAGATATTGGCCGTAGGCGCTCTTGTCGAGCTTCTCTGCCAGCTTGGCGAGGTCGTCCTGCGAGATGAAACCCATGCGCCAAGCGACTTCTTCCGGGCATGCGATCTTGAAGCCCTGGCGTTTCTCCAGCGTGCTGACGAAACCTGCGGCATCGTGCAGGCTATCCGGTGTGCCGGTGTCGAGCCAGGCATAGCCCCGACCCATCAGCTCCACGAAAAGCTGGCCGCGCTCGAGATAGGCGCGGTTGACATCGGTGATTTCCAGTTCGCCGCGCGGTGACGGCTTGAGGTTGGCGGCGATATCGACCACCTGCTGGTCGTAGAAATAAAGGCCGGTCACCGCCCAATTCGATTTTGGCGCCTTCGGCTTCTCCTCGATCGACAGCGCATTCATCTTTTCGTCAAAGCCGACAACGCCATAGCGTTCCGGATCGGTGACGTGATAGGCGAACACCGTCGCGCCTTCCCGCCGGCTCGTGCCGGATTTCATGATTTCCGGCAATCCGTGCCCGTAGAAGATGTTGTCGCCGAGAACGAGCGCCGAGCTATCGCCGTGCACGAAGTCGGCGCCGATGATGAAGGCCTGGGCGAGGCCGTCCGGGCTCGGCTGCACGGCATAGGTCAGCGAAATTCCCCATTGCGAGCCGTCGCCGAGAAGGCGCTTGAAGGCTTCGACGTCGTGAGGCGTGGTGATGATCAGCAGCTCCCTGATGCCGGCGAGCATGAGCGTCGTCAGCGGATAGTAGATCATCGGCTTGTCGTAGACCGGCATCAATTGTTTCGAGACGGCTTGCGTGATCGGATGCAGACGTGTGCCTGTGCCGCCGGCGAGAATAATTCCCTTCATGCTTTCTCCTTAAAGACCTTTGTTCAGAAGGTCTTGCATGACGATCGTCATGGACTGCTTCCACTCCGGGAGCCGGATTCCATAGGTTGTGGCGAGCTTGTCGCCGTTGAGGCGTGAATTGGCGGGACGCTTGGCCGGTGTCGGATAGTCCGCCGTCGGGATGCGCTCGACGCCGACATTTTTGCCACCGGATTTAAGAAGCGCCGCGAATATCGCTTCGGCGAAATCAGCCCAGCTTGCTTCGCCGCTGCCGGTCAGGTGAAAGGTGCCGCGCAGCCATGGCGCGGGGTCCGCGACGATACGCGTCGCGATCGCAAGAATCGCGTCGGCGATGTCGAGTGCCGAGGTCGGGCATCCTGTCTGATCGGCGACGACGCGAAGATGATTGCGCGTCTCGGAAAGCCGCAGCATCGTTTTCAGGAAATTGGTGCCAAAGGGCGAATAGACCCAGGCGGTGCGCAAGATGACATGGTTGGGGTTCGCCGCCGCGACGGCCTTCTCGCCCGCGAGTTTCGAACGCCCGTAGACGGAGATCGGCGCCGTCGCATCCTCTTCGGAATATGCGGAGGCCTTGTCGCCGCTGAAGACGTAGTCGGTCGAAATGTGGATCACCGGGACGCCGATCCGCGCGGCAGCCTCGGCAACCGCCCCGGCTCCGGTCGCGTTGACGGAAAAAGCAAGTTCGGCTTCGCTCTCTGCCTTGTCGACCGCCGTATAGGCGGCGGCCGAGACGATCACATCCGGCTGCAGAGCCGAGAAGGCGGCTGCGACGCTTGCAGGATCCGAAAGGTCCATTTCCGGGCGCCCGACCGCGCTGATGTCGACGCCCGTTTCGGCGCCGCGTCTGAGCAGCGACTGAACGACCTGGCCCTGTTTGCCGGTGACGGCTATGCGCATCGCTTATTGTTCCTTGAAAACGCCGAGGCGTTCGCCGGAATAGACGTTCTCGCGCAGCGGCCTCCACCACCATTCGTTTTCCAGGTACCAGTGCACTGTCTTCTCGATGCCGGTTTCGAAGGTCTCTTGCGCCTTCCAGCCGAGTTCGCTTTCGAGCTTCGAGGCATCGATCGCGTAGCGTGCGTCGTGTCCGGGGCGGTCAGTGACGTTGGTGATCAGGTGCGCATGTGGTGCCTTGTCGCTGTAGACGCCGTCGAGAATAGCGCAGATGCGATGGACGACATCGATGTTCCTGCGTTCATTGCGGCCGCCCACATTGTATTTTTCGCCGGGGCGCCCTCTGGATGCGATCGTGAAGAGCGCACGGGCATGGTCTTCCACATAGAGCCAGTCGCGGACATTCGCGCCATTGCCGTAAACCGGAAGAGGCTTGCCCTCCAGCGCGTTCAAGATCATCAGCGGAATGAGCTTTTCCGGGAAATGGAACGGGCCGTAATTGTTGGAGCAATTGGAGACGACGACGGGAAGGCCGTAGGTGCGGTGCCAGGCGATCGCCAGATGATCGCTTGCTGCCTTGGAGGCGGAGTAGGGCGAGGACGGATCGTAAGGCGTCGTCTCCTCGAAGAGGCCCTCGTCGCCGAGCGAGCCGTAGACCTCGTCCGTCGAGACATGCAGAAAGCGGAAGGCGCTCTTGCGGCGAGCGTCAAGCCCATCCCAATACTGCCGTGCGGCATCCAGCAGGCTGAATGTGCCGACGATGTTGGTCTGAATGAAATCGGCCGCACCCGAGATCGAGCGGTCGACATGGCTCTCGGCCGCGAGATGCATGACGATATCAGGGCGGAAGGACGCGAATGCTTCCTGCATCCTGGCGCGCTCGCAGATGTCGGCATGCAGGAATTGATAGTTCGGTGCCGATTCGACGGATTTCAGCGAGGCCCGGTTGCCGGCATAAGTCAACGCGTCGACATTCAGCACCTCGGCGCCGATCTCGCTGACGAGATGGCGCACCAATGCCGATCCGATGAAGCCCGCTCCGCCCGTAACCAGTATGCGCATTGTCGATCAATCCTGGGGTTGCTGTGCTGAATAGGAAAAATGGCTTGGCAGATCGGCGAGCCGCGGCAGCGTTTTGTCCTTGTCGGACGATACCATGTCTCCCTCATCGAACGGCCAGCGAATGCCGATCGCCGGATCGTTCCACGCGATGCCCCGATCATGCTGCGGGCTGTAGGGCGCGGTTACCTTGTAGCTGATGACGCTGTTCGGCTCGATCGTTGCGAATCCGTGTGCGAAACCGGCCGGTATCCAGAGCTGCTTGCCGGTGTCCGGCGAGAGCTCCTGAGAGAGCCATTTGCCGTAGCTCGGTGATCCCACGCGGATGTCGACGACGACGTCCATGATCCGGCCGGCAAGGCAGCGCACCAGCTTGCCCTGGGCGAAGGGCGCTATCTGGAAATGCAGCCCCCGGACGGTGCCGGCCTGCGCCGAAAGCGATTCATTGTCCTGGACGAACGTGACGTCGGCCACATTTTCCCGGAACCAGGCATCCTTGAATACCTCGGAGAAGTAGCCGCGGTGATCGCCGAAGCGTGGCGGCGTGATTGCAACAATGCCCTCGATGGCCGCGGTCTCAATGCGCATGACTTACCTTTTCTGCGGCCTTCATAACGCTCACCAGCATCTCCGCCTGCGAGCGGCTCCGAATGGCCTCAAGGCCTTTCGCGGCAATGGCATCGCGCTCGTCGGCATCTGCGATCAGCTTGAAGCAGCGCTCGATCATGTCGTCATAGGGCTCGATTGCCAAGCCGCCGATGAACGGCTGCAGGTCCGGATCGCGGATGTCGCCTTCCGTCAGCACGCAAACGCGATTGGCGAGCAGATAGGAAATGCGGACGATCTCGAAGACGCCGCTCGCATAATGATGGATGTTGATGACGATCTTGGCGCGGGCAATGGCCGCATCGCGTTCCGCACCATAGATGTTGAAGAGATGCGCGACCTTCAGCCCGCCGTCTTTCAGCGTCTTCAGGATATGGTGGCGGCGTTCGTTCATCGAGCCGTAGAAGAGGACGTCGATATCCTTGACCGGGGCCTGCTGAATCTGGCTCAGGCAGCGGCTATAGCCGATTTCGAGCACGCCGGCGTGGTCAATCCCCTTGGCGGCAAGGTTTTCGCGGTTGCGCGGGCTGTAGTCGAGCACCGGCATCGCCCTCAGGATCGACACATAGCGTGAATTGATCCAGGTGCTTTCTTCAGACACCTGTTCGAGGTTGATGAGAACGCTGTCCTTCGGCAGGAGGCCGACCATTTCGGGGGCCAGAAGATTGCCGCCGTAGATGATTGGCGCCCGGCCGGCAAATGCGTTCATGTCGCGGACGATCGGTGCCGAACCGCCGAGTTCCTCGAAGGCGCCCTGCAGGCCGAGCGCGACTTCGTCGAAGGCGTGGCTGTGATTGTAGTTTTCGGGCGTCACGATCCAGATACAATGACGGTCCTTGTGCGCCTGCCATCCGCCGGCAAAGGGCTGCAACAGCGGCTGCTCGATTTTCGGCGCGGCCGGTATGGCGGGCCTTTCCGTCCGCACCGGCTGCTGCGGTCCCGGATAGGCTGGATCCTGCTGAGCATAGGCACGCGTCAGTTCGCGGCCGCCCGTGAACTGACCGCGCGGCATCCAGGCCGGCGGGTCATCGGCGAACCAGATCAGGTGCGGCTGCTTGGTGAGTGGTTGGCGGCCTTCCTGCCACTTTGTCAGGAGAGCCTCATCACGGCTCCTGAGAAAGGCTTCCTTGGCGGTGAAGAGACCATGCAGCACCCGGCCGAGGCGGACGCCGAACTTCCACTCGAAATCGGCAGGCGCCGGCACGAAGGCGGCGATCTTCAATCCTGCCGCCGCGGCTTGATGGACATAGAGCCCGAGCAGGCGCTCGATCACGAAGGGGCGCATCTTCGCGCTGGCATCGCGTGAATACTGTGCCGAACCGGCATAGGCAGTGCCCGCCGGCGTGCCACGACGCGCTTCGTTTTCCAGCGATTCCAGAATGCGTTCGCAGAAGGCGAAATAACCGGACCAGAACTTTCTGTTGCCGCAGAAATAGTTGCAGAACATGAAGGCGGTCTTGTCTTGCGGCGGCGCGATCGGATAGCCGAGCTGCTGGAGATGCAGGAAGATCGGCTCCATGCCGGGATGACCGCCAAGCAGCGAATGTTCCCAGACGTTGCTATAGATCGCCGCATGGCCGATCAGCGGATTGTAAAGATAGGCGTCCGCACCTTCCGCCCTGGCCTTTTCCGCTTCCGTGACGAAGGACGGGAAGGTCGTCACCGACTTCATCTCGAATTTGCTCGAAAGCAACCCCCAGAACACGTCCTCGCCGAGGCCGATTGCCTCGTGATGCTGATGCAGGGTGAGGAAAAGTTCATATTCGCGGGTCGTCGCCTGCGTATTGAACGAGATGTCGAACGGCATGGCCGCCGCATCGAGCTGACTGCGCTGCAAAGGATCGAGATAAGGCTGATAGATAATGACGGATCCAGTGCTGGCCGCTTTCTCCGTGAGAAGCGCCAAATCGGGAAGACCGGCCGGCAGGGAAGAAATGGGCTGATTGATCGTCAAGGTATTGTCCTTCGCGCATGGCCGCCGTCTTCGTGATTCACGCAACAGCATTCGGCTGGTTCGGGTGTCGACTATTGGACGTGAAGCTTGCGCCACACTGTTGGCAGCAATTTCGCTGGTCAGCTTGGGAACAGGTTAAGCCGTAATGGTCGTGTCAGGCCAACTGCGTGATAGTGCCTAACTTTGGACGGCGTCATGAAAAACGAAAAGATCTATGTAACGAAGCCCAGCCTGCCGCCGCTCGAAGAATTCATTCCTTCGCTGGAAGCGATCTGGAACAATCGCATCCTGACCAATGGCGGGCCATTCCACGAGCAACTGGAGCAGGAGCTCTGCAACCATCTCGGCGTGAAGCACATCAGCCTGTTTTCGAACGCCACCGTTGCGTTGCTGACGGCACTTCAGGCGCTCCGCGTCACGGGTGAAGTCATCACCACGCCTTATTCCTTCGTGGCCACTTCGCATTCGCTTCTGTGGAACGGGTTGAAGCCCGTCTTCGTCGACATCGATCCGGTGACGCTCAATCTCGATCCGGCGAAGATCGAAGCGGCGATCACGCAGCAGACGACGGCGATCATGCCGGTGCATTGCTACGGCCACCCTTGCGACGTCGATTCGATCCAGAAGATCGCCGATCTCTATAATCTCAAGGTCATCTATGACGCCGCCCATGCCTTCGGCGTGGAAGACGAGCGGGGAAGCATTCTCAATCATGGCGACCTTTCTATTCTGAGCTTTCACGCGACGAAGGTGTTCAACACATTCGAAGGCGGGGCCATCATCTGCCCTGATGTCAAGACGAAGACGCGAATCGACCAGCTGAAGAACTTCGGTTACGTCGATGAAGTGACCGTGGTGGCGCCAGGCACGAACGGCAAGATGAGCGAATTCAACGCTGCGCTTGGCCTGTTGCAGCTGAAGTACATCAACTTCGCCCTTGAAAGGCGTGGGCTCATCGATGCCGCATACCGCGAGCGTCTGCGCGGCGTCGCGGGCATAGAATGCCTGAACCGTTCCGGCGAGACCGTCTCCAACTTCTCTTATTTCCCGATCCTCGTACGCCCTGGCTATCCGATTTCGCGCGATGAGCTCTATGAGCTTCTGAAGGAAAACGGCATTCATCCGCGCCGTTATTTCTATCCGCTGATCTCAAGCTTTTCGATGTACCGCAGCCTGCCTTCCGCGCAGCCTGCGAATCTGCCGGTCGCAACCGAAGCCGCACAGCAGGTGCTCTGCCTTCCCATCTATCCCGATATGGAAATGGAGATCGTCGACAAGGTCTGCGCGATCATTGCTTCTTAGGGTGGATGAAATGAAACTGGCTATTATGCAGCCGTATTTCTTTCCTTACATTGGCTACTTTCAGCTGATCAGTGCGGTCGATAAATTCATCGTCTACGACAATATCAAATACACAAAAAAGGGTTGGATTAACCGGAACCGGATGTTGCGCGACGGCCGGGACGCCACATTCTCTCTGCCGCTGAAGGCCGCGCCGGATAGTTTAGACGTGTGCGAACGCAGCCTGTCGCCAGACTTCGACCGCAACAAGCTGCTGAATCAACTTCAAGGCGCTTATCGACGCGCGCCATTTTTTTCCAATGCTTTCCCTGTGCTCGAGCAGGCGATAAGCTTCCCGGACAACAATCTTTTTTCCTATATTTTCAACTCCATCAGGGAAATCTGCGGCTACCTTGCAATCGGGACAGAGTTCGCCGTCTCCTCTGAAATAGCGATAAATCACGATCTCAAGTCCCAGGAAAAGGTTTTGGCACTTTGCGACAAAGCGGGCGCGAAGGTCTATGTGAATGCGATAGGGGGCATGGAACTTTACTCACAAGATGCGTTTGCTGCGCGTGACATAGAACTGAAATTCATCAAGCCGAAGTACGTGGAATATTTTCAGTTCGGCGCTGATTTCGTGCCCTGGCTGTCGATTGTGGATGTCATCATGTTCAACTCGGCGGAAGAGATTCAGAAAAATATCCTCGCCGAGTATGAGCTCATCCAATCCTAGGTGCAGACGAGCGTCGGCTTTCAGCGGTCTAATAAGAATAAATCGGTGACGCAATGTTCAAATGGAAGAAATTAGGCAAGGTTTTTACGCCGCAGGAGGTGACTGATCGTCCCTGGCTCAAGGAGTTTGCTCAAGCGCCTGCAACGCTGGTTTTCGACGACTTTGTCCGAATATATTTTTCCTGCCGCCCACCAGCGGATCAGGCCGGGCAATATGTCTCGCATTCTGCTTTTATTGACGTGGACAGGGCTGACTTGTTCAAGATCATGCGGATCAGCGAACGTCCGGTCCTGGAATTGGGCGATCTCGGCGAATTTGATCAATTTGGTACCTATCCGATCTCCGTAGCGAGGGATGGCGACCTCATACGCGCTTACTATGCCGGCTGGACGCGATGCGAATCCGTGCCTTTCAACGTCGGTATAGGATTGGCCTTGAGCACGGACGAAGGCCGGACCTTCTCTAAGGCGGGCAGGGGACCCGTCGTGCCATACTCGCCGGATGAACCCTTCGTCCTCAGTGGTCCTAAGATTCGGCGTTTTAACGACCGGTGGTACCTGTTCTATATCTCTGGTTCCAAGTGGATCATGGCCGATGGGCGTGCGGAGCCTGTGTACAAAATCCGTCTGGCCACCTCTGAAGATGGCGTGCACTGGACGAAAGCGAACAGAGATCTGATCGAATCTGTCGTCGAGACCGACGAGGCACAGGCGAGCCCCGATGTGATCTTTGCCGGTGGGCGCTACCACATGTTCTTCTGCTATCGCCACAGCACGAATTATCGCGGCAAGGAAAAAGGATACCGGATTGGCTACGCCTCGAGCAACGATCTGGTCAACTGGCAACGTGACGATAGCAAAGCGGGGCTGACGGTGTCCGACACAGGCTGGGATGATGAGATGGTCAGCTACCCGCATGTCTTCGAGTTGGATAGCAAGACCTATATGGCCTATCTCGGCAATCAAGTCGGGCGCAATGGTTTCGGCCTTGCTGTTCTCGACGGAAAGCTCGGTGACGCATGACCAAAATGCGATGGAAGAAACTGGGCAAGATCTTTGATCCCACGCAGCATCATCTGCCCGCAGGCTGTGTCGAGTTTGCGCAGTCGCCCCAAGCGCTCGTTTTCGATGACTTTATACGAATCTACTTCTCAACGCGCGCAACTGACGTGAACGGCAAATATCTCAGCCATGTCGCTTTCGTCGACATGGACAAGACTCTGGAGCGGGCCATTCGCGTTTCCGACAGGCCGGTTATTGAACTCGGCAAACTCGGTTGCTTTGACGAGCATGGCATCTTCCCGATGAATGTGATGCGACACGAAGGGAAGATCTACGGCTACACATGCGGCTGGAATCGAAGGGTTGCGGTCTCGGTCGATACGGCAATCGGGCTTGCCGTCAGTGACGACGGCGGGATGTCGTTCAAGAGGATCGGCGATGGGCCGGTCCTGTCGGCCTCTCTGAAGGAGCCGTGCCTGGTCGGCGACGGCTTTGTGAAGTTCATCGATGGCCTCTTTCACATGTGGTACATTTTCGGGACTGGGTGGAAAGAATACTCCCCGGGCGCGCCTCCGGATCGCACTTATAAAATTGGTCATGCGACCTCGCCAGACGGCATCAACTGGCAGAAGGAGGAAGGCAGGCAGATCATACCCGATCGGCTTGGGGCCGACGAGAGCCAAGCTCTGCCGACCGTCATCCGGATCGATGATCGCTATCATATGTTCTTCTGCTATCGGCAATCGTCGGATTTTCGCACGAATAGGAAACGCGGCTATCAAATCGGCCATGCCTATTCGCACGATCTGATCAACTGGTCACGCGATGACCTTGAATTGGGGATTGAAGGAACGGACGGCGACTGGGATTCCGACATGTTGTGCTATCCGCACGTCTTTGAGGCGGATGGGTCAATTTACCTCCTCTATAACGGAAACCAGTTTGGCCGGCATGGATTCGGCGCCGCAATATTGGAAGGCGCTGCATGACGCCGGATTGGGGCCACAACCTCGCTTCGGCAAGCGACATCGCCTACCACTTGAATGGATGCGGAACTGTTTTCACCGAGGGGCTTCGCGCACGCGTGGACATCGACGCTTATGCGCTGAAAATCCTGCTCAATGCCGAGCGCTTTGAGGCATGGTCTGACGGTAAGTTGATCGGGCTTCTGGCGATATATTGCAACAATCCCCAACAGACATCGGCATTCATTACGAATCTAAGTGTGTTGGAGGAATGGCGCTGCAGGGGAATAGCGGGAGCGTTGCTCGAACGGAGCATGGCTTTGGCCAGGCAGAAGAGGTTTGAAACGATACGCCTCGAGGTCGAGGCGAAAAACACGGCCGCCGTCGCTGTCTATCGCAGATATGGGTTCGTGGTGCTGGATGGCGAACAGTCAATGCTGACAATGAAGCGAGATTTGGGGTAGAAGATGGCTGAGAAGAAGCGCGATTATAATAGCGAAATCAAGGATGCTAGTGATCATCGCTACGCATACAACTTCGATTTTGACGTCATGCATCATTATATGCTGAAGTCTTTTATGCCCTTTTTCCGCCCGGGAAGCCTGCTTGAACTTGGAAGTTTCCGGGGCGATTTCACGAAAAGGATCGTTCCTTATTTCGACGATATCACCTGCGTAGAAGCCTCCGATGAGGCAATAGCCGTCGCGAGGAACGAACTGGGTGACGGCCTGACATTTATCAATGATGTGTTCGAAGAGGTGAAGCTCCCCAAGCGCTATGACAATGTCCTGCTGACACATGTTCTCGAGCATTTGGACGATCCCGTAGGCGTGCTGAAGCGCGTCAATGACGAATGGCTATCGGAAGGGGGCAGGCTCTTCCTGGTATGCCCGAATGCGAATGCGCCGTCCCGTCAGATCGCTGTTAAAATGGGTTTGATAAGCCACAATTCCGCAATCACGAAGGCGGAAGCGGAACATGGTCACCGCATCACATATTCACTGGATACACTGGAGCGCGATGCAAGGTTGGCGGGATTGAACGTGGTGCATCGGTCCGGCGTTTTCTTCAAAGCCCTGGCAAATTTCCAGTGGGATCGCTTACTTCAGACGGACATCATTTCCAGCCAATATCTGGAGGGTTGCTATCAGCTGGGGCAAGTTTATCCCGATCTTTGCGCCAGCATCTTTCTCATGTGTGAAGCCGGCCGGGCGCAATAGGCTGCGCTTTACCCGAACGCAACTTCTGAATTCCAAGGATGTCCGATGCCGCGCGTATCGATCTGTATTCCCGCATACAAGGCCGACTATTTCGAACTGTGCCTGCGAAGTGCGTTAGCTCAAAGCTTCACCGATGTCGAAATTCTGGTGTCGGATGATTGTCCGACCGATGAAATCCTGGCGATCTGCCGGAACTACGACGGGTTCGTCCAATACAGCCGCAATCCGAATCCCGGTCCCGAGAGCAATGTGCGCAGACTGGTGGAAATCGCGAGCGGCGAATACATCAAGTTCTTGTTCGATGACGACGTGCTACACCCTTTCTGCATACAGTTCCTGCTAGAGGCGCTGGAGTCGACAAAAGAAAAAAACACGCGCCTTTCGTTTTCTCCTCGTTATTTAATTGACGGAAAAAATCATACTACCGGGTTCATTAACCACTTCAACGCTTCCGGAGATGGCCTCAAGATCGTTTCTGGCGACGACTTCTTGCGGTTGACGGCTCTCAATCACGTCAATTTGGTTGGAGAGTACACAACGGCTTTATTTCGGAAGGAGGATGCATTCGATAGCAATGGTCGATTCCGATTGTATAAGATGGAAGGCGATCTTTTTCCTGGCCTGATTGATTTGTCAGCCTGGGTGGAACTCGCGCAGCTCGGCAACTTCGTCATCCATCCTACACCGCTTTCCTATTTCAGGCGCCATGAGAACGCCACGTCGAACCCCGAGGTCAACTGGAAATTCATTTATGCAATCACCTACTATGAGGACGTGCTGAATTTTGCGTTTGAAAGAGGCTATTTGCCGGCAAGCGACTTGCCTACCTCATATCGCAACCTGCTGAATGTCTACCGGTACTGGCAGAATTCGTTCCCTCAGCTTGGAGCGAGAATTGCGCAAATTGAGGAAGCACTGATGTAAGGAAGGTGGCATGCCCTCGGGCATTCGTAACTCCGCATTCCAGGAGCATCGGGTTGGCGCGGTGGACGCTCTGCGCCACGCTGCCCGTTTGGCGAAATTCCCTACCGCGAAAACTGAATGATCTCGCCACTATACTGCGCGCGCGCCGTCTCGCGGAAGCCGAGCTTGGCTGCGACCCTGAGCGACGCCGCGTTGTCGGGGCTGATGATGCAGCTCATTGCCTTTCCGGGAAAACGTACTTCCGCCCAGCCGATCAGGGCTGTCAGCGCCTCGGTGGCATAACCGCGGCCCTGGGCGGCCGGCATCAGCACCCAGCCGACCTCCATCGTTCCCTCGATTGACGGCTCCATTTCGCGGCGGGCCTCGAGAAAACCGGCTTCGCCGATAAACCGGCCGCTTGTTTTCTCGACGATCGCAAGAAAGCCGAAGCCCATATGATGCCACATGCCGGCAATGCGCAGCATACGGGCCCAGCTTTGCTCGCGCGTCGAGGGTGCGCCGCTGATGAAGCGGACGACGTCTTCGTTCGCCCACAACGCCGCATGCGCTTCGAAATCGTCGAGGTGGTGAGGGCGAAGCGTCAACCGCTCCGTTTCGAGCGTCGGAATATTGGTCACATCAGGTCCTTTAGAAGCTGCGCCGTCAGGCGCCGGGTTCGCCGTCCCAGTAATCGAGCGGATTTTCCGCGCGTCCCATATGGCGGAATCGCCCGGGCCTTGCGCCATCTCTCTTGGTTTTGGCGAGAAACTTGCCGGAATCGGGATATTCGACGATCTCGGTTTTGGCCATCGTCGAAATGCCGTGATAGACGAGGGGCGCCATGCCGGTATTGATGATCTGGTGCGCCGTTTCAGGCCCGCCGGCCGGCGCGCCGAGCACGTCGCCGGCCTTGATCGCGTGGCGCTCGTCGCCGAAACGGTATTCGCCGGTGCCCGCGATCACGTAGAAAAGCTCGTCTTCGACATGGTGATTGTGGAAGGGGCAGCTCGATTTGCCCGACGGCACTTCGTTATAGCTGATGCCGAGGCCGGCCAGACCAAGACGTGCGCCGAACGAGGCGTCGGCGCCTTCGTAGAATTCACCCTGTTTCCAGTGATCGAGCGCGAGATCGGCGATATTGATCACCGCTTTCGGTTCCGTGGCCATGCTGTCCTCCTGTTGCAGGAGGAGAAATTATCATCTCGTCGGAAAATTCAATGCCCATCTGCGCTGATCCGGAAAATGCCCCGGCATGGGCGGAGAGGAGACCGCCGCCCATGCTTCGAGCGCCGCGCTTCGGATGGACGCGCCGGGACGCTCTGTCGTCGGCAATGCGCGGGAAGCTCAGCGGACGTAGAAGGTCAGGCTTCCGTCGGCCGCCTGTTCGGCATTGACGATGTTGCGGACATCGACGCCTTCATTGTTGAGCCGATGGGCAAGCGACCTGTTGGCGTCGATCGAGGCTTGGATGCCGCGAATGGCCTGGCTGGAGCGTTCCGGCGCCGAGCGCGGACCCGTCGTCTCGTCGTCGAGATTGCGCCAGTTATGGACCTGCTCGACGTTGAAATCATTGCCCTGGAAGGTCCTGAGCGTTTGCTCGATGCCCTGGGCGGTGTTCATTCCAAGGCTTTCGGCCCGGCCGGCGCCGGCAAATGCAAGCGAGGAGAGGGCGGCGGCGGCAGTGAGTGTGACAACGCGGTTCATGATTGTATCCTTTCATCTGCTATGACGGTCGGCTGTCGTTGCAGGGGATCGTCTGCGTCACAACATGGAATTGGCGTTGTCATCTTCGCGATTCAATGGGCTAAGCAACTGAAAATCCATTAAAAATTCTTCATGAAAATTGCCTTCGAATTGCCGTTTTCCAAGCGGCCGGAGACGCTGGATCGAAAGGCTTGCTCGGCTGTGCAGCTATCCCTTTGCCGATATTTCGTCTTTGGCGTTGCGGCATCAGGCGAAAGTGCTTGCCATTCTGATGAAGGCATGTTTTGACCGCGGCCTGCCGAGTGGAAAACGCCCCGCAAACCGAAGGTGAACCATGCCGAGAGAGACCGCTCCCCATATTTTGATCGTTGAGGCCCGCTTCTACGACGACATGGCCGATGCCCTGCTCGAAGGCGCGACCTTCGCTTTGCAGGAGGCCGGCGCCACCTTTGAGGTCGTCACCGTTCCCGGCGCGCTGGAAATTCCGGCAGCGATTGCCATGTCGCTCGATGGAGACGACAATGGCGGCACGCATTATGACGGCTATGTCGCCCTAGGCATGGTTATCCGCGGCGAGACCTATCACTTCGATATCGTATCGAACGAATCCTCGCGCGCATTGATGGATCTCGCGGTCAGCGAGTCCCTTGCCATCGGCAACGGCATCCTGACCGTGGAAAATGACGAACAGGCCTGGGCGCGCGCGCGCCGCTCGGACAAGGACAAAGGCGGATTTGCCGCTCGCGCAGCTCTGACGATGATCGAGTTGAAGCAGAAACTGGGTGCATGAAGAATGAGTGACGAGAAGACGGAACGGCCGGTCAAGACTGCGAACCAGCGGGGCGCTGCCCGCCTTGCTGCCGTTCAGGCGCTTTATCAGATGGATGTCGGCGGCACGGGCGTTCTGGAAATCGTCGCTGAATATGAGGCGCACCGCCTCGGCCAGGAAATCGACGGCGCGACCTATCTGAAGGCCGATGCCGGCTGGTTCCGCTCCATCGTCTCCGGCGTGGTGCGCGATCAGGTTCGCCTCGATCCGCTGATCGCTGCAGCGCTGCAGGATGATTGGGCTCTGTCACGGCTCGACAGCACCGTCCGCGCCATCCTGCGCGCCGGCGTCTTCGAACTCCTTGACCGCAAGGATGTTCCGGTGGCGGTCATCGTCACCGAATATGTCGAAATCGCGCAGGCGTTTTTCGATGACGACGAGCCGAAGCTCGTCAATGCCGTGCTCGATCGCATCGCCAAGCAGGTTCGCGGCGAGGCGAAGAAGTAACCTCTTAGCCGCCAAACGATCTTCCCGTTTCTTTCTTCATGCCGCAATGGTTTTCGCCCGTTGCGGTCTTGACGCCACGTGATCGACCACGCAATCTCCGGACCGCTTAGCTGTGGCATTTCTGTGGAGAGGAAGGCGAGTCGGCGGCGTATCTGCCGGAGGAGGAGTAAACTCCGGCCTATGGGAGGAAAGAGCGAAATGACCATTCTTTTATGCGTAATTGCATGCGGTCTGCTCTCGGTGGTGTATGCCGCCTGGGCAACCCGGTCGGTGCTTGCCGCCGATCAGGGCAATAGCCGGATGCAGGAGATCGCGGGCTATATCCGCGAAGGCGCCCAGGCCTATCTGACGCGCCAGTATCGCACCATTGCCCTCGTCGGCGTCGTTGTGTTCATCGCAGCCTGGCTGCTTCTTTCCGCTGCGGCCGCCATCGGTTTCCTGATCGGCGCCGTCCTGTCCGGCGCTGCCGGTTTCATCGGCATGCACGTCTCCGTCCGCGCCAACGTGCGCACCGCGCAAGCCGCGTCCGCCAGCCTCTCCGCAGGCCTCGACATCGCCTTCAAGTCGGGTGCGATCACCGGCATGCTGGTGGCGGGCCTCGCGCTGCTCGGCGTCTCCATCTACTATACGATTTTGACCGTCGGGCTCGGCCATGAAAGCGGCTCGCGCGAAGTCATCGATGCGCTGGTGGCGCTCGGCTTCGGCGCTTCGCTGATTTCGATCTTCGCCCGTCTCGGCGGCGGCATCTTCACCAAGGGCGCCGATGTCGGCGGCGACCTCGTCGGCAAGGTGGAAGCCGGAATTCCCGAGGACGATCCGCGCAACCCGGCGACGATTGCCGATAACGTCGGCGACAATGTCGGCGACTGCGCCGGTATGGCCGCCGACCTCTTCGAGACCTATGCGGTCTCCGTCGTCGCCACCATGGTTCTCGCGGCGATCTTCTTTGCCGGCGCGCCGATCCTCCAGTCGGCGATGATCTATCCGCTGGCGATCTGCGGCGCCTGCATCATCACCTCGATCATCGGCACCTTCTTCGTCAAGCTCGGCTCGAACGGCTCGATCATGGGCGCTCTCTACAAGGGCCTCATCGTCACCGGGCTGCTGTCGATCGTCGGCCTCGGCGCCGCCACCTCGTTGACGGTCGGCTGGGGCTCGCTCGGCACCGTCGCAGGCGCCGACGTGACGGGCACCAACCTGTTCGTCTGCGGCCTCGTCGGCCTCGTCGTCACCGCGCTGATCGTCGTCATCACCGAATATTACACCGGCACCGGCAAGCGTCCGGTCGTTTCGATCGCCCAGTCCTCGGTGACCGGTCACGGCACCAATGTCATCCAGGGTCTGGCGGTCTCGCTGGAATCGACCGCGCTGCCGGCGATCGTGATCGTCGGCGGCATTCTCGCCACCTATCAGCTCGGCGGCCTTTTCGGCACCGGCATTGCGGTCACCGCCATGCTCGGCCTTGCCGGCATGATCGTTGCGCTCGATGCCTTCGGCCCGGTTACCGACAATGCCGGCGGAATCGCCGAAATGTCGCATCTGCCGTCCGAGGTGCGCAAGTCGACGGATGCGCTCGATGCCGTCGGCAACACCACCAAGGCGGTGACCAAAGGCTACGCGATCGGTTCGGCCGGCCTCGGCGCGCTGGTGCTCTTTGCCGCCTATGCCAACGATCTGAGGTATTTCGCCGCCCACGGCGACCAGTATCCCTACTTCGCCAATATCGGCGAAATCTCCTTCGAACTGTCGAACCCCTATGTCGTCGCCGGTCTGCTGTTCGGCGGCCTGATTCCCTATCTCTTCGGCGGCATCGCCATGACCGCCGTCGGCCGCGCCGCCGGCTCGATTGTCGAAGAAGTGCGCCGACAGTTCAAGATGAAGCCGGGGATCATGCAGGGCACGGAAAAGCCGGATTACGGCAAGGCCGTCGACCTTCTGACCAAAGCGGCGATCCGTGAGATGATCGTGCCGTCGCTGCTGCCGGTGCTGGCGCCCGTCGTTGTCTACTTCGGCGTGCTTCTGATCTCCGGCTCAAAGGCCTCGGCCTTTGCCGCGCTTGGCGCATCGCTGCTCGGCGTCATCATCAACGGCCTCTTCGTCGCCATCTCGATGACCTCTGGCGGCGGCGCCTGGGACAATGCCAAGAAAAGCTTCGAGGACGGTTTCGTCGACAAGGACGGCGTGCGTCACATGAAGGGTTCGGATGCACACAAGGCCTCCGTTACCGGCGATACCGTCGGCGACCCCTACAAGGACACAGCCGGCCCCGCCGTCAACCCGGCGATCAAGATCACCAATATCGTGGCACTTCTGCTGTTGGCCGTTCTCGCCGGTTGATACCGCAATTCGCCACGGTGCCAACCGTCGTGGCTGCCTCACCCTAACCCTCTCCCCGTAAACGGGGCGAGGGGACTTGCCCTGCGAGAGGCATGCGGGGGACGGAGAGATCGCGGCATATCCCCTTCTCCCCGTTTACGGGGAGAAGGTGGCGGCAGCCGGATGAGGGGCGGGCGTCCAATCCCCTGGACGGAAGATGACGCCGATTAAAACCAAGGTTTGTCAGCAAAAAACCCGCCGGAGCGATCCGGCGGGTTTTTGATGGAAATCTATCCGATCAGCGCAGGCTGCTCGGATTTTGCGGCGTGCCGCCGGCGCCGCCGCCGAACAGGCTGCGGGCCGCGCTCGCGGCGCTGCCGCCGGACAGCATCTGCTGCAGGAAGGTGAGTTCCTTGCCACCGGTCGGCGTGACGCGTCCGATCGTGTCGAAGACCTTGCCGTCCTGCAGCGTATAATTGGCGCGGCGGCTGACGACGCCGTCCTTGTCGAAATAGATCGCCAGAACGCTCTGATCGACGACCTTCAGCTTCTGGAAGGCGACCGAACGCGTGCGCCGCTGCGAGATGTAATAGAAGACTTCGCCGTCGAAGGTCGCCGTCGTCGACGGGGTGCCGAGCGAAAGCAGCGCCTGCTCGCGGCTCGAGCCTTCTGGAACGAGGTTCAGCGACTGCTGGTCGGCGACGTATCCGCCATTGAGCACGGTGCCGGTCTGGCAGCCCGAAAGAGCAGTGGTGGAGGCGATTATGAAGGCAATGGCCGCGTTGCTGAAGAATTTCATGTCAGACTTGAAATACCGTTTCTTCAACGACATCTACTCCCTTGAGTGTCGATAGCAGCCGTTTGGGCCTTACACGCTTCCTCCTGCAAAACCATTGTGGCCATTCCGGGTCGAATGTCCCGAATTCGTTCCGCCGACGCCTCGAAGGCATCGTCCCGAAACAGGCCACGATCGGCATTGCAATTCGCGCCTGCTTCGGTAAACCAGCTTTCGAAATCATGCAACAAGGCCAGACGCTAGCCGGCGTGAAGATTGAGGCATTTCCGGAAAAAACAATGATCTTCGGACTCTTCCGCAAGAAAAACAACAATCAGGCGATCGTCGACCGACAATATGCGGCGTTGACGGCGGCCGCGCGCATGCCTGATCTCTATGAGCGGCTCAATGTGCCGGATACGGTGATGGGCCGTTTCGAAATGCTGTCGATCGTGATGATTCTGTTTTTTCGCCGCACGCGCGCCTCTGCCGTCAGCGGCCAGGAGATCGCCCAGGAGATCGTCGACGCCTTTTTCCAGGACATCGACTACTCGATCCGCGAACTCGGCATCGGCGACAACAGCGTGCCGAAACGCATGAAGAAGCTCGCCGGCATGTTCTACGGCCGGCTCGAAGCCTATTCGAAGGCGATGGATGCCGGCGATCGCGAAGCGCTCGCGCTCGCCCTCCAGCGCAATATCTACCCCGAAAGTCCGGCGCCGGCCGATATGTCCGGCCTCGCCGGCTGGATGATGGCGGCAGAAGCCCACTTGTCCGCCATTCCGGAAGAGATGATTGCCGGCGGCGCGGCAAAGCTGCCGCCGGTCGCAAACTCATCGGTCGCCTGAAGGAGGAAACGATGAAAAACGATCGGGATGATGTTCCTTTCTCCTATCGCGTGAAGGTCGGCCATATCTCCGCCAACCCTGTTGAGGTCCATATCGAGGCCGACGCCGGCGAATTGAAGGCGCTCGCCGAGTCCTGGAGCGTCGTCGCCGTCGAGGATCTCAGCGCCGACCTGCAGATTGCCCGCTGGAAGCGCGATGGCGTGCGCGTCAAGGGCCGGGTGCAGGCGAAGATCGTCCAGTCCTGCGTCGTGACCCTGGAACCGGTCGAAGCGGCTATCGACGAAAGCTTCGAGCAGATTTTCGTGCCTGAAGGATCCAAGCTTGCCCGCCAGCCCGGCAATGACGCCGGCGAAATGCTGCTCGATCCCGACGGTCCTGATCTGCCCGAGACCTTTGTCGGCGATACGATCGATGCCGGCGAGGTAGTTGCGGAGTTCGCCGCTCTTGCGATCGATCCCTATCCGCGCAAGCAGGGTGTCGAGTTCGAAGGTCATATCGAGGATAGCGGCGAGAACGATAAAAAGCCCTCCGCTTTCGCGGTTCTCAAGGACTGGAAAAAGGACTGAAGCCTCACGGGCATTTCACACAATTCAGTTGTATGCGACGCCAAAACCGGTATTTTGGCCGAAATTTCGCCCCTCGGCGGAAAGAAGGATCAGGGACGCGTGATCAGAATATCTCTCGACCTCATGGGTGGCGACTTTGGTCCCCAGGTTGTCATCCCCGGCGCCGCCAAAGCGCTGGATCGGCATCCGGATATTTCCTTCGTTTTTTATGGTCTTAAGGAACAGTGCGACCCTTTTCTCGCCAAGTTTCCGAAACTTAAGGAAAAATCGGTCTTTCACGATTGCGAGCTTGCGGTCAGCATGGAAGAGAAGCCGAGCCAGGCGCTGCGCCGTGGCCGTTATATCTCCACCATGTGGCGTTCGATCGAGGCGGTGAAGACGGGCGATGCCGATGTCGCGGTCTCGGCCGGCAATACCGGCGCGCTGATGGCGATGGCGAAGTTCTGTCTTCGCACCATGGCCAATATCGAGCGCCCGGCGATCGCGGCGATCTGGCCGACGCTGAAGGGTGAGAGCATCGTGCTCGATGTCGGCGCGACGATCGGCGCCGATGCGCAGCAACTGATGGATTTCGCCCTGATGGGCGGCGCCATGGCGCGCGCGCTTTTCGAGATCGAACGCCCGACGATCGGCCTTCTGAACGTCGGCGTGGAAGAGGTGAAAGGTCAGGAAGAGGTCAAGGAGGCCGGCCGGCTGTTGCGCGAGGCGAATATCGATTCGCTTGAATATTCCGGCTTCGTCGAGGGCAACGATCTCGGCAAGGGTACCGTCGACGTCGTCGTCACCGAAGGCTTCTCCGGCAATATCGCGCTCAAGACCGCCGAAGGCACGGCCAAGCAGATCGCCGAATATCTGCGTGCGGCCATGTCGCGCACGTTGCTCGCCCGCATCGGCTACCTCTTCGCCAAAGGCGCTTTCGACATGCTTCGCGAGAAACTCGATCCGAGCAAGGTCAATGGCGGCGTGTTTCTCGGCCTGAACGGCATCGTCATCAAGAGCCATGGCGGCGCCAATGCCGAGGGCATCGCCGCTGCGATCGAGGTCGGCTACGATATGGCCAAGAACGGCCTCAATCAGAAAATAGAAAACGATCTTAAGAAATATCATGCCAAGCGCCTGCCCCCGATGGGCCCGGAAGCGGCATGAGTGATGAGGTTCAATCGAATATGATCCGTTCAGTGGTTCGCGGGTTCGGAGCCGCACTTCCGAAGCGCGTGGTGACCAATCGCGACATGGAGGCCATCGTCGATACGTCGGACGAATGGATCGTCCAGCGCACGGGCATCCGGCAGCGTTACGTGGCCGGCGACGACGAAACGACCGCCTCGCTCGGCGAGGCCGCCGCGCGTGCGGCGCTCGAAAATGGCGGCCTGACGCCCGCCGACATCGATCTCATCATCTGCGCCACCTCGACTCCTGACAACACGTTTCCGGCGACCTCGGTCAATATCCAGAACCGTCTCGGCATGAGCCACGGCTTCGCCTTTGACGTTCAGGCCGTCTGCACCGGTTTCGTCTATGCGGTGACGACCGCGGACGCCTATATCCGCGGCGGCCTTGCAAAACGCGTTCTGGTTATCGGCGCCGAGACTTTTTCGCGCATTCTCGACTGGAACGACCGCACGACTTGCGTGCTCTTCGGCGACGGCGCCGGCGCGATCGTGCTGGAGGCGGCCGAAGGCGAGGGGACGTCCGCAGATCGCGGCGTGCTGACCGCTCATCTGCGCTCCGACGGTTCGCACAAGGACAAGCTTTATGTCGATGGCGGACCGTCGACGACGGGCAGCGTCGGCAAGCTGCGCATGGAAGGCCGCGAGGTTTTCAAATACGCCGTCGGCATGATCACCGATGTCATCCAGGCTGCATTCGATTCGACCGGCACCACCGCCGACGATCTTGACTGGCTGGTACCGCACCAGGCCAATCGACGCATCATCGACGGTTCGGCGAAGAAGCTGAACATCGCTGCGGAAAAAGTTGTCGTTACCGTCGATCTGCACGGCAATACCTCGGCCGCTTCGATCCCGCTTGCGCTCGCGACCGCTGCCGGCGACGGCCGCATCAAGAAGGGCGACCTGGTGATGCTCGAAGCGATGGGGGGCGGCTTCACCTGGGGCGCCGTTCTGCTGCGCTGGTAAGCACGAATCCTAAAAAACTGGCGGCGAACAAGAGCTTGACCGTGAGGCGCAAGACAAATACTCTTCGTTCGCTTTCACAAAATAATTTGTAATGGGCGGGGAAACCATGACCGGAAAAACAGTGACGCGAGCAGACCTGGCGGAATCCGTTTTCCGAAAGGTTGGGCTTTCCCGGACAGAATCCGCCGAACTTGTGGAAACCGTCATCGACGAAATCTGCAATGCCATCGTGCGTGGTGAAACCGTCAAGCTTTCCTCCTTCGCCACGTTTCAGGTTCGCGACAAGAACGAGCGGATCGGCCGCAACCCGAAGACCGGCGAGGAGGTTCCGATCTCTCCCCGCCGGGTCATGACCTTCAAGGCATCGAACGTGCTGAAGACGCGCATCCTCAAGGCGCATGTCTCTCGCAAGGTCAAGCTGAAGCCGCAGAACCCGGCTCCCTGATATTGGTCTTCCTCCTGCTCGGAGCGGCCTTTTTCTCTCTCATCGTTCATCGCCTGTGCGCAACGTCGACACATGACTTGAATTGTCGGCGCCAAACCTTTGAAATACGATGAGTCGCCGTTGGATGAGTCTGCGAGGTTGCGTAGCAGTATGACGTTGGACAAGAGCCCCGATGCCTTTCGCACCATCAGCGAAGTCGCAGACGATCTTGATCTGCCGCAGCATGTGCTGCGCTTCTGGGAAACGCGGTTTCCCCAGATAAAGCCGATGAAGCGCGGCGGCGGCCGTCGCTATTATCGGCCGGAGGATGTCGACCTTCTCAAGGGCATCCGGCATTTGCTCTATGATCACGGCTACACGATCAAGGGCGTGCAGAAGCTTCTGAAGACCAACGGCAACAAGTTCGTCATATCGGTCGGCCACGGCGATCTCGCCAGCGTCGAGGCGCTTGCCTCGGGCGTGCAGGAGACGGGATCGGGCGAGCCGCGCGTCGGGATGGCCGAGGAGGACCAGATCGTCGGCCGCGCCAAACCGCCGATCACGCGCCGGTTCTTCAACTTCGTTGCCGGAGACGACGATCAGCCGGAAGTCTCAATCGGCAAGTCAAGCGTCGGCAAGGAAGACAGGGCACTGCTGCAGGAGGCGCTTTACGACCTCCTGGAATGCAAGCGTCTGCTCGATCAGGTGCGCTGAGGAAACACGCCTCAGGCGTCCGTAAGCAGCTTCATCGCCTGTTCGAGCTCGCTGAGCTGGAAAGGTTTGCGCAGCACCGGCAGGGTGCTTGGAGTGCTGCCTTCCGGTGCGCTGCCGTAGCCTGTCGCATAGAGATAGGGTTTGCCGCGCTCGTCGAGCAGCTTTGCGACCGGCAGCGAACTCCGGCCGGCAAGCGAGACGTCGAGGATGGCGGCGTCGAACGCCGCGTCTCTGGCAGTTGCGAGCGCCCGTTCCAGATCGGGTGCAGTCGCGCAAACCCGATAGCCGAGATCGCTGAGCATGTCCTCGAGCAACATGGCGATCAGTGCATCGTCCTCGACGATGAATATGTCTTTCATGATCCCGTCCACCCATTCCCCTTGCCGGGCACGAAGATTTATGTGGACCGCTTGTGCAGCTCGTCAAGACGCTGCGCGCAGCGGTGGTAAGCCTGTCGCACAAAACCGCGCCGCGGTCTTACGACACGACATGTCTAAACATAAAAAGCTGATGCGCGGCAAGCGAATCTGAAAGATCACGCCGCGCTTTGGAAGGAGCATATTGCCCGGCGAAATTCGATGTGCAAAAGCTGGGACGCCGTCTCGGTGACGGCTGCTGCATAATTCCTGAAATTGGAATCGATTTACGGAAGAAATTATGCAGTAATTCAGAGTGTTGCAGCGTCCATCGCGCATCTGAAAAGACGCACGGCGCTGTGAGAAGGGGTGTGGAATGGATTTGCTGAGTGCCACGGATTGGCTGCGTCAGAGGCCGGGCTACACCTATCCGCTGGCCGTTGCCTTCGTGGGGCTGACGTTTTTTCTGCGACTTGCCGCCAGTGACTATCTCTCCGGTTTTCCCTTCCTGAGCTTCCTCCCGGCGATATTGCTCGCCAGTTTCATTGGCGGCGCGGGGCCGGGTTTCGTCGCGGCCGTGGTTGCAGCCTTCGTCGTTCAGCAGTTTTTCGTCGAGCCGCATGACGCCTTCTGGCCAGTCAGCGCCGGCCAGTGGGTTGGCCTTTCAACCTATCTGGTCAATGCTGCGATCATCATCGCCCTGATGGAGATGATCATCATCGCCCATGGCAGGCAGAGCCGCCTGCGCGCCGCGCTCAACAGTTTCAACGCGCGCCTGGAAGAGACGGTGGCCGAGCGCACTGCCGCACTCAGGCACGAGATGGAAGAGAATGCCGCCGCCCAGGCGCAGGTCCGGCAGTTGCAGAAGATGGAGACGATCGGTCAGCTCACAGGCGGCGTCGCCCATGATTTCAACAATATGCTTGCGATCATCATCGGCAATCTCGATCTTGCTCAGCGGCGCATGACCGGACATGAAGATCCGCGCCTGCTGAACTCCCTTCAGAATGCCAGAGACGGTGCCCAGCGGGCCGCGGTGCTGACCGCGCGTCTTCTCGCCTTCTCGCGCCAGCAACCGCTCGCCCCGGAGGTGGTCGACGTCAACAAGCTGGTCGGTGGCATGTCGGAGTTGCTGCGGCGCACGCTCGGCGAACATATCCGCATCGAAACCGTGCTCGCCGGCGGCCTCTGGCCGAGCTTTGCCGATTTGAGCCAACTCGAAAACGCCATGCTGAACCTGGCCGTCAATGCACGCGACGCCATGCCTGGCGGCGGTCATTTGACGATCGAGACTGCCAATACCGAACTGGATGAGCGATATTCGCGGATGCATTCGGAGGTCGAAGCGGGTCAGTATGTGATGATCAGCATGACCGACACCGGCACCGGCATGTCGCCTGACGTGATCGACCGCGCCTTTGATCCGTTCTACACCACCAAGGGACCCGGCAAGGGGACGGGCCTCGGCCTCAGCCAGGTCTACGGCTACATCAAGCAGAGCGGCGGTCATATCAAAATCTATTCGGAGATCGACCGCGGAACGACGGTGAAGATCTATCTGCCGCGCCATGTCGGCAAGGCGGATGCGCGCCTCGCGGCCGCCGGCGCCCAGCCGCTTCCCCAGGGCAGCGTCAACGATACGATCCTGGTGGTGGAGGATGATGAACATGTCCGCACCATGACCGCCGAAAGCCTGCATGAACTCGGTTACACCGTCTTGCAGGCGGGAAGCGGCATGGAGGCGCTTCTCCTTCTGGAGGAAAATCCGGATGTCGACCTGATCTTCACCGATATTGTGATGCCGCAGATGAGCGGGCGTCAGCTTGCCGACGTCGTTCAGGAAAAATGGCCGACGATCCGGATCCTTTACACCACGGGTTACACGCGCAACGCCATCGTCCACAATGGCGTGCTTGATCACGGCGTTTCGCTACTCGCCAAGCCTTTCAGCCTGGAGCAGCTCGCCCATAAGATCCGCGAACTCTTGAATATGCCGGTAAGGGGGGCAGACGAGGGGACGTGAAGTCGCGCGCGATCGCGCGTCTCCAGCCTCCCGATTGCCTTATTCAAGCACCTGAATCACCCGGTGCGTCTTCGGCTCGACGATGACACGCCGCTCGTTGATCACAGTGTAGCCATAGCCGTCGACATTGGGCACGGTATGGACTTCGACGGTATCCGGCAACGTCGCGCCAACCGTGATCTCACCATCATAGACGACCGATGGCGTGTTTTGCTCCATGACATAAGTGCGCACCTCGCCGGGCAGGACGACGGAGCCGGTTGGTGCGGGATCGGTGACGACGACGGTGCTCTGCGCGAAGGCCGCCGAGCAAATGGTCAGCATGGCGGCCGTAGCCAACATGGTCTTGCGCATGGGAGTTCTCCTTTTTAACGCTTGGACATCAAGGCAACGCCGCCCATGCTGCATAGTTCCGCCGCCGACCGGCCGCCTTGGCGGAGGCCGGGGATCCCAGTAGCTTGTTGCTATACGACTTTATGCACCATACGGTTGAGCTGTGCGAATCACGTTCAATGCGAGTCTTCAGGTGGCAGCAGAGGCGCGCTCTTTACCCTTCATTAACCATGTCGGCGGTTTATGTCAGGTGAACGGCCGGACGGTCGTTGATTCGAAGGTCCGTCGCGCTTCGGTTTGCGAATGGACATCTGCAAAGACGGTAGCGGCGGCTCGAGACATGCGCTTGCGGAAGACGATATCGCTGGTGGCAGTGGCGGGCATGATGGCCGGCTGTACGTCGACAGGCGGTGTGCGGCAGCCTTCCGCGCCGGAGACAGTGGCGCCCGAAAAGGCGCTGGTTCTGCCGCCGCCGGGTGGGCCTTCGATCGTTAGTGTCGTCGAGCGCAAGCGTGGCAATGGTGTCGAACAGACGGTCTCCTTGTTTACGTCTTCCTCCGTGCCCGGCCAGAATTTTCTGAAGATCCAGTTTTTCGGCGCGTCCGGGGCCAATCCCGGAGCGGGCAATGCCGGCTTCAGCATGATCAATGAGAGCGCTATTGCCCGCGAAATGGCTCGCGCGGCCCCCGGCGTGCCGATGGCTACCTCGGCGACTTTCCTGCAGAACGCTTATGGCCCATTCGGCTATGCCTCCGGCCGAAGCCGCGCCGGCGACGCCTGTATCTTCGCCTGGCAACAGATCCGGTCGAGCGCGGCCGCCAACACGCAGGCCCGCAATTTTGGCATGATCCAGCTGCGTCTGCGCCTGTGCGATGCGCGCGCATCCGAGCGCCAGCTGCTCGGCATCGTCTACGGCTACACGATATCAGGCACCTTCGACGGCGTGATCTGGAACCCCTATGGCGCCCCGCCGCCGGCCGACGCGGCGCTCGGGCGCACCGGCGATCCGATCTATCCCGACGAGGGCGGATATCGCGCCAGCCCGATGCCGATCGGATATGAGCCGGCGCCCGCCGCCGTAATCAGCCTGCCTCGGACGGCTCCGGCTCGCAGCGCCCCGAGTCGGCAACCGGCGCAAGGCGCCGCACCGTTGCCGGCGCCCATCGGCCCGCGCGTGCCGCTGCCGGGCGAGGCGCCACAGACAAGCGTGGCGCCGGAGGCGGTTGCTGCGCCGTTGGAACAATCGGCAAGGGCAATCGGTGTCACCGTGCCTTCGCCGGACTGCATAGGCGACACGGCCATGACGGCCGTGTGCCGGAGATAGAGCATGATGCCGAAAAGTGTGGCTCGGTATTCGGACTACGTCGTGCTCTAACTCTTTAATTTCGAACAGGTTTCAGATTTTAGCCGACTTGGCCTGAAATCGTCCTGTTCCAGCGAGCGTGCCCGGGGTGTCGGACGATGCCTCGGCGAGCAATTTCGAAGGAACGTCGATGCGCAAAGCCCGCAGCGTCTTCATATGGGCCCTAGTTTCGTTCTGCATGATTGTGCTGATCACCCTGCCGGTTAACCTGCAGACCCAGCTCATCACCAGCATCTCGGTCGTCACGGTGATGGCGCTGATCAAAATCCTGAAGGGCGAGGGGACGTGGCGCCTGGTGGCGCTTGCTTTCGGCACGTCGATCGTGCTGCGCTACGTCTACTGGCGCACCACCAACACGCTGCCGCCGCTGAACCAGCCTGAGAATTTCATTCCCGGCCTGCTGCTCTATCTTGCCGAAATGTATAGTGTGGCGATGCTGGCGCTCAGCCTTTTCATCGTCGCCACGCCGCTGCCGCCGCGCCCATCGCGGGCGGCCAACCCTGGGCGTTTGCCGCATGTCGATGTCTTCGTGCCCTCCTACAACGAGGATGCCGGTCTTCTCGGTAACACCCTTGCTGCCGCCAAGGCGATGGACTATCCGGCCGACAAGCTGCATGTCTGGCTGCTCGACGACGGCGGCACCTTGCAGAAACGCAATTCCGGCAAGTTGCTGGAGGCGCAGGCGGCGGCCGCCCGCCACATCGAACTGAAGCAGCTTTGCCAGGATCTTGACGTCACCTATCTCACCCGTGACCGCAACGAGCATGCCAAGGCGGGCAATCTCAACAACGGCATGAGACATTCGACGGGCGAACTCATCGCCGTCTTCGATGCGGACCACGCGCCCGCCCGCGACTTTCTGCTCGAGACCGTCGGCTACTTCGAAGACGATCCGAAGCTCTTCCTCGTCCAGACGCCGCACTTTTTCATCAATCCGGATCCGTTGGAGCGCAACCTGCGCACCTTCGACAAGATGCCGAGCGAGAACGAGATGTTCTACGGCATCATCCAGCGCGGCCTCGATAAATGGAACGCCGCCTTCTTCTGCGGTTCGGCCGCTGTGCTGAGCCGCAAGGCGCTCGAATCGCAGAACGGCTTTTCCGGCATCAGCATCACGGAGGATTGCGAGACGGCCTTAGCGCTGCATGGCAGCGGCTGGAACAGTATTTATGTCGACAAGCCGCTGATCGCCGGTCTGCAGCCGGCCACCTTCGCAAGCTTCATCGGCCAGCGCAGCCGCTGGGCGCAGGGCATGATGCAGATTCTGCGCTTCCGCTTCCCGCTGTTCAAACGCGGACTGACGATCCCTCAGCGCCTTTGCTACATGTCCTCCACGCTTTTCTGGCTGTTCCCGTTCCCACGCACGATTTTTCTGTTTGCGCCGCTCTTCTACCTGTTCTTCGATCTGGAGATCTTCACTGCCTCCGGCGGCGAGTTCCTGGCCTATACGCTTGCCTACATGCTCGTGAATCTGATGATGCAGAACTACCTCTACGGTTCGTTCCGCTGGCCCTGGATTTCCGAACTCTACGAATATGTCCAGACGGTGCATCTGCTGCCGGCTGTCGTCTCCGTCATGCTCAATCCGAGGAAGCCGACCTTCAAGGTGACCGCCAAGGACGAATCGATTGCCGTCAGCCGCCTGTCGGAGATCAGCCGTCCGTTCTTCGTCATCTTCGCGGTGCAGATCATTGCGCTCGTCATTACCGTCTACAGGATTTATGCCGAACCCTATAAAGCCGACGTCACGCTCGTCGTCGGCGGATGGAATTTCGTCAACCTGATCATGGCCGGCTGTGCGTTGGGTGTCGTGTCGGAACGCGGCGAGCGCGCCCTGTCCCGCCGCGTCCGCGTCAACCGGCGCTGCGAATTCGGCGCCAACGGCAAATGGTACGCGGCCTCGATCGAAGACGTTTCCGTTCATGGCGCGAGGCTTCACATCTTCAACAAACAGCTGGATGAGATGATGGTCGGCGCCCCCGGCGAAATCCGCTTCCGGCCCTATAGCGGCGCCGAGTTGGAAACCCTGCCGCTTATCGTCCGCAACATCGAGCCGTCTGGCGATATCAGCAATGTCGGTTGCCAGTACGTGCCGAAAAGTGCCCTCGACCATCGCCTGATCGCCGACCTGATGTTCGCCAATTCCGGCCAATGGACCGAATTCCAGGCCTCGCGCCGCCGCAATCCGGGCCTGATCCGCGGCACCATCTGGTTCGCCGGCACGGCGCTCTATCAGACCAGCCGCGGCCTCGTTTACCTCTTCCGCAGCATGCGGCCGGAACGGGAGGCACAGCAGCAGGCGGCAAAGGTCAACGCCGGATGAAAAGCATCATCGCCGCCTCGCTACTCCTGCTAAGTGCTTCCGCTTTCGCCCAGGCGCAGACCGCACCCTTCGACATGTCCGGCGAGCGCCCGCCCGGCGCATCCGTTGCCCCGAGACCGACGCCGCCCGCTCAGCCCCCGACAGCACCGGTCCCCGTCACGCCTCCCGTGTCCGTCAAACCCGCACCGGTGACACCGACAGCGCCTGCGGCCGTTCCTGCGCCGATCACTGTCCAGCCACAGCCGGCGCCCCAGCCGGGCGCGACAACAAATGCCGCCTCGCAGCCGAAGCCCCGCGATATCACGCACTATCTGGTGCCCTTTTCGAAATTCAGCCTCGGCGGCGAATACGACCGCCGCTCATGGTCTGTCTATCTGACGCCCGAGCAGGCGGCGGCGAAGGCAAGTTTCACCTTCGCCTATCAGAATTCGATCGTCGTCGCGCCCGAGGCCTCGGCGCTGACCGTCTATCTCAACAATCGCCCGATCGGCCAGCAGCGCATCGGCTCGCCGGACGGTCCATCGGCCGTCACGTTCGCGGTTCCCCCGGGTCTGCTGCAGCCGGGCGCCAACCTCGTCACCTTCGAAGCCGATCAGCGCCATCGCACCGATTGCAGCATTCAATCCACCTACGAACTCTGGTCGAATATCGACCCGGCCGGAACCTATCTGAGCTTTGCCGGCGGGAATGCCGAGGAACTCTCGAGCGCCGACGCAATCCGCGCCATCGGCGTCGACGGCACCGGCAGGACGGAGTTCGATATCGTCGTCCCGGCGCTGGAGCAGCCGGGAACCACCAAGCCGCTGCTGCGGCTGGCGCAGGGCCTGTCGGTGCTGAGCAGCATGCCGAACCAGATCTTTGCCTTCAACAGCGCTTCGCTTCCGGCCGCCGGTCCGGGCAGGCTCGGCGTGCTCGTCGGCACCGCCGCCGAGCTGCGGCCGCTCTTTCCCGAGCTGCCGCCCGCCGCCGAAAGTGCGCCGCTCGCCGCTTTCGTTACCGATCCGCGCAGCGGTTCGCCGGTGCTTCTCATCAGCGGTCCTTCCTGGCAGGCGGTCTCCTCGGCGATCGATACGATCGTCTCGCCGGTGGATAGGCCTGCCGATGTCCGCCGCGACGAGCTGACCACCGAACGCTGGAGCGCACCGAACGCGCCGCTGATCTTTTCCGATACCAGCATTGCCTTGTCCCAGCTCGGCGTAAAAACCACCGAATTCTCCGGCCGCCGGTTCCGAACCAGCTTCAATGTCGCCGTGCCCGCGGATTTTTATGCCAATGCCTATGGCGAGGCGAAGGTACTGCTCGACGCTGCCTATACCGACAAGGTTCTGCCGGGCAGCCACATCGATATCTACGTCAACGACAACATCGCCTCCACAGTGCCGCTCACCTCGACGACAGGCGGCATTCTCCGCCATCTGCCGATCCGGGTAACGATGCACCACTTCAAGCCGGGTCTGAACACCGTGGCGATCGAGGCGATCCTGACGACCAAGGGTGATGCCGCCTGCGCGCCGGGCAGCAGCGCCGATGCCAATGCGCGCTTTGCCCTGTTCGATACCTCCGAATTGCACATCCCGGATTTTGCCCGCGTCGGTCAGCGTCCGAATCTGGCCGCAATGGCCGGCACGGCTTATCCCTACAGTCGAGCTTCCGAACCGACGCCGCTCTTCATCGACCGCACCGACGCCGACACGCTCTCGGCCGCCGCTACGCTGCTCGGCCAGATGGCGATCATGGCCGGCCATCCGATCGCCGTCGAAAGCGTGGCTTCGCCGAATACGATCGGCGATCGCGACGCCATTTTCATCGGCTCGATCTCACAGATGCCGGCGACCGCCTTGACGCAGGCCAATGTCTCCACGGCCAGCCAGGCTTCGTGGCGTCCCGTGGTCGATGCGCAGCCCGGCGTCGTTGATACCGGTGCTGCATTTGAGCAATGGAATTCCAAAGTCAGCGGCGGTCTGTTGCGCGGACAGATTACCGCCTTCCGCGAATGGGTGGGACGTAATTTCGACATTACCCGCAGTTCGCTGCAATTCATCCCCGGGGCCGAGGAGATCTTCACGCCGCCAAATCTGGCCACGCTGCTGGTTGCCCAGGGCTCCAGTCCTGCGGGCACCGGCGCATGGACCGTGGTGACGGCGCCCTCGTCGAAAGATCTGCGCGAGGGACTGGAGGTCCTCACTGCGCAGATGAACTGGCCACAGCTATCCGGCCACATCACCACCTATTCGAGCAAGACGGCCAAGATCGAGACGGTCCCCGTCACCCGCTTCGATTTCGTGCCCTCCACACCCTGGTCGATCTCCAACTATCGTCTGATCGCCGCCAATTGGTTGTCGACGAACATTCTCTCCTACGCTTTCCTGCTCGTGACCTTCCTGCTGCTGATCGGCATCACCACATCGCGCATGCTGAAAAATCTGGGCCGGTCGAAATGAGGTTGTGGCGCGCGCTCCTCGTTGCGGCGACGGCCATGCTCGCGCCCGCAATCCCGCCGGCCGTCGCCCAGCAGGCGATGATCAATGCCGATGCATGGTCCGCCTACAAGTCGAAGTTTCTCGATCCGAGCGGTCGTATCATCGATAACGGCAACGGCAATATCAGCCACAGCGAGGGGCAGGGCTATGGCATGCTGCTCGCCTATCTCTCGGCAAGCCCCGCCGATTTCGAGCAGATCTGGTATTTTACCCGCACCGAACTCTTGTTGCGCGACGATGGCCTGGCCGTGTGGAAATGGGATCCGAACGTCAAGCCGCATGTCACCGACACCAACAATGCCACCGACGGCGATATGCTGATCGCCTATGCGCTGGCGCTTGCCGGCACTCAGTGGAACCGCAACGACTATATCCTGGCCGCCTCCCGTATGGCCGAGGCGCTGCTCGCCAAAACAGTCGCGCGCTCGGCCGGCCAAATGCTGCTGCTGCCGGGCAGCGAAGGTTTCACCGCCGCTGACCGCAAGGACGGCCCCGTCGTCAACCCTTCCTACTGGATCTATGAGGCAATTCCGGTGATGGCCGCACTTGCCCCGTCGGATGCCTGGAAAGAGCTGTCGGATGATGGCGTCGCATTGTTGAAGACGATGCAGTTCGGTCCGCGCAAGCTTCCTGCCGAATGGGTCAGCCTCAGCGGCCCGCCGCGACCGGCGGAGGGTTTCGACGCCGAATTCGCCTATAACGCCCTTCGCATTCCGCTCTATCTCGCGCGTGGCGGCATCACGGACAAGGCGCTGCTGACCCGCCTCAGAAAGGGCATGTCGCAGGATGGCATTCCAGCCACCATCGATCTGACCACCGGCCGGCCGAAGACCGTGTTGTCAGACCCCGGTTATAGAATTGTTAACGATGTTGTGGCCTGTGTTGTCGATGGGACCAAGCTGCCGAGCTCGGCGCTGCAGTTTGCACCCACACTCTATTATCCGTCCACGCTTCAACTGCTGGGGCTGGCCTATATCGGGGAGAAGCATCCGGAGTGTCTGTGAAGTCTTCTCTCGTGGCGATTTCAGCGGCAGCCGTGGTAGCGACCCTCGTCACCGGGCTGAAGGATCGCGCCGCTATGCAGGAAAGGTTCGGCATTCCCGCCGTCAAGCCGGCGCCGGATCTGATGATGATGGGCCGCATCAAGCCGACCGACGCTCCTGCCGGCAATGCAAACGTCAATGCCGAGGCCGTCGCGGACAAGATCGAGGCGATCACCTCTCCGCAGCCGCCCGCACGGGACACGCCTGAGCCGAACGTCGCAAAGGAGCCACCTGCAGCACCTCAAGCTGAGGGATCTCAGGCAGCCGGTCAATCGGCGCCGGTCCCTCCGGCGATCGTCACCGAGCCGCCGGCGCGGCAACAGGCGGCAGCGCCGCCACAGCCTGACGTCGATGAAAGCGCGCTTCGCTATTTTGCCAGCCGCGGCGACAAGGTGCGCCTGCAGGCTGAAATCTCCCGCCTGCAGGCGCTCTATCCGAACTGGGTTCCGCCGGCCGATCCGCTGGCTGTGCCGCAAAACGGCGACAAACAGCTCGAAGCCATGTGGAAACTCTATTCCGATGGCCGCTATGCGGAACTGCGCAAGGCGATTGCCGACCGGCAGGCCGCCGATGCCGGATGGCAGCCGCCGACCGATCTGCTCGATCGGCTTGATGTCGCTGAGGCCCGCGCCCGTCTCATCAACGCGTCGGATCTCAAGCAATATGCGACTGTGGTCGATATTGGCGCGGCGACGCCAAGCCTGCTGACCTGCAGCGAGGTGGATGTCCTCTGGCGCGTCGCCGAAGCCTTCGTTCGCACCGAGCGGTCGCAGCGCGGCCAGGATGCCTATGCCTATATACTGAAGAATTGCGGCGATCCGGCCGAACGCCGGGCGACAGTCGAAAAGGCCTCGACGCTGCTTGACTATCAGCCCATGCAGGCGCTGCTGGCGCTGGAGAAGTCGGCAGCCGACGGCGGCAAGGAATTCGACGCGATCCGCGACAACCTCGCCCGACGCTTCGTGGCCGAGAGCAATGAGAATCCGAGGCTTGCCATCGCGCCGAGTTACATCGCTCGCCTCGAAAAACTGGCGGAAAGCGAAGGTCTCGCCTCCGATGCGCTGCTGCTCGGCTGGTACCAGCTTCGCCGCAACAACCCTGCCGATGCCGAGAAGTGGTTTCGCGCGGCCCGAGCCAAGGAGAATACGGCAGTCGCTTCGCAAGGCCTGGCGCTGGCGCTGATCGCAGGCAGGGCGCCTCAGGAGGCCGAGGACGTGATGTTCCGCTGGCGCGCCGATTCCGACGATGCGACATCGACCTATCTTGCCGCAACCGCCAATCTGATGGCGCTGCAGCCGCCGGCCGATCTTGCCGAAGATGTGTTGCATCGTATCGCGGCCGAGGTCATCGCCCGCAAATATGTGCCGACGGCGCAGCAGTTCGGCTGGTATGCACGCTCGCTCAACCAGTTCCAGACCGCCGCGCGCTGGTTCGAAACCGCGCTTGCGTGGAAACCGGACGACGAACCGTCCGCCTATGGCCTTGCCGTTACCAGAGAGCAGCTGAACGACCGCAAGGGCGTGCTCGACCTCCAACGCGCCTGGGCCGGCCGGTCGGCGCGCATTGCCAAGCTCGAAGACACGCTGGTGTCGAATGCCGGCGCGCAGCCGGCAACGCCGCCGCTTGCCCCGCACCAGCCGGTTCAGCCGGCGGAGCCGCCGCTGCCCCCGGCCGCTTCAACGCAGCCGGAGCCGGAAGTCTCCGTTCGCGTCACAAGGCCGGCGATGCAGACGGTGGCGGTTGAGCGCGGTCCGCGCCGGGCGCGGGGCTGCGCGACGACCATCGACGCCGGACAACTCGGGCCGTCCGAGGCGCTGTCGCGCGGCTGGTGCCTGATGGAGATCAACCGGCCGATGGAGGCGATCCCGGCCTTCGAGACGGCTTTGCAGAGCCCGGTCCGCAAGATCCGCGAAGACGCCGCCTATGGTCAGAGCCTTGCCTATCTGCGCGCCGGTCTCTCCAACAATGCTGCCGTCGCGGCAACCAAGGCGCCGCAAAGCCGCCAGCGCGCTGCCGAACTGCAGGTTGCGATCCTCGCCGATCGTGCACTGCAGGCCTTCGACGCCGGCCGCTATCGCGAAACCCTCATCTATCTCGATCAGCGCGCCCAGCTGCAGCAGGAGCGCATCGATCTGATGGTTCTGCGCGGCTACAGCTATCTCAATCTGAAAATGTACGATGATGCGGGCCGCATCTTCGAAGCTGCAGCTGCGACCGGCAACCGTGACGCCACCCGCGGCCTCGCCGATCTGCGGAAGGTCACCCATCCCGATGTCAACGACTGACGTTGACGCCGCCGCCACTCTCCGCTACTCGCCTGCCTACCCCCTCGCCCTCGCAAGGAACCACCCGTGTCCGCTCTCCACGACGTCCTCGACAGGTCTTATGATGCATTCCTCTTCGATATGGACGGAACGCTGCTGAATTCCATAGCCGTCGTCGAACGGGTCTGGAGCGAATGGGCAAGGCGCCATGGTCTGGAGCCGGAGGTCTTCCTGAAGACGATCCACGGTATCCGTGCCTCCGACGTGATCCGCGGGCTCGGCCTGCCGGGCGTCGATCCGGCCCACGAGGCGGATCTGCTGCTCGCCGAGGAGATGGAGGATGTGTCCGGCATCGTCGAGATCCCGGACGCCGTCCGCTTCCTGAACGCCATTCCCGAAGACCGATGGGCGATCGTCACCTCGGCGCCGATCGAGCTCGCCGGGCGCCGCATGGCCGCCGCCGGCATCCCGATGCCGAAGGTCATCGTCAGCGGTGGAGAGGTCAAATCGGGCAAGCCCAGCCCGGAAGGCTATCTGCTCGGCGCAAACCGTCTCGGCGTCGATCCGACGAGATGTCTGGTTTTCGAAGACGCAGTTGCCGGCATCCTTGCCGGCGAGGCGGCTGGCGCCGATGTCACTGTCATCACCGAAACTCACGCCACGCCGTTCGAAACGCCGCATTTCTCGATTGCCAACTATCAGGCATGGCAGCCCCGCCAGACCGCCGAAGGGCGGCTGAAGATCGCCGCGATCTGATTGTTGCCAGCCGAACTGCTTCCTTTTTGTGGGAGGCCGGTTTTTTCCGCTTGCATTGCACGCGCTGAAAATCTAAACGAAGCAAGCCGTTTCGGCAGGTCGGGGCGTAGCGCAGCCCGGTAGCGCACTTGACTGGGGGTCAAGGGGTCGCTGGTTCGAGTCCAGTCGCCCCGACCATTTATCCCCTTGAAATCCCAGTCAAAATATCAGCTTTCGTGGTGGGCACGGCGGGTGTGCCGCGCAAAAGAACGTGGGCCGTCAGTGCGGTTTCTGCGCGATTGCGATCATCGATTTCGCCAGGAGTGGAATCCTTCCGACATATTCGAAGTCGACGTCTTCGAAACCTGTTTCATGCAACAGCGTGCTGAGCGTTTCCGGCGACCAGAATTTAATATGACCGTGGTCCTTCAGCGGCATGAAGTGGTCATCCATCTTTCCGCTCACGGCGAGCGCCAGATTTTTCCAGTAACCGTGAAAAGGCGTAGAGACGACGGCGATGCCGCCCGGTTTTACCAGGTCGTACATGGTCGCCGTGAAAGCCTTGGGGTCGTATACATGTTCTACCACCTCCAGGCTGATCACCGCGTCGAAGGTGCCGTAGCGGCTGGAAAGATCTTCGTATCCGGAGCCGATTTCCAGCGGAAGATTGGGATGGACCGCTCTCGCTTTCGCGATGCCGTCTTCCGACGGATCGACGCCGACGACATCATAGCCTTTGGCCGCCAGTACGGAGGCAGCGCCGCCGGTGCCGCAACCGAGGTCGAAGACCGCTGTTTCGTTCGCCTCCTGGAAACTGTTTTCAAGAACATCGACGACAGTCGGCAAGATATAAGAATGAGCAGTCGCCGGCTTGGCGTGAATATAGGTAGTCGCGTCTAGCTCGATAGACATTTCACCTCCTGGAAAAGTGGGCCCGCCAAGACAATGGTACGGCGGAGTTTGACGGGAGTGTGGTGCCGATGTGGTATTAAGGTGAATAACGCCTGAGGCGTTCGCCTCGGTATCCGAGCGACCCTTCTATTCCCGGCGGCCTGTCGCCATTCTTAACCGCCTCTTCATCACGATGCGATGGATGGCGGCGCACGGACCAGAGAGTTCCCGATGCCGATTGACAGCCGACAGCGAAGGTGATGGAAACGATCAAATCCCAATGCTGTTCATCGCGACGAATAAAATTCGAATTTATCAGCTCGACAATTTAACTATTTAAAGTAATCAATCCGGGAAAATGCCTGTTTAAATCGCGATTACCAAATAGTTGTTTCGGTTCATTTTGAGAAATCATTTGCAAATTGATTGATGACTTTTGGATTTTGTTAAGGTTATACGCGGTTTTGTGATAAGAATTTTGTATTCGGTTTGAAAGTATCTCAAAACGCTTCGCGTTCCCGCAAATAGGTGTAGATTGAAAATACCCGTGTTACCGATAGCCTGGTGCGAACGCATGCCTGATATGAATCAGAATCTCACTTGCAGACAGGCTCTAGCCAGCGCGTTCCAGGCTCTGTCAGACGAGGCGGTCAGGGCCGGCTGGCCGGAGGGCGACGTTGCCCTCGCGCTCGCCGAACTGGCCGAGGAGCGGGTGATCGAGATGACCGCCAAGGTGATCACGGAAGGTTCCATGCACCCGCAATTCATAGCCGCCGGTAACCGCCGCAGCTAAGCGCAAACGGTAACGCTCGCTTCGTTCTGGCAGATCTCACACCAGCATCCCTGTTTTTGCTGCCGTGACGAAGGCAGCCTATGCGGCGCTTGGGCTGCAGCCCGTCGAGTGCTTCCAGGGTGCTGGAGCAATACAATAGTCGCGTCCGCGCCGGCCGCGCCAAGCTTCAGATATTCGACGGTGTCCCAGGCCATGGAAACGTTGAGCTGCTGCTGGTCTGGAGAATGGACTCGGGGCAGAGGAGGGGAAGCGTCTTTCGCTCAAGGTTTGTACTCGCGCATTCCTCCTGCAAAACGTGGCCGTAACGCTCCGGACAATATTTTGTTCCACAGGAATTTGCGCAGTTGCTAAAGTTCCGACCCTCGCGCATAATCGATTTATTGCCGGTTGCGGAGGGCGTCCGGCGATGCAAGCGTGGAGGCGTTTGCCCTCGGAGGGAAGTGCGGCGTGATGTTACGGTCATCAATTCATCCGCATGATTTACCGCTCTTTTCGGAAGATCTCGATCTGCTGTCGCAAGTGCTGGACAAGGTCTGTGTCGAACGCGGCCTTGTCAGAACGGCGCCGGAGGCCGAGCGGATCGGTGCGGTCATCATTCAGCTTTACAGGCAGGGCGTGAGAGACGGCGGCAAACTCGCCGACCTTGCCAAGACATATCTCTGAAACTCGGGTTCTGCCCTGGATAGAGGACAGGGCGACGGTCCTGTGCCGTCAATCGTCATTGGCGGCGTTGAGATTTTCCGGCCGGATGCCGTCATCGCTTGACGTGCGTGCCCGCAGCCGGATGCCCGGGCCGCCTTCGTCCTGGTTGCCGCTCGAAAGGAAGATGATGCCCTGCGCCTCGAGTGTGCTGCGCACGTCGAACAGCGCATGCGGCTCGCCCGCAAATTCGCCCTTTTCGAGCGCCGCCACCGTCTCGACCGGCAGGCCGCTTGCGGCCGCGAGCTCTTCGATGCTCATTCCGATCATGGCGCGCGCGCCGCGTATCTGCGTTGCCGTTATCATGATGCAAAATCTAGCGCATTTGCAGCGCTTCGCAAGTGGCGGCGGTTGATTGCGGTTTCACTTCTCGGACGCTCCGATCTTCCGGCCATGCTTCTGCTATCGCTTTGTTTGGCGGGCCTTGCGCGGCATCGTCCCGGCGGAATCTATCCGTTGCCTACTGCCTACTGCCTATTACCACGGCAGTCCTCAAGCCTCTCGCAATTTTACGCCGAACAGGTCGTCATGCATGCGCTCGACCGCGATCCCCATGCCACCCATGAGGGCGGCGCGGTTGCCGAACCGGCTGATCTCGATGCGCGGCGGATAGGGTGTGCAGCGCGGCAGGAAGCGCCGGATGGCATTGACGAGCTCCGGCCTGGCGCCGATGCTGCCGCCGGTAATCACCAGTTCGGGATCGAGGGTCGCGCCGATTGCTGCAATGGCGACCGCCACCAGCCTTGCGGTCTCTTCAATTGCGGCGACAGCGCTCGCTTCGCCTGCGTTGAACGCGGCGAAGAGATCGGCCACGGTGGCTGCATTGCGCCCGCCGAAGCCGATGTAGCGGCGAACCATCGCAACGCTGCCGACGGCGCTTTCAAGGGTGCCAAGCGTAAACCCGCCCGGATCAAAGGCATCGCCGCCGATCGGCAGATAAGCGATCTCGCCGGCAGCGCCCCGCGCCCCGCGCAGCAATGCCCCATTGGCAATGATGCCCATGCCGACGCCTGTTCCAAGCGCGACGAATGCAAAATTGTCGATCTCGACGCCGTGTCCCCGCCAGCGCTCCCCTTGCGCGGCAAGATTGACGTCATTTTCGACGATGACGGGCAGACCCATCCTGCTGCTGAAGACCTGCCGCAGGTCCATGGCGTCGACGCCGGGAATGTTGGGCGCGACATTGATATGTCCGGTGGCTGGATCGAGTACACCGGGAGTGCCGAGAACGACAAGACGAAGCTTGTCGGCGGTCGTCCCTGCCGCCGAGGCGAGCTCGACGATGAGATTACTGAATTGATTGACGAGATGCATTCCACCGCGCCGGTCGGTGGCCACCTTGGTTTCGGCAACCACGTTTCCCAGCAGATCGCAGATGGCCGCCGCGATCTTGGTGCCGCCGAGATCGATTGAGACAGCCAGTCCTGCTCTGGCATTGATTTCGTAGATGACCGCATTCCGGCCGGGTCGGCCATCGGTTCGGCCGACGGCTCTCAGCCATCCTTCATCTTCAAGATCGCGCACGACCTCGGAGATCGTCTGTTTCGACAAGCCGGTCAGTTTGGCGATGTCGGCGCGGGAAATCGAACCGTTCGCCAACACGGTCCGGATGACGGCGTTGGTCGAAATTTTTCGTGCGATTGGAGTCTGTGCGACGGGGGGCGTCATTGCCATTCGGCTGCTCGTTCCAATTAGTTCGGAGCGTATACCTAATTAGCGGAGGTGTTGGCTCTCAACTCTCACGTCTGAAGCTCAGCCTCCTCAGCTGATCGAAATTTAGTATATGGAAGTTGGCGATTTGTCTATGTCCTTGACAAATGGGAGGTCGCCTGTAGGCTGGGATCAACGCGCATTCAAATGCGTGATGAAAATAAACAGGGTCGAAGACAAGTATGCATCATACATATTGTCTGGGCAGCTGCATGTCCGCCAATATCGCCCGAAGAGGAACTGGTGCTCGCCGGTTCCGCAATCCTTCCATTTTGTTTTCCGCTGGCGCCTCAACCAAGCTGTTGGGGATTATTCCATGTTGAAACCCTTGGCAGATGGACAGCTGTCCTGCGAAAGACCAGTTCTACTGCCCGTCATGGCGCCGCGCCTTCAGGCCGATATTCACCCGGAGGGATATGCTGATCTTGCCCTGTGGGGCGCTGGCAATCTGGGACGGGTGAGATTCTCTGCAATCAAGGGGCCCTATACCTACGGTCCGAACCGGATTGTCTCCAAACATGGCGGCGTCTTTGTCGCACAGTCGCTGCCGGTGATGTTGATCAGCGGCGTGCGGCTTCTTGGCATATATCCGGCGCGTCGTTGTGCCTGGTGGCACGAGCCGGATGGGCAAAGCGCACGGGCGAGCGGCTCCAGGAACCATCATCGCCAGACCTTCGAAATGGGCTGGGGTGTGCTCATCGTGGAGGCCGTCGGTTCCGATCTGCGCATTGCCGTCGGCGCCTCAAGAGAGGAAGCCGAAAAAGCGATGGATCTCACCAACGAAGCCATCATGGCGCAAGCGGCCGACTATCTCGCGCGCTGCGATCTGGCACCCGATGGCGACCCGTTGATGCGCAGCATGGTCAGCCAGGGCATCCATGCCGCCCTTTCCAGCATCAGGTGCGACGAAAACGGCGCCTTCGCCGGTCTTGCCGCCGGACAGGCCTATAGCGCGCCGGCGCGGACCTATTACCGTGACGGCTATTGGACGATGCAGCCGCTTCTGACGCTGGCGCCGGAGGCGGTGCGCGACGAGATCCGGCTGCTCGCCAAGGGTGTACAGCCGGATGGAGAAGCCCCGAGCGGCGTGATTTTGACAGGGCCGGCGCAATCGGAGGCGTGGCAGCGATTTGTCGCGGACAGCAAGGCCAATCCCAAAACCCACAAAAGGGCAGTCCCGGAATATCACAACCGTCCCCAGGACTGGTGGAGCGACCACTTTGACAGCCCGCTTTTCTTCATTCTGTTCATCGACGACTATGTCGGTGCAACGAAGGACCTGGACGAGGTGCAGCTGCACTGGCCGATCGTTCGGGCGATCGTCGACCGCTATCTCAACCTGGCCGGCCCCGACAGCGTCCTGCCGGTAAAGCCGCGTAACGATCGGGACTGGGCCGACAACGTTTATCGCGAGGGCTTTGTCTCCTACGATCTCGGCCTTTTCGTCGGCGCCATGGATGCGGTGGCGAGGCTTGGCAAAGGGCATGATCCGGCTCTTGCCGAACGCGCCGGCAAGGCCGCAAATCTGGCCCGCCAGGAAATCGAGGCCAAACTCTTCGTCCCGGCCACGGGAGGATATCTCGACTATGGAACACCTGGTGTATTCGTCGAGGATCATCTGGCTCTCGACAGCCTGACTTTGTCGCGGTTCGGTGCCATTTCGCGGCCGAAGGCCGTTGGTCTGCTGAGAGCGTTTGAGGCCAGACTGGAAACGCGCAACAATCAGGAACAGCCCTATGGCAGCTGGGGTGTCATGTGCGCCTATCCGCCCTTCAAGCGGCCTGGCGATCTGCGATCCAAGACCGCTTTTCCCTACCGCTATCATAATGGCTCGGACTGGCCCTATTGGGATGGCGCCTATGCCGAGGAACGCCTGCGCCACGGACTTGGGGGCGCGCGCTATGCGCTGACACGCTGGTGGGAAACCTGCCTCGACAATGGCTGGATCGGCGCGGTCGAATATTTCTCGCCGCCCTATGGGCGCGGCTCCCTGCTTCAGGGCTGGAGCGCCATGCCGGCGGCGGTCGTTTTGAAATATGGGCTTGACGCCGCAAATTCGGAGCCAATGTGATGAACAGATTGGCTTCGTCGGCTCTAGCGGGATCGCTCGTCGATCCGCATTGCAAAGGCGACGGAGCCATCCTGCTCGAATTCGGAAAAGCCGAGATGACGGTAGAAGCCTCTGGCGCGTTCGTTGTTTGGATCGACCCCGAGATGCACGGCCGTGACCCCATGATTGCGAAGCGCCTGAAGCTCTGTGTCGATCAGCCGTCGTCCCCAGCCGCTTGCCTGAAGTCCGGGAAGAATGTTGATGTGAAGATGCGCCGGGTACTGGTCCTGAAGCCAGGGCGTTCCGCTGCGCGGATTTTGGATTCGCTCCAGCACGTCGGCATCGCGCGGACGGGCGGGCGCCAGTCCGGCGATCTCTCGGCGCACGGACGGCCACCAGTTTGCCGCGAGATTCCGGTCGAACAGGCTGGTGTCGGGGACGCCGATGACATAGCCGACCGGCCGGTCGCCCTGAACGAGAACAAAGGCAAAGTCTTTGGCGAACTTGAGATAGGGTACCGACCAGATGTAGCCCGGCAGATGCGGGTCGCTGTAAAGGGCGCTGGCATCGTGACCGCCATTCGCGGTCCTCAGGCAGATTTCAAAGAAGGCCTCAGTATCCGCTTCAATCGCGGGACGGATGAAGCAACTGGTGTCCATCACTATGCCACCTCCTGCGTGGCGCTTTGTCATTTGAGGTCACGAGAGGAGCTGATGCACTGACGATTACCTCAGATTCGCCGACCAGGCAAAGCTCTGGGGGAAGAAAACGCTCGGCCGGTGCCTCGGGCAAGGCCTGAGCGGGGAGTGGAGAATAAACCAAGTGAGGTGGAGCAGATGGAAAGAACCGTGAAATCGATCAGCATACTGCCGGCATACCGATTGAAAGCAGCTGTCGCGCTCGCCGGCGCGGCGCTTGTGAGTTTTGGCCTATCCGCCGCCCGCGCCGACGATCTGGCGGTGTGGGACGACCAAACCTTTGAGGGCCAGAGCGCGGTCATCGAACAGCTGAACAAGGAGTTCGAAGCCGCACATCCCGGTGTCACGATCAAACGCACCGCCCGAACCTTCGATGATATGAAGCTGACGCTGAAGCTTGCGGTTTCGGCAGGGGACGGCCCGGTCATCACCAAGGTCAACCAGGGCGCCGGCGACATGGGCGCGATGGTCAAGGAAGGTTTGCTCCTGCCGGTTGACGAATACATCAAGAAATATGGCTGGGATAAGCGGCAGTCGGATTCCGTGCTTGCCAGAGATCGCTGGGAGGGGACGAAATTCGGGGTCGGTAAGACCTACGGCATATCGGGTCTCGGTGAGATCGTCGGCCTTTACTACAATAAGAAGATCCTCGACGACGCGGGCGTGGCGCTGCCGAAGACCTTCGAAGAGCTTTTGGCCGATCTCGACAAGCTCAAGGAAAAAGGCGTTGCGCCCTTCATGATGGGCTCGGCCAAGCAGCATCTCGCCCTGCACATGATCGGCGCTATCGATCAAGCGCATATCGACGCGGCCAACCGCGCCGAGCTTGACGACCTTATCTACGGCAAAGGCGGCTCCTGGAACACCAAGGGGAACATCGAATCGGCCAAACTCGTGCAGAAATGGGCGCAAGGCGGCTATTTTTATCCCGGCTTCGAGGGCATCTCGGGTGACGACGCCGTCCAGCTGTTCATATCAGGGCAGGGCGCATTCCTGATCTCCGGGACCTGGTATTTCGGCGACATGCAAAACAATCCGGATATCGGCTTCATGGCCATTCCCGCTCCGAAGGGTGTTTCCAAGCCCATGAGCGTCGGCGGCGTCGATCTTGCCTGGGCGATAACGAGCCTTGCCAAAGACAAGGCGAAGCAGGACCTGGCCGGCGAGTACATCGACTATATGGTGTCTGAAAAGGCCGCTGAAAGCTGGGCCGCGGCAGGCTATCTTCCGGCAACATCGCTCCCGGCGGATGCAAAGCCGAAGCTCACGCCGCTCCTGACCGCTGGCATCGAGATGTGGAAGACGCTTAACGCCAACGATGCGCTCGGCCATTACCCCGATTGGTCGAGCCCGACGATGCTGAAGACAATCGACGACAACACGCCGCTTCTCTTGTCCGGCAAGATCACGCCCGAAGCCTTTGTCGATGCCATGGACAAGGACTATCAGGCCTATTTGAAGGATAAGAAATAAGGGAGTGCGGACGCCGGTCGCGCCCCCCGGGTGGTTCGACCGGCGTCCTGTTCCTCACGCTGAAGGAGCGTTGCGAGCTTACCGCTTGCTGCGCGATGACCAGAGATTTGGCAGGGAGTACTGGATGAAACGCTCCGCACTGGATGGAACGCAACAGACCAATTTCATCTATTTATTGCCTGGATTGCTGCTCTATGGAGCGTTTGTCTTTGGGCCGATTGTCGCGGCTTTGGGTTTGAGCCTGACCAGTTGGGACGGACTGACCATGCCGAGATGGGTTGGGCTCGGCAACTACGCCGCTCTCTTTTCCGACAGCCGTTTTTACATTGCCTTGCGCAACAATGCCGAGCTCATGATCTTCTACTGCGTCCTGCCGCTCGTGCTCGGCATCACGCTTGCCGCCTGCGTGTGGAATCTGAAGCAGCGCGAGCAACTCGCCCTCAGAACCTTCCTGTTCCTGCCTTACATTATGCCGACTGCCGTGCTGGGCATCATCTGGGCATGGCTCTACAATCCGGCATTCGGCCCATTCAATCAGTTTCTGAGAGCGGTGGGATTGGGCAGCTTCGCATTGCCCTGGCTCGGAGATTTCAATTTTGTGCTCCCCGCGGTCGGGATCGTTGCCACTTGGTATTTCTTCGGTTTTTGCATGGTGATCTTCCTCACCGGAATCCAGCGCATCGATCCATCCCTTTTCGACGCCGCCAAGGTCGACGGCGCGTCGCCGCGAAAGACCTTTTTCTGGATAACGCTGCCGCTTCTGATGCCTGAGATCAGGGTGGTTTTGCTTCTGACGGTCATTGCGTCGATCAAAAGCTTCGACCTGATTTTCACGATGACCCGCGGTGGACCCGCCAACGCGACGCTGGTGCCGAATATCTACATGTATCAGCTCGGCTTCGAGCTCAATCGCTTCGGCGCCGCAGCCGCGATCGCCATTGTCGGCGCCCTGCTGACATTCGCAATCAATTTCGCAATTCACCGGCTGGTGGGCTCCAGAAGCAAAGGGTTGGCTTGATGAGCCGTTCGTTCAACATTCCCGCCGCGCTGTTCCTTCGCATTGTCCTCTGGCTCCTGGCTTTCGTAACGATCACCCCGTTCCTGCTTCTGTTGCTGACCTCGATAAAGAGCAAGGCTGACGTCCTGAAAGGCGCATTCGCCCTTCCGGCCTATCCGCATTTCGAAAATTACTTCGATGCCTGGAATGCCGGGCATTTCAACATCTACTTCTGGAATTCGATCGTCGTCGTCATACCCGTCGTTGCCGCAAGCGTCTTCCTGGGCCTGCTGACCGGTTTTGCCTTCGCCTACCTGTCATTTCCGCTGCGACGCACGCTGTTCGCGATCCTGACGCTCGGCATGATGGTGCCGGCGGAGGCTTTCATCATCCCGCTTTATTATGAAATGCGCTATCTCGGGCTGATCAACACCTATGCGGCTCTCATCATCCCGCAGATCGCCATGTCGATACCCTTCTCTACGATCTTCCTTGCCAGCGCGATGCAGCAATTGCCGGAGGAGGTGCTCGAAGCGGCGGTCCTCGATGGCGCCGGACGCTTCTATATCCTGCGCAAGATCGTTATCCCGCTGATGATACCGGCAATGTCGACGCTGGCGCTGTTCTTGTTCATCTGGACCTGGAACGAGTTTCTCATTCCGTTCATCCTGGTCAATGACGACGCCTATCGGACGCTGCCCCTCGGCATGCTGTTTTTCCAAGGGCGTTACACCGTCAACACGCCGGTTCTGACCGCCGGCGCTGTGATCGTCATTTTCCCGCTGATCCTGACCTATCTCATCTTCCAGCGGCGGTTTATTGCCGGTCTGACGGCAGGTGCGACGAAATAGGTTGCGTCGCTCCTCTCGACCTCAGGCTGCGCCGGTGGCGCGCTTCCAGCGCCGCGCAGCCCCAGACCGTGCCGAGCAGCAGATAGACGTGGCGCCAGTGGTCGATGTCGATGACATTGCCGATCGTCGCATGGCCGAGGACGGAGATCCAGGCGACCATCAGGAAGGGTTGCCATGGCCGGTCGAGCAGCAGGTTTCGGAAGCCGATCGCCAGCGTCCAGACGAGCATGCCGACATAGCTGACAAAGCCGAGCCAGCCATAGGTGGTGAGCGACTTCAGCCAGATATTGTGCTCGTCTTCGGGAAACATCGTACCGAACACCAGCGGGCCGATGCCGAGCGGGCGCTCCATCATCATGGTGAAGCCGATCCGGTGGCGCTCGAAGCGGCCAAGATGCTCGCCGTCATATTGCTGCACCAGCTGGGCACGTGTCGAAAACAGTTCGGCGACCTTTGGAATCTGCAGCGCCACCAGCAGCGACGCGACCAGCATGATGATTGCCGCCAGCGACAGCACCAGGACTCTCAGGCGAAAGGCGCCGCTGCGTTCCTTCAGCAACATGATGAAGATCAGCAGCAGGACGCCGAGCGCGAACAGGCCCCAGGCGGCGCGGGAAAAGGAGAGGAAGATGCCGAGCGCCAGCACGAGCAGGGCGGCGGCCTTCAGCGGCGATTTCTTCAGGTCCCCGGCCAGGATGCCGTGAATGAGATGGAGCGACGGCGGCACCAGAAAGGGGCCGAAGACGTTCGGATCCTGAAAGGCGCCCTTGGCTCGGTCATAGAGCGTGAAGATTTCCGCACCGGGAAAGGCATGGAAATAGCCGAGCACGCCGAGTGCCGATGTGGCGACGGCCGCGAAGGTCCAGGCGTTGAAGATCAGCGGCAGCCGTTTGTGGCTGTCCTCGATGATCGCCGCGTAGAAGACCGCGGTCAGCGCCAGGAAGGTCGACACGGCGATATACATCGGCGCCGTCGCCAGATCCTTCATCTGCGTCAGCGACAGCATGCCGCCGATATTGAAGGTGAGCAGCAGGGCAAGCAGGGGCGCCACGCCGCGTGAAATCCTTAATCCCAGGATAAACCAGAGGCCAATCAGCCCGGCCATCCAGAGTTCGTAGGGTGCCGGCTCGTCGATCACGAAACCGGAGAGAAAGACACCGAAGGCGACGAAGGCGGAGCCGATCAGACGCAGCGTCATCCGCTGCGGCTGGGCGACACGCGGATATGTCGCCTCGACCGCGCTCAATAGGCGTTTTCCGTGTTGAGCAGCCGGATCGGCGTCAGGAACAGGATCTTCAGATCGAACCAGAGCGACCAGTTTTCGATGTAATAAAGGTCATAGGCCGTGCGGAACTTGATCTTCTCGTCATTGTCGACCTCGCCGCGCCAGCCGTTGATCTGCGCCCAGCCGGTGACCCCGGGCTTGACGCGGTGGCGGGCGAAATAACCCTCGACGACATCGCCGAAGGCGCGGTCGCGAGCCTGGGCGAGAACGGCGTGCGGGCGCGGGCCGACCAGCGAAAGTTCGCCTCTCAGCACGTTGAAAAGCTGCGGCAACTCGTCGATCGAAGTCTTGCGGATGATGCGGCCGACGCGGGTGACGCGCGGATCGCCCTTGGTCACCGCGGCCTTGCCTGTGGGGTCGGCCATGTTGGTGTACATCGAGCGGAACTTGAAGACGTTGATGATTTCGTTGTTGAAGCCATGGCGCTTCTGCATGAAGAAGACAGGGCCTTCGGAGGTCGCCTTGATGGCGACAGCCGTGATCAGCATCAGCGGCCACAGCAGGGCCAGCGCGACCAGGGTGAAAAAGATGTCGAAGCCGCGCTTGGCGACGGAATCCCAGTCGCGGATCGGCTTCTTGAAAATGTCGAGCATCGGCACCGAGCCGACATGCGAATAGGCGCGCGGCCGGAAGCGCAGCCGATAGGCATGCGCCGCGAGACGGATATCGACCGGCAGAATCCAGAGCTTTTTCAGGAGGTCGAAGATGCGCGCCTCGGCCGACAGCGGCAGGGCGATGATCAGCATGTCGATGCGCGTCAGCCGCACGAATTCGACGAGCTCGGCCACGGTGCCGAGCTTCGGATAACCGGCGACCATGATCGGCGAGCGTTTTTCGCCGCGGTCGTCGAAGATGCCGCAGATGCGAATGTCGTTGTCGGCCTGCTGTTCGAGGATGCGGATCAGCTCCTTGGCGGGCTCGCCGCCGCCGACGATGACGGCGCGCCGCTCCATGATTCCATTGCGCGCCCAGTTGCGAATGCCGTAGGCAACGAGGAAACGCTCGCCGGCAAGGAAAAACGCACCGGCGGCAAACCAGGGGAGATAGGCTTCGGCCATCATCCATGTGGTGCCGCGCACGAGCGCGAACAGGCCGGTGGTGAAGAGGAGGGCGATCGCCCATGCGACGAGGATGCGCGGCATCAGCCGCAGCCTCGCCCGAAGGGCCGGAATGGTGTAGGTGTCGGCAAGCTGCAGGCAGACCACGGTCAGGGCGGAGGCGATTGCCGCCATGCCTGCCCGCACCAGCAGGGGTTCGCTGCCGTCGCCGGGTGCGAAGAAGTGAACGATCAGGGCGATCGAAAAGAGGGCCAGGAATTCCAGCAGCCGTAACTGCCCGATGATGATGGCAGGCGAACGGGTTCCGTCGCGGAACTGCTCGGCGATCTGCCGGGCATAGGGGTTGATTTCGATCGGTTCGGATGCCTGCTCCCGACCTGCATTGCGTCGCGCCTCGATGTCGGAGACCTGCTTGCGCAGCGCTTCCACGTCGAAAGGATCGCTTTTTTCCAGCTTGTTCATGGGGTTTTGTCGCTCGTTGTCAGCAAGCGAAATACCAGAAAGCCCCTAAGAAATATTTACGAGGCTGTCGACATTGCCTGGCCTGCGGCGGGATCGACCAGCTCATGATACAACTTCAGCACATCACGCGCCATCACGGCGGAGGAAAAGACCGCCTTGACCGCCTCCGGCTTCGGCATCGTCCTGGCGTGCCAGCCGGGCATGCTCAGCGTTTCCGCCATCACGCGGGCGAGATCGTCGGCATTGCCGGGCTCCACCAGTGCCGCGCTGTCAGCGCCGAGCACCTCGGGAATGCCGCCGACGCGGCTGGCGATGATTGTCTTACCGGCGCCGAGGCCCTCGAGGACAATATAGGGCATGGCTTCGGCGCGCGATGGAACGACAAGGTTCTGCGCCATCGAAAACGCTTCGTGGACGCGCATTGCCGGCAGCATGCCGATGCGCTTGCCAAGGCCGCGTTCGACCATCATCTCGCGGTAACGGTCCCGGTCAGGCCCATCACCGATCATCAGCGCCGACAGCGGCCGGCCGAGCAGCCGCTCGGTCTTGGCAAAGGCATCGACAAACAGATCGGGACCCTTGAGGTCCCGGAGCATTCCGACATAGATGAAATGGACGGCGTCCGAGCGGGTGGGGATCGGTTCGAAATCACGCTCGCTGATGCCGTTATAGATCAGTCTCGTCTTCGTCCGTGGCCTGCCCACCTTGTGCATATAGGTGTCGCGCTCATATTCGCAGATAAAGACCAGCGCGTCGGTGAAATATTCCTGCAGGCGCTCCATCCTGAGGACGAACTGTCCGCTGAGCGAGGAGCGCGAATAATGCAGGCTTCCGCCATGCGCGGTATAGAGGCGGGCTACGCGATACCTGTTCACCCGCAGGGCTGAGCCGGCAAGTCGCGCGAGCACGCCGCCCTTGGCGCCGTGCCCGTGCAGCACATCCGGCCGCAAACTTTTGATTTTCTTGTATGTATCCCACATCGTCGCAATGTCGGACGGGCTGATCGAGCGCCGAATCGGCACGCGCGTCAGGCCGAGCGAGAGATAGGGACGAATATCGTCGAACAGGCTGTCCTCGTGCTCGCCGCCGGTCGAGCTGTCGCAGAGGATGCCAATGTCATGGCCGGCCTTGGCGTGCTCCTCGACCAGGTCGCGGACATGGCGGAAGATCCCGCCGACCGGCGACCTGAAGCAGTGAAGGATGCGGAGCGGCTTTTGTTTTCCCATTGCTCAGAAGAGCCGTTCGCGGACGTAGATCGTGTCGCCGGCGATGATCGGCCCCGAGATGTTGATGCGGCCGGTCAGCACCTGTCCGTTGATCTTGCGGGTGACGTCGACCATGCTCTGGTTGGCGCGGCTGCTGAAGCCGCCGGCAACGGCGATGGCATTCTGCACGGTCATGCCGGGAACATAGGCATACTGACCGGGCTGGCCGACTTCGCCCATGATGAAGATCGAGCGGTAGCGATCGACGTCGATGGTGACGTCGGGATCGCGAAGATAGCCCTGCTGCAGCTTCTGGGCGATCTGTCCGGAGAGTTGCTGCAGCGTTCGGCCGCGGGCAGGGACCTGGCCGATAAGGGGGAAGGCGATATAACCGGCCTGATCCACCGTATAGGTATTGGTCAGGCTCTGCTGATCGAAGACGGTGATGCGCAGCCGATCGCCGCTATCGAGCGTATAGGGCTGGATGGTTGCCTCGTTGAAGGCCTTCGGCGCCGGCTTGTACGTCGTGCAGCCGCCCAATGCTGCCGTCATGGCTGCAAGGCTCAGGGCCAAAAGGATTTTGGGCGGGGCGACAGACATCCGCTGGTGCTCACAGAAAATGAACTTGGTGAGATCGTTATCGATCCGTTAGGGTTAATGCCCGGTAAAAGACCGCCGACAATTTCCGGCGTTCTTTGCCGATCCCACTTATTTCTTCGTAAGGTTACCATTAACCGTTGAGTTACCACGGTCGTTTACGCTTATGGCACCTTTGTTGTGGAGTAAGAGTATGTCCGGCGTAGCGCGTGATCAGGATGTGGACATCGACCTCGGCCAGCTGGTTCGCGCCGTCTGGGCGCGCCGGCTCAGGATTTTGACGATCACGCTCGTGGGGGCGGGCGTCGCCTTTGCCGGCGCCAAGATCATGTCGCCGCAATACCGCAGCGAAACACGCATCCTCATCGAACCTCGCGCACCGGCCTTCGCCAGCACCCAGCAGGTAAACGACGCTGGCGCCGGTCCGCTGATGGACGAGCTGAATATCGCCAGCCAGGTGCAGCTGTTGCAATCTGCCGATCTCTTGAAAAAGGTGATCAACGACCTGAAGCTCTACAATCTGCCGGAATTCGACGATGCCGCTAACGGCTCGGCGCTGAGCAGCATCCTGGTGAAGCTGCATCTGAAGAAGAACCCGATGGAGAACCCTCCGGAAGAGCGGGTGATCGACGCTTTCGTCGAGCGGCTGCAGGTTTATCAGGTGCCGGGCTCGCGCGTCATCGGCATCAATTTCACCTCGAAGGACCCGAAGCTCGCCGCCGCCATTCCGAACGCCATGGCGAATGTCTATCTTTCCACCCAGAGCGGCGCCAAGCTCGATTCCAACTCCGAGGCGACGCGCTGGCTGGAACCGGAGATCGAAAGCCTGCGCCGCAAGGTCAGCGAGGCCGAGAAGAAGGTCGCCGAATACCGCACCAGCCACGGGCTCTTACAGACGAACGGCACGACCACTTTTCCCGCCCAGCAGCTGAACGACATCTCCGCCGAGCTCACCCGCGTGCGCGGCGACAAGGCCAATGCGGAGGCGAGGGCGCAGGCGGTGCGCAATGCGCTGTCGTCAGGCGAAGCTTCCGACACGCTGCCTGACATCATGTCCTCGCAGGCGATCCAGCGGTTGAAGGCAACGGAATCGGGTCTGCAGTCGCAAATATCGGATCTGCAGACCAGCCTTCTCAACAGCCATCCCAGGCTGAAAAGCCTGCGTGCCCAGCTTGCCGATATTCGCACCCAGATCCGCCAGGAGACGCAGAAGATCCTGGCGAGCATCGAAAACGAGGCCAAGGTCGCCGACCTCCGGGCAAGCGAGCTCGAGCGGCAGAAGGATACGGTGCAGGCCAACAGCGCCCGCGCCGGCGAGGACGAAGTCGGTCTCAATGCGCTCGAGCGCGAGGCGACCGCCCAGCGTCAGCTGCTCGAAACCTATCTGGTGCGCTACCGCGAGGCCGCCTCCCGCGCCGACAGCAATTCGAGCCCGGCCGACGCCCGTATCGTTTCCAAGGCCATCGAGCCGGTCGATCCCTATTTCCCCAAGGTCGTGCCGATCGTCGTCGTCGCAGCCGTCGCCACATTGATCCTCAGCGCCATCGTCACAATGCTCGCCGAACTTTTCAGCGGCAGGGCGCTTCGCCCGATCGATGCGCGTCCTGAGACAATCGAGACGGAAACGGTCGCCGAAGAGAAGATTGCGCCGCAGGCAGCCCCTGTCGCCGCCGCCCGAAGGCCTGCCCAGCCGAGCATGCTCGCGGTGGTCGCCGACGAAGAGGATGATGCGATCGACCAGGAGGAGGAGACTGCCGCGGAGCTGCCGCAGGACGACAATGAATTCTCCGTCACCTCGGTTGCCGATTATCTCACCGGCAGCCGGGCGCCGCTGGCAATCGCGATATCTCCGACCGGTGACGATGGATCGGCAGCGACGGTTTTGCTGACCCGCATTCTCGCCGATGCCGGCCGCCGCGTTATCCTGATCGACATGACCGGTTCCGGCCATCCCACGGAACTGATGGCCGACGACCAGGCCGCTGCCGGCGTCACCGACCTGCTGTGCGGCGAGGCGGCCTTCGGCGATACCATCCACAGCGACCGGTTTTCCGATGCCCATCTGATCCCACAGGGCCGGAGCGACGTCCGCCGCGCCATGCGCGGTGTCGATCGGCTGTCGCTGCTCCTCGATGCGCTGGCGGCTGCCTACGACCTCGTTGTCGTCGAATGCGGCGCCGCCGATGTCGCCGGCGTCTCGCGCCTGACGCGCAGCCGGGATGTCGAGATCATCCTCTCCCTGCCGCAGCTCGAGGAGACCGTTTTCGTAACACTGATGACGGAATTCCAGGCCGCGGGCTTCGAGCGCGTCGTGCTGATGTCGGACGGCGAAGCGGCAGAGCAGAGGTTCGGCGAGGCGGCCTGACGCATGGCGGCATGCTGCTATTGTAGCAACCCTATGCGCCGGACAAAGACCGCTCAGCCGATCCTTGCGCGGATCCCCTGGGCGAATTTATAGAGCTTCGGGCGCGCCTTGATATGCGCCTTACCGCGCGTGACGATCCGGTGCGCCGCGCCGGCGGCGACGCCGATCGGCGAAACCGGCAGCACCACGTCGTAATGCGCGGTCTCGACCGGCGCCCAGGATCGTTTGTAGGTCTGATCGCCGAGGCCGAAATCGAACAGGGCGATGCCTTTGCCGTGCAAACCCGAGATGATCTGCCAGTAGAGGAATTCGCCGGGGCTCGTATCCGGCACCAGGTCTTCGTCGATCGCCCCGAATTGGCAGATGACATGATCGGCCTTGCGCGAGATGCCCGAGATCGCAGCGATCCGGTCCTCATTTCCGCCCTTCAGCCGCAGGGCATGCATCTGCAGGCCGAAGGACTGCCCGGCATCATCCCGCCTGTCGATGAGGCCGTGCAAAAAGGCCTGTGTTTCCCGGTCGGCAAAGACGTCGGGCAGGCCAAGGCTGGCGAAGCGGATGCTCTTCAGACGGAAGAAGATATCGAGCAGGCGATGCTGTTCTTCCGATGTTTCGGGGACGACGTATTCGACACCGCCGGCGGCCTCGAAACGCCGCGATTGAACGCGGAATTTCTTGCGCCGGCTCTTGGCATTGATCTGTTTCAGCGTCTCCTCGAAAACGGCAAGGAGCGGCAGTTGATAGGCGTGGTTCTGGTTTTGCACCATCGGCAGCCCGGTGAGCGGGGTCGGCCGTCCGCGCCATTCCAACGGAATGTTCTGCAGCAACAGCAGATCGGCCCGCCCCTTCAATGCATGCTGAAGCTGACGAGCGAATTTTTCGGCGTCGATGCTCCCGCCACTTTCGGCGAAATTCCCGGAGAAAAGACCGGTATTGATATTGCTGTGATCGGCAGCGATGAATTTCGCGACGGCAAGGCCACGCGACTTGACGATCTCGACCGGCAGAATGAAGGCCGTCTCGCCGGCATAGGTGCCTTTGAGGATCGCCAGCGGCCGTTGAAAGGCGTTTACCCAGGCGCTACACCAATCGTAGCTCTGATGGAGCGACTGGAGATTGTCGACCTCCAGAGCCCGCCAATCATCTTCCAACGGCTGCATCGCATCGAAAACTGCGATGTCGATTTTCGCCATGGCAAGTTTCATGCTCACCTGGCGTAGGCGTGAAATTGCCGTGTCGGCCAGCGCTGCGTCGTCTGACGGCTGTTCGTAGTCATCGAGCTTTTGCGTCTGCACGGGAACTCTCCAGTCAAAATGCTGAGCGGGAAGTTAGGAATGCAGGACGTATATTTGGTTTAATCGTCAGCCATCAGCGAGGTTTTCCGCCGATCACGGTTATCCGGCCGTTAATGGCTTACTGCCCCCGCGGTCCGGCCATCCATTTGATGATCACCATCGCCGGCAAGATCCAAAGCAGGCCGGTGAGCAGGAAGTAGAGCAGGTGACCCCACCAGGGCGCGTTGCCGAGTGTCGCCACCGCGATCGTGTTCGCCACTAGCGCATAGACGAGCACGAGTACGATGATGAGGATCGTGCCGATGAATTTGCGGAGGCGGACGGGCATCGCTTATCTCTTCTATGGGTGGCGCGGACGGCGCGACGGCATGCCGCAAAGGTTCGGGGCTTGTTTTGCATGAGCCGGTGGGGCAAATCAACTGCCGGATAGAAGGAGACATCATGGCCGTCGCAAACCTCACCTCGGAACAGGCGATCCTCACCGAAGTGCGCAAGCAGAACCGCGATCGCCGCGCCTTGCGGCTGTGGCTCGGCTTCGTGCTTCTGGCGCTCTTCTGTCTCGTGCTCGTCGGGGGCGCCACGCGGCTGACCAATTCCGGCCTGTCGATCACCGAATGGAAGCCGATCCATGGTGTCATTCCGCCGCTGTCGGCAGCGGAATGGGACGAGGAATTCCGCCTCTACCAGCGCATCCCCGAATTTCGGCAATTGAACAGCTCGATGACCGTCGACGAGTTCAAAGGCATTTTCTGGTGGGAATGGGCCCACCGGCTGATCGCCCGCGGCATCGGCGTGATCTTCGCGCTGCCGCTCATCTTTTTCTGGCTGACCGGGCGGATCGAAAGGCGCCTGCGCTGGCCGCTCGTCGGCATTCTGGCGCTCGGCGGCCTGCAGGGTTTTATCGGCTGGTGGATGGTGTCCTCGGGTCTTTCCGTCCGCACCGACGTCAGCCAGTACCGGCTTGCGACACATCTCGTCATGGCCTGCCTGATCTTTGCCGGCTGCATGTGGATCATGCGCGGGCTCTCGCCACATTCCAACGATCCGGCGCCGGCGCGCAGTTCGCGCGGGTTTGCCGCCGTCATCGCCGTCTTCGCGCTGTTCCAGATCTATCTCGGCGCGCTGGTGGCCGGGCTCGACGCCGGATTCTCCTATAACACCTGGCCGCTGATGGACGGCGCCGTCATTCCCTCCGATTTGCTGATCCAGCAGCCGTTCTGGATCAACGCCTTCGAGAACCCGAAGACGGTGCAGTTCATCCATCGCATCGGCGCCTATACGCTCTTCGCGCTGACACTGATCAACATGGTGATTGCCCTTCGCGCAGCACCTTGGACCACGCATGCCCGCCGCGCCGTCGTGCTTTTCTCGCTGGTGACGCTGCAGGCGGCGATCGGCATCGCCACGCTCTTGATGCAGGTGCCGCTTCACTGGGGCCTGCTGCATCAGGCCGGCGCTCTGGTGGTCTTCGGCTTCGCCGTCGCCAACTGGCGCGGCTTTTACGGCGAATACCCGCACGCCACGGCAATCGCGGAGCGCGATTGAAGCGCGAGCCGTTTAGAGCATGATGCCGAAAAATGCAGGCGGTTTTCGGACGACATCATGCTCTAACTCTTTAATTTAGAACAGGATTAAATTTTAGGACCGCCGGGCCTAAAATCATTCTGTTCTAGCGCAGCACGCTGTCGAGCAGCGGCATGCCGATAATGGCCGCGGCGGCAATCAGCACGTAACAGGCAATGCGGAAGGTTCGTTCCTCAGCAAGGCCGAACAGTTTCGAGCCGCCGTAGAGCCCAACTGCATAACTCGGCAAAATGACGGCCGTCAGGGCAAAGACGGCCGGCACGAACAGTCCGCCGATATAATAGCTGATGGCGCTGAAGACGGACGAGATCGAGAAATACAGCACGACATTGGCCCTGACGCGCGTGAAGTCGCTCTTGCCGCCGAGCCAGTAGGCGACGACTGGCGGTCCGCCGAGCTGGGCGGCGCCGCTGAACAGGCCGGCAACCAGCCCGACGCCGCTGCTGAGCGGTGCCGAAGGCGCGCCGTGATAACGCCATCCCGAGACGAGAAGCGCGAGCAGTGCGATGGCGATGATCGTGATGCTCCAGCGCAGGAGCGTCGGGTCGAGCAGTGCCAGCATCGCGGTGCCGGCCGGGACGCCCAGTGCCGCACCCGCCGCCATGACGAAGACTTCGGGCCGGTTGGCGCCGCGCCAGGCGGGTGGGATCATCCCGAGCGTGGCGATGCCGTCGATGACGAGCAGGATCGGCGAGACCAGCTTCGGACCGATGATGGCGCCACCGAGCGGAATGAAGATCAGCGCCGCCCCGAAACCGGAAAAGCCGCGGGCGAGCCCGGCGATGAAGGCGAAGGCCATCAGGGCATAGATGCCGTGATCGGGCAGGGCGGCGGCAAACCAGGCCTGCCCGTCAGTGATAAGCGCATCCAGCGTCATGACGTCAGGAGGCGAGCATCAGGTCCATATTCTGCACGGCGGCACCAGAGGCGCCCTTGCCGAGATTGTCGAGCAGCGCCACCAGATTGACCTGGGAACCGCCCGGTGTGCCGAAGACGAAGAGCTTCATCGTGTCCTTGCCTTCGAGTTCGACGGCATTGACGCGCGCAAGCGCCTTGCTGTCGGCAAGCGGCACGACGGTCACGATGTCCTGGCCGGCATAATGGGCGGCGAGTGCGGCATGAATGCTTTCCATCGTCGTGCCCTCGGCGAGATCATCGAGATGCAGCGGCACCTGCACGATCATGCCCTGCGCGAACTTGCCGACCGATGGCGAGAAGATCGGTGCGCGGTCGAGCAGGCCGTGCACGGTCATTTCGGGCACGTGCTTGTGGGTGAGGGGAAGACCATAGAGGAAGTGCGGCGCGGTGATCGCATCCGGGTGATCCGGATTTTCCATCTGGGCGATCATCTGCTTGCCGCCGCCGGTATAGCCGGAAACCGCATTGACCGTGACCGGGTAGCCGTCCGGCAGAATGCCGGCGGCACGCAGCGGCCGGATCAGGCCGATTGCGCCTGTCGGATAGCAGCCGGGGTTGGCGACGAAACGTGCGGCCTTGATCTTGTCGGCCTGCGCGCCGTCCATTTCGGCAAAGCCGTAGGCCCAGCCGGGATTGACACGGAAGGCGGTCGACGTGTCGATGACGCGCACATTGTTGTTGGCCGAGACCATCTGAACCGCTTCCTTCGATGCATCGTCGGGCAGGCAGAGAATGGCGATATCGGCGCTGTTCAGCATGTCCTCGCGCATGGCGGCGTTGCGCCGCTCGGCCTCGGGAATGGACAGAAGTTCGACATCGCGGCGGCCGCCCATGCGCGTGCGGATCTGCAGACCCGTCGTGCCGTGTTCGCCGTCGATGAAGATTTTCGGTGCCATGTTAACCTGCGCTTTCAATGGGTTCAGAAGGTTTACGGATTCATTTTGGGATAATAAGTCAGCCTTGTGACACGGCGATGGCGCGTCGCTCCGCATGAAGTCCCAGCATATACATCGCCACCGTTGCCCCGGCAATGGCGGTGATGTCGGCGTGGTCGTAAGGCGGCGAAACCTCGACGATATCGGCGCCGCGAATATCGAGCTGATGCAGGCGCTGCAGCACCGAAAGGATCTTGGCGCTCGACGGTCCGCCGGCGACCGGGGTGCCGGTGCCGGGCGCAAAGGCCGGATCGAGGCAATCGATATCAAAGGTGAGATAGGCCGGCGCGCCGCGCGTGTGGGAGATGATCGCCGAAGCGATGTCGCCGGCACTCATATCCTCGACCTGATGGCCATAGAGAATATTGATGCCGCAATCCTCCGGCGCATGGGTGCGGATGCCGATCTGGATCGAGCGATCCGGGTCGATGATGCCTTCGCGGGTGGCCCGCGCGACGAAGGAGCCATGGTCGATGCGCCGCTCTTCGTCGAACCAGGTGTCCTGATGCGCGTCGAACTGCACGAGCGCCAGCGGCCCATGTTTTGCCGCATGGGCTTTCAGCAGCGGCCAGGTGACGTAATGATCGCCGCCGAGCGTCAGCAGAAAAGCGCCGCTGTCGAGGATCACCTTCGCCTGGCGTTCGATGGCGCCCGGCGTATCCTGGTGATTGCCGTAATCGAGCAGGCAATCGCCGTAGTCGACCACCGCCATGTCGGCGAACAATTCGCGGTTGAAGGGATATTGCGCATCATTGTCGAAGATCGCCGAGGCGCGACGGATTGCCTGTGGGCCGAAGCGCGTGCCCGGCCGGTTCGACGTCGCGGCGTCGAAGGGAATGCCCCAGACGGCGACATCGACGCCGGAAAGTTCCTTGGTGAAGCGGCGGCGCATGAAGGAGAGCGCGCCGGCAAAGGTCGGATCGCTGGCGGCAGAGGTGAGGCTGGTCGCCGTGAAAGCGTGATCGATGGTCTTGTTCGCCAAGAGGGGACTCCTTTTTCGGTCGTGAAAGGTCAAGGCGTCGACAACGGGTAGGCGACCGGACGGCGAATTTCAAGCGATCGAAATGGAGGTGGCGGCAAAAGCATGCGGCGATGCCGGCGTGGAAGGAGATGCCGGCCGACCACGCACAACAAAAAGGCCGGGTTTCCCCGGCCTTCGTAAATTCCGTCTGTCCGAAGCGATTAACGCTTGGAGAACTGGAAGGAGCGGCGGGCCTTTGCCTTGCCGTACTTCTTGCGTTCGACGACGCGGCTGTCGCGGGTCAGGAAGCCACCCTTCTTCAGCACCGAGCGCAGGCCCGGCTCGAAGTAGGTGAGCGCCTTGGACAGGCCGTGGCGAACGGCACCGGCCTGGCCGGAGAGGCCGCCGCCGGCAACGGTTGCGACGATGTCGAACTGGCCGTCACGGGCAGCCGCGACGATCGGCTGGCGCAGGATCATCTGCAGCACCGGGCGGGCGAAATAGTCCGCGAATTCCTTGCCGTTGACGATGATCTTGCCGGAGCCCGGCTTGACCCAGACGCGGGCGACGGCGTTCTTGCGCTTGCCGGTCGCGTAGGAGCGGCCGAGCGAATCGACTTTGCGGACGTGCGCCGGAGCAGCAGCTTCGGAAGCCGTGCCGAGATCCTTCAGGGAGGAGAGGTCAGCCATGATCAGGCGCTCCTTACGTTCTTTTTGTTGAGCGCGGCAACGTCGAGGGCGACCGGCTGCTGGGCTTCATGGGGATGGTTGGCGCCGGCGTAGACGCGCAGGTTCTTCATTTGGCGACGGCCGAGCGGGCCACGCGGAACCATGCGTTCGACGGCCTTTTCGAGGACGCGCTCCGGAAAGCGGCCTTCGATGATCTGGCGCGCGGTGCGCTCCTTGATGCCGCCGGCGTAACCGGTGTGCCAGTAGTAAACCTTGTCGGAATACTTCTTGCCGGTGAAAACGACCTTGTCGGCGTTGATGACGATGACGTTGTCGCCGTCGTCAACATGGGGGGTGAAGGTCGCCTTGTGCTTGCCGCGCAGGCGCATAGCGATGATGGAAGCGAGACGGCCAACGACCAGCCCTTCGGCGTCGATGATCACCCACTTCTTCTCCACCTCTGCAGGCTTCTGGGAGAAGGTAGCCATAGTGAATACTCTCTTTTGGGACCCTTGCCCGAAGGCTTAAAAGGGCGTTTCTTGTTGCTTGGATTGGCAGGCGCAAGACATGCCAAAAAGAAAGCAGCCCGGAAGGCTGCGTTCTGGCGCGGTGTATAAAGGGAATGTGACATCGGGTCAATATCGACATTTTAGACGATCTGAAAAAAACGGAAATAAAAACAGCGGCTTATCTGTGAGGTATTATGGCACCTCAAATTTCCTCGGCTCGCAGGATCGCCATGCTTTGGTTTTGACGCTGCCGACGACTTGGATTTGACACGCCGAGCCACGGTTGCGAGCGCTCCTAACCCTTGAACTCCCGCAGGCATTTCATCACTTCCCGAAGGCCGCGTGTCAGATGTTTGTCCCGGCGCAGAACCATGCCGAGGCGGCGCGTGAGCTTTGGTTTCAACGAAGATGTCGTCACGAGGCCGGCGTGGTCGCGCTTTAGCGCAAGCCCCGGCAGGATCGACCAGCCGAGCCCCACGGCCACCAGTTCCTTGATCGCCTCGACGCTGCCGAACTCCATCGCGGGACGGGTCCTGATATCGGGGGCGGCCAGCCAAGCGTCGATTGCCCGCCTGGTATTGCCTCCTTCATAAAGTAGCAGCGTCCTGTCGCGCATGAAGGCAGCGTCCGGTCCGCCCTCGGGCACGAGGCTGCCGACGGGTGCGACCGCCAGCAATTCCTCCTCGTAGAACGGTTCGATCTCGAAGTTTCGACCCGAGGCCGGCAGAGCGACGACGGCGATGTCGAGACTGTTGGCCTCCAGATCGCGCAGAATATCGTCGGCATTGCCGATATGGACGGTGATTTCGAGGCCGGGCATGGAATTCCTGGCGGCGGCGATGGCGCGCGGGAGCAGGTGGATCGAGGCGGTGCCGCCGCTGCCGATGCGCACGCGGCCGCTGGCGCCATCTCTGTGTGGCAGCATCGCTTCTTCCGCAGCGGCCGCTTGCTGAAGCAGACGCCTTGCGTGCGAAAGCAGGTCGAGGCCTGCCGCCGTCGGCTGCGCCCGCCGTCCGACACGCTCGATTAGCCGGACGCCGAGCCGCTGTTCGAGACTTTTGACCTGCAGGCTCACAGCCGGTTGCGTCACGCCCTCCTTATCGGCGGCGGCCGTAAAGCTTCCGAGATCGGCGACGTTGACGAAGCTCGCGAGCTGATCGAGATTCAGCGGCATCCAAAGAAATCCTTATGCATATGATAATATCCATAAGCTTCTTTCGCAGTTCGTTCCAGGGCATCTTTTCCCCGTTGAGAAAGGATAAAGAGATGACCCTGGAACTCGGCGAGAGATTGGCGACACCGCCCAACGCGCTTCGCTCGAAACTTCGCGAGGTGGTGCGCCTGGGCCGGCGGCTGCCGGCGGCCATCGAGTGTTGGCTCGAAAAGCGGCGCAGCCGCCGCAAACTGTCGGAACTCACCGATGACGAGCTTCGCGATATCGGTCTGACCCGTGCACAGGCGACGGCCGAGATAGCGAAATCGTGGTTCTGGTCCTAATCACGCCGTGGCGGAGAGGGCGGATCCTGCTCGAAATTGGCGGCGCCTTGTGGCAGAACAGCTGTGTGGAAAATCAAGCGCAGGGAGCAGCATCATGGCCGAAATCGTATCCTTTCGAAAGGACGCGGACAGGGCGGACGGGTTGTTGCTCCGTTCGCTGCGCGATGGCGTGCTGCGGCTTGTGCTCAACGACCCGCCGGCCAACGCACTTTCGATCGCGCTTCTGCAAGCGTTAATGGCCGAGCTCGAGAAGGCGGGATCGGACGCGGATGTGCGCGTCGTCGTCATCGCCTCGACCGGCTCCGTCTTTTCCGCCGGCCATGACCTCAAGGAACTCACCGCCCATCGTGTCGACGAAGACCAGGGCGCTGCGTTCTTCGAGAAAAGTTTCCGGCTCTGCGCCGATCTGATGCTGAAGATCACCCATCTGCCGAAACCTGTTATCGCCGAGATCGACGGGCTTGCAACCGCTGCCGGCTGTCAACTTGTTGCCTCCTGTGATCTGGCGATCTGCACGGACACGTCGACGTTCTGCACGCCGGGCGTCAATATCGGCCTGTTCTGTTCGACGCCGATGGTGGCGGTAACCCGTGCCGCCCATCGCAAGCAGGCGATGGAGATGCTTTTGACCGGCGAGACCATCGATGCTTCGACCGCCAAGGACTTCGGTCTCGTCAACCGCATCGTGCCGAAGCAGTATCTGGCGCAGGTCGTTGCCAAATATGCGGCGGTGATTGCCGGCAAATCGCCATTGACGCTGAAGATCGGCAAGGAGGCCTTCTATCGCCAACTCGACCTGCCGGTGGAGGCGGCCTATGACTATGCCTCCAAGGTGATGGTGGAGAGCATGCTGACGCGGGATGCGCAGGAGGGCATCGGCGCCTTTCTCGGCAAGCGCAAGCCGGAATGGAAAGGCGAATGATCACGCCAGCTTCAGAACCAGCACGCCGGCGGCGATGACGACGCCGGCGGCGTAGCGCCAGATTCCGGCTTTTTCCTTGAACACGACGACCGAGATCACCAGCGCGAAGACGATCGCGGTTTCCCGCAATGCGGCGACGGTCGCGACCGGGGCCTTCGTCATCGCCCAGAGCGCCAGTCCGTAAGATGCAATCGAACCCGCGCCGCCGATAAGGCCGCGCCACCAGTTGCGGCGAACGTGGCGCAACACGGCCGCGCTGCCGCGCCGGGACGCCGCCCAGGCAAACAACAGGATGGGCGGCAGCAGCGACATCCACAACGTATAGGAAATTGGGTTGCCTGAAAGGCGCGCGCCGATGCCGTCGACATACGTGTAGCTGGCGATGACGAAGGCATTGGCAATGGACAGCACGACGGCACGGCCGCTGCCGCGACGCGCCTCCAGAGCGAGTGTCAGAACGCCGGCTGAGATCGTCATGATGCCGGCGAGCGCGGCGCCGGAAAGGTTTTCCCTGAGGACGAAACCGCTTGTCGCGGCGACCAGCAATGGCGCGCAACCACGCATCAGCGGATAGACCAGGCCGATATCGCCGGCCCGGTAGGCGGCAGCAACCAGCTGGAAATAGACGAATTGCAGGATGGCCGAAGCGCCGATAAACGGCCAGGCCGCGCTTTGCGGCAATGGCAGAAATGCCAGAAAAGGCAAGGCCGATACCGCGCCGCCGGCCGAAATCAGCGCTGCATCAAGGGATTTGTCGCTTCCCGCTTTGACGATCGCGTTCCATGTTGCATGCAGCAATGCGCCGAACAAAACGAGCAGGATGACGTCGAGTGGCAATGACAGATCCGGGACAGCGGGGGAGGACAGGCGCTTCGCCCCGACGGGGCAAACTTCTGGAAAGACAACTGCGATTTGCACGAAATGCAATGCCATGGTCGCGGATGCCTTGCCGTCTGCAATATCACCCTTTCAATATCCAAACAATGGCGGGTGTATCCGACAATTTTTACGTGCGCGCGATATGCGTTCAATCCACGCGATCTTCTCAACTATGAGATGCTGCTAATGAACGACGGAACATATAGCGAATATACAGAGAACTAAAGGAGAAAGTACCTGGAAGGTTTTCGAGGGGATTATTCTATGTTGCTGAAATACAGATATTATTCTATAACTTTGACATACGACAAAAATAAAGCTTTTGATTGCAAACTATCTGAAAAATCGCAGCGCGGGATTGAGCCTGCCAACATTCGCAAGCGCGAAGGGGGTAGGGCGCCTGCCGCAGTTACGGCGGCAAAAAACCTCAGAGCTGATACTGTGGAATGAACAGCATCCCGTCAAGGTTGTCTATGTTCTGACAGTTCAGAACGGGGCAGCGGGGATCATCTTTCGAGGGGATATGCGTCCACTCCGCATAGTCGGTCGCGTCGCAATAATGGCTGTTGCGGACGTAACGATCATAAAGGGGCAGACCGCGGGGAGATTGATAGCGGAAGATCACGGCGCCCTGATTGTGGATGGCGGCGCGCACGCTGGCACAGCTCATGGTGAGGGGATTGTAGCGCGAGATTGCCAGCGCCGGCGATGCGACGAGCACGAGCATGAGGGCAAGAGCGATTTTTTTCATCGAATCATCCTCAGAAAGTATCCGATTCATATATACGGGAAAGGCGCGCATCTGGTTTCACGCCAAAGCAAAAATCGCGCGCGCCGTGGCGAAAGACTTTCGCAAGTGGAGAAGCGGACATGAATCACGACAGCTACACGGATGATTTTCTCTCCGGCATCCTGCATTCGGTGAAGACCATCGCCCTGACCGGCGCTTCGCCCAATCCCGCGCGGCCGAGCAACGGCGTCATGGGCTATTTGCTGTCGCGCGGCTATGAGGTCATTCCGGTCAACCCGGGGCAGGCGGGTAAACAGATCCATGGCCGCACTGTCTATGCCCGGCTCGCCGACATTCCTGTGCCGATCGACATGGTCGACGTCTTTCGCGCTGCCGAATATCTGGGCGGCGTCGTCGAGGAGGCCTTAGCGCTGAGACCGTTACCAAAGGTCATCTGGGCGCAGCTGGGCGTCCGCGACGAGGCGGCTGCGGCAAAGGCGGAGGCCGCCGGCATCAAGGTAGTGATGAACCGCTGCCCGGCGATCGAATATCCCCGGCTCATTGCCTGATCTTCATTGCCCGGTCTCATTGCTTGCGCTGCGCGCCCCCTGCAGAGACGGATTTTCCACCGAACGCCCGTGGGTTGAAACGGATCACGATTAACTTTCGTCCCGGAGAGGCTATGATCCCGCCCGTCAACAACAGCTGGAGGACGACATGGCCAAGAATGATCCGGGATTCAACACGTTGGCGATCCATGCCGGTGCGCAGCCCGACCCGGCAACCGGCGCGCGGGTAACGCCGATCTACCAGACGACCGCTTACGTCTTCAACGATTCCGATCATGCTGCCGCACTCTTCGGCCTGCAGGCCTTCGGCAATATCTACACCCGCATCATGAACCCGACGCAGGCCGTGCTGGAGGAGCGCGTCGCAGCGCTCGAAGGCGGCACGGCGGCCCTTGCCGTCGCCTCCGGCCATGCGGCGCAGATGATTGTCTTCCACACCATCATGCGCCCCGGCGAGAATTTCATCGCTGCCCGCAGGCTTTACGGCGGCTCGATCAACCAGTTCGGCCATGCCTTCGAGAATTTCGGCTGGCAGGTGCGCTGGGCTGATTCCGCCGATCCGGCAAGCTTCGAAAGCCAGATCGACGAGAAGACGCGCGGCATCTTCATCGAAAGCCTCGCCAATCCCGGCGGCACCTTTGTCGATATCGCGGCGATCGCCGAGGTCGCGCATCGCAACGGCCTGCCGCTGATCGTCGACAACACGATGGCCACCCCCTATCTCATCCGCCCGATCGAACATGGCGCCGACATCGTCGTGCATTCGCTGACGAAATTCCTCGGCGGCCACGGCAATTCCATGGGCGGCCTCATCGTCGACGGCGGCACCTTCGATTGGTCGAAATCCGGCAATTACCCGATGCTGTCGAGCCCGCGGCCGGAATATAACGGCATGGTCCTGCACGCGACCTTCGGCAATTTCGCCTTTGCCATCGCTGCCCGCGTGCTCGGACTGCGCGACCTCGGACCGGCGATCGCTCCCTTCAACGCCTTCCTGATCCTGACCGGCATCGAAACGCTGCCGCTGAGGATGCAGCGTCACAGCGACAACGCGATCGCCGTGGCGCGATGGCTGAAGGCGCACAGCAAGATCGCCTGGGTGAATTATGCCGGCCTCGACGACGACCCGAACCACGCCCTGCAGCAGCGCTATTCGCCGAAAGGCGCAGGCTCTGTCTTCACCTTCGGCGTCAAGGGTGGTTACGAGGCGGGCAAGACGCTGGTCGAAGGCCTCGAGCTCTTCTCCCATCTTGCCAATATCGGCGACACCCGCTCGCTCGTCATCCACCCCGCCTCGACGACGCACCGGCAACTGAGCGACGAACAGAAGACCGCCGCCGGCGCCGACCCAGACGTCGTGCGCCTTTCGGTCGGCATCGAGGACGTCAAGGACATCATCGCCGATCTCGAACAGGCGCTCTCGAAGATCTGACTCTCCTTCGCAGCAAACGTTTGGAGTTCGCAGACTACCTTTGTCGGAGTGCAATTATAGCGGCAGCGTTTACCGTTGGCTCTGAGCGCGGAAATGCCGTGAGAGGTCGTTTGCGTCCTATCAGACCTCACGCTGACATCGGTCGCTCTCCGCCATGTGCTCCTCATCAGCGGCGAGGTGCAGTCATTACGAGTGGGAATGTCGGTCGCGGCGTGGCCAGGAGGCGAGGGAATTCCCCCTGTTTCGAAACCAAGTGCTTGGTCGAGCCCATGCCGCCCTCGCGCTCCTTATCCCGCCTCGGCGCAATTCGCCAAGAGGGAAATCCCGGCTGCTCGGGCTGTCAGCCCGTCAACTCCAGCCATTGGAAGAAACCGCTTACCGGGATGAGGTAGCGGCGCGATTGGTAAGCGTCCTGGCATAGCTCATTCGAAGCTATATCTTCAGTCCGAGCGTGGACGAACGGCTGGCGACGCGGCCGGTCCATCCATGACGGAATGAAGCCCCAACGAGCAATGGCGATGGCAGGCTTTGGACGATCCCGCTGGCGCTCAGCGTTTTGAATGATGACATGGTACACCTCTGCGGGGGCACCGTTGTATCTCGGGAGTCGGTCGCCCAGATCGTCGACGTTACCCCCGCTTAGCTAAGCTAAAACTTTCGGCCAGCTCTTCAAACGAACGATTGATGTAGACGCGACGGCACATTCGAATCTTGTACATATTCCTGGGCGGCCGATCTGGCTGCCGGTGCGCCACGTCAATACATAGCGGTCTTCAGCATTTTCCAATCTCCCCTGTGGTCATTCAGGCATTCGCCACAGATTATGGTCGCCCAGACGGGGGACCTAAGTCGGGCTGGCAACCTTACGGCCGCTGCACATATTGTTTTTGAGGCAATATGAGGTCCATGGGAGGGGCAGGGCGGAACAGGAACAAGAAAATGAAGTTTGGCCCCAACAATCATGGGGAGCACTGTCCGGAAGGCCACAGCACGGCGGCGACTATCGCGACCATCTCGGCAACTCTTGCCGCCGATCCGGACGTTGACAGCAGCGCCGTCGAAATCAGAATGCTCGGTCCCGTCGTTCTGCTCGAAGGCTACATAACAAAGGCCGCGGATCGCGACAAAATCATCGCGATTGCAGCGACGATCGTAGGCTGGGAAAATGTCCAGGACAGAATGTTGAGCCGCTTCCCACCGCCCTAATGATGTCAGTGTGCCCGGCGCTCAATAGGACCAGGGACCAAGGTCGGGCCAAGCCCGGCACGAAGTCCCACCCGGGAACACTTCCTCCCTTTCCCGGTTCGGCCTTGAGCGGGCCTACCGCAGCAAGGAGGAAGAAAACATGAAAATCAAAGCAATAGGAATTGCCGCCGGCATCCTGGCGGCATCGGCATCCGCCTTTGCGCAGTCTACGACAGTCATTGCGACACCGCCGGAGAAGGTGGTGACCTTTGTCCAAAAGGCTCCCGCCCCGACTGAACGCGTCGTGGTGAAGGAGAAGGTTGTCGTCGGGCAGCCGCTGCCGGAAACGGTGGTCGTGACGCCAATTCCCGATGACCCGACATATGCATACGCGATCGTCAACGATGAGCGTGTGATCGTGGAGCCTTCCACGCGGAAGGTGATCCAGGTCGTCAAGTGACCGACTGGCGGCTCGAGCCGCCCCTTCCAACAACAAGGGCACGCATGCACCGCACGAGAATGCGGATTGCATCGCGTGTCCAAATCTCGGAGATCGATCATGAAAAGCAGCCATCTCGCCATTCTGGCCGCGGCGCTCTCGCTCGGCGTGTCGCCGCTCGCAGCGCTGCCAGCCGCAGCCCAGCAGGACACGCAGAAGAGCGGCCAGACCCAGTCCGGGTCGCAGTCTGACACACAGTCCGGCTCTAGTGCCAGCGGCAAGGGCACCGGCACCGACTGTACGCCAGACGCTTCGGGAGCCTGCCCGCAGGGCAAGGGTCAGTCATCGCAGCAGAAAGCAGGTCAAGGTTCCGACACGCAAAAGAGCGCCCAGCAACCTTCGAACGACAACACGTCGACGAGCGGAAGCGCGTCCGGGAAGTCTTCGACAGAAACCAAGCCAGGTTCGACAGACGCCAGCGGGAGCACGACTACAGAACAGAAAGCCACCACCAAGTCTGGCACTACGGACACCAGTGGCTCGGCCACCACAGGCTCGAAGAGCAGCACGCAGAATGCCAAGCCGGCTGAGGGAGCGAGCAGTGGCAGCACCACGCAAAGCGGTGATGCATCGAAGCAGTCAACCGATCAGAACGCGTCCACGACCAGCAAGGGTTCTTCCGAAACCAACGTCAACATCTCAGTCGAGCAGCAGACCGAAATTCGAACGGTGGTGAAGAAAGTTCATGTTGCTCCGGTGAAGGAAGTCGATTTCACGGTTTCTGTCGGAACGAAAATACCGAAGAAGGTCCGCCTTGAACGGCTCCCCCCGCGCGTTGTGAAGATCGTCCCGCAATACGAAGGCTACCGATTCTTCATCCTTGCGGATGGTCGGATCGTCATTGTCGATCCCGATGCGCTGACGATTGTCTACATTATCGAGGTATAACCGGCTGTTCCCCGGCGGTGTCTCTCTTTCGCCGCCGGGACGCAGGAGGCGTCAATGATCTCTCATGAGCAAAAACGGTCTGGCTGCCGAATACAGAAGCCACTGATCGAGGGAAAACGTTGGTAGGTCTGTTCACTAAAACCTGCTCTGCGCATAGCATCCACAAGGCATCGTCAAGTCGCTCCGCATCTTCGATTTCGCGCGGTTTGAGGGAAGCGGCCGAGCTTGGCAGCTCAGGTGGGACGTTTCCCGCGAGGTAAGGGACATGCAAAGGGTCGGTGTAATCAATTGGCGCGGCGGCAAGGATTTCGCTCCCCTGACGCTTGTAGTTGGCGGCCGAGAGAAACCCAGGCTGATCCGATCACTCCGCGAGGTTGCCGAAGTCCTCATTGTCGCCTGGCCGACAGACGATGGAGAGGAGTACATGGCTGCCGTGAAAGCGTGCCTTGATGCCATTCACGGCAATATCCCGGCCAAGGCGGCTCGCGACGCACTCATTCGCGCTGCGGAGGAAGCGGGGATTCCCGTTATCGCGATTGCTCACTGATATGATAGCTCGGCCTGGTCCGCGCGTGGATCACCAGCTGACAGCTACTCTTGGACCGCGACAGACCCGGAACCATCTCAGGGCACGACACGGATGGTGAAGAATGAGAGAAAGAGCGATGAGCTATCACCGGCATGACCAGCCGCTGACATCGGAAGACTTATCAAAGTGCCAGGTAATGCTTGAAGAATTCTGCTTTGCGAACAACGTCCCGTCTCCCTCTGACGAAGCCGAGCGTGTGGCCGCCATCATCATCGAGCTATACCAGCAGGGCGTCCATGAACTTCATCAACTGAGGCCGCTCGTAGACGGAGCGCGTGGAAAATTGGACTCAGACACATCGCCACAAGAGGCCGAGGACTGAGGGTGCTGCGCTTTCGTGTCGATTGAGTTCAACGCCTGAGAATCGCCGCCCAGCTCAATGGTGGGAACTGGCGTGTCATGTCTGTTACCTTCGCATAAAAGGACAAGGCCATGCCCAGAATTCTAAATGCGCGCCAAATTGTTGTCTCGTCTGATCTCTCGATGAGGTGGCTCTCGCGCTCAATGGCCTTGTCGCGGAAGAGATCGCGGTGCCGGAGCGAGCTATCACCCTTCATTGAAAGTCCACGACGTCCCGGATCGAAAAACGGACAGGAACGATTACTCCCGAGTAGGCGAAGTATATGCCATCTCATCTCGGTCTCGCATTCTGTCGTTCACGTTTTCCGGGCCTGCGATCAACGCGGCGATCGCCGTCGCTTTCTCCCGATCACCGTAGTCCGCCACATAGCCCTCCAGCAACACGCTTCTGCCGACCATACTCACAGAGATCGACGAGCTTTCCAGTTCTGGTTCCATGGACACCGCCGCCTGCACGCTCGCAAGCTGATCGTGGGCGAGGCTTTCCGGCTCGAAACTCATGGCAGTCCTCCTTCGTGATGTGAGGGAAACAGCGGGACGTCAATTTGGTTCGGGCGCCGGGACTTAGGTCCTAGCGATGGATCGGCGTCAGCACGGGGAACGGCACGCTCTGCAGCGCGCGTAGTGATCGCGAAAGTGGGTCTGCAACTGACGCTCTTTGGTACGAAAGCGCACGGGACCTAAGTCCGGGCTATCACGCGCCCACCGACTGGCCTAGCGTCGGGTGTCCAACCCTGATGGACGATGGAAGGAAGGCGCAGTTGGTGTATGTTATCGGTCTCCTTCTGAGCCTTCCTTTCCCGGAAGCATCCTGCGTTCCGGGGCGATATAAGTCTCCTGAGTGAGAGGACGGGAACCGTAGTGACGGAGGGGCACTACCTCCCTCCTCATCGTGGAAGACAGGGGTTCGGGGTGTCCCCCGACCTCGGGGACGGCGGGAAAGTCGTTGAGCAGATGCCGGCGCAATTCGAGGGCGACGTGATCAGGCATCCATCGGAGAATGGGTGCCGTGTCGACGTCAGGCTGAGGTCGTCGCCTGCGAACTAAGGTTTGTCGGCGATTTGGCCAGCAGAGATCGCCCAACGATCGGGTTGTCGCTCAGACGGGTATGCGGACGGCAAGGACTACACAGACGGGTTACGCTTCCCAGATAGCCGTTCCCAGGCGCGACGCATCTTCTGGAGCCGTGAGGAAGTCCGCTGCCTTGCGGGAGGAACCAACATTCCGTTGCGGAAGTCGGCCAAGGCCTGGGCCTCCAACCTCGTTCTTTCGCTCGACCCCTCCCGATCGACGAGCAGCCTGCCGGTCTGATGATCGATGACCGACCACATTCCGTTTTCGAGTGCTTGTATGTCGTAGCGCTGCATGACTGAAGCCAGAGATTGAATGCTCCACATCAGCCTGAAATCCCTTTGAAATCAACTGGCGCAGTGCGTTACTTGAGGCATAATTTGGTGAGATGGTGAACCTCGGATTACCCTAGAAGAACACGATCAACCGGTGTTGGCAACGAGCGGAATCACAAGCATTTCGATGGGTAGATATTTAGGGATCACCGCTGGACGATCACCTGGGTTCCCGGCTGGACCATATCGTAAAGTTCCTCGACGTCCTCGCGATACATTCGAAAACAACCGCTCGAAGCGTTGGTTCCGATTGAGGAAGGGTCATTGGTTCCGTGTATGCGCAGCAGCCCGTCGGCCAGGTAAATTGCGCGGGTTCCAAGCGGATTTGCAGGGCCAGCCTTCACGACCGCTGGAAGCCTCGGGTTCTTCTGCCGCATGCTCGCCGTTGGCCGCCATTCGGGATGCATTCGCTTGGATACCACTCGGGTTGATCCGTACCATTGTTTGCCTTCGCGACCGACGGCAATGGGGTAGGCGAACTGCTCTCCGCTTGCTGTTGTGTAGATAAGGGTGTGCTCACGCGTCGCGATGACGATGGCTCCCCTTCCAATTCGCGTCGATGGCTCCCGTCGTTCTTGCGAAGGTTCCCGATAACCAGGTTCTGGCTCGTAGTAGGGAGGTGGGGGATACGGGCTGTAAGGGTCATCATACCCATAGCCGCCGTCGTATTCATCGTATCCATCATACGGCGCGTAAACTTGGGCTTGGGCATGCGCCACTGTCAGGAAGAGGGCCGCAGCAAGGAGAACCAGCAATCTCATTCTTCGCCACTCGGTTGTTATAAAAGCACTATTGGTCCCAACTCTATGGCGTCATCATGGCGGACCGACCCGTTCGGGATCGCTGCGGATGCGCCGGCGACTTTGACCTGATACTCTTGCCTCCAAACAGGCGGAGTGAGCGATGGGGCGTCGCCTAACCACCATTCTTTCGGCCGACGTGGCCGGCTTTAGTCACCTCATGGGGGCTGATGAAGAGCGGACGCTCGGCGCGTTTCGGGTCTGCCGCGACATCGCCGAGTTCGGCAGTGCTGTCGAGGCGGTGCGGGCCTCCGTCCAAAGCCACACCAGCTGACAGCGTTTGTTTCTCCATATCGGAAGCGGCCCAATGGACTTCGATCTAAGGCGCAAATATCATAAGCCCGTTGCCACTTCCTCGGGTAATTGCCCAAATGGCCGAAGAACGCGTCAAGCGCCGTCTTGCTGCAATCGTCGTCGCGGACGTCGTTGGTTATTCGCGTTTGTTGGAGGAGGACGAGGTTACGACGCTCGCGACGCTGAAGGAGCGCCGAGCGACCATTCTCCAGCCTATCGTGCGGGCGCATGGCGGCCGTGTCGTCAAAGTGATGGGAGACGGGGTTCTCCTGGAGTTCGCAAGTGCAGTCAACGCCCTGTCAGCAGCGATCGAGTTGCAGCGGAAGATGGCGGATGCAAACACTGCCCTGCCGGAGGCGCGGCGGATCGTGTTGCGCATCGGGATCAATCTCGGCGATGTCGTCATAGACGGCAGTGATCTCTATGGCGACGGCGTCAACATCGCCGCTCGGCTCCAAAGTCTCGCCGAGCCGGGAGCGATCTATGTGGCGGCGGCCATCCGAGATCAAGTCAATCGCAAGCTTGCGCTCAGCTTCGACGATCTTGGGCCGAAGTCCTTGAAGAACATCGCTGAACCGGTTCATGTCTATCGCCCGCTGTTTGAAACCTGGGCCACGGTTTGCGACGAAAAACCAGCCACGCTGCCCCTGCCTGCCAAGCCCTCCATTGCCGTGTTGCCGTTCACCAATATGAGTGGCGAAGCCGAACAGGAAGCGTTTGCGGACGGGTTGACGGAAGACCTGATTACCGACCTTTCGAGAAATGCCGGCTTGTTCGTCATCGCCCGCCACTCGACCTTCGCCTACAAGGGAAAATCAATCGACGTCCGCGTGATCGCACGCGACCTGGGCGTCCGCTACATCCTTGAAGGCAGCGCCCGGCGGACAGCAGGCCGAATGCGCATCAACGTCCAGCTCATCGATGCGGTTGGCGGTGGTCATCTCTGGGCCGAGCGCTTCGACCGAAGTCTCGAAGACATCTTCAGCGTTCAGGACGAGGTCATCGGCAAGATCGTCGAGGCGCTCGTTGGACAATTGGTTGAGCTGCCGCCGCGAAAACGTCCGAAGAGCCTGGAGGCTTACGACATCTGCGTCCGAGGACGCAGCTTGATCTCATCCTTCACAAGCTTCCCGGAGGCCATTCGGGAAGCCCAAATACTGTTGGAGCGGGCGATCCTAATCGAACCGGAGTATTCGGAGGCTTCCCGCTGGCTCGCTTTCGTGCACTGGCAGCTATGGGCTCACAGCATCGAGCCCTCAGACGAGAACCGGTCCCGGGCGTTGGAGCTGGCCCGCCGGGCGGTGCAATTGGATGGGAGCGATGCCGCGGCGCGTTGGGTCCTTGGGTATTTGCTCGCTTACGAAAAGTCGTGGCCAGCGTCCGACACGGAGTTTGAGGCGGCCTTCAGGCTTGAGCCGAACAACACGGATGCCCTCGTCATGTCGTCGGAACTCGCAGTGTATGCTGGCCAGCCATTGGAAGCGATAGACACCATTTCCCGGGCACTCCGGCTGAACCCGCGCCCACCAGGCTGGTATTATTGGGAGCTTGGACTGGCCTATTACGCAGCTGGCCGATACGTGGAGGCCGTAAAGACATTGCGTATGGAGGCTACCTACCGCAGCGCCTCGCGCCGAATACTAGCTGCCAGCCTCGCCCAGCTCGGCCGAAAAGACGAGGCAATACGCGAGGCGGCTCTTTTCATGGCGAAGACACCGAATTTCACGATTGCTCACTGGGCCGCTGCACAACCCGCTCGCGACATGGAGACGGTCCAGCGCTTTGTCGAAGGCTATCGCATGGCTGGCTTGCGGTAGAATCCGGCCTTCAGATTTTCGACCTTTCATAGGCGATAAGTAGATCAGTTACGAGAACGCCATTGATAAAAACCGTGCCCCCTCGGGAACCTTGCTCCTGACTTTATCCGGTTTTAGGCAGCAAAGCGTTGTGTCGCCTCAAAACCCACCTTAATGAACTGTTAAATTTAACGGAGCGGAGGCTCGCATGCAGGAGCCCGGAGTCAGCAAGCCATTTTACCCGAACTTCAACATGGTCAGGCTCATTGCTGCCTCCATGGTTATCTTCTCGCATGCCTTCCTTATCTCGGAAAAGACCTCGGCGAACGAACCCTTCATGCGCCTGCTCGGCGAGGGCAACAATCTTGGTAAATTCGGGGTCTATGTGTTTTTCATCACGAGCGGCTTCCTCGTGACGCAGAGTGCGCAGTTCGGCAGCGTCGGTGCTTTTCTCTGGCGGCGGGCGCTGAGGATATATCCGGCGCTGGTAGTCTGCACGCTGCTCAGCGTCTACGTTTTAGGCCCCTTGTTCAGCCCGTTGGGGATCAGTGGTTACTTGCTCTCGTCGTTCCACCTGAGGACGACAGTGTATTCGGTGCTCAATCCGAACTATGGCATGGAACTGCCGAATGTGCAGTTCTATGATCCTGCAATCTCCTGGCTCGCCACCTTCATCAACGGCTCACTTTGGACGATCAGCCAGGAAATCTTCTGCTACCTGATCCTTGCGGGATTAATGGCCATCGGGATTCTGCGAGCGCCGTTCGTGGCAATTACCCTCGCCGTGGGCGTGACCTGGGCGCTTTTCTTCGACGATCCGTGGCCAGACAGAAAGTTGATAACGGATTTCACTTTTATCGCTCCCTATTTCTTCGGCGGGTCGCTTCTCTGGTTCGTGATGGAAAAGTGGCGGCCAAATATTGTCCTGGCGTTGATTTTCGTGGCGCTCGGTGTGCTCTTCTACGTCTTTTGGCCCAAATACCTCTATGGACCCATGTTGTTCGCCGTTCCGCTTGTCTGCATCGCGACGTCGCCGACCATACGCCTGCCGACTCTCGAGCGCGTGGGCGACGTCTCCTACGGCACCTATCTCTATGGCTGGCCGGTGGAGCAGGTGGTGAACCATGCCCTCGGCCAGTACAGCACGCCGTGGACAGTGTTCGCCCTTTCCCTGCCGACATCGTTGTTGTTCGGTTGGCTTTCATGGCATCTGCTGGAAAAGCGTGCGCTGCGGTTGAAGCGAGCCTCATTCCTCCAGCGACAGCCTATCAGTCCGTAAGCGATGGTCCCATGCTCCCGGCTATTTTGATTGAAGCGTCTGGTTCCGGCAAAACAACCATCCCTCGGGCAATCGTCGGGCGCTCCTACGCCATGCCCTCCACACGATATCCAATCGACCAGCCGCGATAGGCGCGGCCATCGCAACGATCGCGACCGTCATCTGATGTCGCCAGCCTGATTCCAGCAGGGGAGGCCAAATTGGTCGAAGTTCACGAGCGTCTCTTGGTTGAAAAGTTGAATATAGCTATGCTGCGAAAGCCCTGGAGCTGAGCAAGGGTAGGCTGCGAAGAGCGCTGAAATCGAAGAGATTCAGGATGACTGTGAGCAATTTCATCACCTTCGGCATCGATGGCATCGCCCCCGAGTTCGGCGCCCCCGAACCCGATCGGATTATCTCAGGCAACCCGCAGTTCCGCACCTGGAACCTCGAGGAGGCCGAAGGCGGCCTCTATTCCGGCATCTGGGAGGCGACGCCCGGCAAGTGGCGGATCGTTTACGAGGAATGGGAATATTTCAGCCTTCTGTCCGGCCATTCGATCGTCACGGAAGACGGCGGTGAGCCGGTTCATCTGAAGGCGGGCGACCGAATGATCTTGAAACCCGGCTTCAAGGGAACCTGGGAAGTCGTTGAAACGACTCGCAAGGACTATGTGATCAAGGTTTGAGCAGTGGCTGCAGATCGACTGTGACCTGCGCAAAGCCAAAAACTTAAAGCGCGACGACAGAATCTGAAGCATTGCGACGCGCTTTGGGCCTGTCCCGGTTTGTGGCGATTGCCGTCCGTTTCCGCTGAGATGGCCGCGTCTCCTTCCCAGATAGAAGGCTTTTGATCTATCTCGTTAAAGATATCTATATCGTCACATGCTACACCTTATCCGCAGCGCATTGCGGACATGATGTCTCCTGCGGTCCCCCAGACATGGTCTTGCAATCGATCTTTCCGGAATTTGCATGTCGTCGAATCCTGCGAGTAGGCACGTTCGCACTCAAACCTCTTCCATCATTGCGACAACGGTGTGCTTCCTTCTGGTAGCCCTCGTTCTCACAGGCCTCATGGCCCATGTCGTGACAACGATGACCCGGTCGGCGAACCAGATTGACGATGCCCGGGCGAGCCGCGCTGCGCGCGCTGCAATCGCAGCCTTTGTCGCCCGGCTCGGCGCAACAACGACGGACAATGCCGTATGGGACGATGCTTTCCGTGCGGTCTCCACTCCGGGCGCCACCGATTGGGCCTATGAGAATTGGGGGAAGACCAGCGAGGACTATGCCCTTTATGATGGAGCCGTCGTGATCGGCCCGGACCGGACTTCAATCGTTTCCGCCTATGCGAAAGGCAAGCCTTTCCAGCCGGGCGTCTTCTTCGGCGAAGCCTTTTATCGGCAGGCCAAGGTGGCGGCCGATCCGGCGCGCACGCCTTTGGTGAATTTCATCAAAACGGAAAAAGGCATCGCGCTGCTCGCATCGCAGGCAATCCAACCTTACGACGATGCCGCAGACACTGAAAAATTCAGCACGCTGAGCTTCTACAAGGAGTTTACCCAGGAGGTCCTGGACACGCTCTCGAACGAACATGAGCTCGAGGGCCTGCGCCTCGAGGCGGCGCCTAGGGCCGATTTCCTGAATACGCCGATCACCGATATGAAAGGGGCGGTCATCGGCTATCTTGTCTGGCCAAGCAAAGCGCCCGGAAGCACTGTATTTCACCAGGTTACACCTTACGTCGCGGCCGCGATCGTCATCCTGGCGCTGTTCCTTGTCGCAGTCCTGATGGTCGGCGCGTCCGAAGCGCGGCGTTTGCGCCAGCTGGCGCAGGCAGCGCTTTACGAAGCGGGTCACGATAGTCTGAGCGGCCTGTTGAACAGACAGGGGCTGCTCAGTCTGCTCGAAGAACTGGATGATACAGCCTCTTCACCGCCGCGGCTTTATCTCGTCGACCTTGATGGCTTCAAGGCCGTCAACGACGCCTGGGGACATGCGGTCGGCGACGATCTGATCCGCCTGGTTTCGAAGGCGCTGATGGCCTGCCATCCGGAAGTCGTCGCCGCCGCCCGGCTGGGGGGCGACGAATTCGCACTGGTGCATGTTGGCCCCGCCACCTGCGAAGAGATGGAGAGGGCTATTCTGGCACTGTTTGCCGAGCCCTTTAAAATCGATGGGCGGACAATCGAAGTCGGCGCAAGCATCGGAGCTGCCACGCGCGACGGAGACATCGAGCCCTTGGAACTGCTGCGCAGAGCCGACATGGCGCTTTATCGCGCCAAGGCAAACGGCAGAGGCCAGGCGATCGAATATGACCCCGAGCTGGACCGGGAGCGCCAGCAGGTCGCCGAGCTCGAGGCTCTGCTGAAGACTGCCATCGGCACCGGCGCGATCGAAGCCGTCTTCCAGCCTCTCGTCTCTGCCTCGACCGGCATGGTGACGGGGCTTGAAGCCCTGGCGCGCTGGCGAACACCCGCAGGCAATGTCAGTCCGGAGGTCTTCATCCCCCTTGCCGAGAGATGCGGTCTCATCGACGCGCTCGGCGTTCATATGCTGAGAACATCGATCGCACATGCCAAGACCTGGCCCGATCTGGCTCTGTCGGTGAATGTCTCGCCGGTGCAGCTGTGCAATCCGGAATTTGCGGCCGAAGTGATCTCGGTCCTGCAGGAGCTCGATTTCGACCCGAAGCGTCTGACGTTGGAGATCACCGAAGGCGTCCTGATGACAAATCCGGATCAGGCACGGCGCTCGATCGACCAGCTCAAGCGCGTCGGCATCAAATTCGCGCTCGACGACTTCGGCTGCGGTTACGCGAGCATCGGGGCATTGCGGCAGTTCGGCTTTGATCGCATGAAAATAGACCGCTCGCTCGTCTCGGCGCTCGACGAAGGCGCAAAGGGCGCCGATGTCCTTCGGGCGACCATCTCTCTGGCGACCGCCCTGCAGATCCCGGTCACCGCCGAAGGGATCGAGACTTCCCGCCAGGCGGCGATCCTGCGGGATGCGGGCTGCGATCAGCTTCAAGGCTATCTGATCGGAAAACCCATGTCGGCGCACGACATTGCCGGCAAGCTGCAGGAAGAAGCGGCCGCCTAATTTCAGGTCGGCTCGGCCTGGATCTGAATCCTGTTCTAAATCAGAGAATGGGAGCATGGTGTCGTCCGAAAACCGCTCACACTTTTCGGCATCATGCTTCAGAAGCACGGGTCACCTGGCTGACCCGCTAGCCGGCACGCCGCACAGATCCTTCAGTCGCCGAAGGTCAGGCCTCGGTATCACCACTGCAGATCCAGCCGCTCCAACCCGTGGAAATGGTAGACGTCCTTGACGTCAGGCGTCTTCGCCAGTCTGAGACCGGCAAGCCGCTCGAACAGGATCGGCAACACGACGTTGAGCTCCAGCCGCGCCAGCGGTGCGCCGATGCAGAAATGGATGCCGGCGCCGAAGGAGAGGTTCGTCGCCTCGTTGCGGTCGGGCCGGAAGGCGAGGGGATCGGTGAACTTCGCCGGGTCGAGATTGGCGGCGGCGAGGATGAGGCTCACCTTGTCGCCGCGCTTGAAGGAGACGCCATCGATTTCGGCCGGTTCCAGCGCCCAACGCTGGAAGATGTGGACCGGCGCGCAGATGCGTAGCGTCTCCTCGACCGTACGCTCCGTCGTTGCCTCGTCGCGGAAGAGTTCCACCGGATCTGCGCCGCTGCCGAGGATGGTGCGCACGGAATTGCCGATCTGGTGCACGGTCGCCTCATGGCCAGCGTTGAGCAGCACGATCGTCGTCGAGATCAGCTCTTCCTCGGTGAGATACTGACCCTTGTGCTCGGTATGGATCATGTGGGTGAGCAGATCGTCGCGCGGCTCGGCGCGGCGTTCGGCGATGACGGTCCTGACGTAATCGGAGAATTCCTTCGCCGCCCGTTCGGCCTCATCCTCCTGCTCGCGCGTGCGCCCGAACATGTACATGCGGACATAGGCATGCGACCAGGCGAGCAACTGCGGCCCCATCTCTTCGGGGATGCCGATCATGCGGGCGATCATCGTCACCGGGATGATATCGGCAAAGGCGGAGAGCAGCTCGACCTCGCGCTTATCGGCGAAGCCGTCGATCAGCCGGTTGGCGAGTTCGGCAAGCTCCGGCTTCATCTTCTCGACATGGCGGGAAACGAAGGCACGGTTGACGAGGGTGCGCAGCCGCGTGTGCTCCGGCGGTTCGAGTTCGAGCAGGGAGTAGCGTTCGGAGAGATCGAAACTCTCAAGATGCGGCATCGGCTCGGCAAGGCCAAGCTCCTCGCGGCTGGCGATATGCAGGATCTGCCGGCCGAAGCGGCGGTCGCGCAGCAGCGCGTTCACATGGTCGTAGCCGGTGAAGAACCACTGTTTCTGCTCGGTCCAGTAGAATGTCGGACAATGAGCATGAAGGGCGGCATAGACGGCATTCGGATTGCCGTAGAAGGCGGGGTTGCGAGCGTCCAGCGAGACATGGCGGAGCGCTGGGTCGATCGAGAGAAAGGGCGGTATCGTCATGCCCCGAGGCTTAGCGGATTTGCTGGGCCTCGAAAAGATGCGGGTGAGGAGAGCCGGCAGGAAACAGGGCATGCCCGACCGGAGGCGCCGACGACTTTAAGATCGGAGTCTAAGCGCGGGGATTGATTCGGTTTTCATGCTGCGGCTAGCCGGCCCGCGACAGCGTGCCCATGCGCCGCAGCGCCTCGACCTGATCATCGACCGTCGGCACGAGTTCGCCGGCAGTGGCGCTGGGCGTGGCCGGCGCCGGGGCCGCCGATTCCGTTTCGCCGAAGGTGACCGTGCAGTTGCGGCCGGCAGCCTTGGCGGCATAGAGCGCCCGGTCGGCGGCCGAAATCAGCTTGTCGATATTGGCATCGATCGAGGAGGCGAGCGCAATGCCGATGCTGACCGTGACCGGAACGATCGCTTCGCCGGTGGCGACGGGAAGGCGGCAGAATTCGGTGCGGATCGCTTCGGCGATCGCCTCGGCTTCCATCTGGTCCGCGACGGCGGCAAAGGCGGCGAATTCCTCGCCGCCCATGCGGCCGAAGATGTTGCCAGGAATATACTGCCGGGCCATGCGCGCAAAGGCGATGAGCACCGCGTCGCCGGCCTGGTGGCCGAAGCGGTCGTTGACGCGCTTGAAATGGTCGAGGTCGAAAAGGATCACCGCGACCTGCCGCTGTTCGCCATGGGCTCTCTCCTGGCTGGGCTCGAAATAGCCGAGCAGGCCGCGGCGGTTGAGCACGCCGGTCAGGGAATCGGTCAGCGTCATTGTACGCAGATGCCGTTCGGAGCGTTCCATGACCAGCCGGCAGGTGAGCGCGAAGGCGATGGTGAGCAGAAAGGCGCTTGCCAGGGCCGAGACGCCGCCGAGATTGGTCGCATCGATATCGCTTGGCAGCGTCACTGCCATCGTCAGCGCCGAGCCGAAACACAGGCAGCCCTGCATGACGAACACGCCCATCAGCTTGATGCGAGTGCGCTCACGGCGCATGTCGCCGGCGGCGACCGCCATCGCCAATGCGGTGGCGCCGGTCGCCGAAGCGAGATTGTAGAGCACGACGCGGTTTGAATAATCGGTGTTGACCCAGGGCAGGAATACCCCGGCCAGCCAGATTGCCGGCGGCAGCAGCGCCCACCATTCGATCTTCTTGCGATCGAGCGCGAGAAAACCCGCCACCCAGGCGCTCTGGCCGAGCAGCGCGATGGCATTGCCGATCTCGACGGACACCAGGCTGGGGACCTGGCCGCGCAGCGCGATCATCGCAAAACCGATGCCGGTCAGAAGAAAGCCGAGGCCCCAATAGAGGTAGGCTTCGTTCCTGACGTTGTGGCGCCAGGCGACCAACAACACCAGAGCGAGCGTCATGGCCTCCGAACACCAGATGGCGAGACCTGTAGCGATATTGAACACGGCAGCAACCCCTTGCCCGTCGACCTTGTCTGTTGGGCCGCATCCTTGCTGAGGAAGCTCGCCACTTCCTTAATGCTGTTGCATTGCGGCATGAATTCCAGCCGGTATCTGACGGTAGGCTTTCCGTTGGGTAAACGTATGTGAGCGTTGCCGGATGGAGTAAGCTTTCCTTCATCCTGTCATCGAGAAAAGCCGGGGGAGATCCCGCCGGGGGCTCGCGGTCATCAGGCATTTGCGAGAAAGAGGCTGCCCACGCCAAAAGCTCGGCCGCCTTGCTCCGCCTTCTTAACGTTATCCTCATGCGTGTCTTGAAGAGGAGGGCAGGGACACTCTATGTAGGGATATGGCATTTTCTTTGATTCCCGGCGGCCGCCGGCATGACGTTGACAAAGGACGCACATGAGAAACCCAGTTGATACCGCAATGGCCCTCGTGCCGATGGTCGTGGAACAGACCAACCGCGGTGAACGCTCCTACGACATCTATTCCCGCCTGTTGAAGGAACGCATCATCTTCCTGACCGGCGCCGTCGAGGATCACATGGCGACGCTCGTCTGCGCCCAGCTGCTCTTCCTCGAGGCCGAAAACCCGAAGAAGGAAATCGCCCTCTACATCAATTCGCCCGGTGGCGTCGTCACCGCCGGCATGGCGATTTACGATACGATGCAGTTCATCAAGCCGGCCGTTTCGACGCTCTGCATCGGCCAGGCCGCGTCCATGGGATCGCTGCTGCTGGCCGCCGGCCACAAGGACATGCGCTTCGCCACGCCGAATTCCCGCATCATGGTGCACCAGCCCTCGGGCGGCTTCCAGGGCCAGGCCTCGGACATCGAGCGCCACGCCCGCGACATCCTCAAGATGAAGCGCCGCCTGAACGAGGTTTATGTCAAGCACACCGGCCGCACCTATGAGGAAGTTGAAAAGACCCTCGATCGTGACCATTTCATGGATGCGGACGAGGCCCAGGGCTGGGGCGTGATCGACAAGGTTCTGACGTCGCGCCTCGAGATGGAAGGCGAGCAGGCCTAGTAATTAATTGGGATGGTGTTTTTGCCGCCACAGTTCTATCTCATTTGTGATCGAACAAGGCTTTCATCTGGCGGCGAAGACGCTAATAGTAACTTTAATGCTATGTTGAATTTTTATGACATAGCATTTGGCATTCGAAGGGGATTCGTTGCCGCCGGAACCTGAACATGGTTGATTGGGACCGGTTCGTAGCCCCTGAAGCCCTTCTCGGCAAAGGCTCCGGAAACGGAGTGCCGCCAGGAGCTGATAGAGTGGACCGCGATTTCGCCTTGAAATGCGGCGTGCTGGAAGGAAAATGATATGAGCAAGGTCAGCGGCAGCAACGGCGGCGACAGCAAGAATACCCTCTATTGTTCGTTCTGCGGAAAGAGCCAGCACGAAGTCCGGAAACTGATTGCCGGACCGACCGTCTTCATCTGCGATGAATGCGTCGAATTGTGCATGGACATCATCCGCGAGGAAAACAAGTCCTCGATGGTCAAGTCCCGCGACGGCGTTCCGACGCCCCAGGACATCATCAAGGTCCTCGACGAATATGTCATCGGCCAGCGCCAGGCGAAGAAGATCCTGTCGGTCGCCGTTCACAACCATTACAAGCGCCTGGCGCACGCCTCCAAGAACGGCGAAGTCGAGCTGGCGAAGTCGAACATCATGCTTGTTGGCCCGACCGGCTGCGGCAAGACCTATCTTGCCCAGACGCTTGCCCGCATTATCGACGTTCCCTTCACCATGGCCGATGCGACGACGCTGACCGAAGCCGGCTATGTCGGTGAGGACGTCGAAAACATCATCCTCAAGCTCTTGCAGGCGGCTGACTACAATGTCGAGCGCGCCCAGCGCGGCATCGTCTACATCGACGAAGTCGACAAGATTTCGCGCAAGTCCGACAATCCGTCGATCACCCGCGACGTCTCGGGCGAGGGCGTGCAGCAGGCGCTTCTGAAGATCATGGAAGGCACGGTCGCTTCCGTCCCGCCGCAGGGCGGCCGCAAGCACCCGCAGCAGGAATTCCTGCAGGTCGATACGACGAACATCCTGTTCATCTGCGGCGGCGCTTTCGCCGGCCTCGACAAGATCATCTCCGCCCGCGGCGAGAAGACCTCGATCGGCTTCGGTGCGACCGTCAAGGCCCAGGACGACCGCCGCGTCGGCGAAGTCCTGCGCGAACTGGAGCCGGAAGATCTGGTCAAGTTCGGCCTCATCCCGGAATTCATCGGCCGTCTGCCGGTTCTGGCGACGCTCGAGGATCTCGACGAGGATGCGCTGATCCAGATCCTGTCCGAGCCGAAGAACGCGCTGATCAAGCAGTACCAGCGCCTGTTCGAGATGGAAGACGTCGAACTGACCTTCCACGAGGACGCGCTGCGCGAAATCGCCCGCAAGGCGATCGTGCGCAAGACCGGCGCTCGCGGTCTTCGCTCGATCATGGAGAAGATCCTGCTCGACACGATGTTCGAACTGCCGACGCTGGAAGGCGTGCGCGAGGTCGTCATCTCCGAGGAAGTGGTGCGCGGTTCGGCCCGTCCGCTTTACATCTATGCCGATCGCCAGGAAGAAAAGGCCAACGCGTCGGCGTGACCTTGGACTTTCGCACGATTCTTTTGGGGGCTTGCCATTGGCAGGCCCCTTTCTATTTGAAAAACCATGCGAGGGGCTGTTAGTATTTGCGGTGGGGACCGGATATGCCTTTGCCGATGTTGTGCAAGGGTGATGCTTGGCAATGATGCGATGATCTCGTAAGCCTGTTGCTGGCGTTGTATTTTAGCCTGGTCGGAAGTGGTAAGCGCCGGTCCAGCCACGGGCTTCATAGTGTTGGCGTTCCGTTGTAATAAAGCTGTCACATCCGGGGAACGCGGGCGTTAGCGTGGCTTGAAAAGCGTAGTCAGAACCTCCACTTGTAGAGCCAAGTGAGAGCCGGCCGGTCCCAAGCGGCCGTGCAGAGAGCCCGGTAACGGGACGATGGAAAGGACAAAAAAATGACGAAGAAAACGTCTGTAGCGAGCAGCACTGCCTACCCTGTTTTACCTTTGCGCGACATCGTGGTGTTCCCGCATATGATCGTGCCGCTGTTCGTCGGACGGGAAAAATCGATCCGTGCGCTCGAAGAGGTCATGGGCTCGGACAAACAGATCATGCTGGTGACGCAGATCAACGCCAGCGACGATGATCCGGACCCTTCGGCGATTCACAATGTCGGCACGGTGGCCAATGTGCTGCAGCTCCTGAAGCTGCCCGACGGCACCGTCAAGGTTCTCGTCGAAGGGCGCGCGCGCGCCGAGATCGACACCTATACCAGCCGCGAGGATTTCTACGAGGCGCTCGGCCATGTGCTCGAGGAGCCCCACGACGATCCGGTCGAGCTGGAAGCCTTGTCGCGCTCGGTCGTTTCCGAATTCGAGAGCTATGTGAAGCTCAACAAGAAGATTTCCCCCGAAGTGGTCGGCGCCGCCAGCCAGATCGACGACTATTCCAAGCTCGCCGATACGGTCGCATCGCACCTGTCGATCAAGATCACCGAGAAGCAGGAGATGCTGGAAACCACCAGCGTCAAACAGCGTCTCGAAAAGGCTCTCGGCTTCATGGAAGGTGAGATCTCGGTCCTGCAGGTCGAAAAGCGCATCCGCTCGCGCGTCAAGCGCCAGATGGAAAAGACCCAGCGCGAATACTACCTCAATGAGCAGATGAAGGCGATCCAGAAGGAGCTCGGCGACGGCGAGGAAGGCCGCGACGAGATGAGCGAACTGGAAGAGCGCATCGCCAAGACCAAGCTGTCCAAGGAGGCCCGTGAAAAGGCCGATGCGGAGCTGAAGAAGCTGCGTCAGATGAGCCCGATGTCGGCGGAAGCCACCGTCGTGCGCAACTATCTGGACTGGCTGCTCGGCATTCCGTGGGGCAAGAAGTCGAAGATCAAGGCCGATCTCAACAATGCCGAAAAGATCCTCGAAGCCGATCACTTCGGTCTCGACAAGGTCAAGGAGCGCATCGTCGAATATCTGGCCGTGCAGGCCCGCGCCACCAAGATCAAGGGGCCGATCCTCTGCCTCGTCGGCCCTCCTGGTGTCGGCAAGACCTCGCTCGCCCAGTCGATCGCCAAGGCAACCGGCCGTGAGTATGTCCGCATGGCGCTCGGCGGCGTTCGCGACGAAGCCGAAATCCGCGGTCACCGCCGCACCTATATCGGATCGATGCCCGGCAAGGTCATCCAGTCGATGAAGAAGGCCAAGAAGTCCAACCCGCTCTTCCTGCTCGACGAGATCGACAAGCTCGGCCAGGACTATCGCGGTGATCCGTCTTCGGCCTTGCTCGAGGTGCTCGATCCGGCGCAGAACTCGACCTTCATGGACCACTACCTGGAAGTCGAATACGACCTGTCGGACGTGATGTTCATCACGACGGCGAACACGTTGAACATTCCGGCGCCGCTCATGGACCGCATGGAAATCATCCGTATCGCCGGCTACACCGAGGATGAAAAGCGCGAGATCGCCAAGCGGCACCTGCTGCCGAAGGCCATCAAGGAACATGCGTTGCAGCCGGAGGAATTCTCGGTCAGCGACGACGCCCTGATGGCGATCAGCCAGCAGTATACCCGTGAAGCCGGTGTCCGCAGCTTCGAACGGGAATTGATGAAGCTCGCCCGCAAGGCGGTGACCGAGATCATCAAGGGCAAGACGAAGTCCGTTCACGTTACGGCCGCCAACATCGCCGATTACCTGGGTGTCCCGCGCTTCCGCCACGGCGAAGCCGAGGGCGAGGATCAGGTCGGCGTCGTCACCGGCCTGGCCTGGACGGAAGTCGGCGGCGAACTGCTGACCATCGAAGGCGGGATGATGCCGGGCAAGGGCCGCATGACGGTCACCGGCAATCTGAAGGACGTCATGAAGGAATCGATCTCGGCAGCGGCCTCCTATGTCCGCTCGCGCGCCGTCGATTTCGGTATCGAGCCGCCGATGTTCGAAAAGAACGACATCCACGTGCACGTGCCGGAAGGCGCGACGCCGAAGGATGGCCCCTCGGCCGGTGTCGCCATGGCGACCGCGATCGTTTCGATCATGACCGGCATTCCGGTCAACAAACACGTGGCCATGACCGGTGAAATCACCCTTCGCGGCCGTGTGTTGCCGATCGGCGGTCTCAAGGAAAAGCTGCTCGCAGCGCTTCGCGGCGGCATCAAGAAGGTGCTGATTCCGGAGGAAAACGCCAAGGACCTGGCGGAGATTCCTGACAACGTGAAGAACAGCATGGAGATCATTCCGGTCTCCCGCATGGGCGAGGTGATCAAGCATGCGCTGATCCGCCGGCCCGAGCCGATCGAGTGGGACGGCACGGTGGAAACGCCTGTGATCACATCGGTCGAAGGCCTTGATGACACGGGCGCAACCATAGCGCATTGAGTGGCGCTTGCCACATTTATGCCCATTTGGCGCAAAAGACGCGAAAAGGCTGGCGGAAACGCCAGCCTTTTTTGTGAAAACGTCATGGAGACGCTTGCTTTTCCTTGATTTGCAGGGCTTTTGGGTTCCCGGCGGGCCTGATGAAACCTATTCTGCGCCTAGCTTACATTTGAGTCGTTTCATACCATTTAGAAAGGGGTGGAAACATGAACAAGAATGAACTCGTGTCCGCAGTGGCCGAAAAGGCAGGACTGACGAAGTCTGACGCGGCTTCCGCTGTCGACGCGGTTTTCGACGTTGTCCAGGCTGAACTCAAGAACAAGGGCGACATCCGCCTCGCAGGGTTCGGCAGCTTCACCGTTTCTCATCGTGCCGCATCGAAGGGCCGCAACCCGTCCACCGGCGCTGAAGTCGACATTCCGGCTCGCAACGTGCCGAAGTTCACGCCCGGCAAGGGCCTGAAGGACGCCGTCAACGGCTGATTTGAGATTATCCGCCAGCCGTAAACGAGACCGGCTGTGCAGGGTTTTTGAGAGGGGTTCGGCTTTGCCGGGCCCCTTTTCTTTTCGCCGCTTGCCGCATGCCAAACTTTGTTTTACGAACAGAGCCGTTCTCAGGGCGGGGTGAAACTCCCCACCGGCGGTAAGGGTCCCGACCCAAGCCCGCGAGCGCCTTCCCAAGTCTTGGCTAGGGAGGGGTCAGCAGATCCGGTGTGACTCCGGAGCCGACGGTATAGTCCGGATGAAAGAGAATGAGCATGGCCGCGTGCGGGCAGGGGACTGCCAGCCTCAGCGTGTCGTCGCCTCATGCGTCCTGATTTATGTTGGTCCCTATTCTGGATAAAAGACATGAATCAGAATTCCCTTGCAGTCTCCCAATCCCGCGCCCTTGCCGGCGCAACCTTCATGGTGCTTGGAGGCGTGGCCTTTTCGCTCCTCAACGTCGTCACCCAGTGGCTGACGATGAAGCTCGCCTTTCCCCCGGCCTCGGCAGCCTTCTGGCAATAGGCCTTCGCCTTCCTTTTCTCCTTGCCCTTCCTGCGCAAGGCCGGCCTCTCATCGATGCGCACCAACTATCCCTGGCGGCATGTCGTGCGCGTGGTTTTTGCCGCGCTCGGCGTCGAGGCATGGGTTTCTGGCCTTGCCGCGGTGCCGATCTGGCAGGCGATTGCGCTGGTCATGACCTCGCCCTTCTTCATCATCCTCGGCGCCCGCCTGTTCCTCGGCGAACGTGTCGGCGCCGCCCGCTGGGCGGCAACCGCTGTCGGCTTTGCCGGGGCGATGATCATCCTGCAGCCGTGGTCCGACAGCTTCACCTGGGCAGCATTGCTGCCGGTGCTTTCGGCTCTACTCTGGGGCGCCTCTTCACTGATCACCAAGAGCCTGACCGGCATTGAGAAGCCGGAGACGATCACCGTCTGGCTGCTGGTGCTGCTGACGCCGATCAACGGCGGGCTGGCGCTTGTGGCGGGTTTTGCCGTGCCGATGGGCGCGACACTTGCTCTCTTCCTTCTGGCAGGCCTCCTGACGGTTGTGGCGCAATATCTGCTGACCCTTGCCTATGCCAGCGCCGACGCTGCCTATGTGCAGCCGTTCGACGATCTGAAGCTGCCGCTCAACGTACTCGCCGGCTGGCTGTTCTTCGACTATGCGCCGGCGGGTTACCTCTGGCTGGGTGCGGCGCTCATCCTTTCCGCTTCGCTCTTCATCATGCGCAACGAGATACGCAAGGAGCGGAAACTCGCCTGAAATTGTCAGGTACAAAATGCCGCTTCTGTCATGCCTCTGTCATGCCGGTCCCTCAGAAAATCCATTGTTTCGAATGTTCGACACACTTGGGGGATGTCATGACAATTTCATCGCGCAAGGCAGCGCTTGCTGCCGTGCTTCTCGCATCCGTTGCCTTCCCGGCCGCGGCCGAACCGGTTTTCAACCGCATCGCCTCTTTCGCGGTCGCGCAGAACCTGCCTGGTGACAAGGACAAGCTCACGCCGACATCGGCCGAAATCATCACCGCGACCGACGACGGCAAGACGCTGATCTACAGCGACGGCCCGCTCGGCGCGATCGGCTTCATCGACATCACCGACGCCAAGGCGCCGAAATCAGGCGGCGCGCTCATGATGGACGGTGAGCCGACATCGGTCACCTCGAGCGCCGGCAAGGCGCTCGTCGCCGTCAACACCTCCGAGAGCAAGGCGAAGCCCTCGGGTCGTCTGGCGATCGTCGACGTGGCGACGAAGAAGATCGAGAACACCTGCGACCTCGGGGGGCAGCCGGATTCGATCGCTCTCAACAAGGACAAGACACTCGGCGCCATCGCCATCGAAAACGAGCGTGACGAAGAGGTCAATGACGGCAAGATCCCGCAGATGCCAGCCGGCGATCTCGTCGTCTTTCAGGTCAAGAACGGCACGGTCGATTGCGGCACCATCAAGCACGTGGCGCTGACCGGTCTCGCCGGTGTTGCCCCTGAGGACCCGGAGCCGGAATTCGTCGCCTTCAACGGCCTGAACGAGATCGCCCTGACGCTGCAGGAAAACAACGAGATCGTCATCATCGACGCCAATTCGGCTCAGGTAAAAACGCATTTCTCTGCCGGCAGCGTCGATCTTTCCGGCATCGACACCAAGCGTGACGGCGCGCTGAAATTTACCGGCGAATCCAAGGGCGTGCTGCGCGAGCCCGACGCCGTGAAGTGGCTGGACGACAACCGCCTCGTCGTTGCCAATGAAGGCGATTACCAGGGCGGCTCACGCGGCTTCACCATCTTCGACAAGACGGGCAAGCTTCTCTACGAATCGGGTGCATCCTTCGAACGCGCCGTCGCCCATATCGGCCATTATCCGGAAAGCCGGTCGGGATCGAAGGGTGTCGAGCCGGAAGGCCTCGAAGCCGCCAAGTTCGGCGACGACCAATATTTCTTCCTGCTCGCCGAGCGCGCCTCGGTCGTCGGCGTCTACAAGGATACCGGCGCCGATCCTGAGCTCGTGCAACTGCTGCCGTCGGGCATTTCGCCGGAAGGCGGGGTAGCTATTCCTGAGCGCAATCTCTTTGCCACCGCCAACGAGCTCGACCTCGGCAAGGATGGCGGCGCGCGCTCGCATGTGATGATCTACGAGCGTGCGGAAGGCGAGAAGACCTATCCGCAGATCGTCTCCGCCGAAAAGGATGGCAATCCGATCGCCTTCGCCGCCCTTTCCGGCCTCGCCGCCGTTCCCGGCAAGCCGGGCATGCTCTATGCCGTTAGCGACAGCGTTCTCGGCTCGCAGCCGACGATCTATACGATCGATGCCGGCAAGAAGCCGGCAGTGATCACCGACGCTCTTGTCGTCAAGCGTGATGGCGCCCCGGCCCAGAAGCTCGACATCGAAGGCATCGCGGTTGCCGCCGACGGTTCCTTCTGGCTGGCCTCGGAAGGCTACAGCGAGCGTCTCGTCCCGCACGCCCTCTATAACGTCAACGCCAAGGGCGACATCAAGGCCGAGATCGCCCTGCCTAGGGAATTCGCCGCCAACGAAATTCGCTTCGGTTTCGAAGGTGTCACCATTATCGGCACCGGCGACGACGCTACGCTCTGGATGGCGGTCCAGCGCGAGTGGGCTGACGACGAGAAGGGCTTCGTCAAGCTCGTCTCCTACAATCCGAAGAAGAAGGAATGGGGCGCCGTTCGCTATCCCCTCGACAAGACGGAAAGCGGCTGGGTCGGCCTGTCGGAAATCTCGGCTCAGGGCGACAGCGTCTACATCATCGAGCGCGACAACTTCGTCGGCGATGCCGCCAAGCTGAAGAAGCTCTACAAGGTGGCGATCTCGGAGCTGAAGCCCGCCAAGCTCGGCGGCGAACTGCCGGTCGTCAAGAAGACCGAAGCCCACGACTTCCTCGGCGAACTCAAGAGCGCGACCAACGGCTACGTGCTCGACAAGCTCGAAGGCTTCACCTTCGACGCCTCAGGCAAACCCTACGCCGTCACCGACAATGACGGCGTCAGCGATTCCTCCGGCGAAACGCTGTTCTTCCCGGTTGATCTCAGCGCCACGAACTGAATTGTGATAGACGGGATAAAGAAAGAGGCCGGGCGAAAGCCCGGCGTCTCTTTCTTGATGCAGAGGATCCACGGGGTGTCCGCATTCGCAGCCGGAAGGCGAAGGCATCCGACTGAAGAACATTTGCAAAGCAGAGGGCTTCGGCATGGATGCTCGGGTCAAGCCCGAGCATGACGGAGATTGGTGGGACGCGACGGGCAGGAGGCGAGATGCTGTAGCAATTTCAACAGCTTGCGGGTGCAGTGAAGTTGGAGTTTGGCATGGACGCCTCACCATACTCCGTCATCCTCGGCCTTGAGCCGAGGATCCATGCTGCGGCCTCTCACGCGTGCGGGTCCATGCTCGGCTCAAGGCCGCGCATGAAGGAGAGGGGCTGCCTTCAACAAGGGCGGTTCACCGATGCTTCCCACAGCCCCCAGAAAGAAGCAGCTCCGTCTTTACCAGCGCTGATGCACATGCGGCGCGATCAGCCGCGCGTAGATCTCGCGTGTCGCCGCCATGACATCGGCCGCAAGCGGCGCCAGATCGGCGGCGGCCGCGTTGGCTCGCGCCTGTTCGCCGTTGCGGGCGCCGGGGATCACGACGGTGACGGCGTCGCTCATCAGAATCCAGCACAGCGCGAAGGCCGCCATGGTGGCGCCGGCGGGCACCAGCTTGCGCACCTCTTCCACCGCCTGCAGGCCGACCTCGAAAGGCACGCCGGCAAAGGTTTCGCCGACATCGAAGGCTTCGCCGTGGCGGTTGAAATTGCGGTGGTCGTCGCTGGCAAAATGCGTCTCGCGGGTGATCTTGCCGGAGAGCAGGCCGCTTGCGAGCGGCACACGCGCGATGACCGCCACGTTTTTGCGGTGTGCCTCGGCAAAGAACAGGTGGTCGGGGCGCTGGCGGAAGATGTTGTAGATGATCTGGATGCTGACGACGCCGGGATATTCGATCGCCTTCAGCCCGTCTTCGACCTTTTCGACGCTGACGCCGTAACCTTTGATCTTGCCGGCCTTCTGCAGCGCGTCGAGACCATCGAAGACCTCGGGCTGGTAAAATACTTCGCGCGGCGGGCAGTGCAGCTGCACGAGATCGAGGGTTTCGACGGAAAGGTTCTGGAGGCTGCGGTCGATGAATCCTTCGAGATTGGCCTTGGTATAGCCGTCGGCGACGTGCGGGTTGAGCCGGCGGCCCGCCTTGGTGGCGACCATCGGACGTTCGCCGCCACGCGCCTTCAGCACGTCGGCAATGATCCTTTCGGAGCGGCCGTCGCCATAGACGTCAGCCGTATCGATGAAGGTCATGCCGGCATCGAGGGCGGCATTCAGCGCCGCGCGCCCGTCCGCCTCGCTGATATCGCCCCAGGAGCCGCCGATCTGCCAGGCGCCGAAGCCGACATTGGTGACGGTGAAGGGCATGCGGCCGAAAGCATGGTGTTTCATGACGAAATTCTCCAGGTGATGAAAGATATTGGCCTATCAGCCGGGCGGCTATGCGGCAATTGCCGATCCTGGCTTGATCGGTCGCCTCGATGAAATATCGTCAGGTTACAAGGCTTCAACCGCAATGGATGGAAAAGGAAAGATCATGGAGATCAAACCCGCCGGCTCCCGCCCCTCGATGAAACCGCCGGCCGATTATTTCACCGGCGCCGTCCGCCAGGACCCGCTGATCGAGCCGCCGGCGCCGGCCCGGGTGCGGGCGACCTCCGTCACCTTCGAACCCGGCGCCCGCACGGCCTGGCATACGCATCCGCTCGGCCAGACGCTGATCGTCACCTCAGGCAGGGGCCTTGCCCAGAGCTGGGGCGAGGAAATCCGCGAGATCCGCGCCGGCGACACCGTCTGGTTCGCGCCGGGCGAAAAACATTGGCACGGTGCCGGCCACGATACGGCGATGACGCATATCGCCATTCACGAGGCGGTGGACGGCAAGCATGTCGACTGGATGGAAAAGGTCAGCGACGCGCAATATGCCGGCGAGGCGTAAGGCGCGTCACGCGAAACGGATCAGAGCCGCTTCAGGCAATAGGAAAAATGCGCGTGTGATTCGACCGTCAGGAATTCGAATTGCCAGCCGTAATCCTTGCAGAATTTCGTGACCGCCTCGACGACCCCATAGACGATCGGCTTGACCGTATTGCCGGTGCAAAAATCGTGACCGGCAATGCGCCCCGTCCGCTTCACCTTCTTTTCGCAGAGCAGGAGCTCCTGCCAGGTGAGCTCGAAGGAATGGTCGGTATCGATATAGGCCCAATCGAGAAAATCATCCTCGAACTCGGCGAGCTTTTCGAGCGACGTGCCCTGCATCAGATGCAGCCGGCCGGCCTCGATCTCGGCCGCGAACTTGGTGTGGATCGAATCGAGGCCGGAGCTGTAGCGGTCCATCGACCAGGGATCGATGAGATAGAGCTGCGCCGGGCGATTCTTTTCCAGGATCTCCGCGGTATATTCGCCGAAGGCTGCTCCCACTTCGACGACGATGCCGCCGTTCGGAATCCGGTAGAGCAGCTCGCCGCGATCCGGCAGCAGCCGGGCGTTTTCCATGTGGTGGGCGCTGAGCGGCGTGCGCGGCATGCTGGCCCTGAGCGCCTGCCTTTCTTCACGTGTCTTCATCTCTGATCTCGGGATTGCGGGCGGTTGACGGCCCTGATGCGGTCTGCGGGGAACGTAGGAGCAGCGGGCCTAGATGACAACCACATGACGGGAATTTGCTTCTTTCGGACAAATCGCTAAGTTTCATTTGTGGACTGACGAAAAAGCCTCGGGAGGAGCGATTTCATGAGACGCATGTGGCCTGAAGAATTCAACGCCGTTCTCAACGAAGCCGAGGAGGTGATGTTGGAATCACCCGCCGAGGCCGGCGAAGCGCCGTTGCACCGGAAGGCGCTGAAAGCGCGCATCGCCATGGAAGATTACGAGCGAATCTGGCCGCTCGCCGAGATGCGCTTCCGGCTGGGCGAGGGACAGTTCGCCGGCAGGGCCATCACGCTCATCACCACCAACCCGCACTACCATCCCTGGCATCCGAAGGATGGAGGCAGCCTCGAATCGGTCTCGGACAGCGGCCGCCACTACAAGACGGATTATCTCGTCGTGCATTTCCTGCTCGATGACGTAAGGGAAACCTCTCCCGCCTGACCGGCTGCCCCCGGTGTTACCGAAGGGGCGACACCGGGGCCGCTGACGCCGAGTTGATCTCTGCCCTGATGACATTGGCGGCGATATCGCTAAGCTCGCCGGAATTATCCTTGTGAAATTGGAGGTTCCCGTGACGGGCAATGTGCTGGATATCCCGGTCAAGACGGTGGATGGTCGTGAAACCGCGCTCAACGAATACAAGGGCAGGGTGCTGTTGATCGTCAACGTCGCCTCGAAATGCGGGCTCACGCCGCAATATGAGGGGCTTGAAAAACTCTATGGCGAAAAGCGTGAGCGCGGCTTCGTCGTCGCTGCTTTCCCCGCCAACGACTTCAAGGGCCAGGAGCCGGGCACCGACGCCGAGATCCTCGATTTCTGCACCAGCACCTACGATGTCACCTTCCCGATCTTCTCGAAGATTTCGGTCAAGGGCGAGGCCCAGCACCCGCTTTACCGGCAACTGACCAAATCCGGCGTGGAGACGACCGGCGACGGCCCGATGCGCGAGCGCCTGAAATCCCACGGCATATCAGCCGGTGACGAGGACGATGTTCTCTGGAACTTCGAAAAATTCCTGATCGGCCGCGACGGCAAGGTGGCCGCCCGATTCGCGCCTGACGTGACGGCGGATGATTCGCGGCTGGTTTCGGCCGTGGACAAGGAGCTGGCAAAGGGATGAATGCCCTCCGGCTGCCAGGCGAATCGGGCCGGCAATGATTTGCGATGGCGCTGAACGTCTTCAGATCCCAAGCACGGTCACCAGCGGCGGCGTAAAGTCCTTGAAGCCCAATCTCGGCCAGTCGCACCTCGCGTCAAATTGCGTCTTTGGTTTGTGGCGCTGGCAGTTCGGCTTCGTCTTGAATGCATAGCCAGGCAGGTTGACATAGGTGGGACTTGGCGCGCCAACGGCAATCGCGATGCACAGTGTCAATACGGAGCAGAGAGTTCTCATGACACCCCTCCAGGCGTGAGAAACCTTCAAGCGCGGAGACTTTCCGGGCGGCGAATATTCCCACGTTTGCCGCCCTCCATCCATTCGCCCAATCGGAGGTGGCGCGGCAGTCGGAGTAGTCCGTTTTGGTGGAGGTCTCAGACGGCGAGCGCATCAGAATCTGCCGGACGTCACGCCTTTCTGCGCCGAAATGTCTCCTGAATCCGCACATGGGTACGAAGGAGCGCGGAGCGTCGGTTTGCGAGCCCGCGATATCGCTTAGGTACTTGACGCTGATAGGAGAAAAAATGGTGGGCGATGAGAGACTCGAACTCCCGACATCCTCGGTGTAAACGAGGCGCTCTACCAACTGAGCTAATCGCCCATCGCTTGCGAAGCCGGATCGGCCTGCCGCGTTGGTGGCCGTGATCTATGCGGATCGCGGCAAAACCGCAAGAGTGTTTGTGAAGATTTTTTGATTTTTTTGGCGGCAGTCCCTCTCTTCGCGGCGCCGATTGGGAGCGGCGGGGCTGTGGATAAAGGGGAAGGGAAGGCGGCGGGCATGTCGGCTTCGACCGTGTCGTCGGCTTCGATCGGGCGTCCGTGCCGCAGCGGCAAACGGAATTGCCGGCTTTTCGTTCTTCTCGCATGGTCTTTGCCGAAACAATTCAACGACTGTCATGGTTTTGTCTCCAAACCTGCTTGACACTAAAAGGCGAACCCCGTAGTTAGCCGCTCATCGAAACGGGCAGCCGTTTTGGTAAGGGTGCGAAGGCATCCGGATTGCTTGAAATGAAGTGCGGGTGTAGCTCAGTCGGTTAGAGTGCCGGCCTGTCACGCCGGAGGTCGCGGGTTCGAGCCCCGTCACTCGCGCCATTTCAAAAGAGGCGTCAAATCGCCGCTATCCGGTTCTTCCGTCCACTATGCGCGGGTGTAGCTCAGTCGGTTAGAGTGCCGGCCTGTCACGCCGGAGGTCGCGGGTTCGAGCCCCGTCACTCGCGCCATTCTCTTCCGAAAGCCATGCAGTTTCCAGGGGTCAGGCATGCAGCTTGAATCAGCTTCTGCGGATTTGTCGCGACATCGTTGCATCTGCTTGATAATGTCCGCGCGCGACGCGTCGAATTGCCTCTGTAAAAGTCTTGCGCCGGGGCTTCGGCTGCGCTAACCACGGCTTGTTGCAACGCACGTTCGCTTGCCGGGCAATTGCCCAAATGCGCCGCCTGGCGCCTCCGGCAAGCAAGGATGAACATGATGACTGAACTGCTCAGTTCCTATATTCCGATCGCTATCTTCATTGGTATCGCGCTTGTTATCGGCCTGGCGCTGCTCATTGCGCCGTTCGCCGTGGCTTTCAAAGCGCCCGATTCGGAAAAGCTCTCGGCTTACGAATGCGGCTTCAACGCTTTCGACGACGCCCGCATGAAGTTCGACATCCGCTTCTATCTCGTGTCGATCCTCTTCATCATCTTCGACCTCGAAGTCGCCTTCCTCTTCCCCTGGGCCGTTTCCTTCGGCGCCATCGGCTGGTTCGGCTTCTGGTCCATGATGGTCTTCCTCCTCGTGCTGACCATCGGCTTTATCTATGAATGGAAGAAGGGAGCCCTGGAATGGGAGTGACCCCTGTGAGCAATCAGCCGCTCGTCGCCCAGCAGCCGAAGGGGATCATTGATCCCTCGACCGGCAATCCGATCGGCAGCAATGACGCATTCTTCGGCGAGATCAACAACGAGCTCGCCGACAAGGGTTTCCTCGTCACCTCGACCGACGAGTTGATCAACTGGGCCCGCACCGGCTCGCTGATGTGGATGACCTTCGGCCTTGCCTGCTGCGCCGTCGAGATGATGCAGCTGTCGATGCCGCGTTACGACGTCGAGCGCTTTGGCTTTGCGCCGCGCGCCTCGCCGCGCCAGTCCGACGTGATGATCGTCGCCGGCACGCTGACCAACAAGATGGCGCCCGCTCTGCGCAAGGTCTACGACCAGATGCCCGAGCCGCGCTACGTCATCTCGATGGGCTCCTGCGCCAATGGCGGTGGCTACTATCACTATTCCTATTCCGTGGTGCGCGGCTGCGACCGCGTCGTGCCGATCGATATCTACGTGCCGGGCTGTCCCCCCACGGCGGAAGCACTGCTCTATGGCGTGCTTCTGCTGCAGAAGAAGATCCGACGCACCGGCACGATCGAACGCTAAGGGTTAAGGACAAGGCATATGAGTGAAGCCCTGACTGAGCTTGCGTCCTACCTTGGCGAAGCGCGCGGCAACCTGATCGCCGCATCGCAGTTGAAGTATGGCGAGCTGACGCTGACCGCGACGGGTGAAAACCTGATCCCGCTTCTGACCTTCCTGCGTGACGACGCCAAATGCGGTTTCGTCAATCTGATCGATATTTGCGGTGTCGACTGGCCACAGCGCGAGCTGCGCTTCGACGTCGTCTATCACTTGCTGTCGCCGAAGAGAAACCTGCGCATCCGCGTCAAGGTCGCAACCGACGAAGACACGCCCGTGCCGTCGGCTTGCGGCCTTTATCCCGGCGCCGACTGGTTCGAGCGCGAGACCTGGGACATGTACGGCGTGCTCTTCACCGGTCATCCTGATCTGCGCCGCATCCTGACCGATTACGGTTTCGAAGGTCACCCGCTGCGCAAGGACTTCCCGACCACTGGTTTCGTCGAAGTCCGCTACGACGATGCGGCCAAGCGCGTCGTTTACGAGCCGGTAGAACTGAAGCAGGAATTCCGCAACTTCGACTTCATGTCGCCTTGGGAGGGAACAGAATATGTTCTCCCTGGCGATGAAAAAGCGAAGCAATAAATTCAAGGCGGCTGGTGGGCTTGTGCCTGCCACTCACTGGTTATCTGAGAACGCGAGCCCATCGCCATGACCGAACATAACGTCCGCAACTTCAACATCAATTTCGGACCGCAGCATCCGGCGGCGCACGGCGTTCTTCGTCTTGTCCTGGAGCTTGACGGCGAAATTGTGGAGCGGGTTGATCCGCATATCGGACTGCTGCATCGCGGCACCGAGAAGCTGATCGAGACCAAAACCTATCTTCAGGCGGTGCCCTATTTCGATCGTCTCGATTACGTCGCGCCGATGAACCAGGAGCATGCCTATGCGCTGGCTGTTGAAAGGCTGCTCGGCATCGAGATCCCGATCCGCGGCCAGCTGATCCGCGTGCTTTATTCTGAAATCGGCCGCATCCTGTCGCATCTCTTGAACGTCACGACGCAGGCCATGGACGTCGGCGCGCTGACGCCGCCGCTCTGGGGCTTCGAGGAGCGTGAAAAGCTGATGGTGTTCTACGAACGCGCCAGCGGTTCGCGCATGCATGCCGCCTACGTTCGTCCCGGCGGCGTCCACCAGGACCTGCCGGAAAAGCTCGTGCAGGATATCGGCGACTGGTGCGATCCTTTCCTCAAGGCGCTCGACGACATCGACAACCTGTTGACCGGCAACCGCATCTTCAAGCAGCGCAACGTCGATATCGGCGTCGTCTCGCTGGAAGATTGCTGGGCCTGGGGCTTCTCTGGCGTCATGGTGCGCGGTTCGGGCGCTGCCTGGGATCTGCGTCGCGCCCAGCCTTACGAATGTTATTCCGATCTCGAATTCGACATTCCAATCGGCAAGAACGGCGACAACTACGACCGCTACCTGATCCGCATGATCGAGATGCGCCAATCGGTGCGTATCATGAAGCAGTGCGTCAATCGCCTGCTGTCTGATGCCAAGACCGGTCCTTTCTCGTCGATCGACGGCAAGGTCGTGCCGCCGAAGCGCGGCGAGATGAAGCGCTCGATGGAAGCGCTGATTCACCACTTCAAGCTTTATACCGAAGGCTATCACGTGCCGGCCGGCGAAGTGTACGCCGCCGTCGAAGCGCCGAAGGGCGAATTCGGCGTCTATCTCGTCTCCGATGGCTCCAACAAGCCGTATCGCTGCAAGATCCGCGCCCCCGGTTACGCGCATCTGCAGGCGATGGACTTTATATGCCGCGGCCACCAGCTTGCCGACGTCGCAGCCGTGCTCGGCTCGCTCGACATCGTCTTCGGCGAGGTAGACCGCTGATGCAGCGTCTGCCGCTTGCCGTCGCTCTCCTTCTTGCGGCATCCGGGGTTTCGGCCCAGGAGGCCGACACCCTCGGCACGCCGTTGGGCCACAAGGAAGTGACGCCGCCGGCGGCGCAAGCGTCCATGGGCGAGCTTTTGTCCAAGGGCTATCAGATCAAGGCTGCCATCCCGAATGGCAGCAAATTCGTCGTATTTATGCAGAAAGACCAGTCGGCCTATGCCTGCGAAATGCAGTCTTTGACCGCTTCGCGGTGTGGAACCCTAAACTGACAAGGCGTGAGGAAGAATGTCCGTTCGTCGATTAGCCGAAGATCAATTTCAGCCTGCCGCATTCGCTTTCAGCGATGAAAATGCGGTCTGGGCGGACAAGACGATCCAGAAATACCCCGCCGGCCGCCAGCAGTCGGCGGTCATTCCGCTGTTGATGCGGGCGCAGGAGCAGGACGGCTGGGTCACGCGCGCGGCGATCGAAAAGATCGCCGACATGCTCGACATGGCCTATATAAGGGTGCTCGAGGTCGCGACCTTCTATACGCAGTTCCAGCTGCATCCCGTCGGCACCCGCGCCCATGTGCAGGTCTGCGGCACGACGCCCTGCATGCTGCGCGGCTCGGAAGCGCTGATGTCGGTCTGCAAGAGCAAGATCCATGCCCATCCCTTCGAGCGCAACGCCGAAGGCACGCTGTCGTGGGAAGAGGTCGAATGTCTTGGCGCCTGCGTCAACGCCCCGATGGTGATGATCGGCAAGGACACCTATGAGGATCTGACGCCCGCGCGTCTCGAAGAGATCATCGATACCTTCGCCGCCGGCAATGGCGCGAGCATCAAGCCGGGCACCCAGATCGACCGCATATTCTCCGCGCCGGAAGGAGGCCCGACCTCGCTGACGACGGAAGAGCCGAAGGCAAGGACACGCGCCAAGAAGGCTGATGCAGAAGGCGTATCGGCTCCGGTTGACGCCGCTCCGGTTCCGCCCTCCGAGGCCGCCCGCCCGAAGAGCACCGATGCCGAGACCAATGCGGCTCTGAAGACGCCGGCAACGGCGCCGAAGGCTGCGGCGAAGAACGCCAAGGCAGCTCAGGAACAGCCGGTTTCCGGCACCGCGGCTGCCGAGCCGGCCCCGGCCGTCAAGGCCGAAGCCGCGGCGGCGAAGCCCAGCCTGACCGACAAGAACCGCCCGGCCGGCATCGAAAAGCCCGCCGCCCCGGATGATCTGAAGATGATCTCCGGCGTCGGTCCGAAGATCGAGGCGACGCTGAACGAAATCGGCATCTTCACCTTCGCGCAGGTCGCAAGCTGGAAGAAGGCCGAACGCGAATGGGTCGACGGCTACCTGAACTTCCGCGGCCGCATCGAGCGCGACGACTGGGTCAAGCAGGCCAAGGCGCTCGCCAAGGGCGGCGAAGCGGAATATATCAAGGTCTTCGGCAAGAAGCCGCGGTAAGAGGTGAAGCATGTTACAAGATAAAGACCGCATCTTTACCAATATCTACGGCCTCAAGGACAAGTCCCTGAAGGGCGCGATGAGCCGCGGCCACTGGGACGGCACCAAGCAGATCCTCGAAAAGGGCCGTGACTGGATCATCAACGAGATGAAGGCTTCGGGCCTGCGCGGCCGCGGCGGCGCCGGTTTCCCCACCGGTCTCAAATGGTCCTTCATGCCGAAGGAAAGCGACGGCCGCCCGCATTATCTCGTCGTCAATGCCGACGAATCCGAGCCCGGCACCTGCAAGGACCGCGACATCATGCGCCACGATCCGCATACGCTGGTCGAAGGCTGCGTCGTCGCGAGTTTCGCCATGGGCGCCAATGCCGCCTACATCTATGTGCGCGGCGAATATATCCGCGAGCGCGAGGCGCTGCAGGCGGCGATCGACGAATGTTATGACTATGGCCTGCTCGGCAAGAACAACAAGCTCGGCTGGGACATGGACATCTACGTCCATCACGGCGCCGGCGCCTACATCTGCGGCGAGGAGACCGCGCTGCTCGAAAGCCTCGAAGGCAAGAAGGGCCAGCCGCGCCTGAAGCCGCCGTTCCCGGCCAATATGGGTCTCTACGGCTGCCCGACGACGGTTAATAACGTCGAATCGATCGCTGTGGCGCCGACGATCCTGCGCCGCGGCGCCGGCTGGTTCTCGTCCATCGGCCGCCCGAACAATGTCGGCACCAAGCTGTTCATGCTCTCCGGCCACGTCAACAAGCCGTGCACGGTCGAAGAGGAAATGGGCATTACCTTCCGCGAACTGGTAGACCGCCATGCAGGCGGCATCCGCGGCGGCTGGGACAATCTTCTCGCCGTCATTCCGGGCGGCGCATCATGCCCGATCGTTCCGGCCAAGGACATCATTGATTGCCCGATGGATTTCGACGGCCTGCGCGGCGTCGGCTCATCTTTCGGAACGGCCGCTGCGATCGTCATGGACAAGTCCACCGACGTCATCAAAGCGATCGCCCGCATCTCCGCCTTTTTCAAGCACGAGAGCTGCGGCCAGTGCACGCCGTGCCGCGAAGGCACCGGCTGGATGTGGCGGGTGATGGAACGCATGGCCAAGGGCAATGCCCAGAAGCGCGAAATCGACATGCTGTTCCAGGTGACCAAGCAGATCGAAGGCCACACCATCTGCGCGCTCGGCGACGCCGCCGCATGGCCGGTGCAGGGTCTGATCCGTAACTTCCGCCCCGAGATCGAAAAGCGCATCGACCAGTATACGGCCAGCGCGCTCGACCACGGCGCGGTTCTGGAGGCGGCTGAATAATCATGACGGACAAGGCATCCAAGAGTGGGAAGAAGGAAGAGACTGCCGATTTCGCGGCCGGCTTCGGCCGTCTTGCCGCCGAGATGCTGGAAAACGCACAGGCAATGCCGGTGCATCCGTTGATGGCGCATCCCGCCGCAGCCTTTGCTGCTGCAACGGCGATCGGTTTCGGCTTCTCGACGCAGATGGCAGGCGCCTTTTTCGGAGCCTTCCAGAGCGCTCTGGAAACCACCGGCAAGCTTGCTGCCGCTCTCGACGACACGCCGCCGGAGGAACCGGCGCCGGAAGTCGATATCCGGCCGGAAAATATCCGCCCGACGGTCAAGGCTTTCGCCAAGCCCGTTGCGGAGAAGCCGGTTTTCGAGAAGAAGGCCGGGCCGAGACTGACGGTGGTCAAGCCCGCCAGTGCGCCGATCCAGGCAAGCGCGCCGGCGCCGGCAAGCCAGCCAAAACCGGTCGTGAAAGCAAAACCGGCGGCGCGGACTGCAAAGGCCGATGATCTCAAGCTGATCGCCGGCATCGGCCCGAAGCTCGAGCAGGTGCTGAACGCCAAGGGCGTTCGCAGCTTTGCCGAGATCGCCGGCTGGAGCGACGAGGACATCGCCCGGCTGGAGGCCGAGCTCGGTTTCAACGGCCGCATCGGCCGCGACGACTGGACCGGCCAGGCGAAAATTCTGGCAGGGCGGGGCCGCAGAAGGAAATGAAATGTCCGGCCGGATCAATCGGCCGGAAAGAAGGGCAGATCGGCGCAGGGGCGGGGGCCTCACGCTGCAGATGCCGGTGCGGTTCCGGATCTGGAACGCGCGATAGAGAATTTGGGCGACATCAGCTGCCAGCAGGACGAAAGATCCGGCTTGGCAATGAGACTGTTGCAAAAATAGGTTTGTTTGCCGTCTTCAGGCAAACGGGAAACAGGACTGAGCGACGATGGCAAAACTGAAGATTGACGGCAACGAGATCGAAGTTCCGGATCATTTCACGCTGTTGCAGGCGTGCGAAGACGCCGGCGCCGAGGTTCCGCGCTTCTGCTTCCATGAGCGGCTGTCGGTTGCCGGCAATTGCCGCATGTGCCTTGTCGAAGTGAAGGGCGGCCCGCCGAAGCCGCAGGCTTCCTGCGCCATGAGCGTGCGCGATATCCGCGGCGGCCCGAACGGCGAACTGCCCGAGGTCTTCACCAATACGCCGATGGTCAAGAAGGCCCGCGAAGGCGTGATGGAATTCCTGCTGATCAACCATCCGCTCGATTGCCCGATCTGCGACCAGGGCGGCGAATGCGACCTGCAGGACCAGGCGATGGCCTTCGGCATCGATACCTCGCGCTACCAGGAAGACAAGCGTGCCGTCGAGGACAAGTATATCGGCCCGCTCGTCAAGACGGTGATGAACCGCTGCATCCACTGCACGCGCTGCGTTCGCTTCACCACCGAGGTCGCCGGCATTTCCGAACTCGGCCTGATCGGCCGCGGCGAAGACGCCGAGATCACCACCTATCTCGAACAGGCGATGACCTCCGAACTGCAGGGCAACGTCGTCGACCTTTGCCCGGTCGGCGCGCTCACCTCCAAGCCCTTCGCCTTCACGGCGCGCCCCTGGGAACTGAACAAGACCGAATCGATCGACGTCATGGATGCCGTCGGTTCGGCGATCCGCGTCGATACCCGCGGCCGCGAAGTCATGCGCATCCTGCCGCGCGTCAACGAGGCGATCAACGAGGAGTGGATTTCCGACAAGAGCCGCTTCATCTGGGACGGCCTGAAGACCCAGCGCCTCGACCGGCCCTATGTCCGGCGCGGCGGCCGCCTGCAGCCGGCGAGCTGGGCCGAGGCCTTCGGCGCCATCAAGGCTGCCGTCGGGGCCACCTCGGGCGACAAGATTGGCGCGATCGCTGGCGATCTTGCCTCCGTCGAGGAAATGTATGCGCTCTCCGAACTGGTGAAGTCGCTCGGATCGGACAACCTCGACTGTCGCCAGGATGGGACGGCACTCGATCCGTCGCTCGGCCGCGCAAGCTACCTTTTCAACCCGACCATTGCAGGCATCGACCAGGCCGACGCGCTGCTGATCATCGGCGCCAATCCGCGCTTCGAGGCGGCCATCCTCAATGCCCGCATCCGCAAGCGCTGGCGCCGCGGCAAGTTTCCGATCGGCGTCATCGGCGAGCCGGGCGAACTGCGTTACAGCTATGATTATCTCGGCGCCGGTCCCGACACGCTGAAGGATCTGGTCGATGGCACCCACGCTTTTGCCGACGTCCTGAAGAATGCCGCCAAGCCGATGATCATCATCGGCCAGGGTGCGTTGTCGCGCACTGACGGCGCCGGCGTCCTTGCCAGCGCCGCCAAGCTTGCCGGTTCGGTCGGCGCGGTCGTCGAAGGCTGGAACGGCTTTGCCGTCCTTCATACTGCGGCCTCGCGCGTCGGCGGCCTCGACCTCGGTTTCGTGCCGGGTGCCAAGGGCGTCAACGCCGCTGAAATGCTAACGTCGATGGACGTGCTCTTCCTGCTCGGCGCCGACGAACTCGACTTCACCGCCAAGAAGGCGGGGCTGACCGTCTATATCGGTTCGCATGGTGATAACGGCGCCCATCATGCTGACGTCATCCTGCCAGCCGCAGCCTATACCGAAAAGTCCGGCACCTGGGTCAACACCGAAGGCCGCGTCCAGATGGGCAGCCGCGCCGGCTTTGCACCGGGTGATGCCCGTGAGGACTGGGCAATTATCCGCGCCCTTTCGGACGTGCTCGGCAAGAAGCTTCCCTTCGATTCGCTGAGCGAACTGCGTGGCCGGCTCTACGCCGCTTTCCCGCATTTCGCCGCCATCGACGAGATCGCCGAAACCGATAGCGCCCAAATTGCCGCAGTTGCGAAAAAAGCCGGCAAGATGAACAAGTCAGGGTTTGCGTCGCCGGTCAAAGACTTCTATTTGACGAACCCGATAGCGCGGGCCTCGGCTGTCATGGCCGAGTGCTCGGCATTGGCCCGCAACAACTTCAAAGTCGCGGCAGAGTAAGGGCAGGGGACCATGGATTCTTTCTTTTCGACCTATGCCTTGCCGGCAATCATCATGATCGGTCAGTCGCTGCTGCTTCTGGTCTGCCTTCTCGTTTTCATCGCCTATGTGCTGCTCGCCGACCGCAAGATCTGGGCGGCCGTGCAGCTGCGCCGCGGCCCGAACGTCGTCGGTCCCTTCGGCCTGTTCCAGTCCTTCGCCGACCTTCTGAAGTTCGTCTTCAAGGAGCCGATCATTCCGGCCGGCGCCAACAAGGCGGTCTTCCTGCTTGCCCCGCTGGTGACGGTGCTGCTGGCGCTGTCCACCTGGGCGGTGGTGCCGCTCGCCGACGGATGGGTGATCGCCAACATCAATGTCGGTATCCTCTACATCTTCGCCATCTCCTCGCTCGAGGTCTACGGCATCATCATGGGCGGCTGGGCTTCGAACTCGAAGTATCCGTTCCTGGGCGCCTTGCGCTCGGCGGCACAGATGGTCTCCTACGAAGTCTCGATCGGCTTCGTCATCGTCACCGTGCTGCTCTGCGTCGGTTCGCTGAACCTGACCGATATCGTCAATGCACAGCACACCGGCCTCGGCACGATGCTCGGCCTGCCGGCCTCGTTCCTCGACTGGCACTGGCTGTCGCTTTTCCCGATGTTCATCGTCTTCTTCATTTCGGCGCTCGCCGAGACCAACCGTCCGCCGTTCGACCTTCCGGAGGCCGAATCGGAACTGGTCGCCGGCTTCATGGTCGAATACGGCTCCTCGCCATACATGATGTTCATGCTCGGCGAATATGCGGCCGTCTGCCTGATGTGCGCGCTGACGACGATCCTCTTCCTGGGCGGCTGGCTGCCTCCGGTCGATATCTGGATCCTCAACTGGGTTCCCGGCATCATCTGGTTCACCCTGAAGGCTTGCCTGGTGTTCTTCATGTTCGCGATGGTCAAGGCCTTCGTGCCGCGCTACCGCTACGACCAGCTCATGCGTCTCGGCTGGAAGGTCTTCCTGCCGCTGTCGCTCGCCATGGTCATCATCGTTGCATTCGTGCTGAAACTGATGGGATGGGCTTGATGACGCCCGTTCTCGTTTCCGGCAAAATTGGAGGTTGAAGATGGCAAGCTTGTCCAGCTCCATCAACTCGCTGTTCCTCAAGGAATTCTTTGGCGCGTTCTTTCTGTCGATGCGCTATTTCTTCCGCCAGAAGGCGACCATCAATTACCCCTTCGAGAAGGGCCCGGTCTCTCCGCGTTTCCGCGGCGAGCATGCGTTGCGCCGCTATCCGAACGGCGAGGAACGCTGCATTGCCTGCAAACTCTGCGAGGCGATCTGTCCTGCCCAGGCCATCACAATCGAGGCTGGTCCGCGCCGCAACGACGGCACGCGCCGCACCGTGCGCTACGACATCGACATGGTGAAGTGCATCTATTGCGGCTTCTGCCAGGAAGCCTGCCCTGTTGACGCGATCGTCGAGGGTCCGAATTTCGAATTTGCGACGGAAACCCGCGAAGAGCTCTATTTCGACAAGGCGCGCCTTCTCGATAACGGAGACCGGTGGGAGCGCGAAATCGCCCGCAATATCGCGATCGACTCGCCGTACCGCTGATTGGGTTTAGACATGCCGCAAGGGAGCTTCGCTGCTCCGGTCGCGGTCAATATGCACAGGAGCTTTGCCGGTCAGCCGCGCAAGGCTCTATCGGGCAGAAAAACTCCCGGCTGCCCGGGGGAAGATGAAAAAGGCACCAACATGGGTCTGCAGGCTCTATTTTTCTATCTTTTCGCCTTTGTCGCGGTGGCGTCGGCGTTCATGGTCATCTGGGCGAAGAACCCGGTTCACTCGGTTCTGTTCCTGATCCTGGTGTTCTTCAACGCGGCCGGCCTTTTCCTGCTGCTCGGCGCCGAATTCCTGGCGATGATCCTGCTGGTCGTCTATGTCGGCGCCGTCGCCGTCCTCTTCCTCTTCGTGGTGATGATGCTCGATATCGACTTCACCGAATTGAGGGCAGGGGTTCTCGAATATGCGCCGATCGGCGGGCTGATCGGGATCATTCTCGCAGCCGAGCTGATCGTCGTCATCGGCGGCAGCGTCATCTCGCCTGAGATCGCCAAGACCGTCGCCATGCCGATCCCGGCGCTGACGGAGCGCACCAATACGGCCGCCCTCGGCGACGTGCTCTACACCAATTACGTCTACTTCTTCCAGATCGCCGGTCTGGTTCTGCTGGTCGCGATGATCGGCGCGATCGTGCTGACGCTCCGGCACCGCACCAACATCAAGCGGCAGAATATCCCCAGGCAGGTTGCCCGCACGCCCGCCACCGCCGTCGAGGTGGTTTCGGTCAAGCCCGGGCAGGGCGTCTAAAGGCAGGTCAAGGAACAAAGAACATGGTCATCGGTCTTTCCCACTACCTGACGGTCAGCGCCATCCTCTTCACGCTCGGCGTCTTCGGCATCTTCCTGAACCGCAAGAACGTCATCGTCATCCTGATGTCGGTCGAACTGATCCTGCTTGCCGTCAACATCAACATGGTCGCCTTCTCCTCCTTCCTGAACGACATCGTCGGACAGGTCTTTGCGCTGTTCATCCTGACGGTGGCGGCTGCCGAGGCGGCGATCGGTCTTGCAATTCTCGTTGTCTTCTACCGCAACCGCGGCTCGATCGCGGTCGAAGACGTCAATATGATGAAGGGCTGAGTGGCTCATGTTCCTCTATAAGGCTATCGTCTTTCTTCCCTTGATCGGTGCGATCGTCGCCGGCCTGTTCGGCCGCGCCATCGGCGCCAAAGCTTCAGAATATGTCACCAGCGGCCTGATGATCATCGCCGCCATCCTATCCTGGTACGTCTTCTTCACCGTTGGCATGGGCCACGCTGAAGGCGGCCCGATTAAGGTCGAGGTGCTGCGCTGGATTCAGTCCGGCGGCATCGATGTCTCCTGGTCGCTGCGGGTGGATACGCTGACCTCGGTCATGCTGATCGTCGTCAACACGGTCTCGATGCTGGTTCACGTCTATTCGATCGGTTACATGCATACCGATCCGCATCGCCCGCGCTTCTTTGCCTATCTCTCGCTCTTCACCTTCGCCATGCTGATGCTGGTGACGGCCGACAACCTGGCGCAGATGTTCTTCGGTTGGGAAGGCGTCGGTCTGGCCTCCTATCTGCTGATCGGCTTCTGGTTCAAGAAGCCGTCGGCGACGGCTGCGGCGATGAAGGCCTTCATCGTCAACCGCGTCGGCGACTTCGGTTTCGTGCTCGGTATTGCCGGTGTCTTCGTGCTGTTCGGCGCGATCAATCTCGACACGATCTTCGCCAATGCCTCGAATTTCGCTCCGCATGAAGGCGGCGGCGAGGCGGGAGAAGTGATCCTCAACCTCTTCGGCATGCAGCTCGACAAGGCGCATGCGCTGACCGGCGTCTGCCTGCTGCTCTTCATGGGCGCGATGGGCAAGTCGGCGCAGTTCCTGCTGCACACCTGGCTGCCGGATGCCATGGAAGGCCCGACCCCGGTCTCGGCCCTCATCCATGCCGCCACCATGGTCACCGCCGGCGTCTTTCTCGTCGCCCGCATGTCGCCGCTGTTCGAACTGTCGCCGGATGCACTGACCGTCGTCACCGTGATCGGCGCGATCACCGCCTTCTTCGCGGCGACCGTCGGCCTGGTGCAGAACGACATCAAGCGCGTCATCGCCTATTCCACCTGCTCGCAGCTCGGCTACATGTTCGTGGCGCTCGGGGTAGGGGCCTATGGCGCGGCAATCTTCCACCTGTTCACGCATGCCTTCTTCAAGGCGCTGCTCTTCCTCTGCGCCGGATCGGTCATCCACGCCGTCGATGGCGAGCAGGACATGCGCTACATGGGTGGCCTGCGGCCGCACATCCAGGTGACGTTCTGGATGATGATCATCGGCACGCTGGCGATCACCGGCGTCGGCATTCCCTTCACGCCGATCGGCTTTGCCGGCTTCTTCTCCAAGGACGTGATCATCGAGGCGACCTATGCATCGCATTCGCCGGTCGCAGGCTTTGCCTTCTCGCTGCTGGTCATCGCTGCGCTCTTCACCAGCTTCTATTCCTGGCGCCTGATCTTCATGACCTTCTTCGGCAAGCCACGCGCTTCGCATGAGGTCATGCATCACGTCCACGAATCGCCGCAGGTCATGCTGGTGCCGCTCTATCTTCTTGCGTTTGGCGCGATGTTTGCTGGCGTGATCTTCGAAGGTCGGTTCTACGGTGAGGAATATGCCGAGTTCTGGAAGGGCGCGCTCTTTACCGGCGCCGAGAATGAACTCGTTGAACAGTTCCACCACGTGCCGGCGCTCGTGGGCCTGAGCCCCTTCATCGCCATGGTGCTCGGTTTCGTCACCGCCTGGTACATGTATATCCGTTCGCCGCAGACGCCGCGCGTCCTCGCCAAGCAGCACCGGGTGCTCTACCACTTCCTCTTGAACAAGTGGTACTTCGACGAACTCTACGACTTCCTCTTCGTCCGCACGGCCAGGGCGCTTGGCCGCTTCCTATGGAAGAAGGGTGATGTCGGCGTCATCGACACCTACGGCCCGAACGGCGTCGCCGCCCGCGTCGTCGCCGTCACCGACCGCGTCGTCCGCCTGCAGACCGGTTACCTCTATCACTATGCCTTCGCCATGCTGATCGGCATTGCGGCGCTCGTTACCTGGATGATGCTCGGGAGTTCCTTCTGATGACCGATTGGCCTATTCTTTCAACGGTCACCTTCCTGCCGCTCGCCGGCGTGGTGCTCCTGCTGCTGATGAACGGCGAGAGCGAGAGCGGCCGCAAGAACGTGCTGGGAATCTCGCTGATCACCACCGTCTTCACCTTCATCGTCTCGCTCGTCATCTGGATCGGCTTCGACAATGCCAATCCGGGCTTCCAGATGGAACAGAAGTTTGACTGGCTCGGGACCGGCATCGGTTACCACGTCGGCGTTGACGGCATCTCGATGCTGTTCGTCATCCTGTCGACCTTCCTCATGCCCTTCTGCGTGCTGGCGAGCTGGCTCTCGATCGAGAAGCGCCTGAAGGAATACATGATCGCCTTCCTCATCCTGGAAACGATGATGATCGGCGTCTTCGTCTCGCTCGATATCGTGCTCTTCTACGTCTTCTTCGAGGCGGGCCTCATTCCGATGTACCTGATCATCGGCGTCTGGGGTGGCAAGGACCGCGTCTATGCGAGCTACAAGTTCTTCCTCTATACGCTGCTCGGCTCGGTGCTGATGCTGCTCGCCATCATGGCAATGTACTGGCAGGCCGGCACAACGGACATTACCGCGCTGCTCGCCTACAAGTTCCCGCCGGCGCTCCAGACCTGGCTCTGGCTTGCCTTCTTCGCCTCCTTTGCGGTGAAGATGCCGATGTGGCCGGTTCATACCTGGCTTCCGGATGCGCACGTTCAAGCGCCGACAGCAGGTTCGGTGATCCTGGCCGGCGTCCTGCTGAAGCTCGGCGGCTACGGTCTCATCCGCTTCTCGCTCGGCATGTTCCCGGTGGCGTCCGATTATTTCGCGCCGTTGGTCTTCGCGCTGTCGGTCATCGCCATCATCTACACCTCGCTGGTGGCGATGATGCAGGACGATATCAAGAAGCTGATCGCCTATTCCTCGGTGGCGCACATGGGCTATGTGACCATGGGCATCTTCGCCGCCAACATGCAGGGCGTTCAGGGTTCGATCTTCCAGATGCTGTCGCACGGCATCGTCTCGGGCGCGCTCTTCCTCTGTGTCGGCGTTGTCTATGACCGTACCCATACCCGCGAGATCAATGCCTATGGCGGTCTCGTCAACAACATGCCGAAATATGCCGTAGCCATGATGGTCTTCACCATGGCCAATGTCGGGCTTCCCGGTACCTCGGGCTTCATCGGCGAGTTCCTGACGCTGATCGGCGTCTTCCGGGTCAACACCTGGGTCGCACTCTTTGCCGCCACCGGCGTCATTCTCTCGGCCGCCTATGCGCTCTGGCTCTATCGCCGGGTGATCTTCGGCGCGCTGGAGAAGGAAAAGCTGAAGGCGCTGCTCGATCTTTCGCCGCGCGAACAGCTGATCCTCTACCCGCTGGTCGCTCTGACCATCTTCTTCGGCGTTTACCCGGCTCCGGTCTTCGATGCCACGGCCGCCTCGGTGGATCTGCTGGTCAACAACTACACGGCCGCCGTGCACGCAGCGCAGAATATTGCGCTGTCTATGAATTGATGACGGGACTTATCGGACATGACCGCTGAAACAATCCTCCTCAGTCTGCATCTTTCCGTGCCGGAGCTGATCCTCGCGGTCGGCGCCCTGGTCCTGTTGATGGTCGGCGTCTTCTCAGGCGAGCGGTCGGGCCTCGTCGTCACCGGCCTCGCCATCGTGCTGCTGCTGGCTTCCGGCCTGTGGCTGCTCTTCGTGCCGGCCGAAGGCCTTGCCTATGGCGGCGTCTACATGGCCGACGGCTTCTCCCGCTTCATGAAGCTGGTGGCGCTCATCGGCTCGCTGGTCGCCCTGTTCATGACGATGGGCCACGCCCGCGAAAACCAGCTCGACAAGTTCGAGTTCCCGGTTCTGCTGGTGCTCGCGACCCTCGGCATCCTGCTGATGATCTCGGCCAACGACTTGATCTCGCTCTATCTGGCGCTGGAACTGCAGTCGCTGGCGCTCTATGTCGTCGCCGCAATCAACCGCGACAGCCTGAAGTCGACCGAAGCCGGCCTGAAATATTTCGTCCTCGGCGCGCTTTCCTCCGGCATGCTGCTCTACGGCATGTCGCTGGTCTATGGCTTCACCGGCCATACCCATTTCGCCGAAATCGCCCAGGCGCTGTCGGTCGAGGGCGCACGGTCGCTCGGCCTCGTCTTCGGCCTGGTGTTCATCCTCGCCGGCATTGCCTTCAAGATCTCCGCCGTTCCCTTCCACATGTGGACCCCCGACGTCTATGAAGGCGCGCCGACGCCGGTCACCGCCTTCCTGGCCGCAGCCCCCAAGGTCGCCGCCATGGCGATGATGACCCGCATCGTCATCACCGCCTTCCAGCCGGTTCTCGCCGACTGGCAGCAGGTCGTCGTCTTCATCTCGATCGCTTCGATGCTGCTCGGCTCGTTTGCGGCGATCGGCCAGAAGAACATCAAACGGCTGATGGCCTATTCCTCGATCGGCCACATGGGCTACGCGCTGGTCGGCCTGGCTGCTGGCAACCAGACCGGTGTTTCCGGCGTCATGCTTTACATGGTCATCTACATGGTCATGACGCTTGGCAGCTTTGCGATCATCATGTCGATGCGCCGCAAGGACGGCACCGTCGTCGAAGACGTCTATGATCTCGCCGGTCTTTCCACGACCAACCCGTTCATGGCCGTGGTGCTGACGGCGCTGATGTTCTCGCTTGCCGGCATTCCGCCGCTCGCCGGTTTCTTCGCCAAGTATTTCGTCTTCGTCGCGGCGATCGAAGCCAAGCTTTATGCGCTGGCCATCATCGGCGTTCTCGCCTCGGTCGTCGGCGCCTATTATTACCTGCGCGTCATCAAGCTGATGTGGTTCGATGAGGCGACCGGCGAATTCGCCCGGGTTTCCGGCGCCCTGCGCCTGGTCTTCGGTCTCTCCGGTCTCTTCGTCACCGCCTATGTGCTGATCGGCGGGCCGATCGGCGGCGCGGCAGAGCTTGCCGCCGCGACGCTGTTTTAATGGTTTCCGACAGACGGCGCCGGATATCGCTCGGCGATTTCAGGCACGAGGCGCTGTCGGAAACATCGTCCACCAATAGCGAATGCCTCGCCCGGGCGCGGGCGGGGGATCCCGGAAATCTCTGGGTGACGGCCGAGAGGCAGACCGGCGGCCGCGGCCGCCGTGGTCGCCTCTGGGTGTCCGAACGCGGCAATCTCTACGCTTCCCTTCTGTTGATCGACCCGGCGCCGATGGAGCGCCTCGGCTCGCTGCCGCTGGCGGTTGCCGTCGCCGTGCACCAGGCGATCCGCCAGGTGCTGCCGCCGGGCGCCGAATCGCTCGAGGTCAAATGGCCGAACGATATTCTCATCGGTCGAAAGAAGACCTGCGGCATCCTCGTCGAGGGCGAACGGTTGCCGGACGGCCGTTATGCGCTGATCGTCGGCATCGGCATCAATGTCTCGGTCATGCCGGACAATCCGCTCTATCCCGTCACCTGTCTGCGTCAGCATGCCAGCGCGGCTTCGCCGGAGGAGCTCTTCGCCCATCTCTTCGCGGCGATGGCGGATGTGCTCGATCAATGGGACCAGGGCCGCGGCATTGCCGAGATCACGGGGCGCTGGCGCACCATTGCCTGTGGCATCGGCGAAAAGATCACCGTGAATTTACCGGACCGATCGATTTCCGGCCAATTCGCCGGAATTGATGATAATGGCTTGTTGATGCTCGATATCGGCGCTGGCAGGATCATGCCCATTGCCGCAGGTGATGTGTTTTTTGGATAGCGGAAAAAACGAAAATTATGGCGAAACAGGACGAATTGGTATTCCTGCCTCTGGGCGGCGTTGGCGAGATCGGCATGAATCTCGCTCTTTACGGCTACGGCCCGCCCGAGCATCGCCAGTGGATCATGGTCGATTGCGGCGTCACCTTTCCCGGCCCGGATCTGCCGGGCGTCGACCTCGTCCTGCCGGACATCCGCTTCCTTGCCAATGAACGCAAGAACCTCAAGGCGATCATCATCACCCATGCCCATGAAGACCATTATGGCGCGCTTGCCGATCTCTGGCCCGGTCTCAACGTGCCGGTCTTCGCCTCGGCCTTTACGTCAGGTCTGCTCGAAGCCAAGCGCAATTTCGAGAAGGCGAGGATCGGCGAAGTGCCGGTGACGCCGTTCAAGGCAGGCGACACGATCAATGTCGGCCCCTTCAGCATCGAAGGTGTGGCCGTCAACCATTCGATCCCCGAGCCGATGTCGCTGATGATCCGCACGCCGGCCGGCAACGTGATCCACACCGGTGACTGGAAGATCGACCACGAGCCCTCGCTCGGCCCCCTGACCGATGAGACGCGGTTCCGTCAGCTCGGCGACGAGGGCGTGCTGGCCCTGATGTGCGATTCCACCAATGCGCTGCGCGACGGTGTTTCGCCCTCCGAAAAGGATGTCTCGGAAAGCCTGCGCAAGATCATCGAAGATGCTGAAGGCCGGGTGGCGATCACCACCTTCTCGTCGAATGTCGGCCGCATCCGCACCGTCGCCGAGGCTGCCGAGGCGGCCGGCCGCGAAGTGCTACTGCTCGGCAGTTCGCTGAAGCGGGTCGTCGACGTCGCTCAGGATATCGGCCTGATGGAGGGCGTGAAGCCCTTCATCTCCGAGGAGGAATACGGCTATATCCCGCGCGACAAGGTCGTCGTCATCCTGACCGGCAGCCAGGGCGAAGCGCGGGCAGCCCTTGCCAAACTCTCCCGCGACGAAATGCGCAATGTAGCCTTTGCGGCAGGCGATATCGTCGTCTTTTCCTCGCGTGCCATTCCCGGCAACGAGAAGGCGATCCAGGACATCAAGAACGGCCTCGTCGAGCAGGGCGTGCACATCATCACCGATACCGAGGCGCTCGTCCATGTTTCCGGCCATCCGCGCCGCAACGAGTTGCAGCGCATGTACGAGTGGACGCGGCCGAAGATCGTCGTGCCGGTGCATGGCGAGGCGACGCATCTGACGGCGCACAAGGAGCTTGCCGAGCAATCCGGCATTTCGATCGTCCCGCGGGTGCGCAACGGCGATATCCTGCGGCTGGCGCCCGGTCCGGTCGAGGTGATCGGCGAAGCGCCGCACGGCCGTATCTACAAGGACGGCATGCTGATCGGCGATTTCGACGAGATGGGGATCGGCGAGCGCAAGAAACTCTCCTATGTCGGCCATGTCGCTGTCAGCATCGTGCTCGACGCGCGTTATGATATCGTAGGCGATCCCGATCTCGTCTCGATCGGCCTGCCTGTTTATGACGAGGAGGGCGATGAGATGGAGGATACGCTCTTCGACGCGGCGATCAGCGCCATCGAAAGCATTCCGCGGGCCCGCCGCAAGGATCTGGACATGCTGCAGGAGGCCGTTCGCCGCGCCATCCGCGCCGCTGCCAACCAGAGCTGGGGCAAGAAGCCCGTCGTTACCGCCTTCGTCACCAAGGTCTGATCATGCTCGGCCGGGTAAACCATATCGCCATCGCCGTCCCCGACCTGACGTCGGCGGCGGCCGCCTATCGCGACACGCTGGGCGCTGCCGTGTCGCAGCCGCAGACGCTGCGGGAACACGGCGTCACCGTGGTCTTTGTCGAATTGCCGAACACCAAGGTCGAACTGCTGGAACCGCTTGGGGAAGCCTCGCCGATCGCAGCCTTCCTCGACAAGAACCCGTCCGGCGGCATGCACCATATCTGCTATGAGGTGGACGATATCGTCGGCGCCCGGGACCGTCTGATCGAGGCGGGGGCGCGGGTGCTGGGCGACGGTCAGCCGAAGACCGGCGCACATGGCAAGCCGGTGCTCTTTCTGCACCCCAAGGATTTCTTCGGCACCCTCATCGAACTCGAACAGGCCTGAGTTCAACGTCAATCGACGGGTCTCGCTGCGGCAGAGTGACCCGAGGACGGCGAAATGTATCGTTCGCTTTGAGTTGGCCGCCATTCCGCCGTATAAGAACGCCTACTCGAAACGACAGAGCGGTCGCGTTCTGTCGGCAGGATGTCACTGGGAACCATAATGCTTCAGACCTTCCTTCAGGGATTCGCCGTCTACTTCATCATCTGGTGGATGACGCTTTTTGCTGTTCTGCCAATCGGCCTGCGCACCCAGGCGGAAGACGACGATATCGTGCTGGGCACCGTTCCAAGCGCGCCCACCCGCTTTCGCGCCGCCTTCGTCTTTTCGCTGACGACGCTGATCTCGGCTCTGATTTATGGCCTCTGGTATGTCTGCGACACCTATTTCGGCTGGGGCTTCGACGCCCTTCCACAACTCGGGCCTAGCTTCTATTGATGGTAGCTTTTGCTCAAACTTTGGGCAGATGTAAAATTCAATGGGAAATCAGCTTCGTCATACCGGCGTCATGCTGTTGCGGCAAAGAGCTCGCCCAACGGAATGAGAGGTTTCCGTTACGCAAGCCAGCCGGATCGTGAATGGGATGGGAAGCCGAAAAGCCAAAAAAAAACAAGGCTAAAAGCCTTGTTTTAAGTATCGCGTGATCTGTAACCGTTGCCGGGGCTGCGACGAGCGCGCCTAAGATCTGATCCTCCCAAGACTTGACCGCGAATTCGGCAAGAATTTAGCTTCCTGCCTGTTTTGTGAGCTAAAGCTAGCTCAAACATTGGGCTTTGTCATTAGCTTTTTTTGCATTTTTGCTACACTCTAGCAAAATATTTCTGTTGACAAGATTTTCGTTCAAGTCCTTATAAACACGCGCTTTTTCATGCCCTTTCATTTTGCGGGCGGGAACATGCGTATCCGGGAGGCAGGCGACAGCAGTTGCGGGTTTCCTTCCCGCCGCGAAGCGGCTATGAACGCTCCCACATTCACAATATACCTTCGATTCCGTGCTCCGCGGGATCTCAACTGCTTCGGAATCCGCCATGCGTCTGTCCCGTTATTTCATGCCCATCCTCAAGGAAAACCCCAAGGAGGCGGAAATCGTCTCCCACCGGTTGATGCTGCGCGCCGGCATGATCCGCCAGCAGTCGCAGGGCATCTATTCCTGGCTGCCGCTCGGCAAACGCGTGCTCGACAAGGTCAACGCCATTATCCGCGAGGAGCAGAACCGCGCCGGCGCCATCGAGCTTTCGATGCCGACCCTGCAATCGGCCGAACTCTGGCAGGAAAGCGGCCGTTACGACGCCTACGGCAAGGAGATGCTGCGCATCAAGGACCGTCAGGAACGGCCGATGCTCTATGGCCCCACCAATGAGGAGATGGTGACGGATATCTTCCGTTCCTCGGTCAAGTCCTACAAGGACCTGCCACTCAATCTCTATCACATCCAGTTGAAGTTCCGCGACGAGATCCGTCCGCGCTTTGGCACCATGCGCTCGCGCGAATTCATGATGAAGGATGCCTATTCCTTCGATCTGACGCGCGAAGGGGCGGAGCATTCCTATAACAAGATGTTCGCCGCCTATCTCAGAACCTTCGATCGGCTCGGCCTGCGCGCCATTCCGATGCGCGCCGACACCGGCCCGATCGGCGGCAATCTCAGCCATGAATTCATCATCCTCGCCGATACCGGCGAATCCGAGGTGTTCTGCCATAAGGACTTCGTTGGCTTCGATATTCCCGGTGAGAACACCGATTTCGACAGCGTCGAGGGCCTGAAGGCGATCTTCGACAAGTGGACCTCGCTCTATGCGGCGACTTCGGAAATGCACGACGAGGCGGCTTTCAACGTCGTTCCGGAAGGCGAGCGTCTTTCGGCGCGCGGCATCGAGGTCGGCCATATCTTCTATTTCGGCACGAAATATTCCGAGCCGATGGGCGCGAAAGTGCAGGGGCCCGATGGCAAGGAACACTTCGTCCACATGGGTTCTTACGGTATCGGCCCGACACGCCTTGTTCCCGCCATCATCGAAGCATCGCATGACGACAACGGAATCATCTGGCCGGCCTCGGTCGCGCCCTTCGATGTCGTGGTGATCAACATGAAGGCGGGCGATCAGGCCTGCGACGATACTTGCGAGCTGATCTATGCGGCGCTGACCAAGGCCGGCAAGGACGTGCTCTACGACGATACCGACGACCGGGCCGGCACGAAATTCGCGACCGCCGATCTGATCGGCGTACCCGTCCAGATCATCGCCGGCCCGCGCGCGGTCGCCAACGGCGAGGTCGAAGTGAAGGACCGCAAGACCGGCGCCCGCGAAACGATGACCATCGAAGCGGCGATCAACAGGTTCGTGGCTTAAGGAAACGGAGGCGAAATGGCAGAGGCAGCAGTGGACCGGAGTTCAACATCCGGTTTGGGTCCGGCTGGCAAGCCATTTTCCACCTTCGAACGTCTCGTCGCCTGGCGCTATCTGCGCGCCCGGCGCAAGGAAGCCTTCATCTCGGTCATCGCCGGATTCTCCTTCGTCGGCATCATGCTCGGCGTTGCGACGCTGATCATCGTCATGGCGGTCATGAACGGCTTCCGGACCGAGCTCGTCTCGCGCATCCTCGGCATCAACGGCCATATGATCGTCCAGCCGTCCGATGGCCCGTTCACCGATTATACCGACCTTACCAGCCGGCTGGCTGCCGTACCGGGAGTGAAGATGGCGCTGCCTTTGGTGGAAGGCCAGGTGCTCGCCTCCGCCCAGGCCGGCGGTAGCACCGGCGCGCTGGTGCGCGGCGCCCGCGCCGAGGACCTGACCAAGCTCAAGACGATCTCCGGCAACATCAAATCCGGCGACATGGTCGGTTTTGCCTCCGGCCAGGGCGTGCTGATCGGTACCGGCATGGCCACCCAGCTCGGCCTGAGCGTCGGCGACCTCATCACCCTGACGTCGCCGGACGGTGACATTACGCCGATGGGCGTCAGCCCACGCGTCAAGTCCTACAAGATTTCCGGCCTCTTCGAGATCGGCATGTCGGAATATGATTCCTCGATCATCTTCATGCCGCTGGAGGAATCGCAGCTCTTTTTCAATGCCGAGGGACTGGTGCAGTCGATCGAGCTCTTCGTCGATCACCCCGACGATATCGACGCGCTGAGATCCAAGGTCGAGGAGGCGGCAGGCCGCCAGATCAACCTGACCGACTGGCGCCAGCGCAACCAGACCTTCTTTTCGGCGCTGCAGGTCGAGCGCAACGTCATGTTCATGATCCTGACGCTGATCGTGCTGGTGGCGGCGCTGAACATCATCTCCGGCCTCATCATGCTGGTGAAGGACAAGGGCAGCGATATCGCCATCCTGCGCACCATGGGCGCCAGTGCCGGCGCGATCATGCGCATCTTCTTCATGACCGGGGCGGCCATCGGTATCGTCGGCACCATTGCCGGCGTGCTGCTCGGCGTGCTCGTCTGCGTCAACATCGAATCCATCCGTCAGTTTTTCTCGTGGATCTCGGGTGAAATAATCTTCAATCCGCAGGTCTATTTCCTCAGCCAGCTGCCGGCGGAGATGGATCTCAGCGAAACGATCTCGATCGTCGTCATGGCACTGACGCTCTCCTTCATCGCGACCATCTTCCCGGCCTGGCGCGCCTCCAGGCTCGATCCGGTGCAGGCCCTGCGCTACGAATAAGGAATGCCGCCTTCATGAAACGCAACGTCGTTCTCAAGCTTACCGGCGTCGAGCGCCATTACGGGCAGGGCGATACGCTGCTCTCGATCCTGAAAGGCGCGGATTTCTCGCTGTCGAAAGGCGAGATCGTGGCCCTTGTCGCCCCCTCCGGCACCGGCAAATCGACGCTGCTGCATGTCGCCGGCCTGCTTGAGCATCCCGATGGCGGGGAAGTCACGATCAACGGCCATGCCTGTGACGGCCTTCCCGACGGCAAGCGGACGGCGATCCGTCGCCGCGAAATCGGCTTCGTCTACCAGTTCCACCACCTGCTGCCGGAATTTTCCGCCCTTGAGAATATCATGATGCCGCAGCTGATCGCCGGGCTGTCCTGGAAGGAGGCCAGCGAGCGAGCCGGCCAGCTTCTCGATTACATGCGCATCGGCCATCGCGGCTCGCATCGTCCGGCCGAACTATCCGGCGGCGAGCAGCAGCGCGTTGCGATCGCCCGCGCCGTCGCCAATGCGCCGACCCTGCTTCTGGCCGACGAGCCGACCGGCAATCTCGATCCAGACACCGCAAGCTACGTCTTTGACGCGCTGGAGGCGTTGGTGCGCCAGTCCGGCCTCGCCGCCCTTATCGCCACCCACAACCACGAACTCGCCGGCCGCATGGATCGGCGCGTAACGATTTCGGACGGCAAGGTCGTCGATTTCTGATGCATGTCGCCCGGATGTGCGCAGCGGTTGCCGGATAAAGACAAAGAGCGGACCCATCAATCGACGGGTTGGAATCGACCCGCTTCCGGCTCCGTCAGGGGATGATCAGGCCACCGCGATAGTCGAGCGCGTAAGCCTTTCGCCCGTCGACCAGGATGCATTCGTGACCGCTGAACCGTTCGCAGCCGCCTTCGCTGCGATCGATATAACGACCGAACGGATGGTCGAATTCCATTCCGCCGAGAAACCGATCCTGCCGATACATGGCAGAAAGCGCCGCCTTGATCACTGTGCCCGCTGCGCTGGCATCAATGAGATCGGGCGCAATGACCCAGCCGAAATAATTCATCGCCCAGATCGGCTCGTCGGCAAACCACACCACTTCCTGTCCGGCAAAGTCGGTGCCGCCGAAATAGCTGTCGAGATAGCGCCAGTCGCCGCGCTCATAGCCGATATCGTGAGACCCCAGCCGGCAGGGCGGACGCGGCACGCCGCCGCCGACATAACTGGCAGCTTTGGCTTCGACGACGAATTCGTTCAGCATCGCAGTCTCGGGCATAGGATCCTCCTCCTGACTCGTCAGCAGGGATATAGCAGAACGATCGGAACATAAACAGAACAAATGCGTTGAGCCTTTGTCATGGCGGAACGTCTCCACGTTCTTTGCGGCATGACGGGTTTTCGAGGCCGCGGCTCGGCACCCCCAAGCCCGTCGCCGAAGCCTTCACCGAATCGTTGCATCGCAGGGTTGTTTTTCAAACGCAAGCAGAGAGAAAAGATTCCTGTTGACATCGGAACATAGATGGAACAAATTGAAAACATAACGAGTAAAGGAGAGCCAGATGACTGACATGATCCGTGATATCGCAGCATTCACCTCCATCGCAATGTTCGTTGCCAGCTTCTCACTCATCGTCATCGCCATCTAAAGTTTTCAGGGGACTGCATGGTCATCATGTGGTTCGGACGCGGGACTTCTTCTGGACATCATTGCCCTCCATGCCGACAATGCGTCCGATTCATTCGGTGATTGGGAAGGCATGTCATGGCGGATACGGTAAAGGGTTCGACGGGTGAGGCGATCGGCGGCACGCCGGGCTTCATTCACCTGAGGGTCCATTCCGCCTATTCGCTTCTCGAAGGCGCGCTGCCGCTGAAGAAGATTCTCTATAAGGCGGCCGGCGACAATCAGCCGGCCATCGCCATCACCGACACCAACAATCTGTTCGTCGCCCTCGAATTCTCGCAGAAGGCAATGGACGACGGGCTGCAGCCGATCATTGGCTGCCAGGTCTCGATCGACATGGAAGATGGGCTGGAGACCGAAAAACGCGGCGGCCAGCAGGCGTTGGTCAAGCTGCCGTCGATCGTCCTTCTCGCCGCAACGGAGGCCGGTTACGAAAGGCTGGTCGATCTCGTCAGCCGCGCCTATCTCGGCGGCGACAGCAACCAGGCCATTCATATCAGGGCCTCCTGGCTGGAGGAGGCTGGCACGGAAGGGCTGATCGCCTTGACCGGCGCCCTGACAGGGCCGGTCGACGCGGCGATCAGGGAGGGCCATACCGCCCAAGCCGAAGCGCGGCTGCTGATGCTGAAGCGTCTCTTCGGCGACCGGCTCTATGTCGAACTGCAGCGTCATGGCACCTACGACAAGCGGCACGAGCAGAAGATCGTCGGGCTCGCTTATGCCCACGACCTGCCGCTGGTCGCCACCAACGAGGCTTTCTTTCCGACACGCGACGATTACGACGCCCATGATGCGCTGATGGCGGTTGCTCATAATGCCATCGTCTCCGACGACAGCCGCTTTCGTCTGACGCCGGATCATTATCTGAAGAGCCGCGCCGAGATGGCCAAGCTCTTCGCCGACCTGCCGGAAGCGCTGGAGAACACGATCGAGATCGCCAGGCGCTGCTCCTTCGTGCTGAAGACGCGGAAACCGATCCTGCCGCGCTTCACGGGTGCGACCGACGACGCCGAGGAGGCCGAACGCGCCGAGGCGGGTGAATTGCGCCGCCAGGCGGTCGAAGGGCTGGACATGCGGCTTTCGACCCTCGGCATGTCGCCAGGTTACGAGGAAAAGGATTATCGCGAGCGGCTCGAATTCGAGCTCAGCGTGATCGAACGCATGCGCTTTCCCGGCTACTTCCTGATCGTTGCCGACTTCATCAAATGGGCCAAGCAGCATGACATTCCGGTTGGTCCCGGCCGTGGTTCGGGCGCCGGTTCGCTGGTCGCCTATGCGCTGACGATCACCGACGTCGATCCCTTGCGGTTTTCACTGCTGTTCGAGCGCTTCCTCAATCCGGAACGCGTCTCGATGCCGGACTTCGACATCGACTTCTGCCAGGACCGCCGCGAAGAGGTGATCCGTTACGTCCAGGCCAAATACGGCCGCGAACAGGTGGCCCAGATCATCACCTTCGGTTCGCTGCAGGCGCGCGCAGCACTCCGCGACGTCGGCCGCGTACTGGAAATGCCCTACGGCCAGGTCGACAAGATCTGCAAACTTGTGCCGAACAATCCGGCCAATCCGACGCCGCTCTCCAAGGCGATCGAGGAGGAGCCGAAGCTGCAGGAGGAAGCGGCCAAGGAGCCGGTGGTCGCGCGCCTGCTCGATATCGCCCAGAAGATCGAGGGGCTTTACCGCCATGCCTCGACCCATGCCGCCGGTATCGTCATCGGTGACCGTCCGCTGTCCAAGCTGGTGCCGATGTATCGCGATCCGCGCTCGGACATGCCGGTCACTCAGTTCAACATGAAATGGGTGGAGCAGGCGGGCCTCGTCAAATTCGACTTCCTCGGCCTGAAGACGCTGACCGTGCTGAAGGTCGCCGTCGATTTCGTCGCCAAGCGCGGCATCAGTGTCGACCTGGCGGCCATTCCCCTGGACGACAAGAAGACCTACGAGATGCTGTCACGCGGTGAGACGGTCGGCGTGTTCCAGGTGGAAAGTGCCGGCATGCGCAAGGCGCTGATCGGCATGAAGCCGGACTGCATCGAGGACATCATCGCGCTGGTGGCGCTCTATCGTCCGGGCCCGATGGAGAACATCCCGACCTACAATGCCCGCAAGCACGGTGACGAAGAGCTGGAATCGATCCATCCGATGATCGACCACCTGCTCAAGGAAACCCAAGGCGTCATCGTCTATCAGGAACAGGTGATGCAGATCGCCCAGGTCCTGTCCGGATATTCGCTCGGAGAAGCCGATCTTTTGCGCCGCGCCATGGGTAAGAAGATTAAGGCGGAGATGGACCAGCAGCGCGAACGCTTCGTCGATGGCGCCGTCAAGAACGGCGTATCGAAGCCGCAAGCCGACAATATCTTCGAACTGCTGGCGAAGTTCGCCAATTACGGCTTCAACAAGTCGCATGCCGCCGCCTATGCCATCGTCTCCTACCAGACGGCCTATATGAAGGCGCATTATCCGGTGGAATTCCTCGCCGCCTCGATGACGCTCGACATGTCCAACACGGAAAAGGTCAACGACTTCCGCCAGGACGCCAAGCGCCTCGGCATCGAGGTGATCGCCCCGTCGGTGCAGACCTCCTTCCGCCAGTTCGAGACCGGCGACAACCGCATCTATTATGCGCTGGCCGCTCTCAAGGGCGTCGGCGAATCCGCCGTCGACCATATCGTCGAGGTGCGCGGCGATACGCCGTTCGCCGGTATCGAGGATTTCTGCCTGCGCATCGATCCGCGCCAGGTGAACCGCCGCGTGCTGGAAAGCCTGATCTATGCCGGCGCCTTCGATTGCTTCGGCACCGACCGCGCCCAGCTTTCCGCCGGGCTCGACCGCATCCTCGGCTATGCCCAGCGGGCGCAGGAAAACAAGCTGAGCGGCCAGTCGGATATTTTCGGCAGCACCCTGACCTCGGGGCCTGAAAAGATTGCCCTGCCGCCGTTTTCGCCCTGGCTTGCCTCGGAGCGGCTGCTCAAGGAATTTCAGGTGCTGGGCTTCTATCTCACGGCTCACCCGCTCGATTCCTACAGCAACATCTTGCAGAAGATGCGGGTGCAGACCTTTGCCGAGTTTTCCGCAGCGATCAAACAGGGGGCGTCCAATGCGCGTCTTGCCGGCACTGTCATCTCCAAGCAGGAGCGCAAGACCCGCACCGGCAACAAGATGGGCATCATCGTCTTTTCGGATTCGTCCGGCCAGTTCGAGGCCGTGCTGTTTTCGGAAATGCTCAACCAATACCGCGACATGCTGGAGTCCGGAAAATCCTTCCTGCTGACCGCGACCGGCGAGGAGCGGCCCGAGGGCATCGGTCTGCGCATCCAGACGATCCAGTCGCTGGAGGAAAAGTCGCTGCAGATGCAGAAGGCGCTGCGCGTCTATGTCCGCGATTCCGGGCCGCTGAAAATGGTCGCCGGCCACCTGAACGCCAAGGGCGACGGCCTGGTTTCCTTCATCGTCATCAAGGAAGAAGGCAAGCGCGAGGTCGAAGTGGCGCTGCCGGAGAAATACCGCATCACCCCGGAGATCGCCGCCGCTCTACGCGCTGCCCCCGGCGTCGTCGACGTCGAGCTGGTTTAATGGCGAAGCCGAACGCCCGGGGTGAAACCGATCGCCCCGGAGGCGATGTGGATCGCCGGGGGGTAATGCACCTCACCGAGAGTTATGGACCTCACCCAGGGTGATACACCACACCTGGGCTGATGGCCGTCAGCCGCGGGTAATGGTGATGAAATCCGTGCCTTCGCCGGTCTCCCGGCCGAGGCCGGTATCGGAGATCGTCAGCGTCGAGCCGGGCGCGATCAGCGCGTCGATTTTGCGGCGGGTCTCGTCGGGGATGGTAATCCGGCTCAGCGAATGGGCGATCGGCTTGCCGGTGACGATCGAGCTTTCCTGATTGCTGATCCCGAGCCGCTTCATCGTCTCGCGAGAGAGATTGTTTTCGAGCGTAATGCCGAGCCAGTCCGCCGTGCCGGCCGTTTCGTCGACCGCGTGCAGGGTGAAGAAATGCGTGCCGAGCGCCAGCCCCGGATCGGCGATCGTCACCGGCGCCTCGAACACCGGCTTGAACGCCTTTCGCACCATGATGACGCCGTTCGGAGGTTCGCCTTTGCCGGCTGCGGCATAGAGCGCTTTGAGCAATGTATCGGAGACCAGGCTTTTGTCGCCGGCAAATTCCGCCGGCCGTAGCGTCTTGAAAGCCCTGATCGCCTCAACGGTCGACGGGCCGAGCAATCCGTCCGGATCTCCGGCGGAAAAGCCGAGTGCGTTGAGCAGGATCTGGATGTCGATCACCGTCTCGCGCAGCGTGCGGCGCGTGATGAGCATGCTGATCGGCTCTGACGGCGGCTCGGCTTCACGCGTTGCAAGCGGCTGCACCATCGGCATCGGCATGGCGGCGGTATCGTTCATCGCCACCTGCACCGGCGCCGCGGGATTGTCGGGCATGGAGGGCCGCAATTCGACATCCGAAAGCAGCGGCATTGCCGCCGGCGCATCCGGGTGGAAGAGGGTCGGATGGTCGATCGGCTGCGGCACCAGCTCGCCGTCGCTGATGATGACGGGGATGCCCGGCTCGGTCATCCCATAGAGCATTTTCGCAAAGGCGCCGGGCATGCGCACGCAGCCGTGCGAGGCCGGATAACGCGGCACGGAATTCGATTCATGCAGGGCGATGCCAGACCAGGTCAGTCTTTGCATGAAGGGCATCGGGGCGGCCGAATAGAGATTGGATTCGTGGTATTTCTGCTTTTCGAGCACCGAGAAAATGCCGCTCGGCGTCGTGTGCCCGTCCTTGCCGGTCGAGACCTTCGAGGTCGCCACGACCTCGGTGCCGTCATAGACCGCAAGCGACTGCTTGTTCTTCGAAACGAAGATCTGCAGCGTGCGCACATCCGCGGCAAAAGCAGGGTGCACGAGTGCGGTGGCCGACAGCAAGCCGAGGCCGAAGACGAAACGCGAGACCATGATAACCAACCATACGCAATACTGGTCCGGCACATTATGGGACGAAGTTTAAGGAAGATTTTATAGGCTGAATGAATGGCAGCCCAGGCTCACGCTTTATTGATCGCGCCTGCTGCTGCCGAAGGTGTAGCCGGTCTCGACCGTGTTCTTGCCGAACTTGTCGCGCAGCTTGTCCATCGCCGCTTCGGCCGCCGCCCGCCGGCCTGACTGCCGGTCGATCAGATCGGGTGGATCGGCGCGTGCGGCATCGCCGAGATCGGTGACGCCGATTCCGATCAGGCGGAATTTCGTGCCGTCTGTCTCCTTTTCGAGCAGCTTGAGCCCGATGCGGAAGATCCTGTCGGCCAGCTGGGTCGGGTCCTCGAGCTTGCGGTTGCGGGTGCGCGTCTTGAAGTCGGCGCTCTTCATCTTCAGCACGACCGTGTGGCCGGCGATGTCGCCTTTCTTCAGGCGCCAGGAGACCTTTTCGGAAAGATTGCGCAGGATCGGCACCAGATCGTCGTAGCGCGAGATGTCGTCGAAGAAGGTCGTCTCGGCCGAGACGCTCTTGGCGGCATCGTTGAGATGCACCTCGCGGTCGTCGATGCCGCGCGACAGGCGGGCGAGCCGCTGGCCGATGCTGCCGTAGCGGCGCATCAGGTCGTTCTCCTCCATCTGCTGCAACTGGCTGATGGTGCGGATGCCATCCGCCTCCAGCGTCGCGGCAAGGACCTTGCCGACACCCCAGATCGTGGTGACGGGACGCGGCGCCAGGAATTCGACCGCTTCTTCGCGGCCGATGACGGAAAAGCCGCGCGGCTTCTGCAGGTCGGAGGCGACCTTGGCGAGGAATTTGCAGTAGGAAAGACCGACCGAGACGGTGATGCCGATCTCCGTTTCGACCCGGCGGGCGAATTTGGCGAGCGTGCGCGCCGGCGGGTCGTGATGCAGCCGCTCGGTGCCGCCAAGTTCCAGAAAGGCCTCGTCGATCGACAGCGGCTGCACCAGCGGCGTCAGATCCTGCATCAGCGCCCGCACCTGGCGCCCGACCCGGACATATTTCTCCATATCAGGACGGATGACGACGGCCTGTGGGCATGCCTCCAGCGCCTTGAACATCGGCATCGCCGAGCGCACGCCGTGGATGCGGGCGATGTAGCAGGCCGTGGAGACGACGCCGCGTTTGCCGCCGCCGATGATCACGGGCTTGTCGGCAAGGTCGGGATTGTCGCGCTTCTCGACAGCCGCGTAGAAGGCGTCGCAATCGATATGCGCAAGCGTCAGCGCATAGAGCTCGCGATGGCGCACCAGACGCGGACTGCCGCAGGATACGCAACGGCGCGCCTCGCCCTTCTGCTCGGCAAGGCAGTCGCGACAGAAGCCGGGTGTCTTGTCAGGCGCGGGCGTCATGGTGAGAACAAAGGTTGAACGTCGCGACACTACGCCTTAAGCTGACGAGTCTCAAGAGAGGCTGGGAGCTTTGCCTTTGGATAACGATCTTCGTTTCGAGCCGGTGACGGCGGAACGCTTGGGCGACTTCGAAACCCTGTTCGGGCCGCAGGGCGCTTTCTACAATTGCTGGTGTGTGGCGCTGCGGCTGCCGCATGCAGTGAGGACGAAAATGGCGGCCGACGAGCGCAAGGCGCATATGCAGGAGCGGATCGAGGCAGGGCCGCCGCCGGGCATCCTCTGTTATGCCGGTGGCGAGCCGGTCGCCTGGGTGCAGGTCGGGCCGCGCCACGACGTGCCGCAGTTCAATTCGCCGCGCACTGTGTCGCGGCCGCTGGAAGAGGGCGATGCGCAGGATCCGTCGATCTGGGCCGTCAGCTGCTTCTTCCTGCTGCCCAGGCTGCGCGGCAAGAGAATGAGCCACCGGCTGCTCGCCGGGGCGATCGATCATGCCAGGCGCCAGGGCGCACGGCTCATCGAAGCCTGTCCGATTGACCACGTGAAGCAGTCGAAATCGGTGACGCTCTGCATCGGCTCGACGGCGATCTTTGACGCGGCCGGGTTCGAGACTGTGGCAAGGCGCAAGGACGGACGGCCGCTCATGCGGCTGGAATTGCGCGGCTGAACGAGCCGCCAAGGAAATGCGCCTCGATCAGCTCGGCCGCATGCGCCCAGTCGATGGCGCGGGTGATGTCGTCGGCCGCTGCCGGCGCGAAACGATGGACCGATGATTCCGGCATCAGGTGAATGAGCAGGCAATCGGCCACATGGTCCCTGACGGAATGCAGATTGTGCGCCATATCATCTATGAAGGCGACGGGAAAGGAGCGGCTGGCATGCAGCGCGTGGACGATCGGCCCCTTGGGCTGCTCGCTGGCAAGCAGAGGAAAGAGCAGCCCGGCACTGTCCAGCAGGCGGCGGCGCTGATCCCGGAACCGTGGCGGCATCGCCGTCAGGAACAGGATATCGGCCTCCTGCGAAAGCCGGTCGAGCGTTTCGACGACGTGGTCGACTGGCGTCTGCCACAGTTCCTGCGCTTCGAAAAAGTCTTCGATCAGCCGGCTGACCTGTTGGCTCTCGATCTCCGTACCGTCCGCTGTCGAAACGATGTTGCCGTGCAGCCGGAACGATCGCGGCAGGAATTCATGGCCCAGGCTTTGAAGAAAGAGCTGGAAAGGATCGATGAACCGCAGCACGACATCGTCGACGTCACAGACGATCAGCGGCCGCTCGCCGAGTCGGATATGCGAAATATCGAGCTCGGTCACGCTCAGTATTCTCCGGAATCGAGACCCGGCGAGGAGAAATGCCGCCAGGCGGCGGTCACCGTCTCCGGACTGAGACCGCTCGCCGTGCAGAAGGCCATCGCCGTCGGCTCGTGGTTCATCAGGAAATCCATCATGCCGGCGAGGAAGCCCGGATCGTTGACGGCGTCGCGCACCTGGCCGGGCGCCACGCCGGTGAGCGCCAGGAAGCGGCCGAACATGTCGGGATCGTCGGCAAGCCAGCCGAGCACGGCGATCGCCGTCTCGTGCGGGTCGGCCGCCAGTTGTTTCGAAGTCTTGAAGTTGCTTTGCATTTCGAGGGGTAAGTTACCTTTTCTTCAACCAAATACCGCTAGCGTGCGCTATCGGTTTCACGGAGCTCTTCATCCGCATGTGCCTTTCTCATGGGACGAACCGCTGCGCGAACGGACGTAGGGACAGCTTGTCATGCCCAAACAGGTGATGATTGTAGAAGATAACGAGCTCAACATGAAGCTCTTTCGCGACCTCATCGAGGCGTCCGGCTATACCACGATCCAGACGAGAAACGGCATGGAGGCGCTCGATTTGGCGCGCAAGCATCGCCCCGACCTCATCCTCATGGATATCCAGCTCCCCGAAGTCTCCGGCCTGGAAGTCACCAAATGGCTGAAGGAAGACGACGAGCTGCATGTGATTCCCGTCATCGCCGTCACGGCTTTCGCGATGAAGGGCGACGAGGAGCGGATCCGCCAGGGCGGCTGCGAGGCCTATGTTTCCAAGCCGATCTCGGTTCCGAAATTCATCGAGACGATCAAGACCTATCTGGGCGATGCCTGACGCATCGGAAAGACGCTTATGACTGCGCGAATACTGGTGGTTGACGATATTCCGGCCAACGTGAAGCTGCTTGAAGCGCGGCTGCTCGCGGAGTATTTCGACGTGATGACCGCCGCCGACGGCCACGAGGCGCTGGCAATCTGCGAGCGCAACCAGGTCGATCTGATCCTGCTCGACATCATGATGCCCGGTATCGATGGTTTCGAGGTCTGCGAGCGGCTGAAGGCCAGCCAGAAGACCGCCCATATCCCCGTCGTCATGGTCACGGCGCTCGACCAGCCGGCCGACCGCGTGCGTGGCCTGAAGGCCGGCGCCGACGATTTCCTCACCAAACCGGTCAATGATCTGCAGCTGATCTCACGGGTAAAGAGCCTGCTGCGGCTGAAAACTTTGAGCGATGAGCTGCGCATCCGCGCCGACACCGCCCATACGATGGGCATGGGCGATCTCATGCGGACAGGCGAGGGCCGCGCAGACGAAGCCGGCCAGGTGTTGCTGGTCGATGGCCGCGCCAATTCGCAGGAACGCATCGTCAGGGCGCTGAAGCCCGTCGCCGATGTGCTTGCCCTGTCCGATCCGCAGGCAGCCCTCTTCGAAGCCGCCGAACACGCCTTCGACCTCGTTATCGTCAACGCCAATTTCGACGACTACGATCCGCTTCGCCTCTGCTCGCAATTGCGATCGCTGGAGCGCACACGCTTCCTGCCGATCCTGATCATCACCGAGCAGGGGGCTGACGAGATGGTCGTGCGCGCGCTCGATCTCGGCGTCAACGATTATATCGTCCGTCCGGTCGACCCGAACGAGCTGGTTGCCCGCAGCCTGACGCAGATCCGTCGCAAGCGCTACAACGATCGTCTGCGCGCCAGCGTCAAGCAGACGATCGAGCTTGCCGTGACCGACCCGCTGACCGGACTTTACAACAGGCGTTATCTCGACAATCACCTGAACGTGCTCTTCAATCGCTCGATGGCGCGGGGCCGTCCGCTGTCGGTGCTGATCACCGATATCGACCGTTTCAAGCAGGTGAACGACACCTACGGCCATGACGGTGGTGACGAAGTGCTGCGCGAATTCGCAAACCGCGTTCGTTCGACCATCCGCGGCGCCGATCTCGCCTGCCGCTACGGCGGGGAGGAGTTCGTCGTTGCCATGCCGGACACGTCGCCGGAAGTGGCCGCGGCTGTCGCCGAGCGCTTGCGCGCCGCGGTCGAGAGCGCCCCCTTCATGCTGAAGCACGCCGGACAAGCGCTCAATGTCACCGCTTCCTTCGGCATCGCCTCACGGATGGGCACGGTACTGACACCGGACCAGCTGATGAAGCAGGCCGATCTTGCGCTCTACGAGGCCAAGAATACCGGTCGCAATCGCGTGGTTGCCGCGGCCGCCTGACGAATCACGCGGCGTGCTTTACGGCCATTTGCGAGTTTTCCACTGCCGTAAGCGAATTATTACCGATTTGTAACCTTCGCCCCTGCGACGCGCGCCGAAAATTTTGCAACCCGATAGCCCAAAAATGGACTCTAGGCGTTGCTGTGGATAATGGTGGCGTGCGACAGTTTCTGGAATGCCGGGCGGCGCTCGGAATGAAATGGGGACTATAAAGGAATGTCTGCTGACAAGAGGGTCAAATAGAGGGCGGCGACGTCACCTCACGTAAGGGGAGGGGCGGCTTAAGTTATTAAGTTATAGTGTCGAATTTCTTCTGGGCTTTTGGTACTAGGCTTTGGAGGCAAGCACAGGCGTCAAATCTTTGTGTGTGTCAAAACTGGACTTTTAACCATAGAATCAAGCTCACAAAATTCATCATTAAGAATTTGTTGATTTTCTTTCATTTCTGCGCAAATTATCGGCTCATAACAGAAGTGCTCCCGTAGAGGAGCTGTCCGATACCCCATGATGCTCAGGTCCGCCGCATCTCCTGGGTCGTGGGGTCGGTCGGCTGGTAGGCAAGTCATAACGGTTCCTCGTGCCGTTTTGCATGCTGGCCGACCCCCTTTCAGGAAAACGCCGTCACTTCCCGAAGATGGAAGGGCGGCGTTTCTTGTTTGCGCTAACATTGTCAAAACACCATCGTTCCGGGCAATAAAAAACGCGCAACCCGAGGGCGCGCGCTTTTTTGAAATCCTGAGGCCAAGTGATTACTTGATCTTGGTTTCCTTGAACTCGACATGCTTCTTAGCAATCGGGTCATACTTCGTCTTCGTCATCTTGTCCGTCATCGTACGGCTGTTCTTCGTCGTGACGTAGAAGAAACCGGTGTCGGCTGTCGACAGCAGCTTGATCTTGATTGTTGTAGCCTTGGCCATGGTCGTCCTGCCTTTAAGAAAATGAAAGCCGTGGAAGCCGGATGAGGCTCCACGGCAAATTCTGGCGCGAAACTACGAATCCCGCCCGAAAAGTCAAGTCCGTTTTCGAATGAACATTAATCTGATGCCGGAAAGTAGGGCGTAGAAGCCGAAGAAGGCGGCAATCGCCCAGGCAAAACCGTTATTTCCGGCGACATCGATCGCTGCGCCGATCGCCTGCGGCCCGGCCACGGTTCCCATCGCATAACAGAAGACGAAGGCGGCATTGGCCGCCGCCAGATCGGAACCGGTCAGACGCGAGCCGAGATGGGCAAGGCCGACCGTATAGAGGCCGGAGACGCAGCCGCCCCAGAACAGCAGGAGCCCGGCCATCAGCAGCCAGTTGTCGACCAGCACCGGCAGCATCATCGAGCCGACGAAGCCCATCAGTGCCATGCCGGCTAGAAGCGGCCGCTTGTCGGGGATGCGGTCGGAAAGCAGGCCGAGCGGGATCTGAAAAATGACGTTGCCGACGCCCATCATGGTGAGCAGAAGAGCGGCCTGCGATTCGGTAAAATGGGCGCGCACGGCAAAGATCGGGAAAAGCGACAGTCCGCCGGCTTCCACGGCGCCGAAGATGAAGACGGCCGCCGTCGCCGTCGGAACCAGGAAAACGTAGCGCATGAAATGCAGCTCCGGCTTTTCTTCCAGGATCGGGCTCTCGTAGCGGGCGATGAAGATCGGAATGGCGGCAAGCAGGATGGCGCCGGCGCCAACCAGGAAAGGCAAGATGCCGTCGCTGCCAAGCAGCGAAAAGAGCAGCGGCCCGGCGGCAAAGCCCAGAGAAAGCACGGTCGCATAAATGCCGAGAACGAAGCCGCGCTTGGATGGCGGCGAGGCGGCATTGATCCAGAATTCGGAGAGGATGAACAGCGTCGTCGTTGCGCCATGGAAGGCGAAACGCAGCGGAAACCACATCCAGAAATCCTCGGCATAATAGAAGCCGAGTGCGCTCAGCGCCGAGATCAGCACAGCCCAGAGCATTGTCGGCGCAACACCATATTTATGGGCGAGCTTGGTGGTAACAGGCGCGGCGGCCATCGCCGCAATGCCCGCCATCGCCGTATTGAGCCCGATCAGCGTGGATGAAATGCCGCGTTTTTCAAGGATGATGCTGAGCAGCGGAAGTCCGAGGCCGATTGCGATACCGACGGCTGATATCGACGAGATGGCTGCCACCAGAGAAGGCCAATGGATTTCTTCGACATCGCCCGGTGTGCCGTTTCTCGGCTGAGACATTTATCCATCCTTAGAAAGCTTCGCGAGCGAATCGGCCGGTCGCTTCGCATAGAAAGACACGGACGTGCCAAATCCCGGTGACGAGCAGCGTTTCGCAGTATTTCCGATGTGAGTGACCGCCTGCGGAATGTAAAGCCTGTTCAGACAAGAAAAGCTTACCATGTCAAGTCGTTGAGGATCGACGACGCCCGCGTGTCGGTGGAGGGCAGCCACTACACGTTAAATATGTCTGGAAGGTGAAGGCGTTCAATCCGGCCGTCGGGGAAGGTCGTAATCATCAGGGCCGTCGCTCTCCCCGCCGAAACCGTGCATGCGCAGCGCCCATTGCAGGCCGATGACGCCGCCTTTGATCGGCTGGATCGAGGCAAGCGCGGTGATGACGGTGATCGGCGCCCAGATGGCGAGATGAACCCATACCGGCAGAACGAAGGTCATGTCGGTCAGCATGTAACCGCCGACGAGGACGTGGCCGAGGACGAGGATGACGATATAGGGCGGCTGGTCGTCCGAGCGGTGATGGTGCATCGCCTCGCCGCAGGCGGCGCAATGATCGACCGGTTTCAGGAAAGCGCGAAAGAGCTTGCCATCGCCGCAGGCCGGACAGCGGTTCATCAGCCCGCGCAGGATCGAGCGCCGGAGCGGGCGTTCGACCGCGGGCGTGTCCCCATAGCGGACCGTGGGATCGGTTTGTGTGCCCATCGCATGTTCCTTTTCAGCCCCAAAGCGCGGGGCTCCTGAATCAGGCTTGATGCCGTGAGGTGCGCTAACGCCGCCCGCGCGGCGGCCTAGTACCGGGTTTCTTGCGGACCTGGCCTCTGTCGCGGCGGCCGGCCTTGTGGAAGGAGCGCACCGCCGTCGGCATCTCGCGCCCCTCGCTCAGCATTTCGAAACGCAGCGCGCCGGCAAGCGGAATTGCTTCGGCAAGCTTCACGGTGACGCTGTCGCCGAGGCGATAGCCGAGCCCCGTGCGTTCACCGGAGAGCGCCTGATGCGCCTCGTCATAGATGAAATAGTCGCTGCCGAGCGTCGATATAGGAATGAAACCATCGGCTCCATAGTCCGGCAGCGCGATAAAAAGCCCGGATTTCGTCACCCCCGAGACACGGCCGGCAAATTCCTCGCCGACGCGGGTGCTCAGGTGATGGGCGATCAGCCGGTCGATGGTCTCGCGCTCGGCCGCCATCGCCCGGCGCTCGAAGGTCGAAATCTCGGCGGCGATATCGTCGAGAGCGGCTTCTTCATCAGGCGTGATGCCGCCTTCGCCGAAGCCGAGCGAGCCGACGAGCGCGCGATGCACGATGAGATCGGCGTAGCGGCGAATCGGCGAGGTGAAGTGGGCGTACTTCATCAGGTTGAGGCCGAAATGGCCGATATTCTCCGGACTGTAGATCGCCTGGCTCTGCGAGCGCAGCACCATTTCGTTGACCATGGTCTGGTGCGCCGTGCCTTCCGCCTTGGCCAGAATGCCGTTGAAGCTGTTGGCGCGCATATTGCCGCCTTTGGCAAGCGATATACCGAGGGTCGCCAGGAACTCGCGCAGCACTTCCTGCTTGGCAAGCGTCGGGCCGTCGTGGATGCGGTAGACCAAGACCTGGCGCTTCTTTTCCAGCGTCTCGGCGGCGGCGACGTTCGCCTGGATCATCATTTCCTCGATCAGCTTATGCGCATCGAGCCGCGGCGGCACGAAGACACGATCGACCGTGCCGTCGGGCTTCAGCAGGATCTTGCGCTCCGGCATGTCGAGTTCCAACGGCTGACGCCGGTCGCGGCCGCGTTTCATCACCTCATAGGCGTGCCAGAGCGGCTTCAGGATCGGCTCCAGCATCGGTCCGGTCTTGTCGTCGGGATTGCCGTCGATCGCCGCCTGCGCCTGCTGGTAGGAAAGCTTGGCGGCGCTCTTCATCATGATGCGATGAAAGGTATGGCCGATCTTGCGGCCTTCACTGGAGAAGCTCATGCGCACGGCGAGCGCCGGGCGGTCGACGCCTTCCTTCAGCGAGCAGAGATCATTGGAGATGCGCTCCGGCAGCATCGGCACGACCCGATCCGGAAAATAGACGGAGTTGCCGCGTTTCAGCGCTTCGCGGTCGAGGGGTGAATTGGGTCGGACATACCAGGAGACGTCGGCGATCGCGACGGTGACGATGACGCCGCCGGGATTGTCGGGGGAGGGGTCGAGCTCGGCATAGACAGCGTCGTCATGATCCTTGGCGTCGGCCGGATCGATGGTGATCAACGGCAGGTCGCGCCAGTCCTCACGATGCGACATCGTCGCCGGTTTTGCCGCCTCCGCCTCGGCCATGACGGCCGGCGGAAAGACATGCGGGATGCCATGGGCATGGATGGCGATCATCGAGATCGCCTTTTCCGAGCCGACCGAGCCGACAACGGACAGAACCTTGGCGCGCGGCAGGCCGAAGCGGCCGAGCCGGGCGATTTCGATCTCAACCAGGTCGCCATCCGCAGCGCCGCCGGTGAAGTCGGGATCGATCACCATCTCCTCGCCGCGCCGCTCGATCGGCAGCAGCCGGCCGCCGCCGCCGGGCGCGGTGCGGAAAACCCCCATCGAGGCGCCGCGGCGCCTGTCGATCACCTTGATGATCCGCGCCGTATAGGCCGGCCCGCCGCGATCGACGGCCGGGAAGATTTTTGCCAGGATACGGTCGCCGAGGCCGGCAACCGGTGCCTTGCTCTTGCCCTGGCGGCCTGCCGGCGATTGCTGGCGGATAGCGACGGCCGGGGCCACGCCCTGATCTTCCGGCCATTCCGCCGGCCGGCCGATCAACTCGCCGTCCTTGTCGCGGGTGGTGATATCGAGCACGGTAACGGGCGGAAGCGCGCCGGGGCGGATGAGCGACTTGCGGCTCTTCTGCAGCATGCCCTCCTGTTCGAGCTCCTGCAGCAGATGCTTGAGCTCGACGCGGCTGTCGCCCTTCAGCCCGAAAGCCTTGGCGAGCTCACGCTTCGAGGCCTTCTGCGGATGATCGGCGATGAAGCGCAGGATCACCTCGCGCGAAGGCAGCGCGCCGTGGACGATGTTCAGCGGCTCGACGGCGGGAGCATCCTTGCCGGCGCGGCCGATCTTGCCCGGGCGTTTGCCCGTGAGGTTCGTTCTTTCGCGCGGTGTCCTGCTCACTTCAACCCTTTTTCGCTTTCGCCGGCGTTTTCGCCTTCGTTGCCTTCGGCTTCGCGGCCGTCTTGGTGGTCTTCGCTTCAGCCGCAGCTGCCTTCGGTTTGGCTTTCGCCTTGGCCGGCTTTCCGGAGGGCGCCTTGCCGGCCTTCTCGGTGATCAGCGCCAGCGCTTCCTCGATGGTGATCGCCTGCGGATCCTTGCCCTTCGGCAGGGTCGCGTTGACCTTGCCCCAGTTGACATAGGGACCGTATTTGCCGTCACGAACGGTGATGGCGCCGCCGTCGGGATGATCGCCGAGCGTCTTCAGCGCCGCCGGCGTGCCGCGGGCACCGCGGCCCGGCGCCTTGTTCGCCTTTTCGGCGATGACGGTAACGGCGCGGTTGAGGCCGACCGAGAACACGTCCTCGACGGTTTCCAGATTGGCATAGGAACCGTCATGCAGCAGGAACGGACCGTAACGGCCGATGCCCGAGGAAATCATCTTGCCGGTTTCGGGATGTTTTCCGATATCGCGCGGCAACGAAATCAGCGCCATCGCCTTTTCGTAATCGATGTCCTCCGGCTTCCAGCCTTTCGGCAGCGACGCGCGTTTGGCCTCCTTGCCGTCGCCGCGCTGGATATAGGGGCCGAAGCGGCCCGAACGCAGCGTCAACTCTTCGCCGGTTGTCGGATCGGTGCCGAGGTTCTTCGGCTCGTTGAGCGCGCCCCCTTCCGTTTCTCCGCCGTTTTCGGAGGAAAGCTGACGGGTGTAGTTGCATTCCGGATAGTTCGAGCAGCCGACGAAGGCGCCGTATTTGCCGAGCTTCAGCGACAGGTTGCCTGCGCCGCAGACCTGGCAGATCCTGGGGTCGCTGCCATCTTCGCGCTTCGGGAAGACCAGCGGCGCCAGCGCCTCGTTCAGCGAATCGAGCACGTTGGTGACGCGCAATTCCTTGGTATCTTCGATCTGGGCGAAGAAATCCTTCCAGAAATCGCGCAGCACCTGCTTCCAGTTCAACTCGCCGGCCGAAATCCGGTCGAGCTTTTCCTCCAGGTCGGCCGTGAAGTCGTATTCGACATATTTGGTGAAGAAGCTCTCGAGGAAGGCGGTCACCAGCCGGCCCTTGGCCTGCGGGATCAGCTTGCGTTTGTCGATCGTCACATAGTCACGGTCGCGTAGCGTCGCGAGCGTTGCGGCATAGGTGGAAGGCCGGCCGATGCCCAGTTCTTCCATCTTCTTGATCAGCGAGGCTTCCGAATAACGCGGCGGCGGTTCGGTGAAATGCTGTGTCGAGTTGATCTTATGCTTGGCGAGCGTTTCGCGCGCATTGATCTCCGGCAGGCGGCCATCCTCGTCGCCATCGTCGCTCTGCTCGCCGTCTTCCTTCTGGTCGGTATAGGCGGCGATGAAGCCGTCGAAGCGGATGACCGAGCCGACGGCGCGCAGGCCAGCCTTCTCGCCTTTGTTGTCGGCGGTGATTTCGGCTGTCGTGCGTTCGATCTCGGCCGACGCCATCTGGCTGGCGATGCCGCGCTTCCAGATCAGCTCGTAGAGCCGGATCTGATCGGCGTCGAGGAATTTGCGCAGACGATCGGGCGAGCGGTAGAAGTCCGTCGGACGAATCGCCTCGTGCGCCTCCTGGGCGTTTTTCGCCTTGGTCGAATAGAAGCGCGCCTTTTCGGGGAGATAGCGTTCGCCGAACTGATCGAGGATGGCGCGCCGGGCCGCATCGATCGCCTCGGGCGCCATCTGCACGCCGTCGGTTCGCATATAGGTGATGAGACCGACCGTCTCGCCGCCGATATCGACGCCTTCATAGAGCTTCTGGGCGATCTGCATGGTACGTGACGCCGAGAAGCCGAGATTGGAGGAGGCGGCCTGCTGCAAGGTCGAGGTGGTAAACGGCGGTCCCGGATTGCGCTTGACCGGCTTCGCCTCGACCGTGTCGACGATATAGCTTGCGCCTTCGAGCAATGCTTTCAGGCGGCCGGCATCCTCGCCATTGCCGATGGCGCGCGGCGGCAGCCGTTTGCCGTTCGCCGAAACCAGTCTTGCCTCGAACTCGTCGCCGCGCGGCGTCTTCAGGAGCGCCGAGAGGTTCCAATATTCCTCCGAAATGAAGCGCTCGATCTCGGATTCACGGTCGCAGACCAGACGAAGCGCCACCGACTGCACCCGTCCGGCCGAACGCGCGCCGGGCAGCTTGCGCCACAGGACCGGCGAAAGATTGAAGCCGACGAGATAGTCGAGCGCGCGGCGCGCCAGATAAGCGTCGACCAGCGGCACGTCGATGTCGCGCGGATCGGCCATCGCATCGAGCACCGCCTTCTTGGTGATCGCGTTGAAGACGACGCGCTTGACGGATTTGCCGTTCAGCACCCGCTTCTTGTTCAGCATGTCGAGAACGTGCCAGGAAATCGCTTCGCCTTCACGATCCGGGTCGGTCGCCAGAAACAGGCCATCGGAGGATTTCACCGCGTCGGCAATATCCTTCATCCGCTTGGCCGAGGCCCCGTCGACCTCCCAGAGCATTTCGAAATCCTGATCGGGGAGGACCGAGCCATCCTTGGCAGGCAGATCGCGCACATGGCCGAAGGAGGCGAGCACTTTGTATCCCGAACCCAGATACTTGTTGATCGTCTTGGCCTTGGCAGGCGATTCCACCACTACAACATTCATGATGATTCTCTAAAAAAGACACCGCGCCGGCGTGGAAGCCAGCGCAACACGCAGCGCAACTTGGATACTGGCCCTCCGACATGGACAGGGAAATCGCTGCGGTCAAGGGGTTTGCTACAATTTTAGTTCTTGTGTACGGTGCAATCGAGGGAAGATCGTGCGCTGAATACAATTTTAAAATGGCGCGCCCGTGGAATTCGACACGCGGCTCCTGCAGTTCCCGCAGCGGCTCTCTTATATCGCGCAAAGCTCAGTCGGAAAGCGAAACGAGGCCGCCCTGATGCCGGTGCAGCCGGCCTGATATGTCGAGTTCCAGAAGAATGAGATAGACGGCCGATGCCGAAAGGCCGGTGTGGCGGATAATATCGTCGATCTCGACCGGCGTCGGCCCGAGCGCATCGATGATGCGGTTGCGATCCGTATCGCCGGGCGGCATCGTCATTGCCCCGCCGCCACGCGGTGGTTCCTCGGCCATCGACGAGGGGAACAGCTCGAATTGCGCCAGCGGCGCCAGCGCCTCGATAACATCGGCAGGTTCGGTAACGATCGAAGCGCCATCCTTCAGCAGGCCGTTGGTGCCATGACAGCGCGGATCGAGCGGCGAGCCGGGCACGGCAAACACCAGGCGGCCGAACTCGCCGGCAAGGCGTGCGGTGATCAGTGAGCCCGAGCGCGTCGCCGCTTCGACGACCACGAGACCGAGCGCGATGCCGGCTATCAGCCGGTTCCGGCGCGGAAAATCGCGGGCGCGGGGCTCCCAGCCGAAGGGCATTTCGCTCACCGCCAGGCCGTTGCCGCCGGCGATCTCCTCGATGAGGCCGAGATTTTCCGGCGGGTAGGGCCTGTCGAGGCCGCCGGCAAGGGCCGCGATCGTGCCGGTCTCGAGGCTTGCCCGGTGGGCTGCCGTGTCGATGCCGCGCGCCAGGCCGGAAACCACCGAATAACCCGCCCGGCCGCAGTCGCGCGCCACCATCGCCGCGAATTTGGCGCCGGCGATCGAGGCGTTGCGCGAACCGACGATGCCGACAGCCGGCCGCTTGGCGGCGGCAAGCGCACCTTTGACGGCCAGCAGCGGCGGCGCGCCGTCGATCTGTTTGAGCGCCTGCGGATAATCCGGCTCGCCGATGCCGACGAAGCGGGCGCCGAAACGATGCGCCGCCTCCAGTTCCCGATGCGCCTCGATCTCGCTGGCAATGCGGATTGCCCGCGTCGCGCCGCCGCGCGCCGAAAGCTCAGGCAGCGCCGCGAGCGCGGCTTCGGCCGAACCGAAATGATTGATGAGATCGCGAAAGGTCGCAGGGCCGACATTGTCGGAACGGATCAGGCGCAGCCAGGCAATCCTCTGCCTTTCGCTCAGCACCGTGCCTTTTGGTCCCGCGCGCGGCGCGTCCATTATCCCTTCGCCCCGATCTTGGTTTCCGTTCCGCCCATCAGCCGGGAGATATTGGCCTTGTGCTTCCAGTAGGAGATGACAGTCATGATCGCCATGACGGCCGCAACCTTTTCATTGCCAAGGATCAGCAGGGCGACCGGGATGACAAGCATGGCGACGAGCGCCGACAGCGAGGAGTAGCGGGTGGTGAAGGCGACCGCCAGCCAGACGGCGGCGAAGAGCACGACCATAATCGGGGCGACACCGAGAAGGGTGCCGATATAGGTGGCGACGCCTTTGCCACCCTTGAAGCCGATCCAGACCGGGAAGAGATGGCCGATGAAGGCGAAGAAGCCGGCGATGATCGCCGCTTCCTGTCCGAGGAAATAACCGACGATCCAGGCCGCGGCCGATGCCTTCAGCGCATCGAGCAGCAGCGTCGCTGCCGCAAGCTTCCGGTTTCCGGTTCTGAGCACATTGGTGGCGCCGATATTGCCGGAGCCGATGCTGCGCACATCGCCGAGGCCGGCCGCGCGCGTCAGAATGAGGCCGAAAGGAATGGAGCCGAAGAGATAGCCGATGACGGCGGCGGCAAGTGCGATCGGCAGCGTGATCTGCCATGACATGAGATTGGATAACATATGCCCCCTCGGCCCTCCGATGGCCTGTCCTCAGTCCAGCCGGTCCTAAAGTGCGTGGACAAGCTTTCCCGAGACGTATGTCGCGACCGCCCGCCCGCTGAAGCGCGCATCCTCGAACGGCGTGTTCTTCGAGCGGGAGAGAAGCATGTCTTTGGCGACAAGCCAAGGCTCATCGAGATCGATCAGCGTGATATCGGCTGGGGCTCCCGGCTTCAGCGTGCCGGCAGCCAGGCCGAAAATCTCAGCCGGGCGGGTGGACATGGCGTCGATCAGACGCATCAGGCTGACCTGGCCGCCATGGTGAAGCCTGAGGGCCGCCGCCAGCATGGTTTCGAGGCCGACCGCGCCATCCGCCGCCTCGCCGAAGGGCAGGCGCTTCGTATCGACGTCCTGCGGGTCATGCGCGGAGACGATGATGTCGATGGCGCCGCGCGCAAGCGCGTCGACCATGGCCACCCGGTCGTCCTCCGGGCGCAGTGGCGGATAGAGCTTGAAGAAAGTGCGGTATTCGCCGATGTCGTTCTCGTTGAGCGCCAGATTGTTGATCGAGATTCCCGAGGTCACCTTGGCGCCGCGGCTGCGGGCAAGCTCGATCGCCTCCACCGATTGCGGCACGGAAATCATCGCGGCGTGATAGCGTCCCCGCGTCAGCGCTGCGATCCTGAGATCGCGTTCGAGCGGGATGAGCTCGGCTTCTCTCGGAATGCCGGAGAGCCCGAGCCAGCTGGCGAAAAGCCCCTCATGCATGACGCCGTTAGCGCCGAGATATTTGTCGCGTGTTTCGCAGCTGATGACGGCGCCGAATTCACGTGCATAGGTCATGATCCGGCGCAGCACCTGCGTGTCGTGGACGCTGGAATGGGCATCTGTGAAGGCGACGGCGCCCGCCTGCATCAACAGGCCGATCTCGGTCATCTCCTCGCCGGCAAGACCCTTGGTATTGGCGGCGGCCGGATAGACGTTGACGGAGGCCGTATCGCGCGCCGTTTTCTTGACGAATTCGACAAGGGCGATGTCGTCGATGACGGGGTCGGTGTCCGGCATAACGATGATCGAGGTGACGCCGCCGGCCGCCGCTGCCCGGCTTGCCGAGGCGATCGTCTCCCGATGTTCGCCGCCGGGTTCGCCGATATGGACGCGCGCGTCGACGAGGCCGGGTGTGGCCACGAGACCGGCGCAGTCGCGCACGACGGCGCCGTCCGGCGCGCCCTGGTTCTGCGCTGCGCTGCCGGCGGCAAGAATGACGCCGTTTTCGGCGATGATCGTGCCCACCTCGTCGAGATTGCGCGAGGGATCGACGATGCGGACGTTCTTGAGGACGATCGGGTTGCTCATGCCTTCATTCCGTCGGTTCGGGGACCCTGGTTCTGCGAGACGAGCAGCGTCTCCATGACGGCCATGCGCACCGCGACCCCCATTTCCACCTGTTCGGCGATCACGCTCTGCGGGCCGTCTGCGACCTCGGAGGCGATCTCGACGCCGCGGTTCATCGGGCCGGGATGCATGACCAGCGCATCCTCCTTCGCCGCTTTCAGCGTTTCGGCGTCGAGTCCGTAGAAGTGATAATATTCGCGCACCGAGGGCACGAAGGCGCCCGACATGCGCTCGCGCTGCAGCCGCAGCATCATCACCACGTCCGCGTCCTTCAACCCTTCCTTCATCGAATGGAAGACCTCGACGCCCATCTCGGCGATACCGGAGGGCAGCAGGGTGGCAGGCGCGACGACGCGCACCCGCGCCCCCATGGCGTTGAGCAGCAGGATATTGGAGCGCGCCACGCGCGAATGCAGCACGTCGCCGCAGATCGCCACGATGATGCGCGAGAGCTTGCCCTTGGCGCGGCGGATCGTCAGCGCGTCGAGCAGCGCCTGGGTCGGATGTTCGTGCTGGCCGTCGCCGGCATTAACGACCGAGCAGGAGACCTTCTGCGCGAGCAGGGCGGCCGCTCCAGCGCTCGAATGGCGGATCACCAGCACATCCGGGCGCATCGCATTCAGCGTCATCGCCGTATCGATCAGCGTTTCGCCCTTCTTCACCGAGGAGTTTCCGACCGACATGTTCATGACGTCGGCGCCGAGCCGCTTGCCGGCAAGCTCGAAGGAGGCCTGCGTGCGGGTCGATGCCTCGAAGAAGAGGTTGATCTGCGTCAGCCCGCGCAGCGTCGACGTCTTCTTTTCTCTCTGGCGGCTGATCTTGACGGCCTCGTCGGCCTTGTCGAGAAGATAGGTGATATCCTGCTCGGTGAGGCCCTTGATGCCGATGAGGTGGCGGTGGGGGAAAAAGACCATGACCCTGCCTCTTATTGTCTCTGGCGGGTCTATAAAGAGTGCCGCCCGCCGGGGCAAGCATGCGCTGTGGGCAAAGGCTTATGTCCCCATGCATTTTCGCCTAAATTCCGATAGAGCAGAGGGACGCGAATCATAACTTCCGGTTTCCCTTGCCGGGTTCTTGCACTAGAAGCGAATAATGACCTCCGCCAACCGGACTGACGACAAACTCGCAGAACTCAACCAGCCGAGCCTGTGGTCCGGCATTAATGCCTATCGATCCGACCCGCTGATCGTCGATCTGACGGCGGCCCTGCCGCGCGGCATCCGCGAGGATCTGGAAAACATGGGCCGCTACGTCACCTCGCCGGAGGCGCAGGAACTGGCGCGCATGGCCAACCAGGGTACGCCGCAACTGCGCACCCACGGCCTGCGCGGCGAGCGCCTCGACGTCGTCGAATTCCATCCGGCCTGGCACGCGCTGATGCGCCGCTCCATGTCGGTCGGCCTGCATTCGTCGGTCTGGGATCCACAGGCCGATACCGAGGCCAAGGATGCGGGCCACAAGGTCCGCGCCGCGCGGTTTTACCTGACGGCGCAGCTGGAATCCGGCCATCTCTGCCCGCTGACCATGACCAGCGCCTCCGTCGCGGCTCTCTCTGCTTCGCCCGCGGTGCAGAAGGACTGGGCGCCGAAGATCCTCTCGCGCAAATATGATTCGTCCAACCGCCCCGCCATGCAGAAATCCGCTGTGACCATCGGCATGGGCATGACGGAAAAGCAGGGCGGCACCGATGTCAGGGCCAATCGAAGCGCTGCCGAAAAGGTCAGCGAAGGCATCTATCGGCTCTCCGGCCACAAATGGTTCATGTCCGCGCCGATGAGCGATGCCTTCATCATGCTGGCGCAGACCAAGGAGGGCATGGGCTGCTTCCTCGTGCCGCGTCTTCTCGAAGACGGTTCGGCCAACGGCCTGCAGTTCCAGCGGCTGAAGGATAAGGTCGGCAATCGCTCCAATGCCTCTTGCGAGGTGGAATTCTCAGACACGTTCGGATTCCTGCTCGGCGGCTCCGATGCCGGCATCCGCACCATCCTCGACATGGTGACGCTGACCCGTCTCGATTGCGCGCTGGCCTCGTCGGGCATCATGCGTGCCTCGCTCGCCGAGGCCGTGCACCACACGCGTGGCCGCAGCGTTTTCGGCAAGATGCTGGTCAACCAGCCGATCATGACGCGTGTGCTTGCAGATATGGCGCTCGACGTTGCCGCCGCCACCGCACTGTCCTTCCGCCTTGCCGATGCCTTCGACAAGGCGCGTGGCAATGCCGAGGAGGCGGCCTATGCCCGCGTCATGACACCGGTCGCCAAATACTGGTGCTGCAAGATCGCGCCCGCCTTGATCTATGAAGCGATGGAATGCATCGGCGGCAATGGCTACATCGAGGAACGTCCGATCGCCCGCCACTATCGTGAGGCTCCCGTCAACGCGATCTGGGAAGGCTCCGGCAACGTCATGGCGCTCGACGTGCTGCGTGTGCTCAACCGCGGCAAGGACCTGTTCGAGACGGTCTTTGCCGGCTTGGCACGCGATCTCGGCCCGGCCGGCAAGAAGACGATCGACGTGCTGCGCGCCGCAATCGCGCTCTGCGAACAGGACGAGGGCGCGGCGCGCCTGCTCGTCGAGCAGCTGGCGCTTGCGGCCGGTGCTGCCGAACTTTATCGGCTGGGGGCAGGGCGCATTGCCGATGCCTTCATCGAGACACGGCTTGCCGGCGGCTGGCGCTCCACCTACGGCATGCTCGATTCCCGCTTCGACGCCAGCTACATCGTCGATCTTCTCTATCCGCCGGCGGCCTGACGGCAGGCGGGGGACTGCCTAATATCGTGTTCAGGCGATCCTGAGGCCGAGATACTCGGCCATCGGATCGAAATCCCGATCATCGTGTAAGAGCGAATAGCCTTCCTGAATGCAGAATGTGCCGATGATCAGGTCGATGGTCTTGCGCACTGTGATGCCGCGTTCCCGTAACAGACGGTAGTTGCGAGCTGCCCTAACAGCGAGTTTGTCGTCAAGCATCGGGCGGAGAGTGAATTGGCGCAAGCTCGCTTCGATGGTGGCTGCATGGCGTTCGTTGCGCGCGCCCTGAAGCACTTCCAAAAGGATAACGTCACCAACAAGAATCTCGAGCGGATCCTCGATATTCTGCAGACGTCGTCTGGCCTCACTTTCTATCCCGCGTAGATGCGCGATCCAGACCGAACTGTCGACGACGATCACTGATTATCGTCCGGACGACCGCGACGCATCTCGTCCAGATCCCCTTCCCAGCCGATTCCTGAGAGATTTGCTATCGCGTTTTTCCGGCGGTGCCTGTCGACAAGGTTTCGCAGGGCCTGTTCGATGGTGGCTTTTTTCGTCGTCAATCCGGTGGCGGTCATTGCTGCGTCGAGTAACGCATCATCGATATCTATATTCGTTCGCATTTTCACCTCATGTGTATAAGTCTCTTAAAACATACACATCGCTGTCATGAGGTTCAAGATCGATGCTGACGCCATCTGTCATTTACGTCCGAAAATCAGCGTTCAGAAGAAGCCGCGACGCTGCCACCAGCCGGCCTTCTTCGGCTTGCCGTCATCGCTTTCGCCATTTTCGCTGCGGGTGGATTTCACCGTGGGCTCGGATGAGGTGATAGTGGATTCGCGGTTGGCGCGAACCGGCTTTGCCTCTTCCTGGGCGGGCGTTTGAAGGTCGGCGGAGGCTTCGGCCACCTCCGGCTCGACTTCGGCGGCGGGTGCTGCCTCCGCTTCGGCCACAGGGGCCTCGACCGGCGATGCGGCGGCTTTGCGGCGGCCGCGACCACGGGCGGGCTTCACGTCCTCGGTGACGACGGCAGCGCCTTCGACGGCGGCTGCGGCCTGGTCTTCGCCGGCCTGTTCGGCAACCGTCTCGACGATTGCAGCTTCGGCAGGAGCGACGTCATTCGAGACATCGTCGCCTTCATCCTCATCGCTGCCGCTGTCTTCGCCGGCTTCGCCAGCCGTCAGTTCGGAGCCGTCCTCAGCGCGGTTGCGGCGACCGCCACGCTTGCCGCGACGACGGCGCGCTTGCGGCGCTGCGAGTCGTCGCCCTCGGCACGGGCCTCGGGCGCAGCGGCGGTGGTTTCATCGCCTTCGCCGCCTTCGTCGTCGCCTTCCTCATCCTCATCGCCGGCTTCGCCCGCAGCCGATACAGGCTGTTCGGCATTGCCGTTGCGGCCGCGGCGGCGCCTGCGGCGCTTGCGCTTGCGATTGCCGTCACCTTCGCCTTCCGAGCGTGCCGTGGCGGCGCGTTCGGCAGCAGCCGGCTTTTCCTCGAGTTCCTCGTCTTCGTCCTCGTCCGCCTCGATGATGATGTCGTCATCCTCATCTTCGGGAATGGCTGCGAAGTTGAAGAGCGTTTCGATCTTGACCGGATTTTCCACGGCCTCGCCGCGATCAATGGCGAAATGCTGCGCGCCAACCGAGCTGTCCGCATCGATGACGATCGCCACGCCGAAGCGGCTCTCGTAATCGACGATCGTCTGGCGCTTGTGATTGAGCAGGTAGAGGGCGATGTCGGGGGTAGTGCGCACGGTGATATTGTGCGTCGTGTTCTTGAGCAGATACTCTTCGATGCCGCGCAGGACATGCAGCGCGACGGAGGACTGGGAACGGACGTGGCCGGTGCCGGCGCAATGCGAGCAGACCTGCGTGGTCGATTCGAGCACCGAAGCGCGGATACGCTGGCGCGACATTTCAAGCAGGCCGAAATGCGAGATCCGGCCGACCTGGATGCGGGCGCGGTCGTTCTTCAGGCATTCCTTCAGCTTCTTCTCGACGGCGCGGTTGTTGCGCTTTTCTTCCATGTCGATGAAGTCGATGACAATCAGGCCGGCGAGGTCGCGCAGGCGAAGCTGACGGGCGATTTCTTCCGCCGCTTCGAGGTTCGTCTGCAGCGCCGTGTCCTCGATCGAGTGTTCGCGCGTCGAGCGGCCGGAGTTGACGTCGATCGAAACCAGCGCTTCCGTCTGGTTCATGATCAGATAGCCGCCGGAGCGCAGCGTCACCTGCGGCTGCAGCATGCGGTCGAGCTGGGCTTCGATGCCCGAACGCGAGAAGATCGGGTGGATGTCGCGATAGGGCTGGACCACCTTGGCATGGCTCGGCATCAGCATCTTCATGAAGTCTTTGGCTTCACGATAGCCGTCTTCGCCGGCAACGATGATCTCGCCGATATCCTTGTTATAGAGGTCGCGGATCGAACGCTTGATCAGCGAACCTTCCTCATAGACGAGGCAGGGCGCGGTGGAGGCGAGCGTCAGCGTGCGCACGTTCTCCCACAGGCGCATCAGATATTCGAAGTCGCGCTTGACCTCGACCTTGGTGCGGTTGGCGCCGGCGGTGCGCAGGATGACGCCCATGCCCTGCGGCACTTCGAGCATGCGCGCGATTTCCTTCAGGCGCTTGCGGTCGGCAGGGTTGGTGATCTTGCGGGAAATGCCGCCGCCGCGCGCCGTATTCGGCATCAGCACGGAATAGCGGCCGGCGAGCGACAGATAGGTGGTCAGCGCCGCGCCCTTGTTGCCGCGCTCTTCCTTGGCGACCTGCACCAGCAGGATCTGCCGACGCTTGATGACTTCCTGGATGCGGTACTGCTTGCGCGGCTTGCGCTGCACGCGGTCCGGCACTTCTTCCATCGCGTCTTCGGCGCCGACGGATTCGATGACTTCCTCTTCGCCGTGATCGTCATCGTCATCATCGTCATCGTGACGACGCTTGCTGGTGTCGATGTCCTCGGAGATCGAGTCGGTTTCCACCATCGCGGCCATTGCGCCGCCGGTCGAGCCGTCATCCTCGTTGTCGACGCTCGAAGCGCCTTCGGCTTCGACATCCGTGGGAACCGCGTCCTCGGTCGCGGTCGTTTCGACAGCCGCTTCGGTGACCTTCTTGCGGCTGCGGCGTGGCCGTGCCTTCTTGGCCGGCGCTTCCTCTGCGGTCGCGGGCGCGGCCTCTGCGGCGGGCGCAGGCTCGTCGGCTACGGCAACCGGTGCCGGTACTTCCGCAGGCACGATGCCGACATCCGGCTGGTCCTGGGTCGAAAGGTCGACCATCGGTGCGGTTTCGACATGCTCGACGTCTTCGTCGCGGCGATGCTCTTCGGCCTCGGCCCGAAGCAGCGCCTGACGGTCGGCGAGCGGTATCTGGTAATAATCGGGGTGAATTTCGGCGAAGGCCAGGAAGCCGTGCCGGTTGCCGCCGTAATCGACGAAGGCGGCCTGCAGCGAGGGCTCGACCCTCGTTACCTTTGCGAGATAGATGTTGCCGCGGATCTGCTTCTTGTGCTGCGACTCGAAGTCAAATTCTTCTATGCGGTTTCCGCGAACGACAACGACGCGCGTCTCTTCCTCGTGAGACGCATCGATAAGCATTTTGTCTGCCATGTAAGCTGTGCTCCTCGGCGTGGCCGCGAGAGCGCATTCCCGACTGCTGTAGAAACAGAAAGAATGCGGTCCACCGTGGCCGCGCCGGATAATGAAAGTCGCGCCTGGCGCGAAGAGGAGAGCAGCAGCCAGACCGCAGCCGGAACCGTTTCGGTCCGGGGCCTGTACACTTCAGATAAAACCTGCTGCGAAACCATCAACAACCAAGCGTGATCGACAAATACGAAGACCCTTTTCGGGTCCGATGAGGTTGCTCCCTGAGAGCGTGGTGGCTGATCCACCAATGAAGTTCCGGCCAGAAGCCGGAAAATCAGGATCCAGTTCTCGAGTTGAAGCGCATGAGACGGCGGACGATGACCGATGTGGCGCCAGGTCCAGATCTGGCTGGCAGCCCTTGCGGCGACTCTATCCCGTCAACACTTCTACCCTAAAATGCGTTGTATGTTTTCTCTGTCACAATAGCAAGGGAAAAGCCAAATGTGCCATAATATTGATGGATTTCGGAACACATAGAAGCTGGGGACAAGCGATTGCGATTCGGCGGGCGGCAAAGGCGTTTCGCACTGGGGCGTCCGCTCCGGCCATGTGGGGCCATCGCGCTATAGATAGGATGTGGCGGTTATTGTTTAAGAGGGCTCGGATCACGGCGCAGTCCGCAACGCGGCGATCGACATTCGTAAGGCGGGTCATGACAGCGATGCTTGTCGCCGGCTGTCTTCTGCCTGACGTCGCGGGTTCGGCCGAGACGAGGGATCCGCTGCTTGCCTATGGCGCGCGCATCATCGGCGATGATGCCAGAACACGCATTGTCATCGATTTCGACCGCGAACCGCGGTTCTCCGTTCACTATATCGCCAATCCTGAGCGCATCGTCGTCGACCTGCCGGCGACCGCCTTCGGCTTTCCGGGCAAGGATCTGGCCGCCCGCGGCCTCTTCAGGGACATCCGCTACGGCAAGATGGACGAGGAGAGCGCCCGCATCGTGCTGACCGCGACAAGGCCGGCGAAGCTTTCCCTCGCCAAGGTACAGGCGGACGAGGTCGGCAAGGGGCATCGGCTGGTGCTTGAGGCCGAGATGATCGACAAGCAGGCCTTTGCCGAGCTGGTCAAGACGCAATCATGGGGCGACCGGGCCTGGAACGATCGGGACGCCGCGGCCCAGACGACGAGCGCCATTCCCGCACCTGCGAAAACCGCCCCCGGGGATTTCGTCATCGCCGTGGACGCCGGCCATGGCGGCATTGATACCGGCGCGATCGGCGTCGATACCAAGACCGAGGAAAAGCAGGTGACGCTCGCCTTCGCCAAGGCTCTGGCCGACCGGCTGAACAAGGAGCCCGGCATCAAGGCGTTCCTGACGCGCAACGATGATGAGTTCCTGTCGCTCTCCCAGCGCGTGCTGATTGCCCGCCAGAACCATGCCGGCCTGTTTATTTCGATGCATGCCGACACGCTGAAGCAGAAGGATATCCGCGGCGCGACCGTCTATACGATCTCGGACAAGGCCTCCGACAAGCTCGCCGCCGACCTTGCCGAACGCGAGAACCTGTCCGACCAGATCGCCGGCAAGGAAACGGTCGCCGAGCCTCCCGAGGTCGCCGACATCCTGCTCGACCTGACACGGCGCGAGACGCAGGCCTTCTCGATCTCGCTGGCCGAGAGCGTGCTGAATTCCTTCAAGGATCAGGTCGGGACCATCAACAATCCGCACCGCCATGCCGGCTTCCGCGTGCTGCAGGCCCCCGACGTGCCGTCGATCCTGCTCGAGCTTGGATTTCTCTCGAACGCCGAGGACGAGAAACTGCTGCTCGATGAGAGCTGGCGCGGCAGGATGGCCGATCTGCTGACCGACGCCGTCAAGCGGTATCGCAGCGGCGTCGTTGCAAATGGCGGTTGATGCGTGCAGCCGTTCAAAGTGTTACAGTATCCCATGCGTCTCTGAGCGACGTGCGGCCCTGTCAGGGTGGGGGAAGGTCGATAGCCATAAAAACAAAGAGTTGAGCATGCCGCTTGAATCAATTTCGCAGGACGCGCTGCGGATTGGCGGCGGGCAGGGGCGTTGCTTGGATGTGACAGTCCCGATGAAACGGGGGCCGCAGCGGTGAATGCGGCGGGAAGGGCCCTATTTTGCTCACATTCACGCCGTTACTCCGGCTTATGTTTCACCGCCTGCCGCGCGGAATCGGCTTGTAGCGGTAGCGCTCATGGAGTAAGCCGCGCGCAACGTGCAAATTGCCTTGATCTGTGCAATCGTTGCGTCTGCGCCGATTGACGATCGAAGAGACCGGTAGCTGAAAATATGGTTAGACTTCTTGGATATTTCTTCGGAATGGCCTGCGTCCTTTTTCTGGTCGCGGCGGCGGGTATTGCCATCTATCTCGCCAATGTCGCGAAGGATCTTCCGGACTACGCCGTTCTGAACAGCTACGCGCCGCCGGTAACGACCCGCGTGCATGCCGGCAACGGCGCTCTGATGGCTGAATATGCCAAGGAAAAGCGCCTCTTCCTACCGATCCAGGCCATTCCCGACCGCGTCAAGGCCGCTTTTCTGTCGGCCGAAGACAAGAATTTCTACAACCATCCGGGCGTCGACCTGACCGGTCTCGGCCGGGCAATCCTCGTCAATCTGCAAAATTTCGGTTCCGGCCGCCGCCCGGTCGGCGCCTCCACAATCACCCAGCAGGTGGCCAAGAACTTCCTTTTGAGCTCGGATCAGACGATCGACCGCAAGATCAAGGAAGCAATTCTCTCCTTCCGCATCGAGCAGGCCTACAGCAAGGACAAGATTCTCGAGCTCTACCTGAACGAGATTTTTTTCGGCCTTAATTCCTACGGCATCGCCGGTGCCGCGCTCACCTATTTCAACAAATCCGTCACCGAACTGACCGTTGCCGAAGCCGCCTATCTGGCATCGCTGCCGAAAGGTCCGGCCAATTATCATCCCTTCCGCCATCCGGAGGCTGCGCTCGAGCGCCGCAACTGGGTGATCGACCGCATGGTCGAGAACGGCTATGTCAGCCAGAGCGACGGTGCCGAAGCCAAGAAGCAGCCGCTCGGCGTTACCGCCCGCAGCACGGGTCCTTCGCTCTTCGCTTCCGACTATTTCGCCGAAGCCGTGCGCCGCCAGCTGATCGACCAATATGGCGAGAAGGTGCTCTATGAGGGCGGCCTTTCGGTGCGGACCTCGCTCGATCCGCAGATGCAGCTTGCTGCCCGCAAGGCGCTGCAGGATGGCCTCGTCACCTATGACGAGCGCCGCGGTTTCCATGGACCCCTCAAGCAGATCGATGCAAGCGGCGACTGGGGCAAGGCGCTTGCCGATATTCCCGCGCTGTCCGACGTGCCGGAATGGCGCCTCGCCGTCGTGCTCGCCGCATCGGATAGCAATGTCGACATCGGCCTGCAGCCGGCCAAGGACGGCAGCGGCAAGGTCGCGACCGACCGCCAACGCGGCACGATAGACGCCAAGAGCATGCAGTGGGCCTACCGCTCGGCGGACGGCTCGCGCAAGACCGCAAAATCGCCGGCCGGCGTCTTGAGCCCGGGCGACGTCGTCTATGTCGAGAAACTCGGCGACGAGTCGTCGACCTCCTATCGCCTGCGCCAGCCGCCGAAGGTACAGGGCGGACTGGTCGCCATGGATCCGAAGACCGGCCGTGTGCTCGCCATGGTCGGGGGCTTCTCCTATTCACAGTCCGAGTTCAACCGCGCCACCCAGGCGATGCGCCAGCCGGGCTCCTCCTTCAAGCCCTTCGTCTATGCAGCGGCGATGGACAATGGCTATACGCCTGCCTCCGTCATTATGGACGCGCCGATCGAGATCGTCTCGGGCGGCCAGGTCTGGAAGCCGGAGAATTACGGCGGCGAAGTCGGCGGCCCGTCTACGCTGCGCTCGGGCATTGAGCATTCGCGCAACCTGATGACGGTGCGCCTGGCCAACGATCTCGGCATGAACATCGTTGCCGAATATGCCGAACGCTTCGGCATCTACGATCACATGCTGCCGGTGCTGTCGATGTCGCTCGGCGCCGGCGATACGACGGTGCTGCGCATGGTCTCGGCCTATTCGGTCATCGCCAATGGCGGCAAGCAGATCAAGCCGACCCTGATCGACCGTATCCAGGACCGCTACGGCAAGACGATCTTCAAGCATGAGGAGCGCCTGTGCGAGGGCTGCAATGCCGGCGACTGGCAGAACCAGGAAGAGCCGAATGTCGTCGATAACCGCGAAACCGTTCTCGATCCAATGACCGCCTACCAGATCACGTCGATGATGCAGGGCGTCATCCAGCGCGGCACTGCCGCCGGCAAGATCGATCTCGGTGGTCGCGACGTCGCCGGCAAGACCGGCACGACCAATGACGAGAAGGATGCCTGGTTCGTCGGTTTCACGCCGGATCTGGTCGCCGGCCTCTATATGGGCTTCGATACGCCGGCCCCGCTCGGCCGCGGCGGCACGGGTGGCGGCCTTTCCGCTCCGATCTTCAATGAGTTCATGCAGGCCGCCGTCAAGGACATGCCGGAATCGAAGTTCGTCATTCCACAGGGCATGAACCTGATCCCGATCGACCGCAAGACCGGCATGGCCGCCGTCGACGGCGATCCGAACACCATCATCGAGGCCTTCAAGCCCGGCACCGGCCCGGCCGACAGCTTGTCCGTCATCGGCATGGACAGCACCATGGCGCCGGAGGAGATCCTGAAGACCTCGCCGCAGGCCAACCAGGCCGTGCAGACCGGCACGCCTGGTCTCTTCTGACCGTCGACTGAATTTCGAGCGCCCGCCGCAGGCCTTTACATCGGCGGCGGGCGTCTCTATGTCACCAGCACTTGAAAGACCGAGACAGAGAAGCGGGAAAATGCGAGCCGAAATCGAAAACGTGGTCGATGAAACCAAGCAGGCTATCACCCTGCTGAGGAGGCATCTTTGACTGGGACCAGGCGATAAGACGACTGGACTGGTTGAACAACAAGGCAGAGGATCCAAACCTCTGGAATGACGCCGCCGAAGCGCAGAAGCTGATGCGCGAGCGCCAGCAGCTCGATGACGGCATCAACGGTGTCCGGCAGCTCGAACAGCAGCTGAAAGACAATGTCGAGCTGATCGAACTCGGCGAGGAAGAAGGCGATGGAGGCGTCGTCAAAGAGGCCGAGGACGCCTTGAAGGCCTTGAAGGCCGAGGCCGCGCGTCGCCAGGTGGAAGCGATGCTCTCCGGCGAGGCCGACGGTAACGACACCTATCTCGAAGTTCATTCCGGCGCGGGCGGCACCGAAAGCCAGGATTGGGCGAACATGCTGTTGCGCATGTACACCCGCTGGGCGGAACGCCAGCGCTTCAAGGTCGAGCTTCTCGAAGTTCACGACGGCGAAGAGGCGGGCATCAAGTCCGCAACCCTGCTCGTCAAGGGACACAACGCCTATGGCTGGCTGAAGACGGAATCGGGCGTGCATCGTCTGGTGCGCATCTCGCCTTACGACAGCAATGCGCGGCGCCATACGTCCTTCTCGTCGATCTGGGTCTATCCTGTTGTCGACGACTCGATCAACATCGAGATCAATGAAAGCGATTGCCGCATCGACACCTATCGCTCGTCGGGCGCCGGCGGTCAGCACGTCAACACGACGGACTCGGCCGTGCGCATCACCCATATACCGACCGGCATCGTCGTTGCCTGCCAGCAGGAACGTTCGCAGCACAAGAACCGCGCCAAGGCCTGGGAAATGCTGCGTGCCCGCATGTACGAAGCCGAGTTGAAGAAGCGCGAAGAGGCTGCGAACGCCGAAGCCGCTTCTAAGACGGATATCGGCTGGGGTCACCAGATCCGCTCCTACGTGCTGCAGCCCTACCAGCTGGTCAAAGACCTGCGCACCGGCGTCGCCAGCACCGCCCCTGATGACGTGCTCGACGGCGATCTGAACGAGTTCATGGAAGCAGCCCTTGCCCACCGCATCAGCGGCGCCGCCGACGCGGTCGTCGAGGACGTCGACTGACAGGCAGCTGTAAGATCGAATGACGAGAGGGCCCCGGAGACGGGGCTTTCTTCGTTCAGGCGATGGCGCGAATGTCGCCGTCCCGAAACAGCGCTGCCGACAGATCGGCGGTCTCGTCATGAATGGCTGCGCGCTGGATGTCAGGGGGATCGGTGAAGAGCTCGGCCGCAAAGGCAAAGCCCAATCCCGTGCCCTCCGGCACGAAGACATAATGCCCGAGGCCGCCGCCGAGGATTTTCAGCGCGCTGCGCGCCAGCCGCTCATGCAGCCATGCAGAACATTCCTCGGCTGGTGCCGCTCTGTCGGCATCGCCGACCAGGATAAGAGCGGGCGCCGCGACCGATCTCAGACTTTCCTCGCTGAAACCGAAGATGGAGCGACCCGGTGCGCAGAGGAGCGCGGCCTTGATCCTGTCGTCTCGATAGGATCGCGACATGCGGGACCATGACTGGCGAAACACATCGCTCCCGCGCAGCAACGAGGGGATATGATCGGCAAGGCCAGGAAATTCCCTTGGGCCGCGCGGCCCACCCGGCCTCAGCCTTGACGGTTCGAACTGCGAGAACTGGGCGACGGCGCCGAGAAGCAGCATGACGCTATAGGCTCCGGCCGAGAATCCGGCCGCAAACGCACGGGCTGTATCGATCCGGCCGGCGAGATCGCCGAGCCAGTCGCGACTGCGGTCGAGCATCAGGCTTAGGTCCGGCGCCCGTTCCCAGAGACAGGCAAAGCCTTCGGCCCGATAGGGCTCGATGCCGGTATTGCCGTGATGGTTGACGCCGAGCGCAACAAATCCGCGCTCGACCAGGCGCCGCGCCAGCCATTCCAGCCCGGCCGCGGATCCGCCGGTGCCGTGCGACAGCAAGACGAGGGGATAAGGCCTACTTGCCGGCCGAATCGGCGCGTCGCGGGCGACCGCCGCCTTGCGAAACCAGCTTCGTTCCTGAATGGCGCTTACTAGCGCGTCGTCGGCAGCCGGATACCATAGAGACCAACTGACGGGCCTGGGGCCGGATGCCTCCCAGTCCGATCTTTGGTCGTCGTAAAGAACGCCGTCGCGAAAGCCGAGTTTCATCTTCTAAGCCTGTGCAAACAGCGTGGCGCCGTTCAATTGGTCGCCTTCTCGATGGTGATGTCACCGAATTCGTCGATCAGCACCGTCCAGCCATCCGGCTCGGCCGCCGGGTCGGTCTTCAGATAGATGGTGGCGAAGAGGCCGGGCTGCTTGCTGATGCCGCTCGAATTCTCCGGGCGTATATCGGTCACGTAGGGCTTCAGATCGCTGATCTCCTGCAGCTCGACGGTCGAGGCGATCGCCGGGCCGGTCTCCGTCTGGGCAACCTGCTGAAGATAGACCTTCGAGGTCCGATCCGGCTGACGCACGGCAAAAAGCTTATAATAACCATGGCGCTTTCCCTGCGGGGCGGAAACGCTCTCGGCAGCGGTGGGCGCCCGCTCGATATCAGCGGCGTTGCCGTCGTTCTCCCAGTAGCCGGTGCTGGTCGCGAAAATCACCGAAGCCGGCAGGATGGCGTCCTGCGCCGGCGCGGCGATCGCGGCCGAGCATCCGACGAGGACAATCATGGTCGTCAATGTCAGGCGCATTGCCATCGTCTCAATCCTTGAACTGCTCGGCGAGAATACGGTCGGACCAGGAGCGGTCGGGATCGGAGAGGATGCGTGCCGTCATATGCTCCGACTGGGCGATGCGGACATGCAGCACCGACTTGACCTCGGTATTGTCGGCCACCGCATTCACCGGCCGCTTCACCGGCTCGAGCACGTCGATATCGACCGTCACCTTGTTCGGAAGCAGCGCCCCCCTCCAGCGCCGCGGCCTGAAAGCGCTGACCGGCGTCATGGCGAGCAGCGGCGCCTCGAGCGGCAGGATCGGGCCATGGGCGGAAAGATTATAGGCCGTCGATCCGGCAGGGGTGGCCACCATCAGTCCGTCGCAGATCAGCTCTTCCAGGCGTACGTGCCCGTCGACCACCACCCTGAGATTGGCGGCCTGATAAGACTGGCGGAACAGATAGACCTCATTGATGGCAAGAGCCGTTGAATTGGTGCCGTCGGCATTGGCCGTCGTCATCTTCAGCGGCCGGAAGGCGTTTTCGACCGCGACGCAGATGCGTTCCTGAAGCCGCTCCGTGCTGTAATCGTTCATCAGGAAACCGACCGAGCCGCGATTCATCCCGTAGACCAGCTTGCCGGAGTTCATGGTGCTGTGCAGCGTCTGCAGCATGAACCCGTCGCCGCCGAGCGCGACGATAACGTCGGCCTTGTCCTGCGGCACGTCGCCATAAATGCGAATCAGCTCTTCGCGCGCGGCGAGCGCCTCCATCGACGGCGAGGCGATAAACGAAAGCGTCTGAAATGAACGGCCCATGCAATGCCCTTTGTGAAGCTGCTCTAGCTAAAGGATAAAAGGCCGTTGCGACAAGGCCGTTTTGCACGGCTCGGCGTTTTGGCGCCAAACCGGACGGTCCACAGGCATCGGATTTTCCTTTACAGGATCGCAGAATCTGTTAGTTGGGCAGCTGTTGCCCTTGTAGCTCAGTTGGTAGAGCACCTGATTTGTAATCAGGGGGTCGCGGGTTCGAACCCTGCCGGGGGCACCATCCCTATTTTCCGACACGCTATCCCTGGATGAACGCTGCCTGAAGGGCTGCTTCAGCGGCAGTTCAGCCGCTCCGGGGCATTGTCTCCTCATCATCAATGAGGACGCAGCCATGAAGCTCGCACACATTATTCTCACCGCAACCATTGCCGCCGGTGCGGCTTTCGCCGCCGTCGCACCTGCATCCGCCATGCCGGCCGAACGGCCGGCGATGATGGCGCAGGGAGATATCGTCCAAATTCACGACAGCTGGCGAGGCGATCGTTGGCGTGATGACGGTGACTGGCGGGCCGACCGTGACTGGCGTGGCGACCGTGGCTGGCGCGATGGGCGCGATTGGCGCCGCTCCGACTGGCGCGATGATGACCGCCGCTGGCGGCGGTGGCGTGCCGAGCGGTGGCAGGAACGCCGCGAGTGGCGCTATCGCGATCGCGATATTCCCTTCTGGCTTTATCGCGGCTGAGCGCAGTTGCGAATCGCTCAGGACCGTCAGCTCAATGAGCGACCGGTTCGTTGACGCTGGCCTCGATCCTGTCGCCATTGCCGGTCTGGCCGGCGCCGGAGGGCGACATCATCGCGATGCTGAGCACGGAGGCGACCATGAAGGCGACGACGGCGATCATTATGCGCATGAGCGTTCAAATCCTCATTCGGTTGGGGATTAACGCGCAATCGCCGTCCGCGTTCCTCTCGAGCTATTGCACCGGTCCCGGCGTCGCGGGGCCGGGCGCCGTCGGCGACAGAGGATCGGGCTGGTGGACGGGATGGGAGGTGTCCACCCAGATAATGCTGAGGATGATTCCCACAAAGGCCGCGATGAACAGCACACCGAAAATCAGCGGTCGAATGGCCATGATGGGGATCGCTCCTTCTTGCTTGTGACCGGTCGCTACGATCGATCGCCGCCCGATCATAGTGCTCCAGAAGGTCATTCCAAGGCAAAAGTGGATTTCTTCTGACCTAATGCATGTCGCCCGGAAGTGTGCAGCAGTTCCGGGATACAACGACATGCATAAAACAAAGAGCTAAAGCGCGTCGCTGCGCACGAGTGAAAGCGGCTTGCCGCCTTCTTCCCGGGACTTGTCGAAATTGCCGTCGGCGCGCATCTGGAAGCCGAGCGACGCACCGTCATGACTCATCAGTGTCAGACCGAGACCGTCGATATGCCAGATGGCGAGTTTCAGTCGGGCGACATTGGCGGCGCAGTCTCCGGACGGTGACAACGGCGCACTGCCTTCCGCATTCGCAGTGCCTTCGAGTGTCAGGCTGCAGAGTTTTTCGCCGTCCGGTCTTTGCATCACCCATTTCCCGGCAAGGCTGCTGAAGGTCGGCAGGCGATCGATTCCGTCGGGAGCCGAGACCAGCAGGAGCGGCGTTTCGTCTTCCGTCTTCATCGGCGAGCCCTCGTTCTCGACGAAACGGGCGATGACTTTGCGCGTTGGATCGATCAGGATGAGGCCGCCATTGCCGTCGAAATTCCAGGCAGCGGCTTCGGCAAGCGCCGGCAGCGGCTTGGAACAGCTGTCTTGGCCCGAGAGCGAATAGCCGCCGATCGCAAGATCAGTTTCGAGCGTCAGCCGGCATCCGGCGCCTCCGTTTTCGGGCGCGACCAGATAGGTTCCGGCTTGCGCCCTCAGAATATCGAGATCGATGTCCTGCGCCGCAGCCGGACCGCAGGCCAGCAGCACGGCTGCTGGAATTGTGAGCCGAAGCATGAAACCAGTCATGGCAATCCCCCTTTGCCGCGGCCCGTAAGCCGGCCTTTAAGTCAAGCCTATGCCCTTAAGTAAAGCCGCGCCGCATAAAGCGCGATCGCCGCGGCGTTCGAAACGTTCAGTGATTTGATCGCGCCCGGCATGTCGAGGCGGGCAAGCGCCGTCACGGTCTCCCGTGTTTTCTGCCGAAGCCCCTTGCCTTCCGAGCCGAGTACCAGTGCCAGCTTGTCGCCCGAAAATGTGCCTTCGAGCGGCGCCGGCCCTTCCGAATCAAGGCCGATGGTGGAGAAACCGAGCTTGTGCAATTCGCCGAGCGCATCGGCGAGATTGGTGATCTGTATATAAGGGATCAGTTCCAGCGCGCCGGAGGCGGATTTGGCAAGCACGCCCGACTCGGTCGGACTATGTCTCTGGGTGGTGATCACCGCCCCGGCATTGAAGGCGACCGCAGAGCGCATGATCGCGCCGACATTGTGCGGATCGGTCACCTGGTCGAGCACCAGCAGGAGAGGGCTGTCCTTCAGCGCTTCGAGCCGGCGCACCGGCAGCGGCCGCGTCTCCAGCATGACCCCCTGATGGATCGCCTCGGGGCCGAGCACCTTGTCGATCTCGTGCGGCGCGACGATCTCGAAGGGGATATCGAGCGCCTCGACGTCGATTTCGAGCCGCGCGAGCGCGTTCTGCGTCACGGAGAGTTTGATCTTCTTGCGCTCGGGATTGTCGAGCGCTGCGCGTACCGTATGCAGGCCGTAGAGATAGACCTGGTCGGGCGCCAGCGCCGGCGGCTTCCAATCCTCGGCCCCACGCTTGCGCTTCTGCGGCTGAGGTGTCGGAATCTCACCGCGTTCCCGCTTGGCGTCCCGGTGCGCGCGTCTGAGATTGGCGTAATGCGTATCCTTGGCGGATGGGTCTGCTGCGGCCTTGCCGCCGGATTTCTTGTCTTTGCTCATGCGGCTTTATAGCTACGGCGTTGGCTGCCGCATAGGCTTTCTTTCATATGCCGGCTTTCGGCGGCGAATGAAATTTTTCGTGTTTTTTCCGTTGTCATCGTGTTGACAGACGGAAATGCTCCGGTCATATACGCGGCGCAGACGACGGGCGGCAACGCTTCGAAGTCTGACGAACTTGGTCTAACGATCCGGACGAAAACTGGAGAGATGCCCGAGTGGTTAAAGGGGACGGACTGTAAATCCGTTGGCTCAGCCTACGTTGGTTCAAATCCAACTCTCTCCACCATTCGTCATCGGATCGGACCACCCCGCGGGTATAGCTCAATGGTAGAGCAGCAGCCTTCCAAGCTGAATACGCGGGTTCGATTCCCGCTACCCGCTCCAGTCTCCCGTACAGCCAGTTGATACGATCGCAGCCACGATCGTGGTGAGCCATGTTCCAGTCTCGGCTGGAAGCCTGCCGCGATTGCCGTAGGCGAGGGTGTCGATGCCGCCGACTGCGGCTCATCCTCGATGAATCCGTCCGATTTTTCTCTAAGATTCCAGTGATTTTTGAAAGGGCTGCGGCGAATCGCCTTGCAGGCGGCGAATTGTCTCCCATATGCGCTGTCACGCCAAGAATGGCGTCTGCAATTAAGTCTTGCGCAATTTCGCCGAAAGCCTTAAACGGCGGCACTAAACCGGTTCGCCGGGGCCACCATTTCGTTCACAGGAAGCATTCAAATGGCAAAGAGTAAGTTTGAGCGCAACAAGCCGCACGTCAACATTGGCACGATCGGCCACGTTGACCACGGCAAGACGTCTCTGACGGCAGCGATCACGAAGTACTTCGGTGAGTTCAAGGCGTACGACCAGATCGACGCGGCTCCGGAAGAGAAGGCGCGCGGCATCACGATCTCGACGGCGCACGTCGAATACGAGACGCCGAACCGCCACTACGCGCACGTCGACTGCCCCGGCCATGCCGACTACGTCAAGAACATGATCACCGGTGCTGCCCAGATGGACGGCGCGATCCTGGTGTGCTCGGCTGCTGACGGCCCGATGCCGCAGACGCGCGAACACATCCTGCTGGCCCGCCAGGTTGGCGTTCCGGCGATCGTCGTGTTCCTCAACAAGGTCGACCAGGTCGACGACGCCGAACTGCTCGAGCTGGTCGAGCTCGAAGTGCGCGAACTGCTGTCGTCCTACGACTTCCCGGGCGACGACATTCCTGTTGTCAAGGGTTCGGCGCTTGCCGCTCTTGAAGATTCTGACAAGAAGATCGGCGAAGACGCGATCCGCGAGCTGATGGCCGCGGTCGACTCCTACATCCCGACGCCTGAGCGTCCGATCGACCAGCCGTTCCTGATGCCGATCGAAGACGTGTTCTCGATCTCCGGCCGCGGCACTGTCGTGACCGGCCGCGTCGAGCGTGGCATCGTCAAGGTTGGCGAAGAAGTCGAGATCGTCGGCATCCGCCCGACCTCGAAGACGACGGTGACCGGCGTTGAAATGTTCCGCAAGCTGCTCGACCAGGGCCAGGCCGGCGACAACATCGGCGCGCTGGTTCGCGGTGTGAACCGTGACGGCGTCGAGCGTGGCCAGATCCTGTGCAAGCCGGGTTCGGTCAAGCCGCACAAGAAGTTCATGGCTGAAGCCTACATCCTGACGAAGGAAGAGGGCGGCCGTCATACGCCGTTCTTCACCAACTACCGTCCGCAGTTCTACTTCCGCACGACGGACGTGACCGGCATCGTCACGCTGCCGGAAGGCACGGAGATGGTCATGCCGGGCGACAACGTCACGGTTGCCGTCGAGCTGATCGTTCCGATCGCGATGGAAGAAAAGCTGCGCTTCGCCATCCGCGAAGGCGGCCGCACCGTCGGCGCCGGCATCGTCGCCTCGATCGTCGAGTAATCCTGGGATTACCTGCAATTCCGGAAAAACCCCGCTGGCGACAGCGGGGTGTTTTCGTTTTGATGGCTGACCGACGGATTAACAGGTGTTGTAAAAATATCGTTAAACAGGCCCGTCACAGTATTTTGTTCATCTCACGTTCAGAAACCGGTTTGTGATTGGCCCATTTTAGTTCAGACTCCTCCTTGTAGAGAGGAGAGTCCGCATGATTCCAAAGGCCACATTTGTTGCGACCATATTCGCAATGTATGTTTTCACGATGTTTTTCATCGCTGCGATCCCGCAAGAGGTTGTTCAATCGGCCGGCGTGCAGGTCGATGAGGTCAGCGTCGTCAAGTGACGGCCCTGCAAATCATCGCCAGATTCGGCGGTGATTGGAAAGGATGATCAGGCGCCTGACGCAGGCGACCTGATGACGCGGGGGTGAGACTCTCGCAGGACGCTCGCTTGCTCTTCGCGCGGAAGCGTCTAACTATGCCTCCGATCTCAAGACGCGGAGGATATTCCATGAAAAAGCGGATCCTGTTCACGGGTGGTTCGGGCAAGGCGGGTCGTCATGCCGTGCCATGGCTTGTCGATGCCGGTTACGAAGTGCACAACCTCGATCTCGTGCCCTTGGACAGCCCCGGCGTCACCAATCTCATCGCCGATATCACCGACAGCGGTCAGGTCTTCAACGCCTTGTCGATGCATCGCGATTTTCCCGATCTCGATGCGGACAGGGGCGTTCAGTCCTTCGATGCGGTCGTGCATTTCGCCGCCATCCCCCGCATCCTGATCAAGCCCGACAACGAGACCTTTCGCATCAACACGATGGGCACCTACAACGTCATCGAGGCGGCGGTGAAGCTCGGCATCCGCAAGATCATCGTCGCTTCGAGCGAGACCACCTACGGCGTCTGCTTCGCCGAAGGCCATCGCGATTTTCACCAGTTCCCGCTGGAAGAGGATTACGACGTCAATCCGATGGATTCCTACGGCCTTTCCAAGGTGGTCAACGAAAAGACCGCGCGCGCCTTTGCCGAGCGTTCGGGCTTCGACATCTATGCGCTGCGTATCGGCAACGTCATCGAACCGCACGAATATGAGAGGTTCCCGACCTACTTCGCCAATCCCGAGACGCGCAAGCGAATCGCCTGGAGTTATATCGACGCCCGTGACCTCGGCCAGATCTGCCATCTCTGCATCGAGAAGGACGGTCTCGGCTATCAGGTCTTCAATGCTGCCAACGACACGGTTTCGGCCAATACGCCGTCGAAGGAGTTGGCGAAGCGATTCTACCCGAACGTGCCCTTCACCCGCGAAATCGGCGAATATGAGGGGCTGCTTTCCAACCGAAAGATTCGCGAAGTGCTGGGCTTCAAGGAAGAGCACGACTGGCGGAAATATGTGAAGGTCTGAACGTTTGCAGGCTGTACGATGGAAAGCCCCGTTGCCCGCAAATGAGCAGAACTGCTTTGAAAATCGAAAATCGTGCTTGCCAATCCGCCGCTGCCGTCTTAAAGGGAGCGCCATGCATTTCGGCAGCGATTTGCGGGCCTTGGCCCACGCGCTGAAGGAGAGGCATGAAGGGGTATAGCTCAGTTGGTAGAGCGGCGGTCTCCAAAACCGCAGGTCGGGGGTTCGAGCCCCTCTGCCCCTGCCATCTTCCCTAAAAACGGACAGCGCGGCCATGCTCGCGGCATTCCGGTCGGGGGATTGATCGGTGGTAACTTATTTCGTTAAACTTCGGTTTCCCTCTTGTGTATTCGGAAATCGGTGTTTATTTAGGGTTCAACAGACACGCGGTGCGTGGGGCTGATAGTTTCAGCTTTACGCGCCGTAATTGCGTGGGCAATCGATGGCATCCAAATCCAATCCGTTTGCGTTTCTGCAGCAGGTTCGCTCCGAGACGTCTAAAGTTACATGGCCGTCGCGCCGCGAGACGATGATCTCGACGGTTATGGTGCTGGTGATGGTGGTTTTCGCCGCGCTGTTTTTCTTTGCTGCTGACCAGCTGATCGGCTGGGTTCTGAGCTTCGTGCTCAATACCGGCAACTGATACGGGTGGAGATGAAAATGGCGGCACGTTGGTACATCGTCCACGCGTATTCCAATTTTGAAAAGAAGGTGGCTGAGGACATCGAGAACAAGGCTCGCCAGAAGGGGCTTGAGCACCTGTTCGAAAAGATCCTCGTGCCGACCGAAAAGGTGGTGGAAGTGCGTCGCGGCCGCAAGGTCGACAGTGAGCGCAAGTTCTTCCCGGGTTATGTCCTTGTCCGCGCCAATCTGACGGATGAGGCCTACCACCTGATCAAGAATACGCCGAAGGTCACCGGCTTCCTCGGCTCCGACAATAAGCCCGTTCCGATTCCGGATTATGAAGCCGAGCGTATTCTCGGTCAGGTCCAGGAAGGCGTCGAGCGGCCGAAGGCGTCGATCACCTTCGAGATCGGTGAACAGGTCCGCGTTTCCGACGGTCCGTTCGCTTCGTTCAACGGCACGGTTCAGGATGTGGACGAAGAACGTTCGCGCCTGAAGGTTGAGGTGTCGATCTTCGGCCGCGCAACGCCGGTCGAACTGGAATACGCTCAGGTCGAGAAGGTCTGATTGCAAGAGATTGGAAGCTGGCTCTTGTGGCCTGTTTCCCGCGGACCTTGTCCGCATCCGCGTGGAAGGTGAGGGGTCTTAGCCGGACCCTAATGATCCGCACCACGCAACCGCAGCCGCCGGAGCGATCCGGCATCACGGACCGGGCGACTGGTCGTTCATGAAAGGCAGAGAGATATGGCTAAGAAAGTTGCAGGCCAGCTCAAGCTTCAGGTCAAGGCAGGATCGGCAAACCCGTCCCCGCCGATTGGTCCGGCGCTTGGTCAGCGTGGCATTAACATCATGGAATTCTGCAAGGCGTTCAATGCCGCCACGCAGGAAATGGAAAAGGGCATGCCGATTCCGGTCGTCATCACCTATTACCAGGACAAGTCCTTCACCTTCGCGATGAAGCAGCCGCCGGTCAGCTACTGGCTGAAGAAGGAAGCAAAGATCACGTCCGGTTCCAAGACCCCGGGCAAGGGTCCGAAGGCCGGTACCCTCACCAAGGCTCAGATCAAGACGATCGCCGAAGCCAAGATGAAGGACCTGAACGCAGCAGATATCGAAGGTGCAATGGCGATGATCGAGGGCTCTGCCCGCGCCATGGGCCTGGAAGTGGTGGGTTAAGACCATGGCAGGCAAGCGCACTCGCAAAATCAACGAAGGTGTTGATCCGACCAAGCTCTACGCTCTGACCCAGGCCATCGGCATGGTCAAGGAACGGGCTGTCGCCAAGTTCGACGAAACCATCGAAGTCTCGATGAATCTCGGTGTTGACCCGCGTCATGCGGACCAGATGGTTCGCGGCGTCGTCAATCTGCCGAACGGCACGGGCCGTACGGTTCGCGTCGCAGTCTTCGCTCGTGGCGCCAAGGCTGACGAAGCCAAGGCTGCCGGTGCCGATGTTGTCGGCGCCGAAGACCTCGTTGAAATCGTCCAGGGCGGCAAGATCGAATTCGATCGCTGCATCGCCACCCCCGACATGATGCCGCTCGTCGGCCGTCTCGGTAAGGTTCTCGGCCCGCGCGGCATGATGCCGAACCCGAAGGTCGGCACCGTCACCATGGACGTCGCCGGAGCCGTCAAGGCTTCCAAGGGCGGCGCTGTCGAGTTCCGCGTCGAGAAGGCTGGTATCGTCCATGCCGGCATCGGCAAGGCCTCCTTCGACGCCAAGGCTCTGGAAGAAAACATCCGCGCCTTCGCCGACGCCGTCATCAAGGCGAAGCCGGCTGGCGCCAAGGGCAACTACGTCAAGCGCGTGGCGATTTCCTCGACCATGGGCCCGGGCGTCAAGATCGAAGTCGGCTCGGTCACCGCAGCACCGACTGCATAAGTTGATTGCCGGACCTCGGTCCGGTCACTGAATTTCCGGCCTCGCAAGGGGCCGGAATATTCCGGAGAAATCCGGAATCCTGTCCGAGATTGCAGGTGGTTTTCCCTTAATCACGTTGCCTGCATGAGACGGGTAAGACCCGAATTCCTGAAGTTCGCTTCTAGAAACTCGGTTCGAGCCTTGGATGCCTTGTGCCTTCTTAGCCTTTATTGGCGCGGAAGCGCGGGGGGACAGGATCCTCAAGCGTCGCTTGGGATCTCGCATGATCCCGGGAGGCAAAAGGCAACCCGGCGGGCCCGGTTTCGGTCCCGCCAACTGGAGATAGGCAGTGGAAAGAGCGGAAAAACGCGAATTCGTCACGGAACTGAACGAAGTCTTCAAGGCTTCGGGCTCAGTTGTCGTGGCCCACTATGCTGGTGCCACAGTCGCGCAGATGAACGATTTTCGTTCGAAGATGCGTGCAGCTGGCGGTACCGTCAAAGTCGCGAAGAACCGCCTGGCCAAAATTGCCCTTCAGGGTACGGAAGCGGAAGGGATGTCGAATCTCTTCAAGGGTCAGACGCTGATTGCATACAGCAACGATCCGATCACCGCTCCGAAGGTCGTCATGGATTTCGCCAAGACCAACGACAAGATCGTGGTCCTCGGCGGCGCCATGGGAACAACCACGCTCAACGCCGAAGCAGTCAAGTCGCTTGCGACCCTGCCTTCGCTCGACGAGCTGCGTGCGAAGCTGCTGGGCATGATCCAGACGCCGGCTACCCGCATCGCTGGGGTTGTTGCAGCACCGGCAAGCCAGCTTGCTCGCGTGTTTGCGGCCTACGCCAAGAAGGACGAAGCCGCTTAAGGCGGTTTTTCGCTGTTTATAATCAACCGGTTCGAACCGAACAAAAGGAACTAGTAAAATGGCTGATCTCGCAAAGATCGTTGAAGACCTCTCCTCGCTGACCGTTCTGGAAGCTGCAGAACTGTCGAAGCTCCTCGAAGAAAAGTGGGGCGTTTCCGCTGCTGCTCCGGTAGCTGTTGCTGCCGTTGCTGGTGGTGCTGGCGGCGCTGCTGCTCCGGCTGAGGAAGAAAAGACCGAGTTCGACGTCATCCTCACGGATGCCGGCGCCAACAAGATCAACGTCATCAAGGAAGTCCGCGCCATCACCGGCCTCGGCCTCAAGGAAGCCAAGGACCTCGTCGAAGGCGCTCCGAAGGCTGTCAAGGAAGGCGTTTCCAAGGCTGAAGCCGCTGACATCAAGAAGAAGCTCGAAGACGCTGGCGCCAAGGCCGACGTCAAGTAAGCTTGAACTGCTTTTGGGAGGTGGCATTTGCTGCCTCCCATTTGCCGTTTTTCTGAACGAATTACCCAAAAGCCGCGTCAAAACGGCTTTTGGGTAATGGGTTCTTCAAAAGGATAGTCTCGCACCGAGGGCAGCACAGCAATCCGAGCTGGGCGTTTTCGGGAGTCGGACGAGATTGAACTACCCATTGATTGACGGGGTCGACTGGCCATCGGTTCCCGTCCGTTGCAGGCCCGGGTGCAAGATTTTGAAGGAGCGACGATGGCTCAGACCCTTTCGTTCAACGGTCGCAGGCGCGTACGCAAGTTTTTTGGTAAGATCCCCGAAGTCGCAGAAATGCCGAACCTCATCGAGGTCCAGAAGGCGTCCTACGACCAGTTTCTGATGGTGGAAGAGCCGAAAGGCGGCCGGCCCGACGAGGGTCTTCAGGCCGTCTTCAAGTCGGTTTTTCCCATCACCGATTTCTCCGGCGCCTCGATGCTGGAATTCGTGTCCTACGAGTTCGAGCCGCCGAAGTTCGACGTCGACGAATGCCGCCAGCGCGACCTGACCTATGCCGCGCCGCTGAAGGTGACGCTGCGCCTCATCGTGTTCGATATCGACGAGGATACCGGCGCCAAGTCGATCAAGGACATCAAGGAACAATCCGTCTACATGGGCGACATGCCGCTCATGACCAACAACGGCACGTTCATTGTCAACGGCACCGAGCGCGTCATCGTCTCCCAGATGCACCGTTCGCCGGGCGTCTTCTTCGACCATGACAAGGGCAAGAGCCATTCGTCCGGCAAGCTGCTCTTTGCTGCCCGCGTCATTCCCTATCGCGGCTCCTGGCTCGATATCGAATTCGACGCCAAGGACATCGTCTATGCCCGTATCGACCGCCGCCGCAAGATTCCGGTGACGTCCCTGCTGATGGCGCTCGGAATGGACGGCGAGGAAATCCTCGACACCTTCTACACGAAGTCGCTCTACAAGCGCGACGGCGAAGGCTGGCGCATTCCCTTCAAGCCGGAAACGCTGAAGGGTGCCAAGGCGATCACCGAGATGGTCGACGCCGATACCGGCGAAGTCGTCGTGGAAGCCGGCAAGAAGCTGACCCCGCGTCTGCTGCGTCAGCTTTCCGATAAGGGCCTGAAGGCCCTGAAGGCCGGCGACGACGATCTCTACGGCAACTACCTTGCCGAAGATATTGTCAACTACTCGACCGGTGAAATCTACCTCGAAGCCGGCGACGAAATCGACGAGAAGACGCTTGGCATCATTCTGTCGAACGGTTTCGACGAGATCCCGGTTCTCGGCATCGACCACATCAATGTCGGCGCCTATATCCGCAACACGCTGTCGGCCGACAAGAACGAGAACCGTCAGGACGCTCTGTTCGACATCTACCGCGTCATGCGTCCGGGTGAACCGCCGACCATGGAATCGGCCGAAGCCATGTTCAACTCGCTGTTCTTCGACGCGGAGCGTTACGACCTCTCCGCCGTCGGCCGCGTCAAGATGAACATGCGTCTCGACCTGACCGTCGAAGACACCGTCCGCATCCTGCGCAAGGACGACATCCTTGCCGTGGTGAAGATGCTGGTCGAACTGCGCGACGGCAAGGGCGAGATCGACGACATCGACAACCTCGGCAACCGCCGCGTCCGCTCGGTCGGCGAGCTGATGGAGAACCAGTACCGTCTCGGCCTGCTGCGCATGGAGCGCGCGATCAAGGAACGCATGTCCTCGATCGAGATCGATACGGTCATGCCGCAGGATCTGATCAACGCCAAGCCGGCTGCCGCAGCCGTGCGCGAATTCTTCGGTTCCTCGCAGCTCTCGCAGTTCATGGACCAGGTCAACCCGCTCTCGGAAATCACCCACAAGCGCCGCCTTTCGGCTCTTGGCCCGGGCGGTCTGACCCGCGAGCGCGCCGGCTTCGAAGTCCGCGACGTGCATCCGACCCATTACGGCCGCATCTGCCCGATCGAAACGCCGGAAGGCCCGAACATCGGTCTGATCAACTCGCTTGCGACCTTTGCCCGCGTCAACAAGTATGGCTTCATCGAAAGCCCGTACCGTCGCATCGTCGACGGCAAGGTGACGAACGACGTGCTCTACCTCTCCGCCATGGAAGAGGCGAAGTATTACGTCGCTCAGGCCAACGCCGAGATGAACCCTGATGGTTCCTTCGTCGACGAATTCGTCGTCTGCCGTCATGCCGGCGAAGTTATGCTGGCGCCCCGCGACAGCATGAACCTGATGGACGTTTCGCCGAAGCAGGTCGTTTCGGTCGCAGCCGCGCTCATCCCGTTCCTGGAAAACGACGACGCCAACCGCGCCCTCATGGGCTCGAACATGCAGCGTCAGGCCGTGCCGCTGCTGCGCGCCGAAGCACCGTTCGTCGGCACCGGCATGGAGCCGGTCGTCGCCCGTGACTCGGGTGCTGCCATCGGCGCCCGCCGCGGCGGCGTGGTCGACCAGGTCGACGCGACCCGTATCGTTATCCGCGCCACGGAAGACCTCGAAGCCGGCAAGTCCGGCGTCGATATCTACCGCCTGCAGAAGTTCCAGCGTTCGAACCAGAACACCTGTGTCAACCAGCGCCCGCTGGTCACCGTCGGTGACGTCGTCAACCGCGGCGACATTCTCGCCGACGGCCCGTCGACCGATCTCGGCGACCTGGCGCTCGGCCGCAACGCGCTCGTCGCGTTCATGCCCTGGAACGGCTACAACTACGAAGACTCGATCCTGCTCTCCGAGCGGATTGTTGCCGACGACGTGTTCACCTCCATCCACATCGAAGAATTCGAAGTGATGGCGCGCGACACCAAGCTCGGTCCTGAGGAAATCACCCGCGATATTCCGAACGTTTCGGAAGAAGCGCTGAAGAACCTCGACGAAGCCGGCATCGTCTATATCGGCGCCGAAGTTCAGCCGGGCGATATCCTCGTCGGCAAGATCACTCCGAAGGGCGAAAGCCCGATGACGCCGGAAGAAAAGCTTCTGCGCGCCATCTTCGGCGAAAAGGCCTCCGACGTGCGCGACACCTCCATGCGCATGCCGCCCGGCACCTACGGCACGATCGTCGAAGTTCGCGTCTTCAATCGCCATGGCGTCGAGAAGGACGAGCGTGCGATGGCGATCGAGCGCGAAGAGATCGAGCGTCTTGCCAAGGACCGCGACGACGAGCAGGCGATCCTCGACCGTAACGTCTACGGCCGTCTGATCGATATGCTGCGCGGCCAGGTCTCGATTGCCGGCCCGAAGGGCTTCAAGAAGGGCACCGAGCTTTCGAACGCCGTCGTCTCCGAATATCCCCGCTCGCAGTGGTGGATGTTCGCGGTCGAGGACGAGAAGGTCCAGAGCGAACTCGAAGCGCTCCGCGGCCAGTACGACGAATCCAAGTCGCGCCTTGAGCAGCGCTTCATGGACAAGGTCGAGAAGGTCCAGCGCGGCGATGAAATGCCTCCGGGCGTCATGAAAATGGTCAAGGTCTTCGTCGCCGTGAAGCGCAAGATCCAGCCGGGCGACAAAATGGCCGGCCGTCACGGGAACAAGGGCGTGGTCTCGCGCATTGTGCCTGTCGAGGACATGCCGTTCCTTGAAGACGGCACGCATGTCGACGTCGTTCTGAACCCGCTCGGCGTGCCTTCGCGCATGAACGTCGGCCAGATCCTCGAAACGCACCTGGGCTGGGCTTGTGCCGGCATGGGTCGCCAGATCGGCGAATTGATCGAAGCCTACAAGGCGAACGGCAATATCGAGCCGCTGCGCAAGACCATCGGCGATGTCGTCGGTGCCGGTCCGAAGGCCGAGCAGGTCCACGAATTCGACGATGAGTCGGTTCTGCGTCTTGCCGACCAGTGGAAGCGCGGCGTTTCGATTGCAACGCCTGTTTTCGACGGTGCCAACGAAGGCGACGTCAACGACATGCTGCGTCTGGCGGGTCTCAAGGACACCGGCCAGTCGACGCTCTATGACGGCCGTACCGGCGAGCAGTTCGACCGCCAGGTCACGGTGGGCTACATCTACATGCTGAAGCTCAACCACCTGGTCGACGACAAGATCCATGCCCGTTCGATCGGTCCTTACTCGCTCGTTACCCAGCAGCCGCTGGGCGGCAAGGCGCAGTTCGGCGGTCAGCGCTTCGGCGAAATGGAAGTCTGGGCGCTGGAAGCTTACGGCGCGGCCTACACGCTGCAGGAAATGCTGACGGTGAAGTCGGACGACGTCGCCGGCCGTACCAAGGTCTACGAAGCCATTGTCCGCGGAGATGATACGTTCGAAGCCGGTATTCCGGAAAGCTTCAACGTTCTCGTCAAGGAAATGCGCTCGCTGGGCCTCAGCGTCGAGCTTGAGAACACCAAGCTTGACGAGGCGCAGGCAACCCAGTTGCCCGACGCGGCCGAGTAACCATTGATAGGGCGTGCGCTGCCATGCGGCGCACGCCGGTCCCGCCGGACGCCGCATCCATGTCGGCCCGGAAGGGAAGTTTCGCCGCATCTTGCGGTTATTCTCGTTTAAGCGAGGGAGGCGGCTCCCGGGAAATTGCCGCTGACCATCGCATTTTGAGGGCGCTTTAGCCCATGAAGGAGACAGGCATGAACCAAGAGGTCATGAATCTTTTCAATCCGCAGGTGCCTGCACAGAATTTCGATTCCATTCGGATTTCGATCGCGTCTCCGGAGAAGATCCTCTCCTGGTCGTACGGTGAGATCAAGAAGCCGGAAACCATCAACTACCGCACGTTCAAGCCGGAACGCGACGGTCTGTTCTGCGCGCGCATCTTCGGGCCGATCAAAGACTACGAATGCCTGTGCGGCAAGTACAAGCGCATGAAGTACAAGGGCATCATCTGCGAAAAGTGCGGCGTCGAAGTCACGCTGTCGCGCGTTCGCCGTGAGCGCATGGGCCATATCGAGCTCGCCGCTCCCGTTGCCCATATCTGGTTCCTGAAGTCGCTTCCGTCACGCATTTCGACGCTGCTCGACATGACGCTGAAGGATGTCGAGCGCGTCCTCTATTTCGAAAACTACATCGTCACCGAGCCGGGCCTGACCGCTCTGAAGGAGCACCAGCTTCTCTCGGAAGAAGAGTACATGCTCGCCGTCGATGAATACGGCGAAGACCAGTTCACCGCGATGATCGGCGCCGAGGCGATCTACGAGATGCTGGCCTCGATGAACCTCGAAAAGATCGCTGGCGACCTGCGCTCCGAGCTTGCCGACACCACGTCGGATCTCAAACAGAAGAAGCTCATGAAGCGCCTGAAGATCGTCGAGAACTTCATGGAGTCGGGCAACCGTCCGGAATGGATGATCATGAAGGTCGTCCCGGTCATTCCGCCGGATCTGCGTCCGCTCGTTCCGCTGGATGGTGGTCGTTTCGCGACCTCGGACCTGAACGATCTCTATCGTCGCGTTATCAACCGTAACAACCGTCTGAAGCGCCTGATCGAGCTTCGCGCCCCGGGCATCATCATCCGCAACGAAAAGCGCATGCTGCAGGAATCGGTTGACGCGCTGTTCGACAACGGCCGCCGCGGCCGCGTCATCACCGGCGCCAACAAGCGTCCGCTGAAGTCGCTCTCCGACATGCTGAAGGGCAAGCAGGGCCGCTTCCGCCAGAACCTGCTCGGCAAGCGCGTCGACTATTCCGGCCGTTCGGTCATCGTCACTGGTCCGGAACTGAAGCTGCATCAGTGCGGCCTGCCGAAGAAGATGGCGCTCGAACTGTTCAAGCCGTTCATCTATGCCCGTCTCGACGCCAAGGGTTACTCCTCGACCGTCAAGCAGGCCAAGAAGCTGGTCGAGAAGGAAAAGCCTGAAGTCTGGGATATCCTCGACGAGGTCATCCGCGAGCATCCGGTTCTCCTGAACCGTGCGCCGACGCTGCACCGCCTGGGCATCCAGGCCTTCGAACCCACCCTGGTCGAAGGCAAGGCGATCCAGCTGCACCCGCTCGTCTGCACGGCCTTCAATGCCGACTTCGACGGTGACCAGATGGCCGTTCACGTGCCGCTGTCGCTCGAAGCCCAGCTCGAAGCCCGCGTGCTGATGATGTCGACCAACAACATCCTGCATCCGGCCAACGGCGCGCCGATCATCGTTCCCTCGCAGGACATGGTTCTCGGCCTCTATTACCTGTCGATCCTCAACCAGAACGAGCCAGGCGAAGGCATGGCCTTCTCCGATCTCGGCGAGCTGCATCACGCCCTCGAGAGCAAGGTCGTGACGCTGCACACCAAGATCCGCGGCCGCTTCAAGTCGGTCGACGAGGATGGCAAGCCCTACTCGAAGATCTATGAGACGACGCCCGGCCGTCTTCTCATCGGCGAACTGTTGCCGAAGAACGGCAAGGTTCCCTTCGACATCTGCAACCAGGAAATGACCAAGAAGAACATCTCCAAGATGATCGACACGGTCTACCGCCATTGCGGCCAGAAGGACACGGTCATCTTCTGCGACCGCATCATGCAGCTCGGCTTTGCTCATGCCTGCCGCGCCGGCATTTCGTTCGGCAAGGACGACATGGTCATTCCGGCCACCAAGGCGAAGATCGTTGCCGACACCGAAAACCTGGTGAAGGAATACGAGCAGCAGTACAATGACGGTCTGATCACCCAGGGCGAGAAGTACAACAAGGTTGTCGACGCCTGGGGCAAGGCAACCGAAAAGGTCGCCGAAGAGATGATGGCCCGCATTAAGGCTGTCGAATTCGATGAGAACACCGGCCGTCAGAAGCCGATGAACTCGATCTACATGATGTCCCACTCCGGCGCCCGCGGCTCTCCGAACCAGATGCGCCAGCTGGGCGGTATGCGCGGCCTGATGGCCAAGCCGTCGGGTGAAATCATTGAGACGCCGATCATCTCGAACTTCAAGGAAGGTCTGACCGTCAACGAGTACTTCAACTCGACGCACGGCGCCCGTAAGGGTCTCGCAGACACCGCGTTGAAGACCGCCAACTCCGGTTACCTGACCCGCCGTCTTGTCGACGTTGCGCAGGACTGCATCGTCACGCATGTCGATTGCGGAACCGAAACCGGTCTGACGATGACGGCGATCGTCGACGCCGGCCAGGTCGTCGCCTCGCTCGGCGCCCGTATCCTCGGCCGCACGGCGCTCGACGACATCGATCATCCGGTCACCGGCGAACGTATCGTCGATGCCGGCAAGATGATCCTCGAGCCTGATGTCATCGAGATCGAGAAGGCCGGTATCCAGTCGATCCGCATCCGTTCGGCGCTCACCTGCGAAATCCAGACGGGTGTCTGCTCGGTCTGCTACGGCCGCGACCTCGCGCGCGGTACGCCTGTCAACATGGGCGAAGCCGTCGGCGTCATCGCCGCTCAGTCGATCGGCGAGCCGGGAACCCAGCTCACCATGCGTACCTTCCACCTTGGCGGTACGGCAACCGTGGTCGACCAATCGTTCCTCGAAGCCTCGTACGAAGGTACGGTGCAGATCAAGAACCGCAACGTGCTGCGCAACTCGGAAGGCAGCCTCGTTGCCATGGGCCGCAACATGACCGTCCAGATCCTGGACGAGCGTGGCGTGGAGCGCTCCTCGCAGCGCGTCGCCTACGGTTCGAAGTTGCATGTCGATGAAGGCGACAAGGTCAAGCGCGGCCAGCGTCTGGCCGAGTGGGATCCTTACACCCGCCCGATGATGACGGAAGTGGCTGGTACGGTTCAGTTCGAAGACCTCGTCGACGGTCTCTCCGTTCTCGAAGCGACCGACGAATCCACCGGCATCACCAAGCGTCAGGTCATCGACTGGCGTTCGACCCCGCGCGGTTCGGACCTCAAGCCGGCGATCGTCATCAAGGACGCCAGCGGCAATGTCGCCAAGCTGTCGCGCGGCGGTGACGCTCGCTTCCTGCTCTCGGTTGACGCCATTCTGTCGGTTGAGCCGGGCACGAAGGTCTCCCAGGGTGACGTTCTCGCCCGTTCGCCGCTCGAAAGCGCCAAGACCAAGGACATCACCGGTGGTCTGCCGCGTGTTGCCGAACTGTTCGAAGCGCGCCGTCCGAAGGATCACGCCATCATCGCTGAGATCGATGGTACGATCCGCCTCGGCCGCGACTACAAGAACAAGCGTCGCGTCATCATCGAGCCGGCGGAAGACGGTGTCGAGCCGGTCGAATACCTGATCCCGAAGGGCAAGCCCTTCCACCTTCAGGACGGCGACTATATCGAAAAGGGTGATTACATCCTCGACGGCAACCCGGCTCCGCACGACATTCTGGCGATCAAGGGCGTGGAGGCACTCGCTTCCTACCTCGTCAACGAAATCCAGGAAGTCTACCGTCTGCAGGGCGTTGTCATCAACGACAAGCACATCGAGGTGATCGTCCGTCAGATGCTGCAGAAGGTGGAAATCACCGACGCAGGCGACTCGACCTATATCGTCGGCGACAATGTCGACCGGATCGAGCTCGAGGACGTCAACGACCACCTGATCGAACAGGGCAAGAAGCCCGCCCATGGCGATCCGGTTCTGCTCGGCATCACCAAGGCGTCGCTGCAGACCCCGTCCTTCATCTCGGCCGCGTCCTTCCAGGAAACGACCAAGGTGCTGACGGAAGCCGCGATCGCCGGCAAGACCGATGGCCTGCAGGGTCTGAAGGAAAACGTCATCGTCGGCCGCCTCATCCCGGCCGGTACCGGCGGCACCATGACCCAGATCCGCCGTATCGCCACCTCGCGCGACGAGCTGATCCTCGAGGAGCGTCGCAAGGGCACCGGTGCAGCCGTTGCCACTCCGATGCTGCAGGACATGGCTGAAAAGGCCCCGGCCGCGGAATAATCCGCGGCTGACATCCCGGACTTAAGATACGAATTGAAAAACCGCCCGGAGCGATCCGGGCGGTTTTCATTTTGCTATGCTCTGGTCGATCCGGCGGGGAGGGGGCGAACTGCGTGTCTTGGAGGTCCTGGAGGCGAGCGCAGCACTCGCCCCTGCGGTCTCGCCGCCGGCCGCTCCCCTCAGCTGAACCGGATGATCGCGACCTCGCCGTCGACCGCGCCCTGATAGGCCGAGGCATGCGGCTCTTCGGCCGGAACTTCGGTCAGCATGCCGATCTGTTCGAGATCGGCCTCGATGAAGCCTTGCTCGGCAAGGGCGTTCAAGGCTTCGCGCACGGCCGTATCGTCGTCGGGCGCCTTCAGCATGATGTGCAGGTCGATGCCTTCGCTGGAGTCGGACTCATAGCCTTTGCCGATGATGATGAAGATCATCGGCCCGTCGAAATTGTTGTCGTTATCCGGTGTCGTGATCATCGCTGTCCTTCGGCTTTCGTGACGATTCGATCGCTCGAATCCTGCTATGAGGGCTTAACGCCGCAATTACTGATTCCTTAACTGCTTTTGTTGCGATGCCCAAGTTTTTATCTTGGATCACACCCGTGCATTCGTCTAGAAGGGTGAAAACAGGGCATCCGGCCCGCATATCAAGGCGATACGGCGAGTTTATTTCTTAACCGGCCTTGACGAGAGGGGTGGAAACCAGTAGTACCCCGCCCATCAGATCCCATGTGAGGCTTGGCTGTTCGGGGCGACGCGCCCTGAAGTTCACCTCAAACAAGGTTCTAAACGCACGTTGAAGTCATGATGCTGCACGCATGACGCATGATTTTATGCGTCCTCTGCTCCTTGTGGTCCATCTGCGGAAGCGGATCGGGCCATATTTTGCGCATTGAAGCGAAAACATGCGTCATTGCCGGAGACGGCGCGAGTTCAAGCCCGCAAGGGTACTGAGATAAACGTAAGGGATGGTTGAATGCCTACCGTAAACCAGCTGATCCGCAAGCCTCGCCAGGCGAACGTAAAGCGTAATAAGGTTCCCGCTCTCCAGGAGAACCCGCAGAAGCGCGGCGTTTGCACGCGCGTCTACACGACGACGCCGAAGAAGCCGAACTCGGCTCTGCGTAAGGTCGCCAAGATCCGCCTGACCAACGGCTTCGAAGTCATTGGTTACATCCCCGGTGAAGGTCATAACCTTCAGGAACACTCCGTCGTGATGATCCGCGGCGGCCGCGTCAAGGACCTTCCGGGTGTCCGTTACCACATCATCCGCGGCGTTCTCGATACCCAGGGTGTCAAGAACCGCAAGCAGCGCCGCTCCAAGTACGGCGCGAAGCGTCCGAAGTAATTCGGTTTTGAATAGTCCGGCGCTGCGCGAGGTCCTCCGCGTGATGAAGCGCCTTAACGGTTGAAGAGACGAAAAGTATGTCCAGACGTCATAAAGCAGAAAAGCGTGAGATCAATCCGGATCCGAAGTTCGGCGATCTCGTTGTCACCAAGTTCATGAATGCCATCATGCTCGATGGTAAGAAGTCCGTTGCTGAAAACATCGTCTATGGTGCGTTCGACGCCGTTCAGGGCAAGTCCAAGCAGGAGCCGCTTTCGGTTTTCCATTCTGCGCTCGACAACATTGCCCCGCACGTTGAAGTCCGTTCGCGCCGCGTCGGTGGTGCGACCTACCAGGTTCCGGTCGACGTTCGTCCGGAGCGCCGCCAGGCCCTCGCCATTCGCTGGCTGATCGCCGCCGCCCGCAAGCGCAACGAAACGACCATGATCGATCGTCTTTCCGGCGAACTGCTCGATGCGTCCAACAACCGCGGCTCCGCCGTCAAGAAGCGCGAAGACACGCACAAGATGGCTGACGCCAACCGCGCGTTCTCGCACTATCGCTGGTAATTCCGAACGGTATCGAAAGGCAGTCCACAATGGCTCGCGAATATAAGATCGAAGACTACCGCAATTTCGGTATCATGGCGCATATCGACGCCGGCAAGACCACGACCACCGAGCGTATCCTTTACTACACCGGCAAGTCGCACAAGATCGGCGAAGTCCACGACGGCGCAGCCACCATGGACTGGATGGAGCAGGAGCAGGAGCGTGGCATCACGATCACGTCTGCTGCCACCACGACCTTCTGGAAGGGCCGTGACGGCAAGATGCGCCGCTTCAACATCATCGACACTCCCGGCCACGTCGACTTCACCATCGAAGTCGAGCGTTCGCTGCGCGTTCTCGACGGTGCGATTGCTCTTCTCGATGCCAACGCAGGCGTAGAGCCGCAGACGGAAACCGTCTGGCGTCAGGCTGAGAAGTACAATGTTCCGCGCATGATCTTCTGCAACAAGATGGACAAGACCGGCGCTGACTTCTACCGCTCCGTCGAGATGATCAAGACCCGTCTTGGTGCGACCGCCGTCGTCATGCAGCTGCCGATCGGCGCCGAAAGCGATTTCAAGGGCGTTATCGACCTCGTCGAGATGAACGCTCTGATCTGGCGCGATGAATCGCTCGGCGCCCAGTGGGATGTCGTCGAAATCCCGGAAGACCTAAAGGCCAAGGCTGAAGAATATCGCGAAAAGCTGATCGAGACGGTTGTCGAGATCGACGAAGCTGCGATGGAAGCCTACCTCGAAGGCAACATGCCCGACAACGATAAGATCCGCGAGCTCGTTCGTCGCGGCACGATCGACGTCAAGTTCCATCCGATGTTCTGCGGCACCGCCTTCAAGAACAAGGGCGTTCAGCCGCTGCTCGACGCCGTTGTCGACTACCTGCCGTCGCCGCTCGACATTCCGGCGATCAAGGGCATCGACTTCAAGACCGAAGCCGACATCGAGCGTCACGCAGACGACGCAGAGCCGCTTTCGATGCTGGCGTTCAAGATCATGAACGACCCCTTCGTCGGTTCGCTCACCTTCGCACGCATCTACTCCGGCAAGCTCGAAAAGGGTTCGTCGGTTCTGAACACGGTCAAGGACAAGCGCGAGCGCGTCGGCCGTATGCTGCAGATGCACTCCAACTCGCGTGAAGACATCGAAGAAGCCTTTGCGGGCGACATCGTTGCTCTCGCCGGCCTCAAGGAAACCACCACTGGCGATACGCTCTGCGATCCGCTGAAGCCGGTTATCCTGGAGCGCATGGAATTCCCCGAGCCGGTCATTCAGATCGCCATCGAGCCGAAGTCCAAGGGCGACCAGGAAAAGATGGGCCTTGCGCTCAACCGCCTGGCTGCTGAAGACCCGTCCTTCCGCGTGAAGACGGATCAGGAATCCGGTCAGACGATCATTGCCGGCATGGGCGAACTGCACCTCGACATCATCGTCGACCGCATGCGCCGCGAGTTCAAGGTTGAAGCAAACGTCGGTGCGCCGCAGGTTGCTTACCGCGAAACCATCACGCGCCAGACCGAAGAAGACTACACGCACAAGAAGCAGACCGGTGGTACCGGCCAGTTCGCCCGCGTCAAGATCATCTTCGAACCGAACCCGGAAGGCGAAGATTTCAAGTTCGAGTCCAAGATCGTCGGTGGTTCTGTTCCGAAAGAATACATCCCGGGCGTTCAAAAGGGTATCGAAAGCGTTCTGTCTTCGGGTCCGCTCGCTGGCTTCCCGATGCTCGGCGTCAAGGCGACGCTCATCGACGGTGCCTTCCACGACGTCGACTCGTCGGTTCTGGCGTTCGAAATCGCTTCCCGCGCCTGCTTCCGTGAAGCAGCCAAGAAGGCCGGTGCTCAGCTCCTCGAGCCGATGATGAAGGTCGAAGTCGTCACCCCGGAAGATTACGTCGGCGACGTTATCGGCGACCTCAACTCCCGCCGTGGCCAGATCCAGGGTCAGGAAACCCGCGGTATCGCTGTCGTCATCAGCGCCAACGTTCCGCTGGCGAACATGTTCAAGTACGTCGACAACCTGCGCTCCATGTCGCAGGGCCGTGCTCAGTACACGATGACCTTCGATCACTATGCGCCGGTCCCGTCGAACGTCGCAACCGAAATCCAGGCAAAGTATTCCGGTCAGAAGTGACCGGAATACCAATTGACCGATAACAAGAATTAGATCCCCTCGGGGACTAGCAAAACGGAGAGCCGAAAATGGCAAAGAGTAAGTTTGAGCGCAACAAGCCGCACGTCAACATTGGCACGATCGGCCACGTTGACCACGGCAAGACGTCTCTGACGGCAGCGATCACGAAGTACTTCGGTGAGTTCAAGGCGTACGACCAGATCGACGCGGCTCCGGAAGAGAAGGCGCGCGGCATCACGATCTCGACGGCGCACGTCGAATACGAGACGCCGAACCGCCACTACGCGCACGTCGACTGCCCCGGCCATGCCGACTACGTCAAGAACATGATCACCGGTGCTGCCCAGATGGACGGCGCGATCCTGGTGTGCTCGGCTGCTGACGGCCCGATGCCGCAGACGCGCGAACACATCCTGCTGGCCCGCCAGGTTGGCGTTCCGGCGATCGTCGTGTTCCTCAACAAGGTCGACCAGGTCGACGACGCCGAACTGCTCGAGCTGGTCGAGCTCGAAGTGCGCGAACTGCTGTCGTCCTACGACTTCCCGGGCGACGACATTCCTGTTGTCAAGGGTTCGGCGCTTGCCGCTCTTGAAGATTCTGACAAGAAGATCGGCGAAGACGCGATCCGCGAGCTGATGGCCGCGGTCGACTCCTACATCCCGACGCCTGAGCGTCCGATCGACCAGCCGTTCCTGATGCCGATCGAAGACGTGTTCTCGATCTCCGGCCGCGGCACTGTCGTGACCGGCCGCGTCGAGCGTGGCATCGTCAAGGTTGGCGAAGAAGTCGAGATCGTCGGCATCCGCCCGACCTCGAAGACGACGGTGACCGGCGTTGAAATGTTCCGCAAGCTGCTCGACCAGGGCCAGGCCGGCGACAACATCGGCGCGCTGGTTCGCGGTGTGAACCGTGACGGCGTCGAGCGTGGCCAGATCCTGTGCAAGCCGGGTTCGGTCAAGCCGCACAAGAAGTTCATGGCTGAAGCCTACATCCTGACGAAGGAAGAGGGCGGCCGTCATACGCCGTTCTTCACCAACTACCGTCCGCAGTTCTACTTCCGCACGACGGACGTGACCGGCATCGTCACGCTGCCGGAAGGCACGGAGATGGTCATGCCGGGCGACAACGTCACGGTTGCCGTCGAGCTGATCGTTCCGATCGCGATGGAAGAAAAGCTGCGCTTCGCCATCCGCGAAGGCGGCCGCACCGTCGGCGCCGGCATCGTCGCCTCGATCGTCGAGTAATTCCTTCGGCCGCTCCGGTGGAGTGGCCGATTCGATGACATTATTATGAAGCAGGCGGCGCAAGCCGCTTGCTTATTACACAGAAATATAGCAAATGGCGCGCGAGCGCGATTTGCGTACTGCTTCGGATGACGAAGCGGTGACTAAACAACCAATTAAGGTGGGCTAGAAGGCCCTGAAGACTGGATAGGGTTCCGCTTCGGCGCCCTCTCGATCTTTGAAACCGGTGGTCCGCCTTAGGAAGAAAGAACAACCCGTGTCTTGTCCAGAGACATGTGGAAAACAAACACAAGGATAACGTCGAATGAACGGCCAAAATATCCGCATTCGCCTGAAGGCGTTCGATCACCGGATTCTCGATGCTTCTACGCGCGAGATCGTGTCGACGGCGAAGCGCACCGGTGCAAGCGTCCGGGGCCCCGTTCCGCTTCCGACCCGCATCGAGAAGTTTACGGTCAACCGGTCCCCGCACATCGACAAGAAGAGCCGCGAACAGTTCGAGATGCGCACGCATAAGCGCCTTCTCGACATCGTAGACCCGACCCCGCAGACGGTGGACGCGCTGATGAAGCTCGATCTCGCCGCCGGTGTCGATGTTGAGATCAAGCTCTGAGCTTGCTCGAGCTGAGTTGGAAGGATTGAACCGATGCGTTCAGGTGTGATTGCACAGAAGGTGGGAATGACCCGCGTCTACAACGACGCCGGCGAGCATGTCCCGGTAACGGTACTGCGTATGGACGGCTGCCAGGTCGTTGCCACGCGCACTGTCGAAAAGAATGGCTATACCGCAGTTCAGCTCGGTGCAGGCCAGGCGAAGGTGAAGAACACGTCGAAGGCGATGCGCGGCAACTTTGCCGTTGCCAACGTCGAGCCGAAGGCCAAGCTCGCAGAATTCCGCGTGTCGGAAGACAATCTGCTCGAGATCGGCACCGAGCTCAAGGCAGGTCACTTTGCCGCCGGTCAGCTCGTCGACGTGACGGGCACGACGATCGGTAAGGGTTTTGCCGGCGCCATGAAGCGCCACGGTTTCGGCGGTCTGCGCGCCACGCACGGTGTGTCGGTTTCGCACCGCTCGCACGGTTCGACGGGTTCGCGCCAGGATCCGGGCAAGGTTTTCAAGAACAAGAAGATGGCTGGTCACATGGGCCAGACGCGCGTCACGACGCAGAACCTGGAAGTGGTTTCGACCGACGAAGATCGCGGTCTGATCCTGATCAAGGGTGCTGTTCCCGGTTCCAAGGGTGCCTGGATCATCGTGCGCGACGCCGTCAAGTCGGCCGCGAAGTAAGGGAGCCAGATCAATGGAATTGAACGTCAAGACCCTCGAGGGAAAAGACGCCGGGAAGGTTTCCCTCTCGGACGAAATTTTCGGCCTCGAGCCCCGCGAAGACATTCTCGCCCGCGTCATCCGTTGGCAGCTTGCCAAGAAGCAGCAGGGCACGCACAAGGCAAAGGGCCGCGCTGAAGTTTCGCGCACCGGTGCCAAGATGTACAAGCAGAAGGGTACGGGCCGCGCCCGTCACCATTCGGCTCGCGCTCCGCAGTTCCGCGGCGGCGGCAAGGCCCACGGCCCTGTTGTTCGCAGCCACGAGCACGACCTTCCGAAGAAGGTTCGCGCGCTTGGCCTTCGCCACGCCCTTTCGGCCAAGATCAAGGCCGATGACGTCATCGTCATCGACAACCTGGTTGCCGCCGAAGCCAAGACCAAGGTTCTCGCGTCCGCTTTCGAGACGCTCGGCCTGACCAACGCCCTCTTCATCGGCGGCGCAGAGCTTGACGGCAACTTCAAGCTAGCAGCTCAGAACATCCCGAACATCGATGTTCTGCCGATCCAGGGCATCAACGTTTACGACATCGTGCGCCGCGGCAAGCTCGTGCTTTCCAAGGCTGCGGTTGAAGCGCTAGAGGAGCGATTCAAGTGACCGATCTCCGCCACTACGATGTGATCGTCTCCCCGGCGATCACCGAAAAGTCCACGCTGGTATCCGAGAACAACCAGGTTGTTTTCAATGTCGCCAAGCAGGCGACGAAGCCGGAAATCAAGGCTGCGGTCGAGGCGCTGTTCGGCGTCAAGGTCACGGCCGTCAACACTCTGCTGCGCAAGGGCAAGACCAAGCGGTTCCGCGGTTTTGTCGGCAAGCAGAAGGACGTGAAGAAGGCTGTTGTGACGCTGGCTGAAGGCCAGACGATCGACGTCTCCACCGGTCTCTGAGGAATAAGAAAATGGCATTGAAAACATTCAATCCGACGACCCCGAGCCAGCGTCAGCTGGTCATCGTGGACCGCTCCTCGCTCTACAAGGGCAAGCCGGTCAAGGCGCTGACGGAAGGTCTGACCAAGAGCGGCGGTCGTAACAACCTCGGCCGTATCACTGCCCGCTTCATCGGCGGCGGTCACAAGCGCAGCTACCGTCTGGTCGACTTCAAGCGTCGCAAGTTCGATGTCGAAGGCACGGTCGAGCGTATCGAATACGACCCGAACCGCACTGCTTTCATCGCGCTGGTGAGCTATGCCGACGGCGAGCAGGCCTACATCATCGCTCCGCAGCGTCTTGCTGCCGGCGACAAGGTCATCGCTTCGGAAAAGGCTGTCGACGTCAAGCCCGGCAACACCATGCCGCTGCAGTACATCCCGGTCGGCTCCATCATCCACAACGTGGAAATGAAGCCCGGCAAGGGCGGTCAGATCGCCCGTTCCGCCGGTTCCTACGCGCAGCTCGTCGGTCGTGACCAGGGCATGGCGATCCTTCGCCTGAACTCCGGTGAACAGCGTCTCGTCAGCGGCATCTGCCTTGCTTCGATCGGCGCCGTCTCCAACCCGGACCACGCCAACATCAACGACGGCAAGGCCGGTCGTACCGTCTGGCGCGGCAAGCGTCCGCATAACCGCGGTGTTGTCATGAACCCGGTCGACCATCCGCACGGCGGTGGTGAAGGCCGCACCTCCGGTGGTCGCCATCCGGTGACCCCGTGGGGCAAGCCGACCAAGGGCAAGCGCACCCGGTCGAACAAGTCGACCGACAAGATGATCATGCGCTCGCGTCATCAGCGTAAGAAGTAAGAGAGGAAGTCTCCAATGGCTCGTTCAGTATGGAAAGGTCCGTTCGTTGACGGCTATCTTCTCAAGAAGGCTGAGAAGGTTCGTGAAGGCGGACGTGCAGAAGTGATCAAGATCTGGAGCCGTCGCTCCACGATCCTGCCGCAGTTCGTCGGTCTTACCTTCGGCGTCTACAACGGCAGCAAGCATATCCCGGTCAGCGTCAATGAAGACATGGTCGGCCACAAATTCGGTGAATTCTCTCCGACCCGCACCTACTACGGTCACGGCGCGGACAAGAAGGCGAAGAGGAAGTAACAATGGGCAAGGCAAAAGCCGAACGCCGGCTGAAGGACAACGAGGCGCAAGCAGTCGCCCGCACGCTCCGCGTCAGCCCCCAGAAGCTCAACCTGGTTGCTGCGGCCATCCGCGGCAAGAAGGTCGAGCGTGCACTCGCTGAGCTGGAGTTCTCCCGCAAGCGCATCGCAGGCGCCGTCAAGAAGACGCTCGAATCCGCGATCGCCAACGCCGAGAACAACCACGATCTCGACGTCGACGCGCTCGTCGTCGCCGAGGCCTATGTCGGCAAGTCGATCGTCATGAAGCGCTTCCACGCTCGTGGCCGCGGTCGCGCGTCGCGCATCGAAAAGCCCTTCGCGCACCTGACGATCGTCGTTCGTGAAGTGCAGGCAGCAGAGGAGGCCGCATAATGGGTCAGAAAATTAATCCGATCGGTTTCCGTCTCGGCATCAATCGTACCTGGGATAGCCGCTGGTTCGCGGACAATGCCGAGTACGGCCAGCTGCTGCACGAAGACCTGAAAATGCGCAAGTTCGTCATGAGCGAACTGAAGCAGGCCGGGATCTCCAAGGTGGTCATCGAGCGTCCGCACAAGAAGTGCCGCGTCACGATCCATTCGGCTCGTCCGGGCCTGATCATCGGCCGCAAGGGCGCCGACATCGACAAGCTTCGCAAGAAGCTGTCTGATATGACCAACTCGGAAACGCACCTCAATATCGTTGAAGTGCGCAAGCCGGAAGTCGATGCAACGCTGGTCGCTCAGTCGATCGCCCAGCAGCTCGAGCGCCGCGTGGCTTTCCGTCGCGCCATGAAGCGCGCCGTTCAGTCCGCGATGCGTCTTGGCGCCGAAGGCATCAAGATCACCTGCGCCGGCCGTCTCGGCGGTGCGGAAATCGCCCGTACGGAATGGTACCGTGAAGGTCGCGTTCCGCTGCACACGCTGCGCGCCGACATCGACTACGGCACGGCAGAAGCAGAAACCGCATTCGGTATCTGCGGCATCAAGGTCTGGATCTTCAAGGGCGAAATCCTTGAGCACGATCCGATGGCTTCCGAACGTCGCGCGCTGGAAGGCGACGCACAGGGTCCGGCAAGCCGCGAACGCGACCGTGGCGATCGTCGCCGCGAACGCGACAACGCGTAATTAGCGCTGGCGAAAGATAAGCTCGGAGAAGTAAGAAAATGTTGCAGCCAAAGCGTACTAAGTACCGCAAGCAGTTCAAGGGCCGCATCAAGGGCGTCGCCAAGGGCGGTTCTGACCTGGCATTCGGCGAATTCGGCCTGAAGGCTCAGGAGCCCAACCGCGTCAACGCACGCGAGATCGAAGCGGCCCGCCGCGCGATCACGCGTTACATGAAGCGCGCCGGCCGTGTATGGATCCGCGTGTTCCCGGACGTTCCGGTAACCGCAAAGCCGACCGAAGTCCGCATGGGTAAAGGTAAGGGCTCCGTTGAGTACTGGGCATGCAAGGTCAAGCCCGGTCGTATGATGTTCGAGATCGACGGCGTCAGCGAAGAGATTGCCCGTGAGGCGCTTCGTCTCGGCTCTGCCAAGCTCTCGGTCAAGACGCGCTTCGTACAGCGCATTGCAGAGTAAGGATTGAGCTCATGAAAGCCTCAGATGTTCGTGCGTTGACCGCCGACCAACTCAAGGACGAGCTTGCCAAGCTGAAGAAGGAGCAGTTCAACCTGCGCTTCCAGAAGGCGACCGGCCAGCTCGAAAAGTCCTCGCGCATCAACGAAGTCCGCAAGGACATCGCCCGCGTGAAAACCATTGCCCGCCAGAAGGCGGCAGAAGTTAAGGCCTAAAGGAAGAAAAACATGCCGAAGCGCATCCTGCAGGGCGTCGTCGTTGGCGACAAGAACGAGAAGACGGTAGTGGTTCGCGTCGAGCGTCGTTTCGCTCACCCGCTGCTCCAGAAGACCGTTCGTCGTTCCAAGAAGTACAAGGCCCACGACGAAAACAACCAGTACAAGATCGGCGATACCGTATCCATCGAGGAATGCGCGCCGATCTCCAAGGACAAGCGCTGGACGGTGATCGCCGCCCAGGGCAAGTAAACAGAATTTTGCGCGAGGCCTTGCGTCTCGCCGAAATATCTGTATGAAGCAGCGTCAGAACGCTCGAATGCCGGGCGTTCTTTTGCTTTGAGCGCACGGAAGGTCCCGTTCGGGAAACCACCCTGGCACGATCGACCCCGCGCTATTCAGCTATTGCCGCGTTCCTGCTTGCCTTAACGGCAGGTTGGCCGGCGAACATTTTCATAAGCCGGAGTAGGGGGCCCAGGCCCAACCATTCCGGTAAACCAAGAAGGCGACCTGATATGATTCAGATGCAAACAAACCTCGACGTCGCGGATAATTCCGGCGCACGTCGTGTCATGTGCATCAAGGTGCTGGGCGGCTCGAAGCGCAAGTATGCCTCGATCGGCGACGTCATCGTCGTTTCGATCAAGGAAGCGATCCCGCGCGGCCGCGTGAAGAAGGGTGACGTGATGAAGGCGGTTGTCGTTCGCACCGCCAAGGACATCCGTCGTCCGGATGGCTCGGTCATCCGCTTCGACACCAACGCAGCAGTCCTCATCGACAACAAGAAAGAGCCGATCGGCACCCGTATCTTCGGACCGGTTCCGCGCGAACTTCGCGCCAAGAACCACATGAAGATCATCTCGCTGGCTCCCGAAGTACTGTAAGGAGCGGAAGCGATGCAGAAGATTCGTAAAGGCGACAAGGTCGTCATGCTCGCTGGCAAGGACAAGGGCCGTACCGGCGAAGTCGTTCAGGTCATGCCGAAGGAAGATCGTGCGGTCGTCCGTGGCGTCAACGTCGTGAAGCGCCACCAGCGCCAGACGCAGACCCAGGAAGCCGGCATCATCAACAAGGAAGCCCCGGTTCACCTGTCCAACATTGCAATCGTCGACAAGGACGGCAAGCCGACCCGCGTCGGTTTCAAGGTCGTTGACGGCAAGAAGGTCCGCGTGGCCAAGCGTTCTGGAGAAGTGATCGATGGCTGAGGCAAAATACGAGCCGCGGCTCAAGAAGGAATATGTCGAGCGCATCCGCAAGGCGATGCAGGAGAAGTTCTCCTACGCCAACGAGATGATGATTCCGAAGCTCGACAAGATCGTCATCAACATGGGCGTCGGTGAAGCGACCGCTGATTCGAAGAAGCCGACGGTTGCTGCCGCCGACCTCGCAGCGATCGCCGGTCAGAAGCCGGTCATCACCCGCGCACGCAACTCTATCGCAGGCTTCAAGGTCCGCGAAAACATGCCGATCGGCGCGAAGGTCACCCTGCGCGGCGCCCGCATGTACGAGTTCCTGGATCGTCTGGTCAACATCGCGCTCCCGCGCGTTCGCGACTTCCGCGGCCTGAACCCGAAGAGCTTTGACGGCCGTGGCAACTTCGCCATGGGCATCAAGGAGCACATTGTGTTCCCTGAGATCAACTACGACAAGGTTGATCAGATGTGGGGCATGGACATCATCGTTTGCACGACGGCGACGACCGACGACGAAGCACGGGCTCTCCTGAAAGAGTTCAGCTTCCCGTTCCGTCAATAACCGTAACGACGAGCGTAGAAAAGGAACCTGACATGGCGAAGACAAGCGCAGTTGAAAAGAACAAGCGCCGCCGTACTACGGTCGCCAACCAGGCCGCTAAGCGGGCTGCGTTGAAGGCGATCATCATGAACCAGGCTCTTCCGATCGAAGAGCGGTTCAAGGCCTCGATCAAGCTGGCATCCCTGCCGCGTGATGGATCGAAGACCCGCATTCGCAACCGTTGCGAAGTTTCGGGGCGTCCGCGCGCATATTACCGCAAACTGCGCATGTCGCGTATTGCGCTGCGTGAACTCGGCAATCTCGGCAAGGTGCCGGGCATCGTCAAGTCGAGCTGGTAAGGAGCAGGTTAGATGACAATGACTGATCCGTTGGGCGATATGCTCACCCGTATCCGTAACGGCGCTTCCCGCCGCAAGTCGTCGGTCTCGACGCCTGCGTCCAAGCTCCGTGCGCGTGTTCTCGATGTCCTGCAGTCCGAAGGCTACATCCGTGGCTACTCCGTCGTCGATTTCGGCAACGGCAAGTCGGAGCTCAACATCGAGCTGAAGTACTATGAAGGCGCATCGGTGATCCGTGAGATCGGCCGTGTGTCCAAGCCGGGCCGCCGGGTTTATGTCTCGGTCAAGTCCATTCCGCAGGTCGCGAACGGTCTCGGCATCACCATCCTTTCGACTCCGAAGGGCGTGATGGCCGATCACCAGGCTCGCGAACAGAACGTTGGTGGCGAGGTTCTTTGCTCGGTCTTCTAAGATCGGGCAGGGATCTCCATAGCGAACAGACAGGATTGAAACATGTCTCGTATCGGTAAAAAGCCCGTTCAGGTGCCTGCTGGGATCACGGCTACGGTCGATGGCCAGAAGGTTACTGCAAAGGGCCCGAAGGGCGAGCTGTTTTTCGTCGCTAACGACGAAATCAGCCTCAAGCTCGAAGATAACGCGGTCGTCGTGACGCCGCTGAACCAGTCCAAGAATGCACGGTCGAAGTGGGGCATGTCCCGCACGATGATCGAAGGTATCTTCAAGGGCGTCAAGGACGGTTTCGAGCGCAAGCTTGAAATCAACGGCGTCGGTTATCGCGCCGCCATGCAGGGCAAGAACCTGCAGCTGGCCCTCGGTTTCAGCCACGACGTGGTCTATGAACCGCCGGTCGGCATCACGATTGCTGTTCCGAAGCCGACGGAAATCGTCGTCAGCGGTATCAACAAGCAGCAGGTCGGCCAGGTTGCCGCCGAAATCCGCGAATATCGCGGTCCCGAGCCTTACAAGGGCAAGGGCGTCAAGTATGCCGACGAGCGGATCGTCCGCAAAGAAGGCAAGAAGAAGTAAGGATCACGCGAAATGGCTAGCAGGAAAGAAGCACTTGCACGTCGTGCCAACCGCGTGCGCCGTCATATCAAGTCGGTGGCCAATGGCCGTCCGCGCCTGTCGGTTCATCGCTCCTCGAAGAACATCTATGCCCAGATCATCGATGATGTGGCCGGCAAGACGCTTGCGTCCGCCTCCACCCTCGAGAAGGATCTGCGCGGTTCTCTGAAGACCGGTGCCGATACCGCCGCCGCTGCTGCAGTGGGCAAGCTCGTCGCCGAGCGCGCCTCCAAGGCCGGCGTGTCGGAAGTCGTATTCGACCGTGGCGCCTTCATCTATCATGGCCGCATCAAGGCTCTCGCCGAAGCGGCCCGCGAAGGCGGTCTCACCTTCTGATCAGTTTCCGGCCGGACGCTTTGCGCCGGCCGGATTTTCGCCGGACCGCAAGGCACTCCCCAAGAAGGGGAGGCTGATGCGGTCCTCATTTGTTTGCCGATTGCACCCGGAAAAGAAAAAGGAAGAGGACAATGGCACAGGAAAGAAGGCCGCAGCGGGAGGACCGCCAGAGCCGTGAAGAGCGCGATAGCGAATTCGTCGACAAGCTTGTCGCGATTAACCGCGTCGCCAAGGTCGTCAAGGGCGGCCGTCGTTTTGGTTTCGCAGCACTGGTCGTCGTCGGCGACCAGAAGGGCCGCGTCGGCTTCGGCCATGGCAAGGCACGCGAAGTGCCGGAAGCCATCCGCAAGGCCACCGAAGCCGCCAAGCGCGAGCTGATCTTCGTACCGCTGCGTGACGGCCGTACGCTGCATCACGACGTTCATGGCCGCCACGGCGCCGGCAAGGTTCTGCTGCGCTCGGCCAAGGTCGGTACCGGCATCATCGCCGGCGGTCCGATGCGCGCCGTTTTCGAAACGCTCGGCATGCACGACGTCGTCGCCAAGTCGACCGGTTCGTCGAACCCCTACAACATGGTTCGCGCCACCTTCGACGCTCTGAAGCACCAGGTTCACCCGAAGGACATCGCAGCTCAGCGCGGCATCAAGTATGCAACGCTGCAGGCTCGTCGTAGCGCCTCCGGCAACGCCTCTGAAGAATAAGAGGAGCTGACCAATGGCCAAGGCTACCAAGAAGGCTGAAGCGAAGACTGTCACGATCGAACAGGTCGGCAGCCCGATCCGCCGTCCGGACGTCCAGCAGCGCACGCTGATCGGTCTCGGACTGAACAAGATGCACCGTCGCCGCACGCTGGAGGATACTCCTTCGGTTCGTGGCATGATCCGTGCTGTCCAGCATCTCGTTCGCGTCGTCGACGAGAAGTGAGACGGAGGAAACGCTCATGAAACTCAATGAAATCAAGGACAACGAAGGCTCGACCCACAGCCGCAAGCGCCTCGGCCGCGGTATCGGCTCGGGCTCGGGCAAGACCGGTGGTCGCGGTGTGAAGGGTCAGAAGTCCCGTTCCGGCGTCGCCATCAACGGCTTCGAAGGCGGCCAGATGCCGATCTATCGTCGCCTGCCGAAGCGCGGCTTCAACAACATCTTCGCTTCCGACTTTGTTGTCGTGTCGCTCGCCCGCATCCAGGCCGCGATCGATGCCGGCAAGCTCGATGCGAAGGCCACGGTTGACGCAGCTGCTCTCAAGGCTGCCGGCGTCATCCGCCGCGCCAAGGACGGCGTCCGCGTTCTCGCCGACGGCGAGCTCAAGGCCAAGATCACCATCGTCGTCGCAGGCGCTTCCAAGCCGGCCGTCGAGAAGATCGAAAAGGCCGGCGGTAGCGTGACCCTGCTCTCGGCTCCTGCTGCGGCCGAATAATAATCTGATGATATGTCGCCCGGGGTGCTTCACACCGGGCGATTTTGCTCCCATATGTGGGCCTCACAAAATGTTGGCTGGCGCGCCCGCGTCCTGCCGGTAAGACTGGAAACAAGGGTGAGGCATGGGGTTGCGCTGCAATCCGTTCCAAGCCCGGTTTTGAATAATTTTCATACTGATTCCGGGGCCGGCCTGTCCCCCAGAGACGGCCGGAATTGGTAGCGCGGAGAATCGCATGGCTTCTGCAGCGGAACAATTGGCATCCAACCTCAATTTTTCGACCTTTGCCAAAGCCGAGGATTTGAAGAAGCGCCTGTGGTTCACACTGGCAGCTCTCCTCGTCTACAGGCTGGGCACCCATATTCCGCTTCCGGGTCTCAATCCCGAAGCCTATGCCCAGGCTTTCCGCGGCCAGGCAGGTGGCATTCTCGGCCTTTTCAACATGTTCTCGGGCGGCGCCGTGCAGCGCATGGCGATCTTCGCGCTCGGCATCATGCCCTATATTTCCGCTTCGATCATCGTGCAGCTGATGACCTCGGTCGTGCCGGCGCTCGAAAATCTGAAGAAGGAAGGCGAGCAGGGCCGCAAGATCATCAACCAGTATACCCGTTACGGCACGGTGATTCTCGGTGCGCTGCAGGCCTACGGCATTGCCGCCGGTCTTGAGAGCGGCCAGGGCCTCGTCGTCGACCCGGGCTGGTTCTTCCGTGTTTCCACCGTCCTGACGCTGCTCGGCGGTACGATGTTCCTGATGTGGCTCGGCGAGCAGATCACCTCGCGCGGCATCGGCAACGGTATTTCGCTGATCATCTTCGCCGGCATTGCCGCCGGTCTTCCCACGGCTCTTGCGGGCACACTCGAGCTTGGGCGCACCGGTGCGCTGTCGACCCCGCTCATCCTGCTGGTCATTATCGTCGCGATCGGCGTCATCGGCGTTATCGTCTTCGTCGAGCGGGCGCAGCGCCGGCTGCTGATTCAGTATCCGAAGCGCCAGGTCGGCAACCGCATGTTCCAGGGCGATACCTCGCATCTGCCGCTGAAGCTCAACACCTCGGGCGTTATCCCGGCGATTTTCGCCTCGTCGCTGCTGCTGCTGCCGGCCACGATCGCCGGCTTTGCCAGCACCACCGCAATGCCGGCCTGGGCAACGTCGATCGTTGCGGCGCTCGGCCATGGTCGGCCGCTCTATATGGTGCTCTATGCGGCACTGATCGCCTTCTTCGCCTTCTTCTACACCGCCATCGTCTTCAATCCGAAGGACACGGCCGACAATCTGAAGAAGCACGGCGGCTTCATTCCTGGCATTCGTCCGGGTGAGCGCACCGCCGAATATATCGACTACGTGCTGACCCGCATCACGCTGATCGGCGCGATCTATCTCGTCTTCGTCTGCATCCTTCCGGAGATTCTGGTGTCGCAAACCGGCATTCCATTATCCCTTGGTGGGACTTCGCTTTTGATCGTGGTTAGCGTAACTCTTGATACGGTTGCACAGATCCAGGGTCACCTGATCGCGCAGCAATACGAAGGCCTGATCAAGAAATCGAAGTTGCGTGGAGGAAAGAGGGGGCGATGAGACTTATCCTTTTGGGGCCGCCGGGTGCGGGTAAGGGAACCCAGGCCCAGCGGATCGTGGAAAAGCACGGCATTCCGCAGCTTTCCACGGGAGATATGCTGCGTGCGGCAGTAGGTGCCGGCACAGAAGTCGGCAAGCGCGCCAAGGCGGTGATGGACGCCGGCAAGCTGGTCTCGGACGAGATCGTCATCGCCATCGTCTCTGAGCGAATCGACCAGCCCGATTGCGCCAACGGCTTCATTCTCGACGGCTTCCCCCGGACTCTGGTCCAGGCGGACGCCACCGAGGCGATGCTGAAAGCCAAGGGACTCGACCTTTCGGTGGTTATCGAGTTTCGCGTCGACGACCAGGAACTCGTCCGCCGCGTGGATGGACGTTACACCTGCGCTCAGTGCGGCACTGTCTATCATGACACGGACAAGGTTCCGGTCGAGGAAGGCGTATGCGACAAGTGCGGTTCGACTCACTTCAAGCGTCGTCCTGACGACAACGCCGAGACGATGATCAAGCGTCTCGAGGTCTACTATAAGGAAACCTCGCCGCTGATCGGATATTACTATGCCAAGGGCAAACTCAGGTCCGTCGACGGCATGGCAGAGATCGATCAGGTGACAACCGAGGTCGAGAGCATTCTTTCCAAGCTTTAAGGCTTTGAAAATAAAACTTGGCGGAACGGTTGCTTTTCAGCAGTGATTCCGCTAAACACCGCGCCAACTCGCGACATTCCATGCGATCGGCGCGGATTTCCCAGGGAAGTCCGGGTTCGGTCGTTTTGACATGTTGCGGACCTAAATTTGAACGGGCGGTTCCAAAGACCGCATAACGAAGCCCACTTGCCGGATGGCAACTGGAATGCAAGGAGAACAGGCGTGGCACGTATCGCTGGCGTCAACATCCCGACTGCAAAGCGCGTTGTCATCGCGCTGACCTACATTCACGGGATCGGTCCGAAATTCGCACAGGAAATCGTCGAGAAGGTCGGTATCCCGGCTGAACGTCGTGTGCATCAGCTGACGGACGCCGAAGTCCTTCAGATCCGCGAAGCCATCGACCGCGACTATCAGGTCGAGGGTGATCTTCGTCGCGAAACCGCGATGAACATCAAGCGCCTGATGGATCTCGGCTGCTACCGCGGCCTGCGTCATCGCCGCGGCCTTCCGGTCCGTGGTCAGCGTACGCACACCAATGCCCGCACCCGTAAGGGCCCGGCAAAGGCAATCGCTGGCAAGAAGAAGTAATTTCCGGGAAACCGGGATGAGGGGGCTGGCGATCTGCGCCGGCCTCTTTTGAGTTTGGAGCGGGACCATATAGGCGCCGTTCCGGTGTAGCCGCTGGCATTACGGCGGTGAAGAGATCAACGAAAGGAATAGCATGGCTAAGGAAGCCGTCCGCGTTCGCCGTCGCGAGCGCAAGAATATCTCGTCGGGTGTCGCTCACGTCAACTCGACCTTCAACAACACGATGATCACCATCACCGATGCGCAGGGCAACGCAATCGCCTGGTCGTCGGCTGGCGCCAAGGGCTTCAAGGGCTCGCGCAAGTCGACCCCGTTCGCTGCCCAGATCGCTGCCGAAGACTGCGCCAAGAAGGCCCAGGAGCACGGCATGAAGTCGCTGGAAGTCGAAGTCTGCGGCCCGGGTTCGGGTCGTGAATCGGCCCTGCGCGCGCTCCAGGCTGCGGGTTTCATGATCACGTCCATCCGCGACGTGACCCCGATCCCGCACAATGGCTGCCGTCCGCGCAAGAAGCGCCGCGTCTGATCATCGCTATCGTCACCGGTGAGCGCTTTCGCGCTCCCGGTGGTTTTCAAGCTCGGTTGCCACGATTGGATGGTGGCAACGAACGGAAGGCAAACTCATGATTCAGAAGAACTGGCAGGAACTGATCAAGCCGAACAAGGTGGAGTTCTCCTCGAGCTCGCGCACCAGGGCGACGCTCGTTGCCGAACCGCTGGAGCGCGGCTTCGGCCTCACCCTCGGCAACGCGCTGCGCCGCGTTCTGCTCTCCTCGCTGCGCGGTGCTGCCGTCACGGCGGTGCAGATCGACGGCGTGTTGCATGAATTCTCCTCGATTCCGGGCGTTCGCGAAGACGTCACGGACATCGTGCTCAACATCAAGGAAATCGCCATCAAGATGGATGGCGACGACGCGAAGCGCATGGTCGTGCGTAAGCAGGGCCCGGGCGTTGTCACGGCTGGCGACATCCAGACGGTCGGCGATATCGAAATCCTCAACCCCGAGCATGTGATCTGCACGCTCGACGAGGGCGCCGAAATCCGCATGGAATTCACCGTCAACAACGGCAAGGGCTACGTTCCGGCCGAGCGCAATCGTGCGGAAGATGCTCCGATCGGCCTCATCCCGGTCGACAGCCTCTATTCGCCGGTCAAGAAGGTGTCCTACAAGGTTGAAAATACCCGCGAAGGACAGGTTCTCGACTACGACAAGCTGAACATGACCATCGAAACCGATGGCTCGATCACCGGCGAAGACGCCGTCGCTTTCGCGGCGCGCATCCTCCAGGATCAGCTTGGCGTCTTCGTCAACTTCGACGAGCCGCAGAAGGAAACCGAAGAGGAAGCAGTCACCGAACTCGCTTTCAACCCGGCTCTCCTCAAGAAGGTGGACGAACTCGAACTGTCGGTCCGTTCGGCAAACTGCCTGAAGAACGACAACATCGTCTACATCGGCGACCTCATTCAGAAGACCGAAGCAGAAATGCTCCGCACCCCGAATTTTGGTCGCAAGTCGCTGAACGAAATCAAGGAAGTTCTCGCTTCCATGGGCCTGCACCTCGGCATGGAAGTGCCGGCATGGCCGCCCGAGAACATCGAAGATCTCGCCAAGCGTTACGAAGACCAGTACTGAGAAAACAAAAGGCAGGCTCTATCGGCTGCCTTTCCCCGTCAAACAGCAGGCATATCGCCTGCATGTGCCAGGAAACGGCAGGCCCGGTAACCAAGCAAGGGCACTGCATTAAAGGAGAATAGCAATGCGCCACGCAAAGGCCGGCCGCAAGCTGAACAGAACCGCAAGCCATCGTAAGGCGATGTTCGCCAACATGGCTGCTTCGCTGATCACCCACGAGCAGATCGTCACGACCCTGCCGAAGGCCAAGGAAATCCGTCCGATCGTCGAGAAGCTCGTCACGCTCGGCAAGCGCGGCGACCTGCACGCTCGCCGTCAGGCGATCTCGCAGATCCGCGACGCCGCTGTCGTTTCGAAGCTGTTCGACACGATCGCAACGCGTTACGCCACTCGCAACGGCGGCTACCTGCGTATTATGAAGGCCGGTTTCCGCCAGGGCGACAATGCCGCCATGGCCGTCATCGAGTTCGTTGACCGCGACACTTACGCCAAGGGCGCCGCCGACAAGGCCCGCGTCGCTGCCGAAGAGCAGGCCGTCGCTGCCTAAGATTTTCCGATTTCGGAAAACAGGAAAGCCGGGCCTCGCGCCCGGCTTTTTCGTTCCTGCATTTTTGATGAGTGGGCATCGCCATTATTGACCACATAACCGTCGCGGTGAGTGATTTGTCGAAGAGCAAGCTCTTTTACGAAAAAGCGTTCTTACCCCTGGGTTTTCGGCCTGCCTTCGGTAAGGAGAGCGTCTTCTGGGCCTTCGATATCGGCAATGGCTGCCTGTTTGAGATTCAGCAGGCGGATAGCCCGCCGCCTTTGACCCGCGTTCACGTCGCTTTCAGGGCTTGCGGCAAGGCCGAGGTCGATGCGTTTCATCACGCCGCACTGGAAGCCGGCGCCAGGGATAACGGTGCTCCCGGCCTGCGTCCCGAATACGCGCCGGATTATTACGCCTGCTTCGTGCTGGATCCCGACGGCTACAATATCGAGGCGATGATCAATCAGCCGGCGGTCGGAACGTGAAAGGTGCCTTTCGAAATCTGCTGGTGCGGAGGCAGGCCCAACGTGCCGCGGCCCTGCTCGCCGTCATCGTCGCCGGTTTGATGCTCAGGCACTTCGGCTATGCAGCCGGTCTGCCGTTCGTAATCGTCAAATATGGCGGATCGGCGCTGTGGGGCGCGATGGTCTATCTGCTCGTGGGGCTCTTTGCCGCAAGGTCACGCCCGGCAATCTTTGCCGTCATCGCGCTGTTCCTGGCAATCTCAGTGGAATTGTTCAGGCTCTATCACACGTCCTGGCTCGATGCGTTTCGGTTGACGACCGCAGGTGCGCTGCTGCTCGGCCGCGTCTTTTCGCTCTGGAACATGCTCGCCTACGCCATCGGAATAGCCGCGGCCTACGCCTTCGAGCCCGGCCGTCCCCGGTAAGTCTGACGCCTCACGAGGCCGACGCCACCGCGCGATTGCGCGTACGCCCCTGGCTCTTCTTCCGGCTGCGGGCGATCGGCCGCCAGGAGCGGTAGAGGATGAGCGCGATGATCAGCCCGACGTAAATATATTGTTCGAGATCGAGGATCTTGGTCGAGAGGGCAAAATGCAGCGCTCCGCTGGCGGCGATGATGTAGACGAGACGGTGCAGCAAGTTCCAGTTCGCGCCGAGGCGGCGGATCGAGACGTTGTTGGACGTCACCGCCAGAGGAATAAGCATCGCCAGGGCCGCCATGCCGAACATGATGAAGGGGCGCTTCAGCACGTCGTTGACGACCGCTTGGATATTCATCGCCTGGTCGAGTACCATATAGACGGTGAAATGCATCAGCGCGTAGTAGAAGGTCAGCAGTCCCAGCGCACGGCGGTAGCGCAGGTAGTTCCAGCCGAACAACTCGCGGGCAGGGGAGACGGCAAGCGTCATAATCAGGAAGCGGATCGTCCAGATGCCGAGGAAGAGCTCGAAAGTCTTGACCGGATCGGCGCCGAGCTGATCTGTCGCGCCGAGATAGAAGGTCCAGGCGGCCGGCAGGAGGCCCGCGACATACAGCAGCCAGACGGAAGCGGGTTGCCAGCGTTTCGGGATGGCGAGCGACAGTTCCGCCATTAGAAATTCGCCTTCAGGTCCATGCCGGCATAAAGGCTCGCCACCTCGTCGGCATAACCGTTGAAGGGCAGGGTGGGATGGCGGCTCGCGCCGAAGAAGCCGCTTTCGCCGATGCGCCGCTCGCTTGCCTGGCTCCAGCGCGGATGGTCGACGGCGGGATTGACGTTGGCGTAGAAGCCGTATTCCTGCGGATTGGTGACCTGCCAGGTGTTTTTCGGCTGCTGGTCAGTGAGGGTGATCCTAACGATCGACTTGATGCCCTTGAAGCCGTATTTCCACGGCACGACCAGGCGGATCGGCGCGCCGTTCTGGTTCGGCAGCGTTTCGCCATAAAGCCCGACGGCAAGCAGCGTCAGCGGATGGCGCGCTTCGTCGAGCCGCAGACCCTCGACATAAGGCCAGTCGAGCGATTGGAAGAAACCCTTCTGTCCCGGCATCTCCTCTGGCCGCACGACGGTTTCGAAGGCGACATATTTGGCGCTGCCGAGCGGCTCCACCTTGTCGAGCAGCGATGCCAGCGGAAAGCCGTTCCAGGGAATGACCATCGACCAGGCCTCGACGCAGCGCATCCGGTAGGTGCGCTCCTCGATCGGGAATTCCTTCATCAGCGCTTCGAGGTCGAAGGTGCCTGGTTTGTTGACCATGCCGTCGACCTTGATCGTCCAGGGCAGCGGCTTGAAACCGCCGGAATTTGCCGCGGGATCGCCTTTATCGAGGCCGAATTCATAGAAATTGTTGTAGGTGGTGACGTCCTTGAGCGGCGTCGACTTCTCGTCGACCTTATACTTGCTTTCGACGGCGGAGAGGGCGGCCGCGCTCGCCTTGCCGGCGCCGTAAAGCGTCATGGCGCCGAGAGCTGCAGCGCCCAGGATTTCACGCCGGCGCAGGTAGACTTGGCGCGGCGTGATCTCCGACGACGCGATCTTCCGGGGGCGATAGCTTGGCATGTCGAAAACCTCCAGGGCGGATTTCTTCAATATAGGTCTTAAACGAACCGCCCGCATGTTCGGATTAGAGCATGATGCCGAAAAGTATGAGCGGTTTTCGGGCGACATCATGCTCTAACTCTTTAATGTAGAACAGGATTCAGATTTTAGACCAAACGGGCCTAAAATCATCCCGTTCTATGTCTATGCCTTCAACCTCGCCGACGGGAAGCCAATTTTTTGTGTTCGCCTGTGATGGAATAGGCTGTAACCAAACCGCGCGCCCAACCGTATACCATCGATGGCGCTCAAGGCGCTCCTTTCGCGGCGTACCGGATTTGACCTTGCCGGTAGTGACAGCCCCGGTCGATTGGATTAGGACAATTCCAAAAGGCAGCGTTCGCCCGGCCCGCAGGCTTCATGCCGCTTCGCTTAGCCTGATCATTTCCGACACGTCGAGGAAGACACCGATGCCAGCTTACCGTTCCAGAACCACGACCCACGGCCGCAACATGGCAGGCGCGCGCGGCCTTTGGCGCGCCACGGGCATGAAGGATTCGGATTTCGGCAAGCCGATCATCGCGGTGGTGAATTCCTTCACCCAGTTCGTGCCCGGCCACGTGCATCTGAAGGATCTCGGCCAGCTCGTCGCCCGCGAAATCGAGGCGGCCGGCGGTGTCGCCAAGGAGTTCAACACCATCGCCGTCGACGACGGCATCGCCATGGGCCATGACGGCATGCTCTATTCGCTGCCGTCGCGCGAACTCATCGCCGACAGCGTCGAATATATGGTCAACGCCCATTGCGCCGACGCCATGGTCTGCATTTCCAACTGCGACAAGATCACCCCCGGCATGCTGATGGCGTCGCTGCGTCTCAATATCCCGACCGTCTTCGTCTCGGGCGGCCCGATGGAAGCCGGCAAGGTTGTCCTGCACGGCAAGACCCATGCGCTCGATCTCGTTGACGCCATGGTCGCCGCGGCCGACGACAAGATCTCCGACGAAGACGTCAAGGTCATCGAGCGTTCCGCCTGTCCGACCTGCGGTTCCTGCTCCGGCATGTTCACCGCCAATTCGATGAACTGCCTGACCGAAGCGCTCGGCCTGTCGCTGCCCGGCAACGGCTCGACGCTCGCCACCCACGCAGACCGCAAGCGCCTCTTCGTCGAGGCCGGCCACCTGATCGTCGATCTCGCCCGCCGCTATTACGAGCAGGACGACGTCAAGGCGCTGCCGCGCACCATCGCCTCCAAGCAGGCCTTCGAGAATGCCATGGCGCTCGATATCGCCATGGGCGGCTCGACCAATACCGTTCTCCACATCCTCGCCGCCGCCCATGAAGGCGAGGTCGATTTCACCATGGCCGATATCGACGCGCTGTCGCGCCGCGTGCCGTGCCTTTCGAAGGTCGCACCCGCCAAGAGCGATGTGCATATGGAAGACGTCCATCGCGCCGGTGGCATCATGTCGATCCTCGGAGAGCTCGACAAGGGCGGGCTGCTGAACCGCGATTGCCCGACCGTGCATGCCGAGACGCTGGGCGATGCTATCGACCGCTGGGACATTACCCGCACCAACAGCGACACTGTCCGCAATTTCTATCGCGCCGCACCCGGCGGCATCCCGACCCAGGTCGCCTTCAGCCAGGAAGCCCGCTGGGACGACCTCGACACAGATCGCCAGAACGGCGTCATCCGTTCGGTCGAACATCCATTCTCGAAAGACGGCGGCCTTGCCGTGCTCAAGGGCAATCTCGCCATCGACGGCTGCATCGTCAAAACCGCCGGCGTCGATGAATCAATCCTGAAATTCTCCGGTCCGGCACGCGTCTTTGAAAGCCAGGATGCATCGGTCAAGGCGATCCTCGCCAATGAAGTCAAGGCCGGCGACGTCGTCGTCATCCGCTATGAAGGCCCGAAGGGCGGTCCCGGCATGCAGGAGATGCTCTATCCGACGAGCTATCTGAAGTCGAAGGGCCTCGGCAAGGCCTGTGCGCTGATCACCGACGGCCGCTTCTCCGGCGGCACCTCCGGCCTCTCGATCGGCCATGTTTCGCCGGAAGCGGCCAATGGCGGCACAATCGGCCTGGTGCGCGAAGGCGACATGATCGACATCGACATCCCGAACCGCACCATCAGCCTGCGCGTCAGCGAAGCCGAGCTTGCCGACCGCCGGACCGAGCAGGATGGCAAGGGCTGGCATCCCACAGAAGTCCGCAAGCGCAACGTCACTACCGCGCTCAAGGCCTACGCTGCTTTCGCGACGAGTGCTGACCGCGGTGCCGTCCGCGATCTGAACGCCCGCTAACTGGTCGAACTATAACCCGCTGATTAAGAGTCAGCTGCTCTACTGACCGGTCGCTTTCAAAGCGGCCGGTTGATGTTTTTATAGGTCTCGCCGAGCTGCTTCAGCCGCTCCTCATAGGCGGCCTTGAGGCAGGCGGCATCCGCTCCGCATTCCTGCCGCTTCTTCAGCCAGGCCGTCTGCTCGTCCTGCAAAGTGCCGCGTGAGCCCATGGCCAGCAGGCCGGAGAGCAGCTCGAAGCTCGTCGCCATCTTCACGTCGGCATCGTTGAGGGCGCGGTTGTCGCAGATGACCTTTTCGTCCGGTTTCAATTCTTTGCCATCGCAGTCGAAGCTCGCCGCCTGGGCCATGCCCGATGTGATGGCCAGGATTGTAAGACCAAGGACCGTCGCCATCGCTTTCGTCGTCATCATTCAAACTCTCCTTGCCGCCGATCAGACCAGCCTGCGCACCGCCAGAACCAGAAAGATGAGGCAGATGAGCCAGACGGCAAGGATGAAGATCAGGCCGCTTCGGCCGGAAGGGCGTTCAATGCGTCTTGCAGCTTCCTCGCGAAGCTCGCTCATCAAGTCGGGCGGGACGAGCCGCGTCGCCAGCAGGATGCCGAGCGGCACGATGACGAGATCGTCGAGATAGCCGAGCACAGGAATGAAATCCGGGATGAGATCGACCGGCGACAGGGCATAGGTCGCGACGGCGCCCGCCACTGCTTTTGCATACCAGGGCACCCTGGCATCGCGCGCAGCAAGCCACAGGGCGACGATGTCACGCTTCAGTGACTTCGCCCAGTTTTTGGCTTTTGATATCAGTTGCATGGCCGATCTTCCTGAATCGAATTCGCAAAGGCTTCAAGCAAAATCTCTTGAGGTCGTCGGCTGCCTTATTCTTCCATGCTTCCGCCCTCTTTCCTTTCTAGCGTCGGACGCTAAAACAATTTTTCTAGAGGATTCAAAAGGGATAATCATGCAAGGCCTGTTCAAACACGCCTCCGTTTCGCTGCTCGCTCTGACGCTGCTTCTGCCGGCTGCGGCTTACGCACAGACGACAAAGACGGTACCCGAGAGCCAGATGCAGATGCAGCTCTCCTTCGCGCCGCTGGTCAAGCAGACATCCGGCGCTGTCGTCAATGTCTATGCGGAAAAGACCATCCAACGCCAGTCGCCCTTTGCCGGCGATCCCTTCTTCGAGCAGTTTTTCGGCCAGCAGATGCCGAACCGTTCGGAAAAGCAGTCCTCGCTCGGCTCGGGCGTCATCGTCGAGGCGAACGGCACCGTCGTCACCAACAATCACGTCGTCGAGGGCGCCGACGACATCAAGGTGGCGCTGCCGGATGGCCGCGAATTCCCCTGCAAGGTGGTGCTGCGCGATGACCGTGTCGATCTCGCCGTGCTGAAGATCGATACCAAGGAGAGCTTCCCGACGCTGCCGATCGGCAATTCCGATGCGGTCGAGGTCGGCGATCTCGTGCTGGCAATCGGCAATCCCTTCGGCGTCGGCCAGACGGTGACGAGCGGCATCGTTTCCGCACTTGCCCGCAACCAGGTGGTCAGGAACGAGTTCGGCTTCTTCATCCAGACCGACGCCTCGATCAATCCTGGCAATTCCGGTGGCGCTCTGATGAACATGAAAGGCGAGCTGATCGGCATCAACACGGCGATCTTCTCGCGCGGCGGCGGCTCGAACGGCATCGGCTTCGCCATTCCCGCCAATCTCGTCAAGGTCTTCCTCGCTTCGGCCGACGCCGGCGTCAAATCTTTCGAGCGGCCCTATGTCGGCGCGAGCTTCGATGCCGTGACCTCTGAAGTGGCTGAGGCGCTGGGGCTGAACAAGGTTCGCGGCGCGCTCGTCGTCAAGGTTTCGGAGGGCGGCCCGGCCGCTGAGGCGGGATTGAAGGCCGGCGAAATCGTCACCGCTGTCGACGGCATTTCCGTCGAACACCCGGATGCGCTGCTTTACCGGCTGACGACGGCCGGTCTCGGCAAGTCGGTCAAGCTTACCGTTGTCGAGAACGGCCGCGAGCAGCAGCTGTCGCTGACGCTCGATCGCGCCCCGGAAACCTCGCCGCGCGATCAGCGCACCATCGGCGGGCGCACCCCCTTCAGCGGCGCTGTCGTCGAGAACCTGTCGCCGCGGGTCGCCGATGAATTACGCATGCCGCCGGAATCGGCAGGCGTCGTCGTCTCCGAGGTGAAGGAGGATTCGCCGGCCGCCCGTCTCGGTTTCGAGCCAAAGGATATTATCGTCTCGATCAACGGCACCGATGTGAAGACCACCAGCGAACTGTCCGAAATCGCCGATAGCGACCCCGGCCTCTGGCGGGTCGAGATCGAGCGCGACGGTCAGCGCATCCGGCAGTTCTTCCGATGAGCAACGATCTCTTCGCGCCGCGTGTTCCGGAAGAGGTGGCCGCCAGGCGGCCGCTTGCCGACCGGCTGCGGCCGAAGACGCTTGCCGAGGTCACCGGTCAGGACCATCTGACCGGTGACGATGGGGTGCTGAAGCGGATGATCGAAAGCGGCTCGCTCGGCTCGATGATCTTCTGGGGGCCGCCCGGCACCGGCAAGACGACGGTGGCGCGTCTGCTGTCCGGCGAGGCGGGGTTGGCCTTCGAGCAGATCTCGGCGATCTTTTCCGGCGTCGCTGATCTGAAGAAGGTGTTCGAGACTGCTCGCCTGCGCCGCATGGACGGCCGCCAGACGCTGCTGTTTGTCGACGAGATCCATCGTTTCAACCGCGCCCAGCAGGACAGCTTCTTGCCTGTCATGGAGGATGGCACCGTCATCCTCGTCGGCGCCACCACCGAAAACCCGTCCTTCGAACTCAACGCCGCTCTTTTATCGCGCGCCCGCGTGCTGACGTTCAAATCGCATGACGAGCAGAGCCTGGAGGAATTGCTGCAGCGCGCCGAGGCGATCGAGCAGAAGCCGCTGCCCTTGACGGAGGAGGCCCGCGCCAGCCTGATCCGCATGGCCGATGGCGACGGCCGCGCGGTGCTGACGCTCGCCGAGGAGGTCTGGCGCGCCGCGCGCGAAGGCGAGACCTTCGACACCGAAGGCCTGACGCGCATCGTCCAGCGCCGCGCGCCGGTTTATGACAAGGCGCAGGATGGCCACTACAATCTGATCTCGGCGCTGCATAAATCCGTGCGCGGCTCGGACCCGGACGCAGCCCTCTATTATCTCGCCCGCATGTTCGATGCCGGCGAGGATCCGCTCTATCTCGGCCGGCGGCTGGTGCGCATGGCGGTGGAGGATATCGGTCTTGCCGATCCGCAGGCGCTGGTGATCTGCAATGCCGCCAAGGATGCCTATGAGTATCTCGGCTCGCCGGAAGGGGAGCTGGCGCTGGCCCAGGCCTGCGTCTATCTCGCCACCGCGCCGAAATCCAATGCCGTCTACACCGCCTTCAAGGCCGCAAGCCAGGCCGCCAAGCAGAACGGCTCGCTGCTGCCGCCGAAGCATATCCTCAACGCGCCGACCAAGCTGATGAAGGGCGAGGGGTATGGCGAAGGTTATCGCTACGACCATGACGAGCCCGACGCCTTTTCCGGCCAGGACTATTTCCCGGAGAAAATGGGCCGGCAGACCTTCTATGACCCGCCGGAGCGTGGTTTCGAGCGCGACATCCGCAAGCGGCTGGAATGGTGGGCGAAGCTTCGCAAGGAGCGCAATCCGCGCTGACGCCTCCAGCTGTTCGGTTGGCGAACGCGGCTCAGCCGCCAAGAGCGATCGCTATTGCAACCAGCAGCAATCCGAGACACGTCATCGTCATGCCTGCCTGAAGGGGCCTGCCACCGGAAAATTTCGCCCACGCATAACCCGTCACAAACAGCAGCATGATCAGAAACAGGTTGCTGACCCTCAAGGCAAGGTGCGCATCTTCGATGAGAAAGAATGGGAGAACTGCCGGAATGGCGGTAGCCGAGACCAGCAGGAAGACGGCGATTGCGGCGGACAGATCGCCTTTCGATAACGACACTTTCACCGGGTCGGCCCGGCGTGTGAGCGTCAGCAGTGATCGATAGAGCGCGTCCGTGTCGGCGGCTTTCGCAGAGAACGGCGCTTCAATAATCGGGAATTCGTTCGCGAGCACGGTGAGCGCTTCAGATTCGTTTCCGGCGGCTTTGATTTGCCGGAAAAGGCGCAGCCGCCTGCTCTTGTAAAACGTGGTCCCTAGAATGAACAAGACAGCGTCGATGATCCCCCACGCCACGTTGCATCCGATCGTCGCGACGATCAGCTCGTCGACATTTAATCCTTCTTCTTCAAAAACAAGCCTCGAACCAACTGTCAGGGTCAGCGCCATGATCAATCCGAAAAGGACTTCCCCAAGCGCATCACCTGGATCGATGATTTTGGTGATGCGCCCAATCGGGTTCGAAGTCATGGACTACTCCCACGTGATGAAAATACCGAAGCGCCGCCCGTCTTCGATGCCCATTCAAGGAATTGCGCAACAGCCAGCAGTTCCCGCTTGCTAAACATGAGATCGCCAGCCAATTGGCTGGTGGCCTGAGGAATTGTGATCGACGTAGCCGCCTGATTCATTGATTGCGATCAAGGGTCAGGATGATGATTGGCGCTGTCTGCGCCTGCGCGGCAATTCCGCGGTGAGGCCCGGCAAAAACTTAGGACGGCCGCGGCGTCTTCTGATTGGCTGGCGCGGCGATTACCTTGACGGCGGATTCCGCCAGCCCGTGATGACCTTCCATATCGACGACGACGTGCCAGTGACCGCTTTCCGGAACGGCGAGCTTGACCGGCGATTTGCGCGCCACGCCGCCGATATATTTGAAATCGAGAACTTCGGTGAAACGCTGGAAGTTCGGCGCCGTCATCAGGCGCACATTGTTCACCGCGTTCAACGACACCTCGACGATCGTTCCGGCGCGTTGTTCCTTAAGATCGTAATGGGTGAAGCGGAAATTCGGTTTCGGCATCGGTCTCGCGGCATCTGAAGTCTCTGCGCCGAGATTTTACCAGCACGCCAGTTAAAGAAAAGTTGGAAATCGGCCGTTCGGCCCGTCTGTGTTTTTGCGCTGCGCGGAAACCACGCGGAGACTGGCTCAGAGCGCGGCGTAGACGATGTAAAGTTCGACGCAGGCGAGCAGCACGCTGAAGACGATCAGCGCCCAGGCGGTGCGCTTTTCGCGCATCTGCCGGCTGCCGCGCCTGATCCTGCGTGGGCGGAGAGGGTGGAAGGTGGGGACATGATATTTCGCATGGCATTTGACCCTTGCAATGATGGCGAGAGTCTACTGCCGGCCGCGATAGGAAATCCATTCGCGGCGAGGGGCGAAAATATAGAAATGGCATAAAGGCGGGTGGCGGAAATTTCGAAGCAGGTGCCGGAAAATGACGGCCGCTGCGGTCCTTGCGGTATCGATGCAAACATGGAGCAAGGAACATGTCGAAGACGAGGTTGATATCGATGATCGCAACTGCGGCCGCCTCAACCTCGCCCCTTTTTCCGTGCCGTCAGGTGCCGCGCCGGTTTTCCCGATCAAGCTGCGTCACCAGCGCCAAGATCGTCTCCGAGACCGGGGTCGGCACGGCCGTCAGGCGCCCGAGCGCCGCCAGCATGCCGACCAGCGGCGTGATTTCGAGCACTTTGCCGCCGATCAAATCCTGTAGCATCGAGGTCCGAACGCCGCCGATTTGGCGCGATTGTTCCAGCCGCTGCTCGACGGTCATGGCGAAATGCACCCCGAGCGCATCGCCGACATCGCGCACTTCCTTCATGACTCTGCTGACCATGTCCATCAGCGCCGGATCCGCCATGATGTCCGTCATCAGTGCCCGTGTCAGGGCGCTGATCGGGTTGAAGGCGGCGTTGCCCATCAACTTGCTCCAGATCTCGCTGCGGATGTCCGGCGTGGTCTTTATGCTGAGATCAGCGGCTGTCAGTGTCGCTGCTATGGCAGAGAGATCGACGGACATTTCGCCGGACGGCTCGCCAAGCACGAAGCGGCCTTTGTGGGAAAGTTGGATCTCACCCGGCCTGACCACTTCCGCGCCTTGATAGGCGATGCAGCCGATCACGCGCTCCGGCCCGATCAACCGCCAAAGCCTGCCGTCGGGATCGAGTTCGTCGAATTGCAGCTCCGCATGGCCGCTCCCGGTATCGCGATGGAAATACCACCAGGGAATGCCGTTGAGGATCATGACGACGCGAGTGCCCTGCTTGAGAAGGCCCGCGATACCCTCGGCGGCGGGCGCCAGCTGATGCCCCTTGAGGCCCGTGATGATCAGATCCTGCGGCGGCAAGGTCTTGGGATCACCGGTTGCGGTCAGCTGAACGTTAAGCGGCGTCTCCGCATCGGCTTCACGCAGCATCAGTCCATTGCTGCGAATGGCATCGAGATGCGGCCCGCGCGCGACGACGGAGACGTCGATACCGCTCTCGGCCCCGCTGGCGAGCTTCGCAGCGATGGCGCCGCCAAGGGCGCCGGCGCCATAAATACAAATGGTCTTGATGGACATGCTTCGCCTCTTCCTGTCACGGTCTGACCTACAACTAGGCTATCTGCGGCTGGAGGCGAATTCCAATTTGCCGCAAGGCATTCTTTCTCGCGTCAGGATGTGCCGCCCGCTGCATTCGGAAATGTGGATGCAGCGGCGGCATCGGTTTTGGCTCTTCAGGCCCCAGCCGTTGTTTCGCTTGCAAAATCGGTGGACAGGGCAAGTTCCCGCCAAGCGGCCAGTTCCTTTTCGACGCTCGCATGCTGCGCCTCGATCATGGCCACCGTATCGCTGCCGAACGGCATGCGCAGCGGCGGGTTGGCCGCGTTGACCATCGTCATGATGCCGGCAGCGAGTTTGGCAGGGTTGCCGGGTTGGGCATGGTCGGCGTCGACGGCGAAATTGCGCATGTTGCCGGCCGGCGTGCCTTCGTAGTCGGCAATGGAGGCCGGGCTGACCGCCAGCGACGTGTCGGAAAGAAAATCCGTCCGGAAGAAGCCGGGCTCAACGATCGTCACCTTGATGCCGAAGGGTTCGAGCTCGGCGGCCAGTGATTCCGACAGCCCTTCGACGGCGAATTTCGTCGAGCCGTAGACGCCCCAGCCGGGATAGCCGAAATAGCCGCCGATCGAGGAGAAGTTCAGGACATGGCCGGAGCGCTGGCGGCGCATATAGGGCAGCACGGCGCGTGTCACCTTTAGGAGACCGAAGACGTTCGTGGCATAGAGCTTTTCGATCTCTTCGGCGGTGGCCTCCTCGACAGCGCCGAGCAGCCCGTAGCCGGCATTGTTGGCGAGAACATCGATGCGGCCGAAGCGGGCGATGCCGGCAGCCGCAGCCTCTTTCGCCTGCGCCTCATTGGTTACGTCGAGGGCTACGGCAAACAGGTTGGGATGATCGCCGAATTGCTCGCTCACTGTCTTCGCGTTGCGAGCGGTGGCGATGACGCCATCACCGGCTGCCAGCGCTTCCTTGGTCATCAGCGCGCCGAAGCCACGGGATGCACCAGTGATGAACCAGATTTTCATGACGAATTCCTTTGTGACTGATCGGTTGGGTTGGCGTCGCATCTCTGTGCTGACGGGGACGAATTTGACCGAAAAGTTGCTGATGTATAAGATTTGTTATTCTTGAAACTATGATGAGTGAAATTCAGCAATGCGCGCCACCGAACTCTCCGAACTTGCAGCCTTCGCGGCCGTGGCGCGGCACAAAAGCTTCCGCAAAGCGGGGGAGGAACGGGGCGTTACCGCCTCGGCCGTCAGCCATGCCGTGCTCAATCTCGAGGACCGGATCGGCGTCCGTCTGCTCAACCGCACGACACGCAGTGTCTCGCTGACCGAAGCCGGCGAACTCCTCCTCTCCCATCTCGATCCGGCCTTCGGGGAAATGACGGCGGCGCTCGATGCGTTGAACCGTTACCGCGACACGCCCTTCGGCAAGGTGAGGATCAATGTGCCGAATTCGATCGGTCCCTTCGTCATCGGCCGCGTCATTGCGCCGTTGCTCCAGCGCAATCCGAATTTGCAGCTGGAGATCAACGCGACCGACAGGCTGGTCGATATTGTCGAGGAGGGTTTCGATGCCGGCATCCGCTTCGGCGAGCGCGTCACCGAGGGCATGATCGCGCTACGCATCAAGCCGCGCATCCGCCTGGTCGTGGTCGGTTCGCCCGCCTATTTCGAAACCCGGCCGAAACCGGCGACACCGCACGAGCTCAAGCGCCATCTCTGCATCCAGAACATGTTTCCTTCAGGCGCACGTTATGCCTGGGAATTCGAGAAGGACGGCCAGACTGTGAGCTTTCAGCCGACCGGACCATTGTCGCTCGACGATCACGAACTGATGACGCAGGCAGCGCTCGGCGGCGTCGGTCTTGCCTATATCTGGGAGCCCCGCGTCGAAAAGGCTATTGCCGGCGGCGAGCTGATCCAGGTGCTCGACGACTGGTGCCAGCCCGAGGAACCGCTTTATCTTTACTATCCCAGCCGCCGCCATATGTCGGCCGGCTTCAGGGCGGTCATCGACGCAATCAGGGCCGAGTAAGGACGCCCATACCTATCAGCGCGTGCTGGCGATCGTCTGAAGTGCCTCGAAATAAATTGTCAGGTCGCGGGCAGGATCCGCCGGCAGCGCGATCGCACGGAAAACCTTGCCTCCCGTCGCCTCGATCCCTCCGTCGATCATCAGGTTGTCGGCCATGCCGTGATTTTCAATTGCGATGCCGTCCGGTCCGCGCGGGCGTCCGCTCGTTTCATCGATCGGCTGTCCCGCATACCAGGCCGAGCGAACACGCAAGCCGTAGTCGTCGGGGTGATTGGTATAGGCGAAGACCGATTTGCCGAGTGCAATCATGAAGCCGATCTCATAGACCGTACCCGGATCGGCGCTGACACCTCGAAACGGCGTGATGTTGGCCAGACAGATCTCGGCTTGGCGCATGGCGGCATCGTTGCGTGCGTAGATCTCGGCGGCCGTCCGCTTCACCGGCGTCTGATTTTCGTCGCTGCCGGGACCGGTCGGTTCGAAACCGAACTGGCGCGCCAATCGGCGTTTTTCGGCCATGATGGGCATGGCATCGGGAAGAAAGACTTCCGGGCCGGCAAGATAAATCGTGGTCATCGGTATCCTTCATGCCAGCGCGAGCCGAAGCGCCGGGGTTGGGGCAGGGCAGCTTATTTCCGACGGAAGCGCGGCAATTGGCAAGCCGCGCCGGCAGGGATTGTCGTTTTCTTTTTGGGCTCCCGGCTAATGCGGGCGCATGAAAAGCCTAGGGTTCATGCCCCACACCCTTTTGACTCCGGTGGGCGAAGCGGCCAAAGATACCGCCATCGCCAGCATCATCGGGAGAAGTTGATGAAGGGTCGGACTTTGCCAGATCGAAGAGCGCCTAAGCGGCTCGGATACCTGTTTCCTGCCTTGGCGGCGGCCCTGCTGCTATCGGTGTCGGCAGTGCCGGGACAGGACATCGGGCCGCAAAGCCCCGGCTCGCGTGTGCAGGTCGAAAAACTCCTCGGTCTCTGGAAGGAGCATTTTGCCGGCGCCGACAGCCTGCAGGAGCGGCGGACAGCTTTCGCGCGGCTGATGCAGACGATGCCGGGACCGACCCGCATCCAGGTTCGGCAGGTCGATGCCGATGGAGTCGATGCAGAGCTCATGTGGCCCGCCCGTCTTCATCACCCGATCGGTGAGAGGGTAATTCTCTATATTCATGGCGGCGGCTTTTCCGGCGGCTCCATCCGCACGCACGGCCTGTTCGCCGGCTCGCTCGCTAAGGCGGCATCCAGCGACGTGCTGCTGATCAATTATCGGCTGATGCCCGAATATACCTATCCCGCGCAGATCAACGACGCGGTGACGGCCTACCGCTGGCTTCTCGACAACGGCTATCGCAACGACAATGTCGTCGTGGCAGGCGACGGTGCCGGCGGTAATATCGCGCTCGAGACGGTGCTGCGGCAAATACAGGCCGGAAAGGCGCTGCCGGCGGCGGTCATTGCGCTCAGCCCAATCACCGATCTTGCCGCGACGGGCGGATCCATGACATCGAATGCCGGCAGCGATCCGCTGGTCGGCAAAGACTGGATCGAGACTTTGCGCAAGGCCTATCTCGGCCGAAAGTCCCCGAGCGACCCCCAGATATCCCCGCTCTATGCCGACCTGACCGGTTTTCCGCCGCTACTGCTGCAGGTCGGCTCCGGCGAGGCCCTGCTGGACGACACGCTGCGCCTTGCCGACAAGGCGCGTCAGGCGGGTGTTGATGTCACCACCGAGGTCTGGCCGGGGATGCCGCATCAATGGCAGCTGTTTCCCGCTCTGCTCGACGACGCCGACCGTTCCAGCCAGACTATCGCCGAGTTTGCAATCCGGCATTTTGCGGACAAACCGCAGGAGTAGGGGCCCACGCCTCATTGTGATGTGCCGCGCGATGGAGAAGGCGCAAGAGGCCTCTCGACCTCCCGGCCGACGCTGAGCGCCTTTCGCACGTTCGGCTCCAGCCGCTCGATATAGGCGTGGTCGGGTACTGCACCCAGCGCATCCAGCATTTTCGAGAAGAAACAGCGGGCCGCTGCCGCCGCCGTGACGTCGAAGATTTCGGCATCGCTCAGCCCGTGTTTTTTCAATCCGTCTATATCCTGCTGCGTGACCGATGTCGCATCGCGCGCCACCTTGGCGGCAAAGGCCATGATCGCGCGTTCGCCCGCGTCGATCGGCGCCTTTTCCGTCTCGTTGACAACGGCCGTCAGCCCGTCGCTGGTAAACCCCTCGCGCAGCAGCACGGAGCCGTGCGCCAGCATGCAATAAGAGGATTTCAGCTCCTTGGCCGCTGCCAGCGTCACCAGTTCGTAGCGCCTGAGGCTCATATGGCCGCGAATGCTCGAAAGGAGCGCCGCCCAGCACTCCATCACTTCCGGCCGGTGGCCGAAGGCACGATACATGTTCGGCAGATAGCCATAATTGGCCTCGGCCGACGCGTACATCGACGTCGTTTTCTCGCTGGCGGATGCGTTGGGGGTGTGAATGAAAGCCATGGCATGGTCCTCCTCTATTGCGAGAAGGATAGGGTAGATCTGCCGGACAGCAATCCTGTGCCGCCAGTTCGAGCCTACTGTCACCCTACATAATTTGGTGGTGCCGCAGACTGCTCAAGAGGCCCGGGTGATCGCGCTGTCATTGTTCGCCGGAACGCCACCATGTCTCTTGATCGGGAGGGTGACGGTGAACGTCGATCCGCACCCTCTTGCGCTTTGCACCTCTATTGAGCCCTGATGCAGTTCGACGATCTGCTTCACCAGGTTGAGGCCGATGCCGGTTCCGGCGATCCCCGTCGAAGTGCGGGCGCGGAAATAGCGCTGAAACAGCCGAGGCACATCTTCGGCATCGATCCCCACTCCGTCGTCGCTGATCGAAACCTTGACGTTGCCGGTTTCCTCCCAGGCTGCAATCCGAATCTCGGAGGTCCCGGGGGCATATTTCACGGCATTGGAAAGCAGGTTGGTAAACACCTGGGTCAATGTGCGGGGATCGGCATCGATGAATTCCGGCAGCCCGTCTATGTCAATCATGAAGCTGTGCGTCTTCGAGATCGTCGACTGCCGCTCGCAGCAGCTTCGGATCAGTGATCTGAGCGCGCAGGCGCCGTAACTGATATCGATCGTGCCGGTATCGAGGCGGCCCACTGACAGGATGCTCTCCATGAGATCGACGATGCGGCTCACCGATGCGCGGATCTGTTCGGCTTTGTCGCTCAGAAATTCGGGCTCGACTGCGCCGCCTTTTCGCAGCAGCCGTTGGGCGGCTGCGTCGATGATTGCGAGCGGCGTGCGGAACTCATGCGACGCCATCGCCACGAACTGCCGCTGCAATTCGTTGATGTTTCTTTCCTGCGCGAGCATTCGCTCCACCTCACGCGCCTGCCGCTCAACCTCAGCCGTGCGGTTGCGCACCGTAACTTCGAGCTGATCGTGGTGGCGGCGCAGTTCTTCGGCCAGCCGCACGGTCTTGGTGACGTCCTCATGGGTGGCCACATAACCACCATTCTGCATCGGATTGTGAGTGATTTTGACGATGCGGCCGTCGGTGAGCGCGATGTTCTGGCTGGCCGGCGCACCGAGCGCCGTCGCTTCGAAAACGACGTCAAAATAGGTGGCGGTGTCGGCCGGTCCATTTCCCTGCTTGGCCCGATAGGCCAGGATATTTGCGAGCGGCGTTCCCGCTTGTGTCAGTCGATCCGGCAGACTGTACATCCGCGCGTAGGAGGCATTGCACAATATCAGCTTCCTGGTTGAATCGAACATGCACAGCCCATGCGGCATGTTGCTAAGGGCTGCGTCGAAGCGGTGGTGTTGCTCGGCCAGGCTGACTTCGACGCGAATGAGCGTCGAGATGTCTTCATAGCTCAGGATCCAGCTTCCCTCTCTCGAGGGCGCGCAGGTCAGCGAGATCATCCGCCCGTCGGGCAATGCAAACTGGGAGCCTTGCGGCTTGCCGGTCGACGACCGCGAACATGCCGCTACACGACAGTCCGAGGTACCCGGCAACTCGTCGATATCCATTCCCTTCCGCAGGGCGCCCTCCGGAAGGCCGAGAACCTCCAGCGCGCGGGAATTGAAAGTCGTCACCATATTGGCAGAATCAAGCAGAACAACGCCCTGCGGCAGGTTTTCCAGAATGGATTCGAACGAATGCGGCATCATCCGGCCCTGCTTCAGATCTGGCGCGTTGCGCATATCCGTAGCATTGGTCAGAAACTATAAAGTTTCGCTAATGTCCGTCGATCCGAGCTCTTCGACGAAGACCAGGCCTTTTCCCGCTGTTCAGCCGAGTCCGGCCAGTTGCTCGTCCAGAGGTCAAGGCTGTCTTCTCCCACCTCGTTGACATCGCTCGGCATCGGCAGGCCGGCTTCCCGATAGACAAGCCAGGCAACGTACATTGTTGTCGTGGTGAGCGCATTCCAGCCGCTTTCGCTGGGTTTTCCGGCGGCCTCGGAGAGCCGGTGGAGCGTCCCGCGCTCATCCTCGCTGTAGATCAGATCGGAGAAAGAGCGGCCGGTCTGATCTGCATCGCCCCAGCCGCGGATTGCCGCCAGGGCGGCCTCGGCTTCCGGCGCAGCAATCTCGCTCTTTGCGATGTGCGCGACCAGGGACGCCGCGACGGCCGCCAAGCGCCGGGCCTGTTCGCGGGGCGGTAGGGCGGAGTTCGGTACGCAGGTTCATGTCTTCGATCTCCAACGCGCTGGAACAAAGCCATTAACATATCGAAGGCCTTCGTGCCTTCGTGGCAGCGGAGAAGAGCCTGAATCACCGGCAATTTGCGACCGATCCGCTCCCTGTGAGAGGTGATATTCCAGGTCCCGGTTGGCTCAAAATTTAGATCGATCCAAACTTCACCCTTGGGCCTTACCAAAAAGCAGGACGACAAATGCCGGAAAAATGGCGAATCCATTAAATTTCTCTTGACATAATTGGAACGTTCCAAATATCTAAGGGTCATCGGCACATTGGGAGAAGAGCATGACAAAGGCGCGGGTCACCGTCATCGACATTGCGAAGGCCGCCGGCGTTTCGAAGTCGACGGTGTCGCTGGTGCTTCAGGGCTCTTCTCTGGTCAATGAGGCGACGCGCGCCAAGGTCAATGCCGTGATGCGGGAGCTCGGCTATGTCTATAATCGCGGCGCGGCGAACCTCCGCCAGGCTGGGGCCAAGTCGAGGATCGTCGGCGTCGTCGTCAACGATCTGACCAACAGCTTCTTTGCCGAGCTGGCGGTCGGTGTCGACACGGTCGTTCAGTCGGCCGGCTTCGTGCAGTTCCTGTCGAACACCGGCGAGAGCATCGACCGGCAGCGTGAGGTTGTCGCATCGATGCGTGAGCACGGCATTTCGGGGCTCATCGTATCGCCGGCGCGCGCCACCGATGCTGCCGACTTCAAGCCGCTCGTTGCGGCGGGGATTCCTGTCGTGGTTGTGGTTCGAAATCTGCCCGGCGCCAAAGTCTCGTCTATCGTCTCCGACAACCGGGCCGGCATGGTCTCGGCCGTCAAGCACCTGGCTGGCCTTGGTCACAAGCGCATCGCCTTTCTCGGCGGTTTTCCGGACACCGCCGTCTTCGACGATAGGCTTGCCGGTTATCGAAACGGCGTTGATGCGGCCGGGCTCGACTATCACGAAGGATTCGTCATCTCGTCGGCTCCGTCGCGGGCCGGCGGGGTCGAGGCGATCGGAAAGGCGATCGCGCTCGGCCGTCGGCCGACCGCAGCCGTCTGCTTCAACGATGCCGTAGCCTTCGGTGTTTGCGACGGATTGCGCGCGCGCCGTCTGGAGCCTGGCACCGACTTCGCCGTGGTGGGATTCGACGACGTCATCGAGGCGCAGGCGGCGGTTCCGGCGCTGACGACGGTCTCGGTCGACCCGCAGGGCATCGGGCGCCGCGGCGCACAGATGCTGCTCAAGCAGATCAATGCGGGCAAGGCCGAGGCGGAGACGGTGACGACAGCCGTTCGGCTGGTCGTTCGCGAGAGTTGCGGTGCCGGCAAGAGCGTAACATCGAAACAGGACGCTGTGTAATGCACATGAAGAAGCATCTCACCCCAGCCGAAGCGGCCGCGCTCATTCCGGATGACGCCGTCGTCACGGTATCGTCTTCGAGCGGTCTCGGTTGCCCGGACCTGATGCTGAAGGCGATTGGCGAGCGTTTCGAGGCGACCGGCCATCCCCGTGATTTGACGACTCTGCACCCGATCGCCGCCGGCGACATGAGCGGCATCAAGGGCGTCGATTACATTGCCAGAAAGGGCCTGCTCAAGTGCATCATCGGCGGCTCCTATCCATCCGGGCCGTCATCCTCCGAGCCGCCGCTGATCTGGCAGATGATCACCAACAACGAGATCCCGGCCTACAACATTCCCTCCGGCATCCTGTTCGACATCCATCGCGAAGCCGCCGCCAAGCGGCCGGGCGTGCTGACCAAGGTCGGTGTCGACACATTCGTCGATCCCCGGCGACAGGGCTGCGCGATGAACGAGCTGGCTTCGCAACAGCAGGTGGTCAAGCGCGTCAGCTTCGAGGGTGACGACTGGCTGTTCTTCCCCTCGATCGTTCCTCAAGTCGCCATCATCCGAGCCACCACGGCCGACGAGCGCGGCAACCTGACGTACGAACATGAGGGCGCCTATCTCGGCGGTCTCGATCAGGCGCTCGCCGCCCGCAACAATGGCGGCATCGTCATCGCCCAGGTCAAGCGGATCACCAAGGAAGGCTCGCTGAAACCGCATGACGTCCGGGTGCCGGGAATGCTGGTCGACTATATCGTCGTCGATCCCGATCAAAAGCAGACGACGCAGACGGGGTACGATCCGGCGATTTCGGGGGAGATCTTCCGCCCGCTCGACAGCTTCCACGTTCCGGAGTTCAATGTTCAGAAAGTCATCGCGCGCCGCGTCGCGCAGGAGTTGCAGACGGGAAGCTGCGTCAATCTCGGCTTCGGCATCTCGGCCAACGTGCCGCGTATCCTGCTGGAGGAGGGGCTCCACGGCGCCGTCACCTGGGTCATCGAGCAAGGCGCGGTCGGTGGCGTGCCGCTGCTCGATTTCGCCTTCGGCTGCGCGTCCAATGCGGACGCCTACATGCCGTCCCCCTATCAGTTCACCTATTTCCAGGGCGCAGGTTTCGATGCGTCGCTGCTGTCTTTCCTGGAAATCGGCAGGGACGGCTCGGTCAACGTCTCCAAGCTTTCCTTCCGGCCGCATGTGACGGCCGGCGCCGGCGGCTTCGTCGACATCACCGCGCGGGCGAAGAAGATCGTCTTCTCAGGCATGTTCAACGCTGGCGCAAAGCTTTCGATCGCCGATGGGGGACTCATCATCGAAAAAGAAGGCAAGCTGAAGAAGCTGGTGAACGAGGTCGAACACGTCACTTTCAGCGGCAGGCGGGCGATCGAGCAGGGCCAGGACATCATCTATGTCACCGAGCGGTGCGTGATGAAGCTGACCCCTGAGGGCATCGTTCTCACCGAAATCGCGCCAGGCGTCGATCTGCAGTCCCACATATTGGACCAGTCGGAATTTCCGCTGATCGTCGCGCCTGGCCTGAAGATCATGGACGCCGCGCTGTTCGGCGAGGCGAACATCGGCCTGTCGCTTTCGACAAAAAGCGCGCGGACATTGGAGGGCACCTTCCATGGCTAGCGGAACGGTCAGAGTTGACGTCGATGGGTATGTTGCAATCCTGACGATTTCCCGTCCGGAGAAGTTGAACGCGCTCGATCTCGACATGCTGAAAGCGCTGGCCGAGGCGGCGGATGCGGTGGAGGCGAATGCAAATATTCGCGCTGCCGTTCTCACCGGCGAGGGTAAGGGTTTTTCTGCCGGGGGTGATATCAAAGCCTGGGGTGGAATGCTGCCGCAGGAGTTCGGTCACGCCTGGGTAAGGCACGGTCACCGGATCTTCGAAAGGTTGGCGACGCTCCGGGTGCCGCTGGTCGCGGCGCTGAACGGCCACGCGCTTGGCGGCGGGCTCGAACTGGCGGGCGTTGCCGACATTCGCATCGCCGAGGAACACATCAAGATCGGCCTGCCGGAGACCGGCCTTGGAATGGTGCCGGGCTGGTCCGGCACCCAGCGTCTCGTGCGCCGGTTCGGCGCGCAGGCCGTCCGCCGTATGGCGCTCGGCGGCGAGATATTCATTGCCGAGGAAGCCCGCCTGCTCGGCATCGTCGACGCGGTCGTTCCGACAGGAAATTCGGTCGCCGCCGCCAGGCAATATGCCGGGCGGATTGCGGCGCGGGGACCGGCGGCCCTCGAGATCGCCAAGTTGATGATCGCATCGGCGAACGGCGAAGACAACGGAACGGCGGTCGAAGCCCTGGGCTCGATCCTCGCCGCGAAGACCGGCGATCTGAAGGAGGGCGTCGCATCATTCAGCGAGAAGCGCCCGGCAACGTTCAAGGGAGAATGGTAATGACGGTTCTCGTCAACCCCACGGCGCTCAGCGACCACAAGGCGCGTGATTTCAAGATGCTGATCGACGGCAAATGGGAGGCCGGCGCCTCCGATCCAATCGAACGTGTCGCGCCGAGCCATGGTGTGACGGTCAGCCGCTTCCCGACTGGCAGCCGGAAGGACGCCGAGCGCGCCATTGCCGCTGCACGCAAGGCCTTCGACGAGGGGCCGTGGCCGCGCATGACGGCGTCCGAACGCTCCGTCATCCTGCTCAAGGCTGCAGATCTGATCGCGGCGCGTGCCGAAGAGCTGGCATTTCTCGATGCCATCGAGGCGGGCAAGCCCATCACCCAGGTGCGGGGGGAAATTGCCGGCTCGGTCGACATCTGGCGTTATGCGGCGGCTCTTGCACGCGATCTCCATGGCGAAAGCTACAACACACTCGGCGACGGCACGCTCGGCGTCGTCCTGCGCGAAGCGATCGGCGTCGTCTCGATTATCACGCCCTGGAACTTCCCGTTCCTGATTGTCGGCCAGAAGCTGCCCTTCGCGCTCGCCGCAGGCTGCACGACCGTCGTCAAGCCTTCCGAGCTGACGTCGGGATCGACGCTTGTCTTGGGCGAAATCCTGCAGCAGGCGGGCATTCCGGATGGTGTCGTCAATATTGTCACCGGTACGGGACCTGAAGTCGGCGCGGTCATGACGTCTCATCCAGATGTCGACATGGTCTCCTTCACCGGCTCGACCGGTGTCGGAAAACTGACGATGTCGAATGCGGCGCAGACGCTGAAGAAGGTTTCGCTGGAACTCGGCGGCAAGAACCCGCAAATCGTTTTCCCCGATGCCGATCTCGATGCGTTCATCGATGCCGCCGTCTTCGGCGCCTATTTCAATGCCGGCGAGTGCTGCAACGCCGGCTCGCGGCTGATCCTTCACAAGTCGATCGCCTCCGACGTCGTCAGGCGTGTCGCCGAGCTGTCGAAGGGGGTGAAGGTCGGCGATCCCCTTGATCCCCAGACGCAGGTCGGCGCGATCATCACGCCGCAGCATCTGGAGAAGATCTCAGGCTATGTCGCCGGTGCCAGGAGCAGCGGCGCCCGCGTCGCCCATGGCGGCGACACGCTCGACCTCGGCATGGGGCAGTTCATGGCGCCGACGATCCTGGAAGCGGTCACACCCGATATGGCGGTGGCGCGCGAGGAAGTCTTTGGCCCGGTCCTGTCGGTCCTGACATTCGAAACTTCTGCCGAAGCCATCAGCATTGCCAATTCCATCGACTACGGTCTGTCGGCCGGTGTTTGGAGCCGCGATTTCGACACCTGCCTGACGATAGGCCGGTCGGTGCGGGCGGGCACGGTCTGGATGAACACCTTCATGGACGGCGCCTCGGAGCTTCCCTTCGGCGGCTACAAGCAGAGCGGCCTTGGCCGCGAACTCGGCCGTCATGCGGTGGAGGATTACACCGAGACCAAGACGCTGAACATGCATATCGGCAAACGCACCGGTTGGTGGATGCCGCAGACGGAAAAGCTGGTCTAGCTGGCAAAGAGACTACGCCCGGGGAGGGCGGGGTGATCGATGCGGGAATGGTCCCGCATCTTCCAAAGAGGGAACTGGGAGGTTCTTCGATGAATAGGTTTTTGACCACGACGGCCGTGATCGCATTGGCTCTGGCCGGCACGCATGTCGCGGCCCGCGCCGCTGACGTGAAGGAAGTGCAGATGCTGCACTGGTGGACATCAGGCGGCGAAGCGGCGGCTTTGAACGTCCTGAAGGAGGATCTGTCGAAGGAAGGTTTTGCCTGGAAGGACGTGCCGGTGGCCGGCGGCGGCGGTGATGCGGCGATGACGGCGCTGAAGGCGATGGTGGCGGCCGGCACCTATCCGACAGCCTCGCAGATGCTCGGTTATACCGTGCTCGATTATGCCCAGGCCGGCGTCATGGGTGATCTGACCGAGACGGCGAAGAAGGAAGGCTGGGACAAGTCGGTGCCGGCGGCGCTGCAGAAGTTCTCCGTTTACGACGGCAAGTGGGTCGCCGCCCCGGTCAACGTCCACTCGGTCAACTGGCTGTGGATCAACAAGGCGGTGATGGACAAGATCGACGGCACCCAGCCGAAGAGCTTCGACGACCTGATCGCCCTGCTCGACAAGGCCAAGGCGGCCGGCGTCATCCCCTTGGCGCTCGGCGGCCAGAACTGGCAGGAAGCGACGATGTTCGATTCCATCGTGCTGTCGACCGGCGGCCCGGAATTCTACAAGAAGGCGTTCAACGACCTCGACGAGGAATCGCTGAAGTCGGACACGATGAAAAAGTCCTTCGACAACCTGGCGAAGATCGTCAAATACGTCGATCCGAATTTCTCCGGCCGCGACTGGAACCTGGCGACCGCCATGGTCATCAAGGGTGATGCGCTGGTGCAGGTGATGGGCGACTGGGCCAAGGGCGAATTCGTCGCCGCCAAGAAGACCCCGGACAAGGACTTCCTGTGCTACCGCTTCCCGGGCACCGACGGCAGCGTCATCTACAACTCCGACATGTTCGGCATGTTCAACGTGCCCGACGACCGCAAGGCGGCGCAGGTGGCGCTGGCAACGGCAACGCTGTCGAAGAGCTTCCAGTCGGCCTTCAACGTCGTCAAGGGTTCGGTGCCGGCCCGCACCGACGTTCCCGACACCGACTTCGACGCCTGCGGCAAGAAGGGCATCGCCGATCTGAAGGCCGCCAATGAGGGCGGCACGCTGTTCGGTTCGCTCGCCCAGGGTTACGGCGCGCCGCCGGCGATCGCCAATGCCTATAAGGACGTCGTCTCGAAGTTCGTCCACGGCCAGATCAAGAGCTCCGACGAAGCCGTCACCCAGCTGGTCCAGGCAATCGACGACGCCCGCTAAGGGTCGTCGATGACAATGCTTCCCCGCGTGATCTCGCGGGGAAGCTTCAGGCTCCGCAGCGATAAATGCCGAGCGATCCTGCGGGAAGGGAGATGATATCCATGAGCACAGTTGCCACCACCGATCCGGTTCTGACCCCCGGGCAAGTGACGCCGATCTCGCTGCGGGGCCGGCTGCAGGATGCGCTGCCGAAGATCGTGTTGGCGCCGAGCTTCGTCATCACCCTGGTCTTCGTCTACGGCTTCATCGTCTGGACGGCCTATCTGTCCTTCACCAATTCCAAGACCTTTCCGTCCTATGCGCTGACCGGGGCACGCGCCTATCAGCGGCTGTGGCGCTGGACCTTCGAGAGCGACCCGCCGTCGTCCTGGTATACCTCGATCACCAACATGGCGATCTTCGGCTTCCTCTATGTCGGCATCTGCTTAGGCCTTGGCCTGCTGCTTGCCATCCTGCTCGACCAGAAGATCCGTGGCGAGGGGCTGCTCAGGCCGATCTTCCTCTATCCGATGGCGCTCTCCTTCATCGTCACCGGGGTGGCCTGGAAGTGGTTCCTCGATCCCGGCCTTGGGCTCGAACAGACGCTGCACCACTTCGGCTGGACGAGCTTCCACTTCGACTGGATCAAGAACAAGGACTTCGTCATCTACACCGTCGTCATCGCCGGTGTCTGGCAGGCCTCGGGCTTCGTCATGGCGATGTTCCTGGCGGGCTTACGCGGCATCGACGGCGAGATCATGAAGGCGGCGCAGATCGACGGCGCCTCGCCCTTCCAGCTCTATCGCCGCATCGTCATTCCGCTCTTGCGGCCGATCTTTCTCTCCGCCTTCATCGTGCTCGCCCATATGGCGATCAAATCCTACGATCTGGTGGTGGCGCTGACGTCGGGCGGGCCGGGCGGCTCGGCCTGGCTGCCGTCCAACTTCATGTATGAATATACCTTCAAGCGCAACGAGATGGCCGTCGGCTCGGCCAGCGCCATCATCATGCTGATGACCATCTCGGCGATCATCGTGCCCTATCTCTATTCCGAACTGAAGGAGAAGACGCGATGAGCATCTCGGTTTCCTCTCCCTCCCATTCCAGCAACAATGCCCGCTTTCTCGGCCGGCTGGTCATCTACGGCCTGCTGGTGATCTTCGCCATCCTCTACCTGATGCCGCTCTTCGTCATGCTGACCACCTCGTTCAAGACGATGGACGAGATCCAGGGCGGCAACATGCTGGCGCTGCCGCAGGCGCCGACCTTCGATCCCTGGATCAAGGCCTGGGGCGAGGCCTGCGTCGGCCTGACCTGCGCCGGCATCAAGGGCTATTTCTGGAACTCGATCAAGATGGTGGTGCCGGCCGTCGCCATCTCCACCATCATGGGAGCGCTGAACGGCTATATCCTGACCAAATGGCGTTTCCCCGGCCATACGCTGGTGTTCGGGCTGATGCTGTTTGCCTGCTTCATCCCGTTCCAGTCGGTGCTCTTGCCGATGGCGACCATCCTCGGCTCGCTCGGCCGCTTCGGCGTCACCCTGCAGAAGGCCACCGGCTGGAACTTCGGCTTCGGCAATTCGACGGTCAACCTGGTCTTCGTCCATGTCGTCTATGGCTTGGGCTTCACCACGCTGTTCTTCCGCAATTTTTACGAGGCCTTTCCGACCGAGCTGGTGCGCGCCGCCCAGGTCGACGGCGCCAGCTTCTTCCAGATCTTCCGCCGCATCATGCTGCCGAACTCGCTGCCGATCATCGTCGTCACCGTCATCTACCAGT
>NZ_ML133575.1 GCF_003985125.1 Rhizobium phaseoli
CTACCGCGCCGGTATAGGTGAGGTTCTCGACATTGGCGGCAAGCGTATAGTTCGCCAATGCCGTGCGAACCGTGTCGGTCCCTTCGTCGGCGGCTTCGGTGACGATGTCGCCGGCATGGTCGACGATGTAGGTGTCGTCGCCTTCACCACCGATCAACGTGTCCGCACTGACCCCGCCATTCAGCATATCGTTGCCGGCGCCGCCGGTGATCGTGTTGGCAAGCGCATTGCCGGTGCCGCTGAAGTTGGCGGATCCCGTGTAGGTCAGGTTCTCGACATTGGCCAATGCGGCGATCGAGTAGGCTGCAAGCGCCGTGCGAATCTCATCCGTGCCGGCGCTGTCCTTGATCACGTCGCTCGCACTGTCGACAACATAGATGTCGTTGCCGCCGCCGCCATCAAGCGTGTCATTGCCGGCGCCGCCGTCAAGCGTGTCGTTGCCGGCACCACCGGTGATCGTGTTGGCAACTCTGTTTCCGGTACCAGCAAAATCGCCGGTGCCGATGAAGGTCAGGTTTTCAACATTATTGGTCAAAGCATAGGAAGAAAGCGTCGTCTTGGTCAGATCGGATCCTTCATTCGGCCTTTCAGTCACGACGTCGGCAACGTTATCGACAATATAGGTGTCGTCGCCCACACCGCCGATCAGTATGTCTGCTCCGGCCTTTCCGTCCAGGGTGTCGGCACCTGCCCCGCCCTTGATCGTGTTGGCGAGGTTATTGCCGGTCCCGGTAAAGGCTGCTGTGCCGCTATAGGTGAGGTTCTCGACATTGGCGCCAAGCGTATAGCCTGTAAGGGTCGTGCGAACCGAGTCGATCCCCCCATTGGCAGCTTCGGTGACGAGGACGCCGGCATTGTTGATGATATAGGTGTCGTTGCCCACACCGCCGATCAAGGTGTCTGCACCTGCCCAGCCGTCCAGCGTGTCATCGCCGGCGCCGCCGGAAAGCGTATCGGCTGCGCCACCCCCGGTGATCACGTTATCGAGATTGTTGCCCGTGCCCACAAAACCAAACACCCAAGGTCCGCGATAGGTGAGGTTCTCGAGGTTGGCGCCCAGTGTGTAGCCCGTAAGATACGTCTGCACCGTATCGATGCCCTCGTCGGCATTTTCGATGATAGTATCGCCGGCGTCGCGAATGACATAGATATCGTTGCCGGTCCCCCCGGTAAGCGAGTCAGTTCCTTGGCCACCGTCGAGAGTATCGTTGCCTGCCCCACCAGAGAGCGTGTCGTTGCCAGCTGCACTCGTGATTGTATTGTCGAGGCTGTTGCCGGTGCCGGTAGAATTGCCGTTGCTCAGAAGGACTAGATTCTCGACATTGGCGATCCCCGCCAGCGAATAAGCAGTAAGGCCGGTCAGGATCCTGTCAACGCCGCCGTCGGTCGCCTCGACCACGACATCGCCGAGACTATCGACGGTATAGGTATCGTCGCCCGCACCACCGATCAGAGTGTCGGCGCCGGCCTTCCCATCCAACTGATCAAAGCCCGTCCCGCCAGTGATCACATTGTCCGCCGCATTGCCATAACCGGCGAACGTGCCGGTGCCGATGTAGGTCAGGTTTTCGACGTTGGTGGCGAGTGTAAAATTCCAAGCCGTCGTCCGGACCGTGTCCGTCCCCTCATTGGCATTCTCATTCACAATGTCGTTGGCATTGTCGACGATGTAGACGTCGTTACCCACCCCGCCCGACAACTTGTCGTTTCCGGCACCGCCATCGAGTGTGTCATTGCCGGAGTCGCCAGTAAGGGTATCGTTTCCGGCATTGCCCCAGAGCGTATTGTCCGCCTCGTTGCCGACAATCGTATCGTTGCCGGAGCCGGCCTTAACGTTCTCAATCAGCGACGCGACATTGTCGTGATAAAGAAGGGCGTTGAAAATGTTGCCGCGGGCATAGCCACCGTTCGGACCACCGCCCAGATAGGCCAACTGACCCTGGGAAAAGACCGAGTACCCCCCTGCATGCAAGTCGATCTTGAGGGCGGTGGTATAAGCGCTCAGATCATAGGTATCGGAACCGCCGCCGTCCCAGATTGTTGCGAAAACCCTGTTGGCAGCGGGCGTGATGGCTGCCACCCCATTGACGTAGGTGATGCCCTGGTTGGGATTCCACTTGTAGACGGTATCGCCACTGTTCGTCGTATAGTCCGCACCATACATTTCCTGCAGCGCGGCGATGTCGAGCATCATGAAGGTTTGTGGCGCGCCATCATGCTCATACTTGTATCCGCTCGTATTGTCTCCGACAAATGAGCGGTAGGTCATGATCGTATATTCGAGCGAGTCGTGGACTCGCGGAACGAGTGTCATATTGCGAGCATACTCTTCGTGAGCATGCTTCAGTCCGAGAGCGTGACCTAACTCGTGCGCCAAGGTGTGGCCCGCATAGTTGCCGAACCTCGGGAAGCGAAGATCATTTTCGGTGCCAGCGTATTCCGTGCCGAACCAGATATCGCCGCCGACGCCGCCTATAACTGGAGTATAGGCCCATGCCGTCTCAGGCAAGGACGATTGAGCGAACCGCACTGTTGCAGTGCCTGCGCTTCCGGCCTCAAAGTTGGCGTTCGTGAATCCCTCGACGGAGAAGCCGTCATTTGCCGTGTTTCCATAGGACTGTTCCATAAAGAACAGGGCTAAGGACTGCTGTTGTGAGGAAATCGAAGAGAAATTGTAATCCTTCTCGCCGCTATAGGCATAAGATGACGAGGTCGTGGGAAATGCGTAGGTTATCGTTCCGTCCCAGGCAGCGCCGCTGAAGAGCCCGTCAACTTTCTGATCCCCGGTTGAGCTGACGTCTTTGGTCGAGGTAATAAGGTTCGTCATAAAGTCCCCGTTTTCCTATTCCATTTCGGCCGCGCCCAATGCCAGTTTCCCTCTGCTCCATAAAGAGAAAAACTTCAACCAAAAGCTTCATTTCTGTTCAGGAATGTTTTCGATCTTGGCAGCTAGCGCTAATGAAACGCTTCCTCCGCAACCTCTTTCAAGGGCTACAAGACATATTCCAGGATCCTGCGCTCTGCCCGTCCGAACTTCCGCAATTGCTGACATGGCGGCACTTAAATTGACGTTACATTCATGTGCTGAAATTTAGTAAGTCTGAGGTTCGGCGATATCGGCTCCGCATGTTTCGACGCTCCGAACGCTATCTCCGCCTCGGTTGCGGCGAGGTAGGCTTCGCTGGTCGCATCTTCCGCGACATGCTGGCGTGGAGGGAATCTTTCGGATCGAGTGGCGGATCGTCGCAATTGCGGACCTTGGTGCTACTGTGTGCTGCACATGTAGCCGATATGGCACTATCGCACCATATGGGCGGTTGTGCCTTTGAAATGTTCGATTCGATGTGGCAAATAAGCAGCAACTCGCGGTCGGAGCGTCGAGCTGTTGAGGGCGCCGCGCAACTGGCTTCCAAAAGCTTGCGATTTGCAGAATCGCCTCAGCATTCTGCGGCGATACAACATGTTCGAAATGCCGTCGGCCGAAGCGACTTGCTCGAAAGCGACTTGACGTGGGGAGATGGTACGGTTGGGGGGTCTCGAACCTCCGACCTCAGGTGCCACAAACCTGCGCTCTAACCAACTGAGCTACAACCGCATAAACCGCGCCAGGCGCGATGGGGGTCACATACGAGGACTTGGCGATGAATTCAAGCCCCATTCCTCGTCAATATACAAAAAGGCTGGACGCGGGGTCCAGCCTTTTGTTTGCAATCGGCAAAGACTGATCAGGCAACCTTGAAGGAGGCCATGGCCTTTTCGGCGGCTTCCTTGGAGGGCTTTGCGAGCTTTTCGGCAACCTGCTTGGTGGTTTCCTGCATCGACTTCGCTTGGTTGACGGCGAGTTCGGCCTGCTTGCGCAGGAACGAGGTCTGCAGCTCGACGAATTCGGCGACCGACTTGACGCCGAGCAGGGCTTCCATGTGCGAGAGCGAGCTCTCGGCATTGACGCGCAGGACGTCGATTGCCTTCAGGCCGATCTCGACGGTGCCGGCCTGGGCCGTCTGGACCGTGGCTTCGAGCGTCTTGCCGGCTTCTTCGCCGGCGGTCTTCAGCTTGGCATAGGCGTCTTTCGACTGCTGTGCGCCCTTTTCAGCGAATTCGCGGAAGGATTCCGCGAGCTTGGACGGGTCGAAAGAAGCGATTGAAAAAACATCATCGGTCTTTATGGTAGCCATGTCGCATTCCTTTGGGTTGAGGCAGTCGCTGCCTGTGATCATCGAATGACGTCTATATAGGGTATTTCATTGTGCATTGCAACAATCATTGTGCGGCGCACAAGTCGTTAACCCTGTGGGCCGAAACTACCTTGCTGTTCTGGACCGGCATGCGACCTGCAGTTATTAATAAGCCGTTAATTTAGAAGGCCGACAGCGACAAGGTTCGATCATGCCCGCAGTCCAATATCCGTTCATCGATATCGCCGTGCATGCGCGGGTGCGGGAACGCTTTTCACGCGGCGAGGCGATGGTGCTGTTTTCGGCCGATCTTGCGCGCCTGCTCTGGGCAAACGGTGCCGGTGCCGAGCTTTTCGGCCATTCGGCGGTCTATGATCTGCTCGACCAGGGCGTTGATCGCGGCGATATCACCTTTCGCCAGCTGGAAACGGCGGCGCGCCAACTCGCCGATGTCGGCGACAACAGAAGCCTGATGATCCGCGTCGCCAAAGGCTTCCAGCGCGTGCAGGTGCAGGCGGCGGCCGAATTGATCCGGCTTTCCCAAGGCGAGAAGGCCATCCTCTTTTCAGTGCCGGTTGCGGCAAGGCCGCTGGCGGCAGGGGCTTCGGCGGCACAGATGCTGCGGGGGCTCGACGACCCCGACACGCATATGGCCGTGATCGGCGGCAATGGCGAGGTCATCGCCGCCTCACCGGGCTTTGCCTCGCTCGCCATCTCAGGCGAAACCGCCAAGACGCTGATCAACCTTGCCGGTGCGCATCCCGACCGGCTGGTGAAACGCCCGGTCGCCACCGGCAAGGGTTATCTCCCCGCCGCAGTCGGCAAGCTCAGCGACGAGCCGGCCCTCAATCTGCTGTTTGCCGTGGAGACCGCGATCGGTCATCTCGACCCGGTCGATGCACCCGTGCTCGATCCAGTCGATACCCCCGTGCTCGACGCCGTCGATGCACCCCCGCAGACGGCTGACGCGCCCGCGGGCGCAGCAAGCGCGCCGCCGGCCAAACTTCCGCGGGAAGAGCCGGTCGCCGCTACCGGCTTCACCGAGATCATCGACGCGGTGTCTGATATTGAAGAGGTCGAAGAGACCCTCGAGGAGATCGCCGGCGAAAGCGAACAGCCGGCAGAAGCCGCCGCCGCATCCGCCGACGAAGTGATCGCGGAGATGCATCCGGCCGAAGACGCGGCGCCGGAAAACGATGACGGCACGATCGGCAGCAGTTCGGACGAGCCTGTCCAGCTTGTCAATGGCGACGCGGCCCATTTCGTTGATGAGACGGCGGAAACCAACGAGACGGCAGAACCGGCCGCAGCCAGTCAGACGCCCGTTGAAGAGGCGCCGGCAATGGCCAGTGAAGCGTCGGCCGCTGCGGCGTCATTGATTTCCGAGGTCTCCCCTGCCCCGGCGCCTGCCGCGCAACCCGCTTTCGTCTTCCGGCCGAACAGCCGCGCCACGCGCTTCGTCTGGAAGATCGATGCGGAAGGTCGGTTCAACGAAGTCAGCCATGAATTTGCCGAGGCCGTCGGTCCGCATGCATCCGCCATCATCGGCTCCGCCTTCAGCGATATCGCCGCGCTCTTCAACCTTGATCCGGACGGCAAGCTGTCCGAGGCGCTCGCGCGCCGCGACACATGGTCGGGCAAGACGATCCTCTGGCCGGTCGAAGGCACCAGCCTCGTCGTTCCGGTCGATCTCGCGGCCCTGCCGACCTATACCCGCAACCGCGACTTCGACGGTTTCCGCGGCTTCGGCGTCGTCAGGCTCTCCGATGCGCAGGAGGATCCGCTGGCGCTTGGCCTGACGCTCGGCCAGGATGGCGTCGGCCATGATGCGGCAAGCCTCGGGCCGATTGCCGAGCCTGCCGCCGAACCGGCGCATGATGTGGAAGCCACGTCTGGGGAGGCCGCGGCGGAACCGACCGTGGCGGATGCGAACGGGAATGAGGCGCCGACAGCCGCCGCGCCGCAGGCCGAAGAGGCGGCCCCGGCAGCGGTAACCGGCGAAGAGACGACCTTCGAGACATCAGCCCGGGACAATGCTGCAGACGAACCGCCGGCGCTTCGCATCGTCGAAACACCCAATCGCCGTTTCACCGACAAGGTCGTTCAGCTTCACAGCACGGGCGCCGCGCTGACGGCCGCCGAACAGGCGAATTTCCGCGAAATCGCCAAGCGCCTGGAAGCCTTCGGCGCCCGCAAGGAAGAGCCTGCCGCTCCGGCGCCGAGGGGCGCCGGTGCCACGGAAACGGCGGCTTTCGAAGAGAGCGTGAAACCGGACACTATCAAGGACGAAACGCCGCTCGCCGATACGGCCGACAACGCTTCGGCCGAGGAAATGGCGCCGCAGGAAGCGATCTTCGAGAATGCGGCCGAGGTGCAGCGAGAAGAGGCTGAAGGGCTCGCGGCAATAGAAGAGGACGAGGCGACGGAAGGGCTCGAGGAGACCGTCAGCCAGATCGAGGTGCTCACCAGCTTCATCGCGCCGCGCGTCAAGATGACCGACGGGCTGTCGGCCGGAACGGTCGACCAGCTGCCTGTCGCGGTGCTCATCCATGTCGGCGACGCGCTGATGCATGCCAATCCCGAATTCATGCGGCTGACGGGCTATTCGTCCCTAGATGCGCTACGCGACGTGGGCGGCATCGAAGCCCTGCTGCAGCGCCGCGACCTTGAGGAGAATGCCGCAGGCTCCGGCACCATGATGCTGGTCAAGGCCGACGATACGCTGACGCCGGTGACCGCGCGGCTGCAATCTGTGCGCTGGGAAGATGCCAACGCCTTGATGCTGGCGCTGATGCCGGTGGCAGGCAAGGAAGAGGCCCGCACAGAGGCCGGCCGGTCCGAGGCCCGTCCCGAGCGGATGGTCGAGAAGGTGGCCAAGCTTCAGGTCGAGGTGGAGGAATTGCGCTCGATCCTGGAAACGGCGACCGACGGCGTTGTCGTCATCGGCATCGAGGGCGACATCCGCTCGATGAACCGGTCGGCGAGCGCGCTCTTCAATTACGACGAACAGGAGACCCGCGGCAAACCCTTCGTCATGCTGTTTGCCCATGAGAGCCAGAAAGCCGTTCTCGACTATCTGCACGGCCTTTCCGGCCATGGTGTGGCCAGCGTCTTGAACGATGGGCGCGAAGTGATCGGCCGCGAGGCCGCAGGCGGCTTCGTGCCGCTGTTCATGACGATGGGCCGGCTCACCTCCTCGAACGGTTATTGCGCCGTCATCCGCGACATCACCCAATGGAAGCGCACCGAGGACGAGCTGCGCAACGCCAAGGGCGCGGCCGAAACCGCCAATGCCCACAAGACCGATTTCCTCGCCCGCGTCAGCCACGAAATCCGCACGCCGCTCAACGCCATTATCGGCTTTTCCGACATGATGGCCGGCGAGCGCTTCGGTCCGATCGGCCATCCTCGCTACATCGAATATGCCAACGATATCGGCCGCTCCGGCCGGCATGTCCTCGACATTGTCAACGACCTCCTCGACATTTCGAAGATCGAGGCGGGCGAGATGGATCTCGATTTTGCCGCCGTCGGCCTCAACGAGGCGGTCTCGGAGGCGGTCGCCCTGGTGCAGCCGCAGGCGAATGGCCAGCGCGTCATCATCCGCACGGCATTATCGCATGCGGTGCCCGACGTCGTGGCGGATCTGCGCTCGATCAAGCAGATCGCGCTCAATATCCTGTCGAACGCCATCCGCTTCACTCCATCAGGCGGGCAGATCGTCGTTTCCACATCCTATGAGGCGAACGGCAGCGTCGTGTTGCGGGTCCGCGATACCGGCGTCGGCATGACGCGCAGCGAGCTCGACCAGGCGATGAAGCCGTTCCGGCAGGTCTCCTCGACCCAGTCGCGCCATCGCGGCGACGGCACCGGGCTCGGCCTGCCGCTGACCAAGGCGATGGTCGATGCCAACCGGGCGACATTCTCGATCAATTCGGCGCCGAACGAAGGCACGCTCGTCGAGATCACCTTCCCGTCGCAACGCGTGTTGGCCGGCTGATCCGCAATCTGTGACGCAGCTCTGGCGCAGCGAAAAAAAAGGCAGCCAGAGGCTGCCTTGAATTTGGTGCTGTTCAACAAGAGCTCAGTCGATCCACGTCATGTTTCGTAAGCCCGCCTGCATGATTCCTTAAAATCGGGAATCGATCTAAGGAATCATGCAGCAACTCAAAGTGCTACAGCGCCTTTGCGCGTCTGCGACGCGCGGCGCTGTAGGGCTTCGGACCGCCTCGTTCATGTGCGGCCCCCAAGTTGCTCCAACCTTTGCCTAACCTTTCTTAACGAAAGGTTTCGATGACAAGGGATTGCTGAATGGTGAAAGCTCGTAGTTTACGATTCCTTATCAGTCCTTCAGCTCGCTTAAGCCCGCAAAGAGCTGCAGCGCCTCGGGGTTGGCGAGTGCTTCCTGGTTTTTCACCGGCCGGCCATGCACGACTTCGCGCACGGCAAGCTCGACGATCTTGCCGGACTTGGTGCGGGGAATGTCGGCCACAGCGATGATCTTCGCCGGCACGTGGCGCGGCGAGGCGCCGGTGCGTATCCGTGTCTTGATCGCCTTGACCAGATCCTCGGTCAGCGTCACGCCCGCCGCCAGGCGGACGAAGAGGATGACGCGCACGTCGTCGTCCCAATCCTGGCCGATGCACAGCGCCTCGGCCACCTCCTCCATCTGCTCCACCTGATTGTAGATCTCGGCCGTGCCGATGCGCACGCCGCCGGGATTGAGCGTCGCATCCGAACGGCCGTGGATGATCAGGCCGCCATGCTCCGTCCATTCGGCGAAATCGCCGTGGCACCAGACATTGTCGAACCTGTCGAAATAGGCGGCACGATATTTGGCGCCATCGGGATCGTTCCAGAACATGACAGGCATCGAAGGGAAGGCCTTGGTGCAGACGAGTTCGCCCTTTTCGCCGCGCACTGGCTTGCCGTCATCGTTCCAGACGTCGACGGCAAGGCCGAGGCCCGGCCCCTGGATCTCGCCGCGCCAGACCGGCTGCAGCGGATTGCCGAGCACGAAACAGGAGACGATATCGGTGCCGCCGGAGATCGAGGCGAGCTGCACATCCGTCTTGATGCCTTCGTAGACGAAGGTGAAGCCCTCCGGCGACAGCGGCGAGCCGGTCGACGTCATCAGCCGCAGGCTGGAAAGATCATGGCTCTGGCGCGGCGTCAGCCCGCTTTTGCGCACCGCATCGATATATTTCGCCGAGGTGCCGAAGATGACGAAATTTTCGGCCTCGGCATAGTCGAACAGCACGTTGCCGTCAGGGGCAAACGGCGAACCGTCGAACAGGCAGAGGGTAGCACCGCAGGCAAGGCCGCTCACCAGCCAGTTCCACATCATCCAGCCGCAGGTGGTGAAGTAGAAGAGCTTCTCGCCGGCCTCGAGGCCGCAATGCAGACGTTGCTCCTTCAGATGCTGCAACAGCGTGCCGCCGGCCGAATGAACGATGCATTTCGGCACGCCCGTCGTGCCTGATGAAAAGAGGATGTAGAGGGGATGGGCGAAGGGGAGCGGGGTGAATTCGATCTCTCTTGCCTCATAGGGCGCAATGAAGGCTTCCAGCGTCGAAGCCCCCGGCGTCCTGCTCGCCACCGCCCCGGCATCGCCGGCATAGTGGACGACGATCGCAGGGACGCCCAGGCTTTTCGCCACCGCGGCGACCTTGGCGCCGACATCCTGCAGCTTGCCGGAATACCAATAGGCATCGCACGCGATGAAGAGCTTCGGGCCGATCTGGCCGAAACGGTCGAGCACGCCCTGCTCGCCGAAATCGGGGGAGCAGGACGACCAGATGGCGCCGATCGAGGCAGCCGCCAGCATCGCGGCGACGGTTTCCGGCATGTTCGGCATCATCGCTGCGATGCGGTCGCCTTCGCGGATACCTTGCGCCTTGAAGGCCTGCTGCAGCTTCGACACCAGCCTGCGCAGCCGGTCCCACGACCAGCGATCCTCGACCTTGTCCTCGCCGCGGAAGAGGATGGCGTCGCCCTCGCCGCGGCCGGGCAGCAGGTTTTCGGCGAAGTTCAGCGTCGCGTCGGGAAAGAAGCGGGCGCGGAGCATGCTGTCTCCGTCGACAAGCACTTCCGCGCCGCGTTTTCCCTTCACGCCGCAGAAATCCCAGACGGTCGACCAGAATTTCTCCCGCTCGGCGACTGACCAGGCATGCAGCTCCTCAAAGCCGGAAAGCGATAGCCCGAACTCGGCGTTGCAGCGCTCCATGAAGGCATGGATCGGGCTTTTCGCCACGGCTTCGTGCGATGGCACCCAAAGTGGTCTGTTGTCCTGCATTCAATCCTCCTGCCCAATGTCGTCTTTATATCATGCTGCATTGCATTATAAAGGCCGGAACCCGACCGGATCCGACGCCCGGCGAACAGACCGGAAAGCGCCGATCTCAGCGTCGATTCAAAATACCCGAGAGCGCGCGGGCTGGAGGGATTTGCATCTGGCTGATATTTCCTATATCCGGCGAAATCAGCGCTTAACGGCTAAACCGGCTGAATGACCGGTGGAGATCATGGGTACGTCAAGACATCGCAGGTGGCGCAGAAAGATCGGACCCGTTTCGCGCTGGCTGCCGGCTTTCGCGCGTCTTTCAACCGTGCTGCTGCTGATTGCGCTTGGGCTTTTCGTGGCGCTGAGGGTGGCAGCGCCCTATCTGATCACGACTGGTTTCGTGCGCTCCGGCATCGAGGACGCACTGTCGAAATGGACGGGCTATCAGGCTGAGATCAAAGGCGATCCGGTTCTCGAATTCTGGCCGACGCCACGCATCACGCTCAACGAGGTCACGATCCGCCAGCCGCGTGAAAGCGGTGACAAGCTGCTCGGCAGGATTGAAAGCCTCTCGGCCGATTTCAGCCTCATCGATGCACTGAGAGGCCGAACCAGTTTCCACGAATTCCATCTGCTGCGCCCCAACCTGGCGCTGACGCGTGACGAAAAAGGCCTGATCGACTGGAGCTATGCCGGTCTGCTTGCCCGTGCGATCAGCGGCGTACGCTACGAAAACGGAGCCGAGGTGCTCGATCCGGCTCTCGATGCCGAGATCGGCGCAGTGACCGTCGAAGACGGCACGTTTGCCGTCACCGACATCGCCAGCGCCAAGACCTACCATTTCGACAGCGTCACGGCCGACATCGCCTGGCCGCGGCTCTCAGGCGCGATCTCGGCCGTCGTCATCGCCCGCAACAACGGCGAGGACCTGAAGGTCGATTTCGCCTCGCGCCAGCCGCTGCTCGCCTTTGCCGGCAAGAGTGCCGAGACGCGGACGTCGCTGACGTCAAACCTGCTGACCGTGCGTTTCCAGGGGATTGCCAGCATCGCCAGCCTTTCGGCCCTTTCCGGCAATATCGCCGTCAGCATTGCCGATGTGCCGGCCCTTCTCACATGGTCGGGCAGATCGATCCCCGGCATCGGGACGCTGAAGAGCGCCTCGCTGGAATCCGACATCATGTCGTCGGGCAACGGGCTGCGCTTCAACGATCTCAGCCTGTCGCTGAACGAGGCAAGCGCCACCGGCGTCATGGACTTTTCGACCGAACCCGGCAAACGTCCGAAGATCGGCGGCACGCTTGCCTTCGACCAGATGAACCTCAAGCCGTTCCTGGACGCCTTTGCGCTCAGGCTTGCCGCAGGCGAGGCGGAGGATATCTCCGGCATGCGCGAACCGCTGCAACTGCTCGATATCGACGTCAGGCTTTCGGCGCGACGCGCGCAGATGGGCCTCTTCGAGCTTTCCGATGTCGGCGCCAGCATGATCGTGACCGGCGGCGAGGCGAAATTCGATATCGGCGACAGCGCCTTCGAAGGCGGTGAAATGACCGCGCATCTGGAAGCGACACGGCGCGATTTCGACGGCGGCGGCAAATTGCAGCTGTCGATCCGCGATGCCGACTTCGCCGCCCTTGCCGAGCGCCTGCAGCTCAAAGGGCCGCTGCCGCTGGCGACGGGATCGCTCGACCTCGACCTGCAGTCGCCAAAGGCGATCTGGACGACCGGACTTGCCGACGTCACCGGCAAGCTGCACTTCTGGACGCAGGAGGGCACGATCCCCGGCGTCGATGTTGGAACGCTGCGGAGCCAGGCCGCCGAAAAGGCGTTCTTTCCGCTGAGTGCGGCGGCAAACGGCGCCTTTGCCTTCAGCCGGCTGGACCTCCAGGCCGATTTCGCCAATGGTTCGGCCGAGATCCACGACGCTCATATCACCGGGCCAGCACAGACGCTGACGCTTTCAGGGGTGGTCACCTATCAGTCGAACGGGCTGGCGCTTTCCGGATCGCTGGAGGCAACCGATCCGGCCAAAGCGGCCGAGCTGCCGCTTCTGCCCTTCTTCATCGGTGGCTCCTGGCCAAACCCGGTGATTTCGCCGGTCCCGCTTTTCGGCAACAGCCCTCACGCGCAGTAAATCAGGCCCCGGCGGCAGCCGCCCGCTCGTCCCGATCACGCTGGATTTCACGGCGCTTGGTGATGATCGAGGCGCAGACGACCCCGACCGCGACGATGCCGATCAGGATGGTGCAGACCGCATTGATCTCCGGCGTCACGCCCAGGCGCACCTGACTGTAGATCTTCATCGGCAGCGTGGTTGCGCCCGGGCCCGAGGTGAAGCTTGCGATCACGAGGTCATCCAGCGACAGCGTGAACGCCAGGATCCACCCCGAAAATACTGCCGGCGAGATGATCGGCAGGGTGATTTCGAAGAAGGTGCGCACCGGCGGCGCCCCGAGATCCTGCGCCGCCTCCTCGATCGATTGATCGAAGCTTAGAAGCCGTGACTGCACGACGACGGCGACAAAGCACATGGTCAGTGTCGTATGCGCCAGCGTGATCGTCCAGAAGCCGCGGTCGAAGCCGATCGCCACGAAAAGCAGCAGCAGTGACAGGCCGGTGATGACCTCGGGCATGACGAGCGGTGCATAGACCATGCCGGAGAAAAGCATGCGGCCGCGAAAGCGGGTGTAACGCACCAGCGTCAGCGCCGCCATGGTGCCGAGGACGGTGGCGAAGGTGGCCGACAACAGACCGACGCGGATCGTCACCCAGGCGGCATCGAGCAAAGCCTGGTTTGACAGCAGCGAGACGTACCATTTGGTGGAGAAGCCGCCCCAGACGGTAACGAGCTTCGACTCGTTGAAGGAAAAGATCACCAGCAGCACGATCGGCAGATAGAGAAAGGCAAAGCCGAGCACGACGGAGATGATGTTGAAACGGGTCCATCGCAGCATGGTCTATTTCCCCCGCTCTTCGGCCTTGGCCTGTGCATTCTGGAAGAAGACGATCGGGATCACCAGGATCATCAGCAGGATGGTCGCGACCGCCGAGGAGACCGGCCAGTCGCGATTGGCGTTGAACTCGTTCCAGAGCGTCTTGCCGATCATCAGCGTCTGTGAACCGCCGAGAAGATCGGGAATGACGAACTCGCCGACGGCGGGGATGAAGACCAGCATGCAGCCTGCCACCACGCCTGGGATCGACAGCGGGAAAGTGACGCGCCAGAAGGCCCGGATCGGCGTGCAGCCGAGATCCTGGGCCGCCTCGATCAGCGTGCCGTCCATCTTTTCGAGCGCCGAATAGAGCGGCAGCACCATGAAGGGCAGGTAGGAATAGACGATACCGATATAGACCGCCGTCGGGGTGTTGAGAATGATCAGCGGGGTGTCGATGATATGCAGCGACAGCAGGAGCTGGTTCAGCAGTCCCTCGGGTTTCAGGATGGCAATCCAGGCATAGACGCGGATCAAGAAGCTCGTCCAGAACGGCAGGATGACGAGCATCAGCAGCGTCGGGCGGATGGTGCGCGGCGCCTGCGCCATGCCATAGGCGATCGGATAAGCGATCAGCAGCATCAGCAAAGTCGAGACCGCCGCGATGATGACGCTCGACAGGTAAGCGTTGAAGTAGAGCGGATCGTCGGTGAGATAGCCGTAATTGTCGAAGGAGAAGGTCGCAACCTTGCTCCAGAAACCGCTCCAGCCGTCGGCAAAGGAGAAGACAGGCTCATAGGGCGGAATGGCGATCGCCGTCGTCGACAGTGAGATGCGGAAGACGATGAAGAACGGCGCCAGAAAGAAGAGCAGCAGCCAGGCATAGGGAATGACGATGACGAGGCGGTTATAGAAGCGTGATGCCAGCGTGCCCATGATTTCAATCCTTCAGCAGCACGCCTGCATCCTGATCGAAGGAAACCCAGACATCCTGATCATAGGTGAAGGGGTCTTCGACGGAACGCCGGGCATTGAGGGAAGAGGCTCTGACGAATTGGCCGCTCGCCAGCTTGATGTGGAAGACGGTCATGTCGCCGAGATAGCCGATATCCCAGATCTCGCCCCTGGCCGCATTGACCGGGGCGTTTGCCGGTGCCGCGCGGCTGACGCGGATCTTCTCCGGGCGGATGGCAAAACCGACCGTGCTGCCGACTGCCGGAGTGTCGGGGGCGGCAATGCGGATGGTGAAATCGCTGTCGACTGAGATCTCGACGGCACCATTTCCCGACGTCGTCACCTTGCCGTCGAAGATGTTCACGTCACCGATGAAATCGGCGACGAATCGGCAATTCGGCGCCTCGTAGATCTCGGCCGGCGTTGCGACCTGCACGACCTTGCCGTGGCTCATGACGGCGATGCGGTCGGCCATGGTCATCGCCTCTTCCTGGTCGTGGGTGACGACGACGAAGGTGAGGCCGAGGCTTTGCTGCAAGTCCATCAGTTCGAACTGGGTTTCCTCGCGCAGCTTCTTGTCGAGCGCGCCGAGCGGTTCGTCGAGCAGCAGCACTTTCGGGCGCTTGGCAAGCGACCGGGCGAGCGCCACGCGCTGGCGCTGACCGCCGGAAAGCTGGTTCGGTTTGCGGGAGGCAAACTGCTCGAGCTTGACGAGCTTCAGCATCTGCGACACGCGCTCTGCCATCTCGTCCTTCGGCATGCCGTCCTGCTTCAGGCCGAAGGCGATGTTCTTCTCGACGGTCATATGCGGGAAAAGCGCATAGGACTGGAACATCATATTGACCGGCCGCTTGTAGGGGGGCGTGCCGGCGAGGTCGGTGCCATCGAGAACGATTTCGCCCGATGTCGGCTGTTCGAAGCCGGCGAGCATGCGCAGAAGCGTCGACTTGCCGCAGCCGGACGCGCCGAGCAGCGCGAAGAATTCGCGGTGATAGATGTTCAGCGACAGATCATTGACGGCGGTGAAATCGCCGAAGCGCTTGGTGACGTTCTTGAAGGCTATGAAAGGTTTTGCTGACGGATCGGTCCAGGGTGCGAAAGCGCGGCGGATATTGCCTAAGGACTTCATATTATTCCCCGAGAATATGGATTTCAGCCGGCCTCCACCTAGAGCATGATGCCGAAAAGCGTGAGCGGTTTTCGGGCGACATCATGCTCTAACTCTTCAGTGTTCTAGGCCGCGAGTTGAAAGGCCCGGACGTTTCCGTCCGGGCCTGGCATCGACTTACTGGCCGGTTACGACCTTCGTCCAGATTCGCGTCGCCGTGCGCTGGGTCTTCGGATCCCACGGCTTGACGGTGAACAATCCCTTCATCACCTCATCCGTCGGGTAGACCGCCGGATCTTCGAGCACATCCTTGCTGACGAATTGCTGCGAGGCCTTGTTGCCGTTGGCATAGAAGGTGTGGTCGCTCGCCTTGGCGATGACTTCGGGCTTCATCATGTAGTTCAGGAACTCATGCGCTTCGGCCACATGCTTGGCATCGGCGGGGATCGCCATCATATCGAACCACATCTGAGCGCCCTGCACCGGGATCGAGTAGTTGACCTCGACACCGTTCTTGGCTTCGGCCGCGCGGTCGCGGGCCTGCAGCATGTCGCCGGAATAGCCGAAGGCGATGCAGATGTCGCCGTTGGCAAGGGCGTTGATATATTCGGAGGAGTGGAATTTGCGGATATAGGGGCGAACCGCCGTCAGCAGTTCCTCGACCTTCTTGAAATCCTCGGCCTTGGTGGAGTTCGGATCGAGGCCGAGATATTTCAGCGCCGTCGTCATGACGTCCTTCGGCGTGTCGAGCACGTAGATGCCGCAGTCCTTGAACTTTTCGGCGACCTTCGGATCGAAGATCACCTCGAGGCCCGGCTTGGCATCGGGACCGAGAATCTCGGCAACCTTCTTGACGTTGTAGCCGATGCCGTCGGTGCCCCACATGTAATCGACGGCATATTCATTGCCCGGATCGTATGAGGCGGTGCGCTGCTCGATCACGTCCCACATGTTGGACAGGTTCGGCAGCTTCGACTTGTCGAGCTTCTGGAAGACGCCGGCCTGGATCTGGCGCTGCAGGAAGTCGGCGGTGGGAACGACGACATCATAACCGGTGCCGCCGGCGAGCAGCTTGGTTTCGACGGTCTCGTTGGAATCGAAGGTGTCGTAAACGACCTTGATGCCGGTTTCCTTGGTGAAATCGGTCAGGATGCTGTCATCGATATAATCCGACCAGTTGTAGACGTTGACGACACGCTCCTGCGCGACGGCCGGGGCGGCGGCAAAAAGCGCGGCGATGGCGGCGGCCGTCACGCTTGCGATGGTTGACCTCATGACTTCTCCTGTTTGTTCAAAGCGCCCGCATCCCCGGGCATCTTTTCCCTCTGGTTTGCCCGCAGACTAAGAAGGAATTTCTAAGCCCACAAGCGCAAAAACTGCGCTCTCAACGATTTCACAATCACTGGAAGTCGAAGGCGCTGAGGCCTGCCACCATCTCGTCGAGCCCGAGCGGCCTCGTCACCGGCGGCTCGGCGCGGGAAAGACAGCCGCGCCGCTCGCAGAGGCGACAGGCCGGGCCGATCGCGACCGGATCGAGCGCCGTCGCCTGCCCATAGGCCAGCCCCTCGCCAAGGGCGGCGTCACAGCCGATCAGGATCGCGGTGCGCCTGACCCTTTCGGCGAATTCGACGCTCGGCCCCTCCAGGGTGCGGGCAACCGTCAGGAAGGAGGCTCCGTCAGGCATGACGACCGTCTCGGCGAGAATCTGACCCGGCTGCAGGAAGGCGGCGTGAACATTGAGCTTCGGACAGCCGCCGCCGAAACGGGCCTGCGGAAAGCCCTGGGCGCCGGCTCGGCGCAACCGGTGGCCGGCGGCATCGATCTCCATCAGGAAGAAGGGAATGGCCGCCGCCCCAGGACGCTGCAGCATGGTCAGGCGCGTGGCGGCATGGCCGAAGGAGACGCCGAAGCGGGCGCGCAGAATATCGATGTCGTAACGCGTGGCCTTAGCCGCCGACAGAAAGGCCTCATAGGGCATGGCGAGCGCCAGGGCCGCGATGCGGGCGAGCTCGAAGCGAGCGATGCGGCGCGCCTCGGCGGAGGAGAGCGACAGATCGTCGAGCTCGGCATCGATGGCCGGCAGCAAAGCGAGGTTGGCGGCCTCGATAGCGATCTCATGCGCACGGTCGGCCGGCGACAGCCGCTCGGAAATGAACAGCCGCATCGAATGGCGGTCGAAACGGCGGCGCAGATCCGGCATGACGTGCACCGGCAGGACGCGCACCGCAATGCCGCGCTCGGCGCGCAGCCAGTCCTTCAGCCCGGCGGCAAGATCGGCGCCGCCAGGAAGCGTCGCGGCGAAGGCTTCCGCCGCCGTCTCGATCCGGCCGAAATAGCCGGATCTGCGCTCCAGCGTCTCGCGCAACTCGTCGAGCGGCAAGCGACCGGCGGCGACGGGCGCATGTCCCTCGGCCGCCATCAGCGCCGTCAGGTCCGACAGCCGGGCAGCCTGTTCACGATAGGCGCGATAGAGCTTGATCATGCCGCTTGCGGCATTGGGTGCGGCCTCGGCCACCTCGACCAATTCCTGGTCGCCGGGCAGTTCCCCCGAAAGCAGCGGGTCGGCGAAGACCTCCTTCAGCTGGCCGAGGCTGCCGCCGGTCTGCCCCCGCAATTCCTCCAGATCGACCCTGTAGACGGCCGCGAGCTTCAAGAGGAGCTGCACCGTCAACGGCCGCTGGTTGCGCTCGATGAGGTTCAGGTAAGATGGCGAAATCTCCAGCGCCTCGGCCATGGCGGTCTGCGTCAGCGCCAGCGCATTGCGGATCCGCCGCACTTTCGGGCCTGCGAAGATCTTCCGTTCCGCCATGTCACACCCTTTGACAAAAAGCCGGGCCACTTGATTTACAAAATTTTACAAATTCACAGCGTGAGCTTGTAAATCCTGCGCATGATAACCCGTTTCCACTGCCGATATCAAAGGTTTTCCTGGCAATTCCGGGCATTTTTGTAAATTCTGTGGCGCGACACCGGAAACGGCAATTTTCAGTAAGGAGAGCAGCATGACGGAATTTTACAAGCTTGTCCAAAACGCACCGGCGGGCCGCTTCGACGGCATCGAGCGGCCCTACTCGGCCGCCGATGTGCAGCGGCTCAGAGGCTCGGTGGCGCTCAGCCATACGCTGGCCGAAATGGGGGCGGACCGGTTGTGGCGGCTGCTCCACCAGGAGGATTTCGTCAATGCGCTCGGCGCACTCTCCGGCAACCAGGGCATGCAGATGGTGCGCGCCGGGCTGAAGGCGATCTATCTCTCCGGCTGGCAGGTGGCGGCCGACGCCAATACGGCATCGGCGATGTATCCCGACCAGTCGCTTTATCCCGCCAATGCCGGGCCGGAGCTTGCCAAACGCATCAACCGCACCCTGCAACGCGCCGATCAGATCGAGACATCGGAAGGTAACGGGCTTTCCGTCGACACCTGGTTCGCGCCGATCGTCGCCGATGCCGAAGCCGGCTTCGGCGGGCCGCTCAACGCCTTCGAGATCATGAAGGCCTATATCGAGGCCGGTGCTGCCGGCGTCCATTTCGAGGACCAGCTCGCCTCGGAAAAGAAATGCGGCCATCTCGGCGGCAAGGTGCTGATCCCGACGGCCGCCCACATCCGCAATCTCGACGCCGCCCGGCTTGCCGCCGACGTCATGGGCGTGGCGACGCTGGTGATCGCCCGCACCGATGCGGAAGCGGCAAAGCTCTTGACCTCAGACATCGACGAGCGCGACCAGCCCTTCGTCGATTACGAGGCCGGGCGCACCGTCGAAGGCTTCTACCAGGTCAGAAACGGCATCGAGCCGTGCATTGCCCGGGCCGTCGCCTACGCGCCGCATTGCGACCTGATCTGGTGCGAGACTTCCAAGCCGGATCTCGAGCAGGCGCGCCGTTTTGCCGAGGGTGTGCACAAGATCCATCCCGGCAAGCTGCTCGCCTATAATTGCTCGCCTTCCTTCAACTGGAAGAAGAACCTGGACGAGGCGACGATTGCCAAGTTCCAGCGTGAACTCGGGGCGATGGGCTACAAGTTCCAGTTCATCACGCTCGCCGGCTTCCACCAGCTGAACTACGGCATGTACGAACTGGCGCGCGGCTACCGGCAGCGGCAGATGTCGGCCTATTCCGAGCTGCAGGAGGCGGAATTCGCCGCAGAGGACTACGGCTATACCGCCACCAAACATCAGCGCGAGGTCGGCACCGGCTATTTCGACGCCGTGTCGCTCGCCATCACCGGCGGCCGGTCGTCGACCACGGCGATGCACGATTCAACCGAACATGCGCAGTTCAAACCGGCTGCGGAATAAGGCGAACAGGAGGACAGAACCATGGCATCCATTTCACGCGTCCGGGAACGGGCCGAAGAGCAGACGACCAGCATGAGCGAGGATCAGCAGACGACGATCCGCATGCTCGCCAACGACCTGCACCGGCTGAACCAGTCGGTCATGAAAGCGGTCGAGGCCGGCGTTTCGGTCGAACTGGTGCGCTCGGCCCGTCATCACGGCGGCGACGGCAACTGGGGCGACCTGCTCATCCCGGTCGTCGTCACCAACCGGCATTGACCGGGACGTCCGGCGCGGCCCGACGATACGGGGCACGCTGATCGACCAGAGCGTCCGCGCATTCTAGAGATGCGCGGGCGCTTAGAGCATGATGCCGAAAAGTGTGCGCGGTTTGCTACCGGGTCCAAAATCATCCTGTTCTAGCCATAGACATGGAACGCGCTGACGATCAGCCGCGGCTCGGTCGTTTACCGGCGAAAAGGTCGGCATAGCTTCGGATGAGCTTGGTCATTCGGTCGGCGACCGTCCGGATTTCGGGGCGATGGCGATCCTCGGCGTTCATGACGATCCATTGGCGGTGGCGCAATTCCGGCAATTCGCCGCCCTGGCGCTGCAATTCCGGATGGAGATCGCCGACGAAACAGGGAAGCACGGTCTTGCCGGCGCCGGCGCGCACCAGATCCGGCAGCGAACGCGGCCGGTTGACGGTGGCGACGATCCCGGATGCGGCATGGGTGTGCGGCCAGCGCAGATAGGCCGAGATCGCCTCATCCTCGCCAACGGCGATCCAGCGCTCGTCGGTCTCGGCGGCGTTGCGTCTGGCATAGATGGCATAGGCCACCTCCCCGAGCAGGCGTGCGGCGAGGTTCGCTTCCTCCGGCTCAAAGGCGCGAATGCCTATATCGCTCTCGCGATAGGCAAGGCTTGCCCGCGCCTCGCCGATGGTGAGCGCAATGGCGAAGGCATCGCCCGGCATACGGATCGCGGCAAAATTTTCGGTCAGCAGCCAGGCGACCCAGGTGCCGGTGGTGATCCTGACGGTCGTGCCGCCCTCACCGGATTGCCGCCAGGCTTCCACCTTGCGGGCGGCGGCTTCCATTTCCTGCAGATGATCGAGCAGCGCCTGGCCATCCTGCGTCAGCCGATAACCGGTCTGGCTGCGCGAAAACAGGGCGCGGCCGACCTCCTGTTCGAGCTCGAGCATGCGCCGGCCGACCGTGGCGGGGCTGAGCCCGCTGGCAGCACTCGCTCCCGTCAGACCGCCGAGCCGGGCGACCTGCAGGAAAAGCTGATAGGAATCCCAATTCGCGTTTTTCATTGCTGAAAAACATAGCGGGATTTTCCCTGTTTATGAAGAGAATTTTGCAGCCTAAATGAAGTGATGTCTGACACAAGAAGGGACATCGCCATGATCGACATGATCACCATCGCTGGCGTCCACGGATACCGGCATTTCAGCAAGCCAAGCGGTTCAAAAGCCGATGAAGACCGGTTCTATGCCGAGTTCGGAGACGACAGCATCGTTGGCTTCGCCGCTTGGCTGACCTCGATCGACCTCATCTTGAGGCGCATCGCATCGAACGGAAGACGCCGCAGCGTTGCGGCGCAATCCTGCGGCCGGCACAGCCGCGCTCAGGCAACCTTCCTTGCGCCGAGGTGAGCGGCGGCCGGTTCTGCGCCGAGGCGGAAACGCTCGATGATCGCCATCAACGTATCGGCTTCGCCGGCGAGCAGGCGGCTTGCCTGCGTCGTCTCGGCAACCATCGAGGCGTTCTTCTGAGTCATCTGGTCCATGGCGTTCACCGAACCGTTGACCTCCTGCAGCGCCGCCGACTGGTCGCGGCTGGCGGTGGCGATGGTCTCGACATGGCCGCTGATCGCAATGATTTCCTGGCTGATCGAGGCAAGAACGCTGCCGGTCTTCTGAACCAGTTCGGAGCCGGCCGTCACTTCCCGGCTGGATGTTTCGATCAGCGACTTGATCTCGCGCGCCGCATCGGCCGAACGCTGGGCGAGTTCGCGGACCTCCTGGGCGACGACGGCAAAACCCTTGCCCGCCTCGCCGGCCCGTGCCGCCTCGATACCGGCGTTCAGCGCCAGAAGATTGGTCTGGAAGGCGATATCGTCGATCACCTCGATGATTTGCTCGATGCGCTGCGAGGCCCCTTCGATGCGCTGCATGGCGGCGACGGCATCGCCGACGACGGTGCCGGAATTGTCGGCCGTCTTCTTGGTCGCCGCCACGACATTGTTGGCTTCACGGGCGCGCTCGGCGGAAGAGCGGACGGTGACGGTGATCTCCTCGACCGCAGCGGCGGTTTCCTCGAGGTTCGCCGCCTGCGCCTCGGTGCGCTTGGAAAGCTCGTCGGCAGAGGCCGAGACGGCGCCGCTGTTGCGCTGGATCGTCGAGGCACTGTCGCGAATGCCGGACAGCGTATCCTGCAGCCGCAGCAGCGAGGTATTGAAATCGACGCGCAGCTGCTCCAGCCGGCCGACAAAGGGTGTGCCGATCGTTTGCGAGACATCCCCCTGCGACAGGCGCCCAAGGCCGGCGGCAAGCTGGTTGACGGCGAAGTCGATCTGGCTGTCGAGCGAGCGCTTGTCGGCATCATTCCGGGCGCGTTCGGCATCGCTCAAGGCCCGCTGTTCGGCCGCCTCGGTTTCCAGATCGCGCCGTGCAAGGGCGCTGTCGCGGAAGAGCGAGAGGGCGCGGCCGATTTCGCCGAACTCGTTCTTCTTCTCGAGACAGGGGATCGGTTTGTCGAGATCGCCCGACGAAATCGAGTGGACGCTCGCGGTTAGCGCCTGCAACGGCTTTACCGACAGGCGGATCGCATAGAAGGCCAGAACACCGACGAGCAGCATGACGACGGCGCCGATGCCGAGAACCAGCATCAGCAGCTCGTTCATGCGCTGATAATAGAACTCCATCGGAATGCCGATGAAGAGAATGCCGACATTGGCGTTCGATGCGTTCTTGATCGGGAAGTAACCGGTCATGAATTTGCGGCCGAACAGTTCGGCCGGGCCGAAATAGGCCTCGCCGCGGGCAAGAACCGACTGGGCCGGGTGCTCGGCGGCAAGCTTGGTGCCGACGGCGCGGTCGCCGTTTTCCTTCTTGACGTTGGTGGATATGCGGACGTAGTCGCCGCCCTGCTTCTGGAAGATGGTGGCAACGCCGGCAATCGACTGGGCCGTGCGGTCGACCAGCGAATGATCGGCAAGGGCCGGAATGGCCTCTTCGGTGACGGCGGAAAGCTTGTTGTCCTTCACCTCGATCTTCGCAGCTTGATCGGCCGCGCCGTAAAGGACAGCCATGGTGCGGGCGGCATCCCTGGCGTCGGAGACGGCGCCATCCATCACGTGGCGGCTCAGATTGTAGTAGGTCACGCCGACAATGGCCGCGGTGCTGATCGCCAGCAGAAACAGCGTGATCGCAACGATCTGGCGGACGATGGATGTAGAGAAAAGGCGCGGCATCAAAACCCCCGGCGGCACAATGAGGGCTAAATTAGAGGAAAAGCGTTAAGGAAAATTTTCCGTAAATCTGGGGTGCCCGGGATATTCGGGCGCGCCGTTTCCGGGGCGTTTCCAACAAATACGCAAACGGCCCCGGAAAACCGAGGCCGTTCGAAAAGATGGAAATCGAGCCTTGATCAGGCGGCGCGGTAGACCCGCGCTTCACCCGCCCCGCCGTCAATCTTGAACTGCTGGATGAGGCGGCGCAGCGAGTCGGCCTCGTCGGCCAGTTCGCGGCTGGCGGCGGTCGTCTCCTCGACCATTGCGGCGTTCTTCTGCGTCATCTGGTCCATCTGGTTGACGGTCGAGTTGACGCTCTGCAGCGCGTTGGACTGGTCGTGGCTGGCGCGGGCGATCATCTCGACATGCTGGCTGATCGTGACGATCTGGGCGCTGATCTTGGCGAGCACCGTGCCGGTCTCCTGCACGAATTGCGAGCCGGAGCTGACCTCGTTGGTCGACTTGTTGATCAGTCCCTTGATCTCCTGCGCGGCGGCGGCGGAGCGCTGGGCGAGCTCGCGGACTTCCATGGCGACGACGGCGAAACCCTTGCCGGCCTCGCCGGCGCGTGCTGCCTCGATGCCGGCGTTGAGCGCCAGCAAGTTGGTCTGGAAGGCGATCTCGTCGATGACGCCGATGATCTGCTCGATCTGCCGCGCGGCATCCTCGATGCGGCCCATCGCGTCGATCGCATTGTTGACGACGACGGCGGAATCGTCGGCGCTGCGCTTGGCCTGACGGACGATCTGGTCGGCATCCTTGGCGCGTTCGGCCGACGAGCGGACCGTGACGGTGATCTGATCGACGGCTGCCGCGGTCTCCTCGAGCGACGCCGCCTGCTGTTCGGTGCGCTTGGAGAGATCTTCGGCCGACTGGGCCATCTGGTTGCCGTTGCCCTGGATCAGTTCGACATTGTCGCGGATCTGGCTCATCGTCGCCTGCAGGCGCAGCATCGAACCGTTGAAATCCTGACGCAGCTGCTCGAGGCGGCCGATGAAGGGGGTTTCGATCGTCGTCGAAATATCGCCCTGCGACATGCGTTCAAGGCCCGCGGCGAGCGCATTGACCGCAAATTCGATTTGGCGATCCATCTCGCGCTTTTCGGCGTCGTTGCGCTGGCGCTCATGTTCGGCAGCGGCGCGTTCCTCGTCGCTCTGCTCCTCGATGCGGATCTTCGAGATGGCATTTTCCTTGAAGATGCCGAGTGCGCGGGCCATGTCGCCGATCTCGTCGTAGCGCTGCTCGCCTGAAATGCTGGTATCCAGCGACCCTTCGGCGATGCGGCGCATGGCGGCAGTGATCTGGCTGATCGGGCGCTGCAGCGTCAGCACCAGGGCGATGCCGCCGAGGATCGACAGCAGGATGCCGAGGCCGGTGGTCAGCACCGAGATGCTGTTTGCCTGGGTGCGCTCGGTGCCGGCCGTCTGCTTCTGCAGCTCGGCGAAGTCGGTCAGCTTCGTCCAGATCTGGTCGAGTTCCTGTCGGGCGGCGGCATAGGCCGTGACGCGCTCGCCGATCGTATCGACGATCTTCGAACCACCGCCGGAAATGGCGTCGAGGGCCGGCTGGATCGCGTCGGAAATGCCTTCGGCAAAGCCCATGCCCTTGGCGCTGGTGGTCAGCACCTGCATGTCCTTGCCGAGCGTCCCGGCCTGCTGCTGCAGGCGCACGAGGTTGTCCTTGCTCGAATTGGCGAGGAAGTCGGACAGCACGATCTGCAGCGCGTAGACGGAATTTTCCAGGCGACGCGTATCCTGAAGCACCGAGTTGGTCTGGGCGATGCGGCCCTCGAGCTCGGCGAAGCGCTGCGTCGCCTCGCGCATCTTCTGCGTCGCGGTCAGCTGCGTATAGGTCGAGGTCTGGCGGAAGCGGGAGACGAGACGGCCGAGTTCGGCGATGTTCTCGTCGGTCGGCGCCGGCATCTGGGCGATCGCCTTGATGCTGTCGATGGTTGCGGCCAAGGCGTCGACCACATTCTTCTGATTGGTCGGAACCGAAATGGCGATCAGGCGCTGAGATTTGATGATCTCCGGCATCTGTTCATTGATGAAGGCGATCTTGTCCTGCGGCGTCTGCGGCTTGCTGAAACCGCTGGCGACGGTGCCGAGGAAATCGCCGCCCTTGAGCAGGCGGTCGGCGGTGCGCAGGGTGACGGTGGCGGCGCTCTCGTCGCGCTGCAGCGCCGTCTGCAATTCCTCGGCCTGGTAGGAGACCGTGAAGCGGGTGCTGATCAGGCTCTTCTGCGCCGCGTCGATCTGCTCATGCAGCGCGACTTCCTGCTCATGCAGGGCCCAGAGCTTGTCGACGACGCCCGAAATATCCTTGGTGCGGCGGGAAGCTTCCGCAAGGCTGTCGCGGCCGGAAGCTTCTTCGCCCACCTGGTTCAGCGTCTGGTCGAGCACGCCCTGCTGGGTCTTCAGATCGGTGAGCAGCTTGTCACGCGCCTGCTGGCTGGTGATGCGCAGGAAATCGTCCATCGAACCGTAGAGATCCTTGAACCCGCTCAGCGACTGTAGCACGCTGTTGGAGATTTCCATGCGGCCCTGCAGCAGTCCGGAAGCATAAAGGCCCGTCAGGCCCACCGCCGAAATGGTCACAACGAAGGGCAGAACGAAGATCAGAACCTTCGTTTTGATCTTGAAGCGGGAAAGAATCTTGTCAATCAACATGGCGTTCCGGGCCTTTCATACACTACTCCTCCCGCGGGCAGCCATCAGGCGCGCCAGCCGAGTGCACATCGAGCTATTCTCTTTACATTGGGGAACCCGGAAGCCAGGCGGCAGTCATTGCCGGTTCATGTCCAAGCAAGTTGGAGATGCCCAAATAATCGCGGGCAATTGTGTCAGATTAGATATTAATTTTCGGATAAGCGGTGATGGCTGCTGCAGCCAAGACGGTGAAATAGTTGCAATTTATGCGCCACAGGACCGCAATGTCGCGATCGAAGGCGGCAAGGTTACTTCAGGATGCGAGCAAGGGTCAGAGGAAGTGCGCGAGCAACAGCGCCAGGCTGGCGGCTGTGGCGCCGGCTGCGAGCATCAAATATCGCAGGACGGCCATCCTGTTGTCAGGCTTTGCCTGGGTGATTGCGATGGCGCGGGCGCGTCGTGCGTTTCTGGTCATGCTCGAAACCTCACTCTTCTGACACAACAATCCAACAAAACGGCTTGCCGGTAAAGCTTAATTTAGGAAGAGCTTTGCAAACAGCCAATTGAGACAGGATGGCGCACCTCTCTTAAGAAGTCTTGAATCGGCATTGCTAATATACTGAGCAGCGGTTCCGCCAATATGCAGAAATCGAACGCGTCAGGCGCATTCGCCCGCAGCAAATCCCGAGGCCCAGGCCCACTGGAAATTATAGCCGCCGAGCCAGCCGGTGACGTCGACGCATTCGCCGATGAAATAGAGGCCGGGCACAGCCTTGGCCTCCATGCTGCGTGAATCGAGCGCGGCCGTATCGATGCCGCCGAGCGTCACTTCGGCGGTGCGATAGCCTTCAGAGCCGGAGGGTTTGACGGCAAGGTTCTGAGCGCTCGCGGCAAGGCGAAGCAACGTCTTGTCGGGTAGGTCGGCCATATTGCCGGAGATCTTTTCGCGTTCGACGAGAAACTGCGCCAGCCGCTTCGGCAGGATCTCGCCAAGCGCGGTCTGGGCCGACTGGCGGCCGTTCAGCTGCTTTGCCGTCTTCAGCTGCGCGGCGATGTCGATATCCGGTTCGATGGCAAGGACGATCTCGTCGCCTTCGCGCCAATAGGAGGAGATCTGCAGGATGGCAGGTCCGCTCAAGCCGCGATGGGTAAACAGCAGCGCTTCGCGGAAGGCGGTCTTGCTATGGCGAATTTCGGCCGGAGCGGAAATGCCGGCAAGCGGCGCAATGCTTGCGAGCAGGCCGGGATCGAGCGTCAGCGGCACAAGGCCGGGGCGAGTTTCGAGCACGGCCAGGCCGAACTGCTCGGCGAGGCGATAGGCAAAGCCGGTGGCGCCCATCTTCGGGATCGATTTGCCGCCGGTGGCGACGATCAGCGATGCAGCTTCGTAAACGCCGTCGCCGGTCGAGACGCGGAAACCCGTCGCCAGCCTGTCGACGGCCGATATCTCGGTGCCGAGCTGCAGCATCGCGCCGACGGCGCGCATCTCGTCCAAGAGCATGCGGATGATATCCTTGGCGCTGTCGTCGCAGAACAGCTGGCCGAGCGTCTTTTCATGCCAGGCGATGCCGTGCCGCTCGACCATGGCGATGAAATCCGCGGGGGTGAACCGTGCGAGCGCCGACTTGCAGAAATGCGGATTGGCGGACAGGAAATTCTTCGGCCCGGCATGGATATTGGTGAAATTGCAGCGGCCGCCGCCGGAGATGCGGATCTTCTCGCCGGGCGACCGCGCATGGTCGAGGACCACGACGGAGCGACCGCGCTTTCCCGCGCGGATGGCCGCCATCATGCCCGCCGCCCCGGCGCCGATGACGATGACGTCGCTTTTGCGCTGCAAACCCGTTTCCTTAATCAAATCGGCGTCTTCTTTTTCCATCGAAGAGCGAAAGTCAACGTTCTCACCCCCTCGCCAATTGGCAAAGTCCGGCTATGCTAGCGCCAAGATCAACCAAACCGGTGTGTCATGTCCCCAAAAAAGACGACGCTGAAGCCTGCCAGAACCGTACCCGCCTCGACGAAAACCCCTCCGGACCCCGGATCCCTGCGCGGCGTTGCGAACTGGAAGGAAGCGGCGCAATGGCTGAGAGCCAGGGGCATCGAAGACATCGAATGCATTACGCCCGACCTTGCCGGCGTGCCGCGCGGCAAGATGATGCCGAGCTCGAAATTCACCTCGAACACCTCGCTGGCGCTGCCTTCGGCGATCTATCGGCACACGATTTCCGGCGAATATCCCGAAGAGACGGAGAGCTTCCGCTATGAGCCGCGCGACAGCGACCTCAAGCTGATGCCCGATCTTTCGACCCTTTCGGTCGTGCCCTGGGAAACCGACCCGACGGCGCAGGTGATCTGCGACATCGTCGATTCGGATGGCGGCGAAGTCCCCTATACGCCGCGCAACGTGCTGAAGCGGATCATGAGCCTCTATCACGACCGCGGCTGGAAGCCGATCGTCGCGCCCGAGATCGAATTCTACCTGGTCGCCAAGAATGACGACCCCGACTATCCGCTGCATCCGCCGAAGGGCCGCTCCGGCCGCTCGATCCTCGGCGGCCAGGGTTATTCGATCGCCGGCATCAACGAATTCGACGAACTGATCGACGACATCTACCATTTCTCGGAGAAACAGGGGCTGGAGATCGACACGCTGATCCATGAGGAGGGACCGGCCCAGCTCGAAATCAACCTGCGCCACGGCAATCCGATCGAGCTTGCCGACCAGGTGTTCCTGTTCAAACGCACGATCCGCGAGGCGGCACTGAAACACGACATCTATGCGACCTTCATGGCCAAGCCGATGCAGGGCCAGCCGGGCTCGGCGATGCATATCCATCAGTCGGTGGTCAATATCGAGACGGGCAAGAACGTCTTTTCCAATGCGGACGGATCGGCCTCGAAGGAATTCTTCCACTTCATCGGCGGCATGCAGAAATTCGTGCCGAGCGCGATGGCGATGCTTGCCCCATACGTGAATTCCTACCGGCGCTTGCAGCCCGACATGTCCTGCCCTGTCAACAATGCCTGGGGCTACGACAACCGGACCACCGCTTTCCGCGTCCCGGTGTCCGATCCGCAGGCCAGGCGCGTGGAAAACCGCCTGCCGAGTTCGGACGCCAATCCCTATCTGGCGCTCGCCGCCTCGCTCGCTTCCGGCCTGCTCGGCATCATGAAGCAGATCGAGCCGACGGCGCCGACGGAGGATTCGGCCAATGAGGGCTCGATCGACCTGCCGCGCGGCCTCTTGGAGGCCGTGGCGCTGATGGAGGACGAGCCCGCCTTCGAAGAGGTGTTCGGCACGCAGTTCATCGGCCTTTATGCCGGCGTCAAACGCGGCGAGTTCGAAACCTTCATGCAGGTGATCAGCCCCTGGGAGCGGGAATTCCTTCTGCTCAACGTGTGAGGGATAGGATGGCATCGCAGGAGATGTGGCAGAGCCCGATCGCGCCCGGGCTGTCCTGGTATCAGGCCACCGTCGGCGAGCGGCCCACCTACGCCGCTCTCGACGGCTCGAGAACATGCGACGTTGCCATTATCGGCGGTGGCTATACCGGTCTGCAGGCCGCCTATCACCTCGCCAAGTCAGGCGTTTCGGTGGTGCTGATCGAGGCCTGGCGCTTCGGCGACGGGGCGTCCGGGCGCAATGGCGGACAGCTCGGTACCGGCCAGCGATGGTGGCCGGAAGAGCTCGAGGAAAAGATCGGTTATGAACGCTCGAAGGCGCTGTTTAACGTCGCCGAAGCGGCCAAGCACTATCTTCTCGATTTCGCTCGGGAACATCGGATCGAGATCGATTATGTGCCCGGCCAGCTCAACGTCGCGCACAAGGCAAGCTACGAACGCGACTATCGTCGGAATGCCGACATTGCCGCGCGGCGCTACGACTATCCGTATCTGCGCTTCATGGATAGGAAGGAAACGCAGGAGCGGCTCGGCTCGAAGCGTTTTTACTGCGGTGTGCGCGACGTCGGCACCGGCCATATCCATCCGCTGAAACTGCTCGTCGGGCTGGCGCGGGTAGCCGCCGATGCGGGGGCTGCCATCTTCGAGATGACGCCGGCAAAGGCGATCCGCCAGGGCGGCGGCAAGGTGACGATCGAAACCGAAAGGGGCACGATCACCGCCGATCGGGCGCTGATTGCCTGCGACGGACATATCGACGGCCTCGAACCGGTGACGGCAAGCCATGTCATGCCGATCCGCTCCTTCATCGGCGCCACCGTTCCGCTCGAAAAACATCCCGACGTGCTGCCAGGCGGCGAGTCCGTCGCCGATTCGCGCTTCGTCGTGCGTTATTTCCGCCGATTCGAAGGCCGTCTGCTGTTCGGCGGACGCGAGGCCTATACGGCCGACAATCCGCGAGACATTTCGCAGCATATCCGCCGGCAGATCGCCGAAATCTATCCTGATCTGCAAGACATCGAGATCACCCATGCCTGGGGCGGCAGCGTCGGCATCACCATGCCGCGCCAGCTCTTCGTGCGCGAGGTGATGCCCGGCGTCACGTCGATCGGCGGTTATTCCGGCCATGGCGTCATGCTGTCAAACTACTGTGGCAAGCTCTATGCGGAAACGGTGCTGGGGAAATCCGGCGAGCTGGATCTGTTCAAATCGCTCGATATTCCGGCCTTTCCCGGTGGAGCCCGCATGCGGGCGCCGCTGCTTTTCCTCGCCTTGTCGTGGTTTGCGCTTCGCGACAAGTTTTAGTCCGATTGCGGATTTCCTCTCATGGAAATTCGCTCTAAAACCGGTGCCTGACAGATTCATTGCACTGCACACTGGCTTTTTTAAATCGATTAGATTAAAAGGGCCGCCAACCAGCCTGATTGAGAGACAAGCTCATGAGCAGCCAGATCATTCCCGTTGAGCCTTTTGATTACGTCGTCTTCGGCGGCAGCGGCGACCTTGCCGAACGCAAGTTGCTGCCCGCCCTCTATCATCGCCAGATCGAAGGCCAGTTCGGCGAACCGACCCGGGTAATCGGCGCTTCGCGCAGCCCGCTGACCCACGAGGAATACCGCAAATTCGCCCGCGACGCGCTGAAGGAACATCTGAAGAAGGGCGAATATGACGAGAACGAAGTCGAGAAGTTCTGCGCCCGCCTCTCTTACGTCTCGGTCGATGCCCGCGCCGACAGCGGCTGGGATGAGCTGAAGAAGCTGCTCGATGAGGGCAAGGATCGGGTGCGCGCCTTCTATCTGGCGGTCGCGCCCGGCATCTTCGGCGACATTTCGCAGAAGATCCACGACCATAAGCTGATCACCAAATCGACCCGCATCGTCGTCGAGAAGCCGATCGGCCGTGACCTCGCATCGGCGCTGCAGCTCAACGACATGATCGGCCGCGCCTTCAAGGAAGAGCAGATCTTCCGCATCGACCACTATCTCGGCAAGGAAACGGTGCAGAACCTGATGGCACTGCGCTTTGCCAATGCGCTCTACGAGCCGCTGTGGAATGCCAACTATATCGACCACGTGCAGATCACCGTGGCCGAAGCGGTCGGCCTCGAAGGCCGCGCCGGCTATTACGACACCGCGGGCGCGCTGCGCGACATGGTGCAGAACCACATTCTGCAGCTGCTCTGCCTGACGGCGATGGAAGTGCCGTCGTCGATGGATTCGGAAGCCGTTCGCGACGAGAAGCTCAAGGTGCTGCGAGCGCTGAAGCCGCTCGATGCCTCGAATGTCGAGCAGGCGACGGTGCGCGGCCAGTATCGCGCCGGCGCCTCCGGCAGCGGCCCGGTCAAGGGCTATCTCGAAGAGCTCGAAGGCGGCGTCTCCAACACCGAGACCTTCGTCGCCATCAAGGCCGAGATCAACAACTGGCGCTGGGCCGGCGTTCCCTTCTATATCAGAACCGGCAAGCGCCTCGCCGGGCGCATGTCCGAGATCGTCATCACTTTCAAGTCGATCCCGCATGCAATCTTCGATCAGGCCGCCGGCCGCATCAGCCAGAACCAGCTGATCATCCGCCTGCAGCCGGACGAGGGCGTCAAGCAGTCGCTGATGATTAAGGATCCGGGCCCGGGCGGCATGCGCCTGCGCAATGTCTCGCTCGACATGAGCTTCGCCCAGGCCTTCAACGTCCGCAATCCCGACGCCTACGAGCGCCTGCTGATGGACGTGATCCGCTCCAACCAGACATTGTTCATGCGCCGCGACGAAGTCGAAGCTGCATGGAAGTGGGTCGACCCGATCCTGAAAGGTTGGGAAACCACCGGCCAGCAGGTGCAGGGCTATACGGCCGGCACCTGGGGCCCGAGCCAGGCCATCGCGCTGATCGAGCGCGACGGCCGCACCTGGCATGACGATATCTAGGACGACATCGATGGCATCGACCCTGCATTCCTTCGCCAGTGCCGCAGACCTCGCGGGCAGCCTCGCCGACAAGGTCGCCGATACGCTTTCGGCGGCGATCGCCGCCCGCGGCGCCGCCTCCATCGCCGTTTCCGGCGGCTCGACGCCGAAGGCCTTTTTCCAGGCGCTGTCGACGCGCGAAATCGCCTGGGACAAGGTGACGATCACTTTGGTTGACGAACGCTTCGTTCCGGCCGACAATCCGCGCTCGAACCATCTGCTGGTCGATGCCAACCTGTTGCAGAACAAGGCGAAGGCGGCGCGTTTCGTGCCGCTGTACCAGCCGGCAGCCTCCGTCGAGGAGGCCGCACGGCTGGCGACGGCAAAGAGTGCCGAGATCGGCATCCCCTTCGACGTCGTCATCCTCGGCATGGGCGGCGACGGCCATACGGCATCGTTCTTTCCCGGCGGCAGCAATCTTGCCGAGGCGCTCGATGCCTCGACGCCGCGCGGCGTCATCACCATGGAGGCGGAAGGCGCCGGCGAGCCGCGGCTGACCTTTACCTTCTCCAGTCTTCAGGATGCCGCACTCCTGGTTCTCCATATCGAGGGCGAAGGCAAAAAAGACGTTCTCGCCAAGGCGGAAGGCAGCGGTGAAGAGGCAGACATGCCGATCCGCGCCGTTCTGCGCCGGGCCACTTCCCCGGTCGAGATTTATTGGGCTCCCTGATACGGACTGACAGCCGCCGGAGCCGGCGAACACATTGAGACGAACCAGAACAAGGCAGGGATCTTCCATGTCCGCTCACGCACGCATTGCTGCGATCACCGATCGCATTGTCGAACGCTCCAAGCCAACCCGTGAGCGCTATCTGGAACGGCTGCGCGCCGCCGCCTCCAAGGGCGTGCAACGCTCGGTGCTCGGCTGCGCCAACCTCGCCCACGGTTTTGCGGTCTGTTCCCCCGCCGAGAAGGACGCGCTCGCCGGCGACCGCATCGCCAATCTCGGCATCATCACCGCCTATAACGACATGCTCTCGGCTCACCAGCCGTTCGAGACCTATCCGGCCATCATCCGCGAGGCGGCCGCCGAGGCGGGCGGCGTCGCCCAGGTGGCGGGCGGCGTGCCGGCCATGTGCGATGGCGTCACCCAGGGGCAGCCCGGCATGGAGCTGTCGCTCTTCTCGCGTGACCTGATCGCCATGGCTGCCGGCGTCGGACTGTCGCACAACATGTTCGACGCCGCCCTCTTCCTCGGCGTCTGCGACAAGATCGTGCCCGGCCTCGTCATCGCGGCGCTCTCCTTCGGGCATCTGCCGTCGATCTTCGTTCCGGCCGGGCCGATGACGACTGGCCTGCCGAACGACGAGAAGTCGCGCGTACGCCAGCTCTTTGCCGAGGGCAAGGTCGGGCGCGCCGAGCTGCTGGAGGCGGAATCGAAATCGTATCACGGCCCCGGCACCTGCACCTTCTACGGCACTGCCAATTCCAACCAGATGCTGATGGAGATCATGGGCTTCCATATGCCTGGCTCCTCCTTCATCAACCCCGGCACGCCGCTGCGTGAAGCGCTGACGCGCGAAGCCGCCAAGCGGGCGCTGGCGATCACCGCGCTCGGCAACGAATTCACGCCGGCGGGCGAGATGATCGACGAACGCTCGATCGTCAACGGCGTCGTCGGCCTGCATGCGACTGGCGGCTCGACCAATCACACGCTGCACCTCGTTGCCATGGCGCGGGCAGCCGGCATCCAGCTCACCTGGCAGGACATTGCCGAGCTTTCGGAAATCGTGCCGCTGCTGGCCCGCGTCTATCCGAATGGGCTTGCCGACGTGAACCATTTCCAGGCGGCCGGTGGCATGGGCTTCCTGATCAAGGAACTCCTCAAGCACGGCCTGGTGCATGACGACGTGCGTACGGTCTTCGGCCAGGGCCTCCAAGCCTATACGGTCGATGCCCGCCTCGGCGAAAACCGCGGCGTGTTGCGCGAGCCGTCGCCGGAAAAGAGCCATGATCCGAAGGTGCTCTCCAGCATCGAGACGCCGTTCCAGGCCAATGGCGGGCTGAAGATGCTACGCGGCAATCTCGGCAAGGCGGTCATCAAGATCTCGGCCGTCAAGCCGGAGCGCCACATCATCGAGGCGCCGGCGATCGTCTTCCACAGCCAGCAGGAACTGCAGGACGCCTTCAAGGAAGGCAAGCTCAACCGCGATTTCGTCGCCGTCGTGCGCTTCCAGGGGCCGAAGGCGAACGGCATGCCGGAGCTGCACAAGCTGACACCGCCGCTCGGCGTGCTGCAGGATCGCGGCTTCCGCGTGGCGCTCCTGACCGATGGGCGCATGTCCGGCGCCTCCGGCAAGGTGCCGGCGGCGATCCACGTGACGCCGGAAGCGGTCGACGGCGGCCCGATCGCCCGCATCAAGAACGGCGACATCATTCGCCTGGACGCGATCAAGGGCACGCTCGAAGTGCTCGTCGACGCCGCCGACATGGCCGAGCGCGAGCCGGTGACCGTTGATCTCTCCGACAATGAATTCGGCATGGGCCGCGAGCTCTTCGCGCCCTTCCGCCGCGCCGTCGGCGCTTCGGATCAGGGTGCGAGCGTGCTGTTCCACCATTGAATCTTAAGCGGTGTTTCCCCTAACACGTTAATCAGGTTGCGCCGGACTCCGATTTCGCCTTTTGCTTGACGATCTGAGCATTGGGCGAGTTGGCTTGAGAGGGATGATAATTGTGCCAGTAATCTACAAACGCCCGCAATTTGGGTAGCGCTTGTTTTCGGTCCGGAAAATAGATGAAAAAACCAGGACTCGTGGGCATGAACGTTTCGAGGCAGGTTTCGAGGAGACCCTGGCGGATCAGCGGCTCGACAACGCCAGCGATATTGTAGGCTAAACCGACACCTGCCTGCGCGGCTGAAAGAGAAGTCGCGGGTCCATTTACGGTGAGACCTCCTGCCACATCCATCACGAAGCTCCGAGTCCCAATCTCCTCGGTGTGCTCGACAAAATCCCAGCGGTAGACCGCGCCTCCTGCGAGGCGAATATTGATACAGGAGTGACGCTCAAGCTCTTCTGGCCGCAGAGGCTTCCCGCGTTCTGCGAAGTAAGCGGGTGACCCCACGACAACCCTCGGAGAAGCTGGGGTCAGCCGTACTGCCACCATATCCTGTGCGATCATCTCCCCGATCCTGATGCCCGCGTCATAGCCTTCTCCGGCGACGTCAACAAAACGGTCCTCAAAGACCAGTTCAAGTTCGATGTCCGGATACGCATCAGTAAAGCCCTTGAGCATAGGTTCGATAAGAGTTTGCGCCACGTAAGGAACGCTCAACCGCAGAAGCCCTCGTGGGTTATCACTGAGGCGCTGAGCGGCCTCATATGCAGCTTCAACGTAGGCGACGCCCGCTGAAGCCTGCTCCAAAAAAACTTGTCCCGCTTCGGTAAGGCCAACTGAACGCGTTGTGCGCGTGAAGAGCGGTGCCCCCACACGCGCCTCCAGTTGCTTGATCGTCCAACTGATTGCAGCAGGTGTCACGCCGAGTTCAAGCGCAGCAGCAGTAAAGCTGCGTCGTGCCGCGACACGAGTGAAGACGACTATTCCTTCAAAGATGTCAGCTCTCATTATCAAATCCGCCTTACAAACCCTTTTAGTTTTCTGCAGATTATCAAACCAAACTCCATCGGATATCTTTAGAACCTTCGTTAGGAGTTGTCGCCAATGCCTATTGCATCGATCACACGCCGGAACCTCGGACTCGCTATTGGGGCGACAGCCGTTCTCTTCAGCACAGGAAAAAATACTATGGCACAGACACTGACCGAACGAAGCCAACCAGCGGCGCAGAAAGTCAGTTTTGCAAGCGGGGTCGGATTCGTCGTCGCCAATCTATATCTTCCAGAGGGACATGATCCATCGCGTCGCTATCCGGCCGTCGCGGTCGGCGGTTCGCTAACCTCGGTGAAGGAGCAGATGGGCGGAAATTATGCTGGCGAACTTGCCCGACGCGGCATCATTGCGCTCGCAATTGATTATCGCAATTACGGCGAGAGTAGCGGTGCGATGCGCCAGTTCGAGGAGCAGGCTTCGAAGGCGGAGGACTTATCGGCCGCGCTTCGGTATTTGAAGAAACGTAGCGATGTGACTGGAACCGGCATTCTTGGGATTTGCACATCAGGGGGCACGGCTCTCTACACGGGTGCGAAGGACCCCAACGTGGGCGCGTTGGCCACCGTTGCAGGGTTTTTCTCCGACCCCGAACTCGCGTTGAAGATGTTCGGCCGCGAAGGTATCGACAACCGGATCGCGGCAGGTCGACAGGCGCGTAAACGATACGACGAATATGGGGTAATCGAAACGGTCTTCGCGTACATGCCGAACGACAAATCGGCAGTGAGCCCCAGCCCCAGCGAATACTATATGGATCAGTCACGCGGCGGGAGCGTTCGTGCCTGGCGCAACGAGTTTGCAGTTATGGCCTGGGAGCCTTGGCTTGCGTTTGATCCTTTGGCGCAGGCTCCCCATGTTACTGTACCGGCACTCGTCGTTCACTCAGATGGTGCGGCGTTCCCTGATCAGGCTCGCAAAGTGTATGACCTTTTGGCAGGCCCGAAAGACCTTCATTGGATTGAGGGAAAACACTTCGACTTTTACGACCAAGCTGAGACAGTGCGTCAATGTGCTGACCGGGTTGCGTCACACTTCCACAGCAAGCTCAGTTAAGGCGACGCCGAGGAGAGGGTTATCCAAGTATTGAACCGGGGTGCTGCGGACAAGAAAAACCCGCGGGCGCGTGAAGCAGCCTGCGGGTTTTCTTTTGTCTGTCCGAGGCCGTCAGGCGCGAATGTCGAGAACGTAGTCCTTGTGCGCCGGGTGCGTGCTGTAGACGAAGATCTTGTTCAGCTCCTTCTGCGTCAGCAGGCGCAGGAAGCGGACTTCGATCGTGTTGTTGGCGTTGACCTTCATCAGCAGGCAACCGACCTTGGTGATGCGGGCATCCGGAATATCCAGATAGAACTGCTTCGGCAGGTTGAACTGGGTCAGGATCGCGAGCGTCGCGCTGCTCATCGAAATCCGGACGATGTCGCAACGGCGCGAAGCCGCGTGCATGACACCCTTTTCCGTATATTCGATCCGCGCGGCGTTCATCGTATCCTCCATTTTGAACCGCGCCTCGCGGTCGTACATGAAGGATTCTTCCTTGCTCAGGAAATGAGATCTTGGCTGTGACGGATTGGAAGCGGCCACTTGCTTATCCCCCTCATAAATTGACGAGGAAAAGGTAGCAGCCGATCTTTAACAGAAAGTGAGAATCCGGTCCGCCAAGTATAATTCTCGGGATTATGACCCCAAAAATGGCTGTCTCATTTCCGGTAGGTATGGCCGCTTGCATCGAAGAGATGCAGCTTCTGCCGGTCGGCGGCAAAGCGCATTCTCTGGCCCTTGTGAACGTCGTAGATACCCGGCAGCTTGACGACGATCGGTTCGCCTGGGACGAGGCCCTCGATATAGAGCAGCGTCACTTCTCCGAGCGCTTCGACGATCGACACCTCGCCTTCGAAAAGATAATCGGCGCCGTCGGCAATCCTCAGATCCTCCGGACGAACGCCGAAGCTTGCCTGCTTGCCCTTCTCGGATGCGTCAGTCGCGACATCGAGCGTCACCGACATGCCGCCGGTGAGCGTCACCGTCGTCTGGCTGCCGGTGCCTGAGACCGTCGCCGGGATGATGTTCATGGCCGGCGAGCCGATGAATTTGGCGACGAAGAGGTTGGCCGGGCGCTCGTAGAGCTCCAGCGGCGCGCCGACCTGCTCGATATTGCCGGCGGAGAGAACGACGATGCGGTCGGCGAGCGTCATCGCCTCGACCTGGTCGTGGGTGACATAGATCATCGTCGTGTCGGCCATCTGCTCGTTGAGGCGGGCGATCTCGATGCGGGTGGCGACACGCAGCGCAGCATCAAGGTTGGACAGCGGCTCGTCGAACAGGAAGACCTTCGGATCGCGGCAGATGGCGCGGCCGATCGCCACACGCTGGCGCTGGCCGCCGGAAAGCGCCTTCGGCAGGCGGTCGAGATATTTGGTCAGCTGCAGGCTCTCGGCCGCCGCCCGCACACGGCGGTCGATCTCCTGCTTGCTTTCGCCGGCAATCTTCATGCCGAAAGCCATATTGTCGAAGACGGTCATGTGCGGATAGAGCGCATAGGACTGGAAGACCATGGCGATGCCGCGCTTCGACGGCGGCACGTCATTGACGAGATGGCCGTCAATATACATCTCGCCGCCGGTGATCGCCTCGAGACCGGCGATCATGCGCAGAAGCGTGGACTTGCCGCAGCCGGACGGGCCGACGAAGACGATGAATTCGCCCTGCTTGATATCGAGATCGATCCCGTGGAGAACGTCCACGGAACCGTAGGATTTGCGGATATCCTTCAGCGTCAGTCCAGTCATTTCTCACTCCCCTCCTGATCCTTAAGCGAGACGGGCGAAATACGCCCCCCAGGCCGGAATATCGATCTTGTCGCCATAGTTGTTGCTGATAAAGCCATGCCCCGTCAACGCCTGCCATTCTCCCGCAGGCAGGGTGACGCTGGCCTCGGCCGGGCTCATGTTGAAAATGCAGAGCAGCTTCTCGTCGCTGTAGTCGCGGGTGAAGACCAGGATATCGCCTTCGGTCTCCTCGAATTCGATCTCGCCCTTGGCAAAGGCCGGGTGCAGCTTGCGGAAGGCGATGAAGCGGCGATAATGCTCGAGCACGGACGTCTCGTCGCCCTGCTGGACATTGACGGCGCGCAGAATATGTTCGACCGGGACCGGCAGCCAGGGCTTGACCGTCGAAAAGCCGCCCTGGGCGACGTGGCTGTCCCAGACCATCGGCGTGCGGCAGCCGTCACGGCCTTTGAACTCCGGCCAGAACTGGATACCATAGGGATCCTGCAGATCCTGATAGGCGAGATCGGCTTCGGTCAGCGCCAGTTCCTCGCCCTGATAGAGGCAGACGGAACCGCGCAGCGTCATCAGCAGCGAGGCGTAGAGCTTGGCGAAGGCGTCGTGATCGGCGACCAGTCCGCCCCAGCGGCTGACATGACGCATGACGTCGTGATTGGAGAAGGCCCAGCAGGCCCAACCGTCGGGGGCCGCGGCTTCGAAATCCTCCATCACCTCCTCGACGCGCTCCGGCGTCAGCGGATCGGGCGCCAGGAACTCGAAGGCGTAGCACATGTGCATCTTGTCGTTGCCGGAGGTGTATTCACCGACGATTTCGAGGCCGCGCTGGCTGTCACCCACCTCGCCGACGGCGGCGATTGCCGGGAATTCCTCAAGAACGGCGCGGAAGCGCTTCAAGAAGGCGAGATTCTCCGGCCGGTTCTTGTCGTAGATATGTTCCTGGAAATTATAGGGATTGACCGCCGGCGCCGTCGAGGCGTTGCGGCGCTCAGGCGCAAGGGCGGGATTGTCGCGCAACAGCGGGTCGTGGAAATAGAAATTGATGGTGTCGAGGCGGAAGCCATCGACGCCTCGATTGAGCCAGAAGCGCACGACATCGAGCAGACGGTCCTGCACCTCCGGACTATGCAGGTTCATGTCCGGCTGCGAGGTGAGGAAATTATGCAGGTAATATTGCATGCGCGTCGGATCCCACGCCCATGCCGAGCCGCCGAAGATCGACAACCAGTTGTTCGGCGGCGTGCCATCCGGCTTGGCGTCGGCCCAGACATACCAGTCGGCCTTGGCGTTGGTTTTGCTGGAGCGGCTCTGCACGAACCAGGGATGCTGATCGGAGCTGTGCGAGATGACCAGATCGATCATCACGCGGATGCCGAGGCGGTGGGCCTCCGCGATCATCGTGTCGAAATCCACCAGCGTGCCGAAGATCGAATCGACATTCTCGTAATCGGAAACGTCGTAACCGAAATCGCGCATCGGCGAGGTGAAGAAGGGCGAGATCCAGATCGCATCGACGCCGAGGCTTGCCACATGCGGCAGGCGGGCGGTGATGCCCTTGAGGTCGCCGATGCCGTCGCCGTTGGAATCCTGATAGGAGCGCGGATAGATCTGATAGATCACCGCGCCGCGCCACCAGTCCTTGTCGGCGGTCAAGATCGATTGGGAAGCCACGTTCATGGAATATCCTGTCTGAAGTCACGTTCGAAAATGGTCAGCCGCCCTTGACCGAGCCCGCCAGCAGACCACGCACCAGATAGCGCTGCAGGCTGAAGAAGACGAGCAGCGGCACGACAATGGTGACGAAGGCCGACGCCGTCAAAATCTCCCAATTGCCGCCGCGCGAGCCGAGCAGCGCGTTCAGGCTGCCGGTCAACACGAGGTGCTCCTTGTCGGTGCCCAGGAAGACCATGGCGACGAGCAGGTCATTCCACACCCACAGGAACTGGAAGATGGCGAAGGAGGCGAGTGCGGGGAAGGACAGAGGCAAAACGATGCGGGTAAAGATTTCGAAGTCGCTCGCGCCGTCGACACGGGCAGATTCGATGATCTCCTTCGGCAGGCCGGCAATATAGGCCCGCAGCAGAAAGATGGCGAGCGGCATGCCGAAGGCGGTATGGGCGAGCCAGATACCGGGATAGGTCTTCGACGGCTGGCCGAGCATGGTGCCGATCTCGTTATAGAGGCGCAGAAGCGGGATCAGCGACATCTGCAGCGGCACGACGATGAGACCGACGACGAGCGCAATCAGCAGCGCGCGTCCGGGAAAATCCATCCAGCTCAAGGCATAGGCGGCGAAAGCGGCAATCAGGATCGGGATGATCGTCGCCGGGATCGTCACGGTCAGCGAATTGATGAAGGACTGGCCGATGCCCTCGCCTGTCAGAACGGTGTTATAGTTCTGCGTCGTGAATTCCGGCGGCGCGGAAACGGAGACATAGATGCGCCGCGGCCGTTCGTCCGGCGAGAAGGCAGCGTTCTTCATGTAGCGATAGCTGCCGTCGCTGTTGATCTGCAGGCTTTCGCCATCACCGAGGTCGGCGGTTTCCCCCGCCTTGAAGGCGGCCGGCTGCTGCACGCGGTTGCCGTAGGCTTTCACCGAGCGACCTGTCTGGCCTTCCAGCACATTGCCTGAGATGACGTAGGTGGCGCCCTCCTGCTTCTGCTGGTCAGGCGTGCCTAGACGGACGGCAACAGTCTGCGTCGAGCCGACGAAGGAGGTCCACCAGCCGGACACGACGATCTGATCCTTGTCGCGCAAGGCGCTGACGAAGATGCCGAGCGTCGGGATCAACCAGAGGATGACGATCAGAAGAACGGCAAGGTGAACGAAGAGGCGGGCGGGGCCGATCTTGAAATAGCTTCCAACAGCGGTCATCTCAATGGCCCTTCAGTTCGCGGTTGGCGCGGCGCACGTTCCAGACCATGATCGGCGTGACGGCGAGCATGATGATGATGGCGATAACAGCACTTCGGCCGGAATCGCCGCCGCCGCGGAACAACCAGTTGAACATCAGGTTCGCCAGCACCATGGTCTGCCATTGGCCGTTGGTCATGGTCAGCACGATATCGAAGACCTTGAGGACGAGAATGGTGATCGTCGTCCAGACGACGGCGATGGTGCCCCAGACCTGCGGCACCATGATGCGCCAGAAGATCTGCCAGCCATTGGCGCCATCGATGACGGCAGCCTCGATCGTCTCTTCCGGGATGCCGCGCAGCGCCGCCGACAGGATAACCATGGCAAAACCGGTCTGGATCCAGATCAGGATGACCATCAGAAAGAAATTGTTCCAGAAGGGAACGGAAATCCAGACCTGCGGCGTACCGCCGAATGTCTGCACGATGGCGTTCAGGAGGCCGATCTGCACATCGTTGCCGCCGCGATACTCGTAGATGAACTTCCAGATGACGGAAGCGCCGACGAAGGAGATCGCCATCGGCATGAAGACGATGCTTTTGGCGATATTGCCCCACCAGATGCGGTCGGTCATCACGGCGATGACCAGGCCGAAGAAGGTGCAGGCAGCGGGCACGACGGCGAGCCAGAGGATGTTGTTGAAGATCGACTGGCGGAATTCGCGGTCGTTCAAGGCCCACAGGTAATTCGTCGCGCCGACGAACTCGTTGCCCGACCGGTCGTAGAAGGACAGGATGAACGTCGCGATGACAGGGTAGACGAGGTAGACGATCAGCAGGGAGAGTGCCGGGCCGAGGAACAGCCAGGGGCGGATCATGGCGCGCCGGTTCAGGTTTCGCGAAGCCTGACGGATATCACCGTCCCTCACCGGCAAGGCGAGATCGAGGAGCTTGTTCGAGAAAAAGAAATAGGCGGAGCATGCAAAAACGGCTCCGACCACGACGCCCAAAGCGGACACAATCTGCAACAGCATTTCGTCCCTCCCCTGCTTCCCTGTCTTGTTTCGAAGGGTTAACGCCGGATGCCGTCAACGCATCTTGTGTCTTTGACCACAGGATCCGGCACGACCGGGCTCCCCCTCTGGAACCCGGCCGGTCATTCTGCTAATGCCGCCGGCTACCCGGCGGCATGAGACTTATGGGAAATTACTTGATACCGTCCCAGGCACTCTGGATCTCGGCCGCTGCATCCTGAGCGGACTTGCCGCCGACGAAATCGACCATGCCGGTCCAGAAGGCGCCGGCGCCGATCTTGCCGGGCATCAGGTCGGAACCGTCGAAGCGGAAGGTGGTGGCGGATGTCAGGATCTCGCCTTCCTTCTTCATCTGCGGGTTGGCATAGGCGTCGGTGCTGACGCCCTTATACGGGGTCAGGAAGCTCGACTGCGCCATCCACACTTCATGGGCGATCGGGGTCTTCAGGAAGTCGATGAAAGCGCGGGCCGTCTTCGAGTCCTTGGCGATCGAGACCAGCGTGCCGGCACCGAGAACCGGCTTGCCGAGTTCGGGATGCGAAGCGAAGGTCGGCATGTAGAAGAAGTCCGCATCCTGACCGAGCTTCGTGCCTTCGGGGAAGAAGGACGGGATGAACGAGGCCTGATGGTGCATGTAGCACTTCGGCGGAACGGCGAAGAGGCCCTTCGGGCTGTCGCGAAAGTCGGTCGACGCTACGGCGGCAACGCCGCCATCGACGTATTTCTCGTTCTTGGCAAACTTGCCGAATTCGTCGATCGCGGCAACGACGGCCGGATCGGTGAACTTCATCTCATTGGTCGTCCACTTGTCGTAGGCTTCCGGCGGCTGAGTGCGCAGCATGATGTCTTCGACCCAGTCGGTCGCCGGCCAGCCGGTGGCGCCGCCCGAACCGAGGCCGATGCACCAGGGAACGCCGCCGTCCTTGACGATCTGATCGGTCAGAGCATGCAGCTCTTCCATGGTCGTCGGGATCTTGTAGCCGGCTTCCTCGAAATTCTCCGGAACATACCAGACGAGTGATTTCACGTCGGCCTTATAGGGGAAAGCGTAGAAGGCTTCCTTGCCGTCCTTGCCCTTATAGGTGCCGTACCCGACCCAGCTGTCGCCGGCGCCGTAATTGTCCTTGAGCCACTTGGAGTTGTCATCGCCGAGCGGCGTCAGGAAGCCCTTGCCGGCGAGGTCCGCAAGAAGGCCCGGCTGCGGCAGGATGGCGATGTTCGGCGGCGAGCCCGCCTGCGTGTCGATGACAATCTGCTGTTCGTAGTTTTCGGAAGAGGAATATTTGGCGTCGATTCCGGTCGCTTCGGTGAAATAGGCGAGGACGCTCAGGAAGAACGCCTCGTCTTCGCCGCGCCACGGCCCGAAGATCGTCAGCGGCTGGCCCTTCAGATCGGCATGGGCGGCCTTGAATTCGTCATAGCTTTTCCAGTTGAACTTGGCATCCTGTCCCGGGGCAAATTTCAGATCGGCCGCCGACGCAGCACCGGCAAAAAGCGCCGCTACGGCAACGCCCATCAAAAATGACTTCTTCATGTGATCATCCTCCCATCACAATCCCAACCCGCGCCGAATCCCTTCAAAAGGAAATTTCAAAGCGCTTTGACACCTTCACTCATTCCACTTTCGGTGGAATGGAGTCAAGTCATTTCACGAAATCTCGCCGTGAACACGCAGAATACGCAGCTCAGCAACGCCTATCGGGGAATATGGAGCGATTTTTCTTGAGTCAAGCGCGCGAGATGCTACATAATTGAAAGCGCTTTGGGTGCCATTGGGAGGCGGCAGGCCTTTTTGAAGCGGCCGACGGGCGGGCCGGGAGGAAGCATAACAGGTGAATCTCAAACAGCTATCGGAATTGCTCGGGCTGTCGCAGACGACGGTGAGCCGGGCGCTCAACGGTTATCCCGAGGTCAATGAAGCGACCCGCGAGCGCGTGCTCCAGGCCGTCAAGGAAACCGGATACCGGCCGAACAAGGCTGCCCAGCGGCTTGCGACCGGCAAGGCAGGCTCGATCGGCCTGGTCATGCCGACGGCGCCCGGCCACCAGTCCGACGTGCATTTCGGCGAATTCCTGGCCGGGCTCGGCGAGGAGGCCGTGCGTCACGATTTCCATTTCGTCATCATGCCGGCCGATCCCGATGACGAGGTGGCCGCACTCCGGCGGCTTGCGATCAGCGGCAATGTCGACGCGCTGTTCGTCGCCTATATGCGCGGCCACGATCCGCGGCTTCCCATGCTGAAATCGCTCTCCATGCCCTATGTCGTGCATGGCCGCTCCTTCGGCGCGGAGCTGGATTATCCCTATCTCGACATCGATAATGAAGGCGCCTTTTACGACGCCACACGGCTGCTGCTGCAGCTCGGCCATACGCGCTTTGCGCTGATGAACGGGCAAGTGCATCTCGATTTCGCCATCCGCAGGAAGAACGGCGTCATATCGGCGCTTGCCGAACGCGGACTTGTTCTCGAGGAGGATTGCATCAGCCATACGCTGATGACCGACGAGCAGGGCCTGCTGGCGATGGAACGCTTCCTGCAGCTGCCGCAGCGGCCGACGGCGATCCTCTGCTCCAGCACGGTGATGGCGTTGGGCGCAATCCGCGCCGTCAACCAGGCGGGACTGCGGCTCGGCGAGGATATCTCCCTGATCGCCCATGACGACGTGCTGCCGCTCTTGAAGCCGGAAAGTTTCTCCGTGCCGCTGACGACGACGCGCTCGGCGCTGCGCGCTGCCGGCGTGCGCATCGCGCAGCGGCTGATCGGCACGGTGAAACAGGCCGGCCCCTTCCCCGATCAGGAACTCTGGAAGACCGAGCTGATCGTCAGGGCCTCGACCGGCCCTGCCCCGCAGCAGCCATAATCAGAATTGCGGCGGGGTCTGCCCTGCGGCGCGATGGGCGGCAATCACCGTATTGGCCATCAGCATGGCAATGGTCATCGGCCCGACCCCGCCGGGAACCGGGGTGATGGTGCTGGCGACGTCGCAGACTTCGGCGAAGGCGACGTCACCGACGAGCCGGGTCTTGCCCTCGCCCTTGTCGGGCGCCGGGACGCGGTTGATGCCGACATCGATGACTGTCGCACCCGGCTTGACCCAATCGGCCTTGACCATTTCCGGCCGGCCGACGGCGGCCACCAGAATATCGGCGTTGCGGCAGACCTCGGCGAGGTCCTTCGTTCTCGAATGGGCCATCGTCACCGTCGCATTGGCGTTGAGCAGCAATTGCGCCATCGGCTTGCCGAACAGGTTGGAGCGGCCGATGACGACGGCGTTGAGGCCGGAGAGATCCTCGCCATGGGTGCGGCGGACGAAAACCATGGCGCCGGCCGGCGTGCAGGAGACCAGTCCGGTCTTCAGGTCGCCGGTGGCGAGCTTGCCGGCGTTGACGACGCTCAAGCCATCGACATCTTTTTCCGGCAGGATCGACTGGATGATCGGCTCGCTGTCGAGCGGCTTCGGCAAGGGCAACTGCACCAGGATGCCGTGGATCGACGGATCGGCGTTGAGGGTGGCGACGAGCGCTGCCAGTTCCGCCTGGCTGGTCTCGGCCGGCAGCGTGTGCTGGACGGACTTGAAGCCGCATTCCTTGGCCATGCGGCCCTTGGAGCCGACATAGGCGTGGCTTGCCGGGTCGTCGCCGACGATGATGACGGCCAGGCCGGTGGTGACGCCGCTGCTCTTTTCCAGCGCCGCCGTCGCACTCTTGACCGTCTGAATGACCGATGCAGCCACATTCTTGCCGTCGATTACTGTCGTCACGCGTCTCTCCGCCCTGGTTTCAGGTCAATCTAAGGATAGTTGACGAGCGTCAAATGCCCGCTAACGCCCTATCCTGTCGGAAAGCGGCAAGGCAATATCAAACTTGCAAGGAAATGTTGGTTCAGCGCCGCGGTTGCCGCACTTCCATCAAATCGCGAAGGCGGTCACGGAGGCCGGAGATCTCGGAGCGCAGCACGTCCATCTCGTCGAACGCCGCCGGGGGCGCGGGCGCCGGCGGCGGGGACACAACCGACGGGGACACTGGCATTTCCGTTGCAGAGGAAACGACGGATTTGCGCAAGAACAGCAGGAACGCCAGAGCAAGACCGATTGCCAGCCCGGCGGCGCCCCCGGTCAGCGCGCCGCCGATCGAGCCATTCGTTGCCGCTACCCTCGAGGCCACCGGCGATTTCAGCACGATCAGATGAGCGTCGTCGGCTGCCCCCGTTGCGGAGGCCGTCTCTTCCAGGCGCACATGCGCGGCATTCGCCTTCTCGCGCAGCTCGGTCAGCCGGGGCAGATCGACGCCGGTATCCCGGCTCTGGGCGATCAGCGTGTTGCGGCGATCGTTCAGACCCTTGCGCGTATCGACCGCAGCCTTGGCGGCGGCATTGGCGAGCTGGGCCAGACGGGCAAGCTCCTTGCCCATGTTCTCCTTCAGCCCGTCCGTTTCGGCCTGCTGCTGCAGCAGGCGCGGATGGCGCGGGCCAAGCTCGGCCGAGAGCTGGGCCAGCGTCGTCCTGGCGACGGCATATTTGTCGCGCCAATCCTGCAGCGCCGGCGAGAGCAGATCGGAGGGGAGCGAACCATCCAGCACGCCCGCGAGTTTTGCCGTCTTCAGCCGGTCGGCCTGCGCCTTGGCGGCGAGGATATTCTCGTCGGCCTGCTTCAGCTCGGCATCGAGCCCATCGATTTGGCGGCGAAGGTCGATCGCCACCTTGACGTTGCCCTCGCCGCTTTTTGCCGTAAAGGCGGCAAGCTCCGCCTTCGCCTCGTCATAAGCCTTGCGCAGCGCCGTGTCGGTTTCGGCGCTTCGGCCGGGACCGCTGCCGGCGGACACCGCTTCGCCAAGCCGCGCGGCGATGCGCATCGATTTGCCGCTGTCGCCGGTCGTCACCCTGACGAGAATCGTACCGGCGGCAACATCAGGCACGATCTCGACCGCATGTTTCAGCGCCGCCTCGGCGCGCGAGGCCGGATCGGCGGCAGCACCGGTGGCCGAGAGGAGGTCGAGCGCAACGCCGAGCGCATTGGCACCGGAGCCGGCAAATTCGGGGTCGTGATCGAGTTTCAGCGCAGCGACCGTCGATGCCATCACGCGTGCCGACAACAGGCCTTTCGCCGCAGCCTGGGTGAAGGCCGCGCGGCTTGCCGCATCCGTGCTTACCGAAAGCGTCGTCTCGGCACGATAGAGAGCGGGCGAGACCGGCATCAACGCCGGCAGGCCTGCCCCGAGGATCGTGGCGGCGACGACCGTCATGACAAGGCCGAAGCGGCCGGCGCGGTGGCGCGGCGCTGCCGGCTGGAATCTAGCGGGCTCCTCGCTGATCGCGGCCAGCGGCGCGGGCGGGAGTGCGGGCTCTTCCGCAGCGATGGACTTTTCATGACCGGCCGGCTCTGGCGGAAGAGGACGGCCGATATCGTTGGCAGCCCGCAGGCGGTTGCCGAGGATGGTTTCAATGCGGTCGACCAGCGGCGCCGAACGCGCCGCCATTGCGCGCTGCTCTTCGAGCGCGCGGCCGATCGCGCGCAGCAATTCGGCCTCGGGCAGTGCGATAGCAGTCCCCTGCGACTGCCGGCGATAGGAATCGTCAAAGGAGCGCGGCCCCGCGGCTGCGCGATCCTGGAAGCTGTTTCTCGCCCTGATATCGTACATTTGCGCCACATCTCATGCACATGATGGCCGAGTTCAATCATCCGCACGCGATGCAGATGATTAAACGACTCTAAATATTCATGGCAAAGAAATGGTTAACCGCGACTGGCAAGAATCGCGGTCCGAGGTTTCAAATTTGAACCGGGCGCCGCCCGTTCAGCTCGCCTTCCTACGTTCCGCCGCCGGCTGCGAGACGCTGCGATGCTCTTCCGGGTAGCTCAGAATTCTTTCGCGGCGGCGGAAGCGGTAGCGCAGGACATGGAAAAGGAAGACCGGAATGCCGACGATGTAGCGCCGCCAAAGGCGCGCGGGCTCCTGTATCAGCCGATAGGCCCATTCGAGACGCATCATCCGCACCGTCTTCGGCGCTCGCGGAACGGCGCCGGAGACGAAGTCGAAGAGCGCGCCTACCGTCAGCACCAGACGCGCATGGTCGGCGCGGATGTTGTCGTGGACCCATTTCTCCTGCAGCGGCGTTCCCATGCCGACGATCAGAATGTCGAGCTTCTGGCGCTCGATCTCCTCGGTGACATCGGAGGAGTCGACCTTGTCGAAAAAGCCGTCGGAAATGACGACAAATTCATGCCAGGGTGTGTGCTTGCGGAAATTATCCGCCGCCGCCTCGACGACCGCGCGGGTGCCGCCGATCAGGCCGATGCGGCGCGGAGCCTCCATGAAGGTGAGGAAGGCCGGCACGAAATCGGTACCGTTCAGGTTGGCGGGAAACGGCGAGCCGTGGGCGATCTGCGATGCGATATTGAGGCCGATGCCATCCGGCAGCACCAGATTGTGCGACATGATCCGGTAATAATCATCGTCGCGCAACGCGGTCAGCATATTATGGGCGTTGACGAAGCAAACCACGGTCTGGCCGACGGGAATGGAGGCCAGCTCGTTGATAAAAACGAGTGCATCGTCCCAGCCGAGATCGCAGACCGGCAGATCGAAGATCGTCCGCCGCGACGCAAGCACCGCGAAGTTTGCAATCAAATTCATTCCTACCTCCTGCCGAGGGTGCGTCATGCGCCCGACATCCCGGAAACCAAGCCCATATTTTTCCGCACCCGGAGGTCTCGAAAGGACCGGTCGCGTCACGCATGGCAGCGTCGCCCCGCTCACGGAATACGGCGCATGCCAAGCTGTGAGACCTGATATAACAGGAGGCTTTCAAACAACCCTTAGGAAAATTCCTTGGATTTTGATGCTCGCATAAGTGGTTTATTAACCACATCAAGCCCAACGACAAACGGCGCCCGAAAGGCGCCGTTCATGCATCGGATCTGGAATACGTTATTTCAGTGGGCGGCCGGGGCCGGCGCGCCATCAGCCGCGGCGCCCTCAATGATCTTGACCGGAGCGCCGAGCTTTTTCGGCTCACCGGCCGCGTTCTGCTTGACCTCTTCCTTGGAGAGATAATCGAGCTGCTCCAGCATCACTTCGGCGACATATTCGCCGCCGAGCCGCTCGTTCATGCCCTTCTTGATCTCCTCGCGGAAGGCCTTGGCGTCAAAGGACTTGATGTGCGCGAGATCGACCATCTTGTTGCCGACGAGCAGGCTGAAAAGCTCGTCCGTCGTCATCTCGGTCAGCGGCAAGGTCACGCCCTTCAGCATGTCCTTGTTCATCATGAAGGAAATGCGGCCGAGGAAATAACCGGTGATCGCACCGTCGCCGATGACCGGCACCGTGATCGTTTCACCCTTCACCAGTTCGAGCGCGCTCTGTTTGGAATCCGTTGCCGCAGGTGCTGGCGCCGTCGCCATGTACACCGAAAAGTAGACCGAGGCCAAGGTGATGGCGCAAACCCAGACACCGGTGAGGACCAGCTTGACCATCAGTTCCCACGCACGGCGAATTGTTCCTGGGAATAGGTGCCGTCAGCGTCAGCGTCCTGAACGGCATTCTTCAGGAGGTCGGCGACAGCGCGAACCGCTTCGAGGTGCGCTTCGACGCGCCGGGCGTTGAGAACCAGCTTCTTCTTCAGGCCGTGCAGCTGATCGAGATGGGCGGCGGCAAGCTCGGCCGGATCGGTGTCGCGGAAAAGCATCGACAGCTCATAGAGGCAGCGGCTCTTGTGCGCATTGGAGACCTTGAGATCGAACTGCGGATCGTTGCCGATCCGAGTATTCTCATTGTCGATGATCATTTCGAGGCGTCCGAGAACGGATTTGATCCTGTATTCGTTCGAAATTATTTCCATTGTACCCTCGATTATGCGTCGCTTAGAGCATGATGCCGAAAAGTGTGCGCGGTTTTCGGACGACATCATGCTCTAACTATTTAATTTAGAACAGGATTCAGATTTCAGGCCAACGGGCCTAAAATCATCCTGTTCTATCGGCCTTGGCGTCCGCCGTCGGCGTGCCAAAGGTCTTGCGCTGGAAGTCGTCGATCATGCTGAGAGCGGTGTTGCGGTCACGATCATCGGTCGAGGCATTGACGATCTTGCCTTCCTGCCGGCGCAGCTGCTCGCTGTACATCTGCTTGGCAATGCCGATGCCGTCGCCCTTAGCCATGGTGTTGCCGAGCTGCTCGGCCATCATGCCCTTCCAGATATCGCCGGTCGCGCCCTTGCCGTAGACGTCTTCACTTTCGCTCGGCAGCATCGACTTGACGAAGTTCTGCAGAACCATGGCCTCGAACTTCCGGTAGCTTTCCGGAACCTCCTCGGCCTTGGTGCGGTTCTGGATGTTGGAAAGGCCGCTTTTCTGGCCGACATGATCGAGAACGTCGACCGTATTGGAGAAGCCCTTGCCGTTCTCGGCGAGGCTCGTTGCGGCAAAGGCCGCACGATTTGCCTTCAACTTTTCCTGGGCTACCTGAACCTCCATGGGGTCGGCAGCTTTGACCACGTCCAGGACCAGATCACTGGGGGGCGAAATAGCCACGTTACAATCCTCTAATTTAAGATCGTAACGATTATGGTTTTTGAAGCTTGCTGGAGGCTGGTGTTGCGAATTGCTGATCGATTACATCGTAGACGGCATTGTCGTCGGCCTCGCGGCGCTCGGCATCGAGGGCTTCTTTCATGCCCTCTTCCAGCCGATCGGCCTTGGCGCGCTCGCGCGTCAGCCGCATCTCGTGGATCTGCTGCATGCCGGTGAGCTGCTGATCCTTGATCGTCAACCTGCCGAACCGGTCGGCATAATTCTGCGAGAAGGCGTGGTGGACCGGATCCATCGAACCGAGAGCGACGATAACGTCGTCCATCGCCGCATTGACCTCGATGCGCTGACGGCTGGTTTCGGCCAGGTCGTTCTCGGCCATCCTCTCGATATGCCGCTGCACCGACAGCAGACGCTTGAGTTTTTGGGAGCGGCTCTTCTCGATCATATCAGCCTCATCGGCCCGATATAGATCGAACCGAAGGCCTGGCCGAACTGGCTGACCAGCGCCGCGACCGAGACATAAAACAGGAAGAGCCCGCCCATCAGCAGATAGGGTGTGGAAATGAAATAGACCGGAATCTGCGGCGCCAGCTTGTTGATGAAGCCGATCGAGACGTTGAAGATCATGCCGTAGATCAGAAAGGGGCTCGACAGCCGCAGCATGATATAGGTGGTCTGCTCCAGCGTGTCGGTAAAGGAGATCAGCGTCGCGCGCATCTGCGTCACCCCGCCGAAGGGCATGGTCGTGTAAGAATCGACCAGCGCGCGGAAGACGATGTGATGGAAATCCATGATGAACAGAATCATGATGCCGGCAAAGGTGATGAAGCCGGAAAGGCTGGTTTCCGGCGCGTCTTCGATGACGTCGGCCGAGCCCGGCTGGGTATAACCGACCATCATGGCGATGATCGTCGCGGCGAACTGCATGCCGAGCGTATAGATTCTGGCCAGCATGCCGTACATCAGGCCGACCAGCGATTCGCTGAAAATCAGGCCGATATAAGTTCCGGCTCCCGTGTGGACAGCCGGATAGACCGTGTCCCAGAGCAGCGGCATGAGTGCGATCGACAGCGCACCGGCGATGAAGACGCGCAGCTGCTCGGGCACGCGCGCCGAGGAAAAACCCGGAAGAGCCAGCACGCAGCCGCCAATCCGGCAGAAGACCAGAAACAGCGCGAGAACGGTCCCTTGCGGGTCTGTTATCATGAAATCGAGCCCAAAATCTTTATCTCGATGCCCTTGGCCAGTTCGACATGCGACAGGACCGGCAGCGTGGCGAACAGCCGTTCGATGATCATGCGCACATAGGAGCGTGTTTCCGGCGACGTGACAAGGGCGAATGGCAGGCCGCGATCCATGAACTCACGGATAACTTTGCTCGCCTGCTCGCTGAACTCCTCCAGGCTTCTGGGATCGATGTCGAACTCGATCACCTCGCCCTTGGCATCGCGCTTCAGCGCCTGGTGGAAGGCGAGATCCCACTTGCTGCCCAATCTCAGTACACGCAGCACGCCGTTGTCGGCAAGATCGCCGCAGAGCTGCTGGGCCATGCGGATGCGGACGTGTTCGACGATCTGCTCGGTCTTCCTGACATGCGGGGCAAGCTCGGCCACCGCCTCGAGAATGAGGTGCAGGTTGCGGATCGACACGCGCTCGGCAAGCAGGAGCTTGAGCACCGCCTGCAGGCCGGAATAGGACATGTGCGACGTGCAAATTTCGTCGGCGAGCTTCTTGTATTCCGGGTCGAGGCGATCGATCAGCACCTTGACGTCCTTGTAGGACAGAAGCTGCGGCAGGTTGTTGCGAATGACCTCGCTCATGTGGGTCAGCACGACGGAGACGTTGTCGATCGGCTGGAAACCTTCGCGTTTCAGATCATCGGCGAAGTTTTCGAGAATCGAGACGGCCGGCATGCCGAAAGCGGGCTCGCGGATTTCGTCACCCGGAATGCTGGGCTTGCGGCCGGCGCCGGTGACGACGAGGACTTCGCCGACGCGCAGCAGGTTGGAGGCGACCGTCGTGCCATGAATGCGGATCTGGTAGGACTTCTCGGCGATGGCAATATCGTCGGTGACCTTGATTTCCGGGACGACGAAGCCGTATTGCGTGGCGAACTTCTTGCGCATCTTGCCGACGCGGAAGGCCAGTTCCTGATGGGCGCCGAGCAGGCGCGTCGAGACCATCTTGCCGAGCGCGAGCTCGATTTCGGAGGTGCGGAGCACCGACTTGACCGAATCCTTCTCCAACTCCTTGCTCTGGACGACCTTCTTTTCCTCCTGTTCGCGGCGCAGCTTGTTTTCGGCCTCGACCTGACGCGGAATGAACCAGGCGGCGAAGGCGAGAAGACTGCCGAGGATCACGAAGGGGACGAACGGCAGGCCCGGCATCAGCGCCAGGACGAACATCAGCACCGCCGAAACCGAGAGCGCGCGGGGGTAACCGCTCAACTGGTTGACGACCGCCTGGTCGGTGGAGCCGGTGGTGCCGCCGCGCGAGACGAGGAGGCCGGCGGCGAGCGAGACGATGAGAGCCGGCATCTGCGAGACGAGGCCGTCGCCGACGGAGAGCTTGACGAAGACGTCGGCTGCTTCGCCGATCGGCATGCCGTGGCGGAAATAACCGATGATGATGCCGCCGAAGACGTTGATGGCGGTAATGATCAGGCCGGCGACGGCATCGCCGCGCACGAATTTCGAGGCACCGTCCATCGCACCGAAGAAGGAGCTTTCCTCCTCGAGCTCCCTGCGCCGGCGCTGGGCTTCCTTCTCATCGATGATGCCGGCCGAAAGATCGGCATCGATCGACATCTGCTTGCCGGGGATGGCATCCAGGGTGAAACGGGCGCCGACTTCGGCGATACGCGTCGCACCTTTGGTGATGACGATGAAGTTGATGGTGATAAGGATCAGGAAGACGATCAGACCGATGACGAAGTCGCCGGACATCACCAGGCTTGCGAAGCCGGCAATGACGCCGCCGGCTGCGTCATGGCCCTCATTGCCGTGGGACAGGATGACGCGGGTGGTGGCGATGTTCAGCGCCAGCCGGGTCATCGTCGCGATCAGCAGGATGGTCGGAAAGGACGAGAAATCGAGCGGCTTCTGGATCCACAGCGCGACCATCAGGATCAGCACCGAAAAGGCGATCGAGAATGCCAGTCCCATATCGATCAGGAACGGCGGAATCGGCAGGAAGAGAATGCAGATGATGCCGACAATGCCGAGAGCAAAACCGACATCGCGCAGGCTCGGGGCGACTTTCGGAAGGGGGAGTGCAGGTGGTTGCGCCATAACGATTCCGTCTCTTCATGAGAGGAGGCGGAAACGAGGTCCGCCCAATTCGGATCGAGAGTTAAATGGCGAAGCTTGCGCGAAGGTGGCTCAGAAGCCGGATTGAATGCGCGAGAAGACCAGATTGGTGAAAATCGAGATCTGTGAGCCGATGAAAGGCGCGGTGACGCCGACGGTGATGAGCACGGCGAGGATCTTCGGCACGAAGGTCAGCGTCGCTTCCTGCACCTGGGTCAATGCCTGGATCAGGGCGATGACGAGACCCACCACCATCGCAGCGATCACGGCAGGACCGGCAGCAATCAGGACCGTCCAGATCGCGGCCTGGAACAGATCCAATGCATCAGCTTCATTCATCTGAAGGCAACCTCATATCGCCTCGAAGCAGCCCGCGACAGCCGGGCTGCGATTGATCGGCATAATCAGGCGCCTCGGCGCCTTTTGCATCAGGAGCTGCTGCTCGGCGCCTCGTCGGCAACAGTGATTCCCGCCTGCACGAGTATCTTACCGCCATCCGTCGTCGTCGCAATAATGCCGTCGGAATAAACCTTGACGGAATCGATGACGCCTTTGACGGTGCCGTCAGCGCTTTCCATGTACTTCCCGACATAGCTGCTGGCCTGGGTGAGGCTCGAGCTTGCCAGAAGCGTGTCCAGCTTGGTGTTGGTCTGGATCGTCTGCTCGACCTGCGAGAAAGTGGCAAGCTGAGCGACCTGCTCGCTGGCATCCATCGGATCGGTCGGGTCCTGGTTCTTCATCTGCGCGATGAGCAGCTGAAGGAAGTTGTCGTAGTTCAGCGTCGCCTTTTGGGTCGAGCTCGAGGTGCTCGCCGAGGTCGAGCTCGTCACCTTTGACGTTGCATCTACCGCCATGGTGCGATCTCCCTGCGAATCTGCTCGACCATCGTCGGCGGCAGCTCGTGATTGTTGAGAATATTGTCTTCGATCGCGTAGAGACCGCGGATCGCCTTCAGCGCGTCGAAGGCGCGGCCGGTCGACACGAGCGCGTCGATGCGCTTCAGTTCGGCGAGGATCTCTTCATTCTTGAAGCAGGTGAGGAGCATGGTGATCGACTTGCGGAACATCGCCGTCGAGTGGTCCTTGCCCTCGGGATTGATGAGGATCATCTGCGCGATGAAGTAGAGCTGGCGCAGGGGCGTCGTCGCACCTTCCGGCTGAAGGACGTGATTTTCGAGAAGGAACGTCACATCATTCAGGAATTCCAGCGCGACCTTGCGGTCGACGCGCAGGACGGCGCCGTTGATGAAGATTCTTTCTCCGGCTTTCAGAGAAATGCGTAGTGTACTTTTCATTTAAGTCCATCCCTGATGATGGTGGTGACGTCGATGATGCCCTGGTAGTTATTCGACAGACGTTTTCTGATCCTGTCGCATTCCTTCAAAATCCAGATTGCGATCGAGATGAGATTGGCCCTGAGCTGAACATCCAGCTGATTGTCCGGATGCTTCAGATCCTCGATGAAGCTGATCCACACCCGACGCGTATAAAACAGGGCTTCAATGGCTTCCCGACCGTATTTGTCCTTGTCGCGCGCCAACGCCAGCAGTTCTATGGACCGGTCAAGAACCTGCCATTCCCGCTCTTTCGCGTCGGCCACCGAGTCCTGCATGACTTCGGCATATGAGAACTGATACATTCATGCATCCTTCTTTATTGCGCGCCTTTGCTCATCAAAGGTAGTTTACGAGACTCAACTGCTGGATTTTCGAAACGATCGTGTAAGCGGTTTCAAGCTGTGTTTCCAAAGTCTTGACGAGGGTCGAGGCTTCGTAAGGGTCGACGCCCTGGAGATCGACCAGCTTGTTCTTGATAATGTTCGACTGCGCGTCGAGAGCGTCGTTGGACTTCTTGACACGCTCCTGGGAGAGGCCAAGCTGGCTTGCCTGCGTCACCAGGCCGCTGGTTGCCTTGGCCGTGTAGCTGATTGCCTGCTTGGAGACGGTCGTCATTGCATCCGTGCTGAGGTTCTGGCCGAGCAGCGCGGAGGTCATGACCGAGGCGAGCGCAAAATAACGCATGCCTTCGGAATTGGCGTTGGTCGAGGATTCGATCACTTCCGAGTTGCTGATGCGGCTCGTCATGTTCTGGCTCGATGCCTGCGACCATCCGGTCGCCGCATTGGTCCAATTGGCCTGGCTGAACATCGGCTCGACCGTCGTCGTGATGAAGGTCTCCATTTCGGTGCCGGTGAGATCGCTGACGGCCTTCGGCGGAGCCAGACCAGCGGCGTAGCTGTTCAGCGCCGTCACGATGGCCGCACTCGTGGCGGTCGTCTTGTCGGTCAGCGGCTGCACGTCGGTATTGATGCCGGAGAACAGATATTCGCCGTTCACCATGGTATTGGCCGTATCCATCATGGTGGACAGGGCGCTGGTCGCCGACTGGATGGCGACGGTGATGCTGCCCGGATCGTGGCTGCCCTGCAGCGCAGTCAGCTTCGAAACGAGGCCATCGCCGACATCCTTCATCTTGGACAGGCCGAGCTGCGAGGATTCCATGCGGGCGCTGACAAGCGAATTGCTTGACTTGATCGAATCGATCCGGTCGGTCTCGCGGGTGAAGTCGACGCTTCTGGCAGCATTGCCGCCGAGCGAGACACCGATATCCGCATAGACTCCCGTCGTTGCTTCCATCGTCGCCTTCGTCATCTGGTTCTGCGCCTGACGGATCGTCAAACGCATCGCACTTTGAATGGCGGTACTTGAAATAAATGAGCTCTTCATGGCTTAACTCGCGATATCCAGCAATGACTTCAACATTTCGTCGACAGCGTTAAGGATTTTGGTCGCCGCTTTGTAGGACTGTTCGATATCGAGAAGCAGCGTCAGTTCCTCGTCGAGGTTGACGCCGGTTTCGTTGGAATAAGCTTCGTCGGAGCGCGACAGGGCGGCCGAGGTGTTTTCCGCCGCCGTCGTGGCGTTGCTGCGATACTGCTCGAGCCAGCCGAGGGAATTGGTCGCATATTCCATGATGCTGACGTTGGAATCGATCCCCGTCGTGGCGTCGAAGCCGACCGCCGGACCTGCCGCCGGATCGAAATCGATGTCGGAGCCCAAGGCGGTGTAAAGACGGTCGAGGTCCGTCGTATAGCCACTGAGGCCGGTCGGATTGTTGACGACGCCGTTGACGTTGACGCCGCCATCGCGCAGCCGCATCGGGTCGCCGCCCTGCGATGTGATCACACGGCTGCTGACGCTGATGGTCGACGCCATGCCGGCAATCGCAGTGCCGCCGGTGTCGACCGTGCCGCCGCTCCAGGTGAAGAGGCCGGGCACATAGGCCGGGGGCCCAGCAGTATTCTGCTCCTTGAAGAGAGAGACGAGGCCGCGGGCGATTTCATCGAGCTGCTTCTGGAAGTTGGGGGCGATCTCGTCGCGAACCTGAAGGAGCGACTGGAGGCTCCCCTGCGCCGTCGTCGTCGATCCGCTGCCGCGCGGCAGTGCGACACCGTCGACATAGACCGAATTGCCGGTGATGGTGGCGTTGTAGACATCCTGAGCCTGGAACGTCACCTTGCGCGGGATCGTCTCGAACAGGATCGTCCCGTCAGGCGTGCTCAGCACCATATCGTTGTTGTCGCGCGTTGTCGCGCTGACGCCGACGATCTGCGAAATCTGCTTGAGGGTCTTCTCACGCTCATCGAGAGCGCTGGAAGGGTCCGCCCCCGTAGCCGTGGCGGTCTTCACCGCGTTATTGGCCTTCTCGAACTGGCTGAGGAGCGTGTTCAGCGTGTCGACCGCGGTGGCGATCTGCTTGTCGGCGCCGGCGCGAACGTCCTGTACGGATTGCGAGGCATTGTTCAGCGAGTTGGCGACGTCCTGAGCGGCGGTGATGGCGCCCTGAGCGGCGACAGTGCTGCCGGGCGACGTGCGGAAGGCCTGGAGCTTCTGCTGGAACACCCCGAGATAGGTGGATGGCGACGTTTCATAGTCGTTGCCACCCATGATCGACTTGAGGTCTTCAAGGCCGCTCAGCAGGGTCTGCTGAGCGCTGTCCTGAGAGGACGACTTGAGATACTGGCGCAGCAGGGCGTCTTCCTGAGCCCGGTCGATCTTGACGACCTGCGAGCCGTTCAGGGACGTGGTAAGCATTGCCTGCCGGCGCACGTAATCTTTGTTGCCCGCATTCGAGATATTGTTCGATACGACACTGCTCTGCGTGCCGGTATTGTTGAATATGCTCTGCGCGGTATTAAGTGCGGATGTGAGCGACATGGCTTACCCGTTACCCTGATTATCTCTTGAGATTGACGAGAACGTCCATGATGTCGGATCCCGTCTGGAACACTTTCGAATTGGCGGTGTAGCTGCGCTGCGCTTCGATCATCTCGGTCAGTTCGCCGGCGAGGTCGACGTTCGAACCTTCGAGAGCACCCGATTTGATGGTGCCGAGGCCATTGGTCTGCGGGAAGCCGGTGACGGTGACGCCCGACTGGCCGTTGGCGCTGTAGACGTTGCCGCTCATCAAGGTCAATTTGTCCGGGCTTGCGACATTGGCGAGCGGAATGCGATAGAGCGGCTTGGTGCTGCCGTCTTCATACTTGGCATAGACGATGCCATCGCCGTCGATGGTGACGTCCTTGACCGGGGTCGCCGCCTGGCCGTTCGGCGTGCCGGTGCCGGAAAAGGCAGCGCCGAGCTGGGTCAAGCCTGAGAAGTCCATTGCAATCGTCTGGCCGGTGACCCCATCGGTGATGTTGATAGCGCCGCCCGTGAGCAATTTGCCATCGCGGTCGAAGGTGATCGAGCCCGTGCCGACTGCGCCACCGGCGCTGTAGGGGAAGGAGGTGGTGCCGCCGGTCGCCGCATTGGCGTTGCGGAACATCGCCACTTCCCAGGTGGCCGCAGCAGCGGGAGGTGCCGGCGGCGGCGCTGCCGCGACCGCGGTCTTGGTGAAGTAGAAGTCGTACATCACCTTGTTGCCGAGACGGTCGTAGGCGACCATCGAGACTTTTTTGGTGTCCGTCGTCGTGGTGGCAAGGTTGGCACTCGGGAGCGTCGCAGGAGCGACCGGAGCGACGTTGGCGTTGGAATCGAGGTTGCCTTTGAAGACACCGGATGTCGAGGCGATGGCGGTGAGGCCATCCTGGTTGACGTTGACGGGAACCAGGCCGTCGAAGCCATTGACGACGACCGCGGGAGAACCAGAATCGTAGGAATAGCCCATCAGCTGGAAGCCGGCGGCGTTGACGAGGTTGCCTTCGTCATCCTTCTGGAAGTCGCCGGCGCGGGTCAGAACCGGCGTGCCGTCAGGCCCCTGGACAATGAAGAAGCCGTCGCCCGAGATCGCAAGATCGGTGGTGGAGGTGGTGTAGGAAATGTCGCCCTGATCGGAGACGGCCTGGCGGACGGAGGTCTGAACGCCGCCAGAATTGTAGTTGCCGCCCGAGGAGGGCAGGACCAGCGAGGAGAAGCTCGTCGACACGGCCTTGTAACCGGTCGTGTTCACGTTGGCGATGTTGTCGGAGACCGTGCTGAGGCGGTTCGCCTGCGCGTTCATTCCGGATACCGCCGTCTTCATGCTGCCGAAAATGCTCATCTGAAAACCTCGTTTTACCTGTTAAACTCGAGAGTATTTGTCGGGCCTTGCGTGAAGCTGTCTGTGATGGCGCGCTGCAAGGCCGATCTCGAGGTCCAGCCGGGCGCCGCCACCCGGCCGAGAAAATCAGGCCCAATCGATGCAGTAGCCAAGGAAGCGCTTGGAATCGACCGGATCGACGCCGAGCTTCTTGCGCAGCTTTTTGCGCAGCTTCGAGATGTGGCTTTCGACGACGTTCTCTTCGACCTCTTCGTCGAAGATGCCGTAGATGGCGTTGAAGATCTGAGTCTTAGTCACCCGGCGACCGCGATTGGCGATCAAATATTCGAGGATGCGGCGCTCGCGCCGGGGCAGCGCGAAGACTTCGCCGTTGATCTCGGGGTCGCGGCCATCCGAGAAGACGCGGATGCCGCCGATGTCGGTGTAGTTGGCGATCGCCTTCAGCCGGCGCCGGATCGCAGCCGCCCTGGCGAGGATTTCGCGCGGATGGACCGGCTTGCGCACCACGTCGTCAACGCCGCAATCGAAAAGCGCAAGCGTGTTTTCCAGCGAGGGTTGGTCGCTGACCGCGATCACCGGTGCCATCGAGCGATCCCGGATCGCCCGCGGCAACTCCAGGCTGCGCTGGCCCTGTCCGATGAGGAAGGCCTCGACGGCCGCAATATCAGAATCGGCGGCGGTCTGCACCCAGTCGCCAAATTCCGATGGATCAAAACCGGTAGAGGGAATGCCCTCCCGGCCAAACAGAGATGTATATCCGTCTTTCACGAGCTCGCGCTCATCAACCACTACGATCATTCGTCCGCCTCCGAATCAGTGTGGCACTTCGATGATCTATGGGTACGAATCGCGCGAATCGGCGACAACTCGTTAAAGTTAATGGCAGAAATTAATAATTGATTAAGATCTGCGTGGCGATTTGATCTAGATCTAGTGGTCGCCCTCGAATATCCACACAAAAGTTTCGTGGAAAAGTTAACGAGCGGTTAAATGTGACTTGCGCATCGATTTGGCGCCGGATTCCTGCCACATTATGACACAGTTTCGTCATATTCCGGCACTTCTATTTCCGGTTGAATTAATTTTGGCAGAAGTTACTCGCATTGGGAGTCCACTTGCCGTAGCCCGTGGCCACCAGATTGGCGATGACGCGGCAGACATATTGCTTCTGCGCGGGATCGTTATTCGGGCCGGCATGGTATCTGGCTACCGCCATCGTCCACGTCTCATGACGGTCATGCAGGTTGCGGAGAAACCTCGCGGCATATTCGACGTTGCGATGCGGATCGAACATGTCCTCGGCGGACGCGAAATTCTCGCCGTGATAATAGTGGTTGATCTGCATGCATCCGATGTCGATGAGCTTCGCCCCGCTTCTGCGAGCGACATCGAACTGCCGCATCGCGTCCTCTTCCGAAGGCGGGAAGATCGCCTTACCTTCGACGTTCATGGCATAGGGATAGAGCGAGCCTTTGCGACCGGTCTCCGTCAGACCGACCGAATAGAGGATGCCCTCCGGGATGCCATATTTGGCGGCAGCCGACTGGATTTCGCGTTCGCAGGCGCCGGTGGAGGCAGCCGCCTCAGAGGTAAACGCCGCCAGCCCCGCTGCCGCGAGCCCCGCCAGCAGAAACGTCTTCAATACCGGTCTCGCCTGCGCCATTGAAGCCTCCATCCGTCCGCTGCGCCGTCTGATTGTGGCGCTCGCGCGCCGCCCCGCCCTGCCCCTGCTGGGCGAGCGACTGCTGCGGGGAGGCCTGCCCCTGCCCGCCAGCCTGATTGCCGGCGTCGACGCGCTCGACGGGAGCCATACTGATGGTAACGTTGTCGACCGCGTAACCCTGGCTGCGCAGCGCTTCGAGAATCTTGCCGTGATCTTCCTTCAGCTGCCGGTAGGCGGCACCGGTTTCGACCTTGAGGTCGACGTTCAAGGCATCGCCGGAGAGGCGCATGGTCGCCGTCACCAGGCCAAGATCGATCGGGTTCATCTGGATCTTCAGCGTATTGACCACCTTGCCGGTGCTCGTCCATTCCGCCGCGTTGGAGAGCGCCGAGCTCGGCTCCATGGCGCGCGCCCATTCGGAATCGCCGGAGAGGGCGGCGGTGACGGCGGCGGAATTGGTATTCTGCGCCAAGCCGATATAGCGGCGCGATTCGAGCACCGAGACGTTTTCGACGTCGGTCTTCTTCGAGCCGTCCTTCGACCCGGCCTGATCCGCACCGATGTGAACATCCATCGATACGCCGCGACCGTCGGCGCGGCTGAGCCGGAAGGTTCTGCCGTCAGCGGCGTCGGCATTCTGCGCACCTGGAACCCCGATGTCATCCGCCTTGATGCCTTCGACATTGCCGCTGACGGCCGCCAGGGCGTCGGATGCGTGGCCGCTCGTTTTGCCGTCAGCCGCAGTCTTCTTGTCGACAGGCCCGGCCTCCCCGGCCGTGGCGGCGGCGAGTTGAGCGGCGGCGGCCGGCAAGGCGGCGGGCTCCTGCTTCAACAGGCCGAGTACGTCGGAAATGCCGCCGTCATCGTCCTCGCTGTCGGCATCCGCATCTGTTGCCGAGAGGTCGGTCTTGGCGTGTTTGACCCCTTTGGCTGCCTGCGCGGCCTCGTCAGCGGACGGATCCTTGGCATCGAGCTTACCGCGATCGGCCGGCAACTTGGCCTGATCCTTTGCGGGCTTTGCAGCGGCCTTTGCACCATTGGCGACTGTTTCCGGCCGCGCCTCGGCCTGCGCCTTCAGGGCGGCGTCGCTGAGATCGATCAATGGCTTGGCGCCGCTGCGGCGGCGGACCGTGTGCGCCAGCGTCGCCGCGTCGCCGTCGACCACTCCCTGATCCGGCTGCGCATCGTCGGGCGCGTCGTTGGCGGCACTGCCGCTCGCTTTCGCGAGCACATCGGAGAAGTCGCCCTTCTGACCGGCGGCGTCGCCCTTTCCTGCCCCTTTGGCGGATTTCGCGGCCGCAGCCGCGTCCGCACCGGAGGCTCCGCCCGAGACGCTCAAATCCATCATTGTTCGTTGCCTTCCTGCGCCAGAAGACCATCGATCTCGTCGAGCTTGGATCGGCTGGTCGTCACAAATGCGTTGAATGAGGGGTCGGTATCCTGGCTCTGGCCAGTCGATGCCACACCTCCCGGAACAGGCTCGGGAGACGCGCCTGGCGCTCCCGGTTGCATGGCTATCGCCGCGGCCTTTTCAGAAGTGATTTCTTGATGAGAAGTGTTAGGATCGGATGCTTGCGTCAGGCTTGCCGGATCCGGCGCGCGCAGGATCTGCTCGGCGACGGATCGTGCCGCCGCCTGCAGCGCCTGGTCCCGCGGCGACAGTGCATTGCCGTCAATGCCGCTGACATTCTTCGCCGCCTGATCGATATCCTGCGTGGGAAGGCCGGCCATGCCGCCGTAAAAATCGGCGAGCGGGCCGAAGGCATTGTCGGTGCCTGCACCAAGCGATTGCACACGTTCGACCGCCATGCGCGCCAGCTCCGGCTTGCCTGATATTGCGGCAGCGCGAGCGATGCGCAGATAGACCTCACGCTGGCGCGGAGCATCCATGAAGGACAGGATGTCGACGACATCCTGCGGTTTCACGTCGCGATCATGGGCGACGACGAGCTTGACGAACAGATCGGCAAATTGGCTGGCATAGGGCGAATGCAGGAAGCGGCGGGCATAACGCTGCGAATAGGCCAGCCCCTTGTCTAGCAGTCCCTTGTCGACGCAGATGGCGACGGAACGGCGCAAGGCCGCTTCCTCGACAATCGTGCCCGGCGCGGCGAGACGCGCCTGGTCGTAGAGATCCAGCGCATCCGTCGGTTTCGTGGCGATCAGGACGTTGCCGCCGATCAGCGCCAGGTAGGGACCGATCTTCTTGTCACGATATTCCCTGGCTGTTTCCTCCAGCGTTTTGGCGACGAGGAGCCCTTTGCCGCTCAGATATTTGCGCAGCACGTCGGTGACGCGGTTGTCGAAATAGCCGTTGACGTCATGGGCGATCAGATATTCGAGCGTCTGCGGATTGCCGCCGCTCATCGCATAGATCAGCGCAGCATCGACATTGCGGTCGTCGTCGTAGATCGACGTATCGGCCGTGCGCAGCCGCTCGTCGATCGTGCCCAGCATGAAGCGCTGCATCTCGCCGGCCGAATGATCGCCGGCGACGACCGAATCCTGCACGAACTGCAGCGACCGCAGCATCTTGTACGGCGAGAGATCGTCCGGATCCTGCGCATTGCCTGCGGCGGGCGAAAGCATCGCCAGGCCGAGGGCTATAAATCCGAGGTAACGATGCTGCCGACGCGCCATCCGACTATCCTTAATCCGCCTGCACCAGGATCTCGATCCGGCGGTTGGCCGCGTTGAACGGGTCGGCAGGCAGTTTCAACCGACGGTCGGCGAAGCCGGAGACCTGCGATATGCGCTTCTCGTCCAGCCCGCCGCGCACGAGCATGTAGTAGGCACTTTGGGCGCGATCCATCGACAGCCGCCAGTTCTCGTTCTGGCCGCCCTTGTACTGACGTCCGTCCGTGTGGCCACGGATGGCGACGGCGCCGCCCCTCTCCTTCAGGATCGTGCCTATCCTTTCCATGGCCAGCACCATCTCCTGGCGCGGAACCGCGGAACCGATGTTGAACATCGAATCGTCGTTCTGGTCGGAGATGCTGACCAGCAGGCCGCCTTCGGATGCCGTCACCGTCAGGCCTTCGGCAAGCTTGCCGGCAACGCCGCCGATCTGTTGGGCGATCTGCTGCTGAAGCTCATCCGCTTCCTTCTTCTGCCGTTCGGTCTCGTCCGCGCTCTTGTCAGCATCCTTTTGGTGATCGGCGTTCTTCTCGGCCTCCGCCTTCTTCTCGTCGGGCGCCTTACCATCCGTCGTCTTGCCGCCCTTGGTCTCGGGCGCGCCCTTGGTTTCCTTGCTCTCCTTGGCGTCCTTGGCGGGCTTCTGGTCGGTCGCCAAAGGCACCGGCTTCATATCCTCGGCCTTGGCGACCTCGGTTGCCGCACCTTCGGTCGCCTGCTCCGCGCTCTTGCCGGGCGGCAGGGCTTTTCCAGCCGTTGTCACCTCGACCTGCTTCGTCCAGAAATCCGGATCGAAGGGATCGCGATAGGCTTCGCCGCCATCGGCGCCGGTCGCCGGGCCGGAATCGGCCGCGCCGCCATCGCCCTTGGCGCTGACATTGGCCTGCTGGCCGACTTCCTGGGCGATCTCGGCAAGAACCGAATATGGATTTTCGAAAAAGTCGGCTTCGGAATAATTGGTCTGGTCGCCTGAAGTCGATGTCTGGTCGTCACCATCGGCGGCGGACTTGCCCTCAGTCGGATTGTCTTCCTTCTGCTTCGACTTTTCCTTCTTTTCCTCACCCTCGGCATGGTCGACGGGCTTCTTCAGGCCCTTCTCCGTCGGCTTTTCGTCGGCGAGCTTGATCGGATTGAAATAGGTCGCGACCGCGGCCTTGGTTTCCTCGTTGGCGGCGTTGACAAGCCACATGACCAGGAAGAACGCCATCATCGCCGTCATGAAGTCGGCATAGGCAATTTTCCACGCACCGCCATGGGCACCATCGTGATCACCGCCGCCATGCCGCTTGACGATGATGATCTCGTTCCTGCCGTGGTGATGGTTTTCGCCTTCGCTCATTCGAGAACTTTCTTCAAGCTGGCCGCCCAGGCGGACATACGGGTGACGATGACGGAGTCACCGATTTCGACGGCAAGATCGATATCGTCGCTCTCCAGGTGGCGAACCGCGGTGGCATGTTCGCCGAGCTCGGCCTTCAATATGTCGAAGAGGCGGGTCGGCCCCCTGACGACGATCGGTCCGGCAGCACCCTCGAGGATCGCGTCGCGCAGCAATGCGGCGAGGTTTTCGGCGGCCTTGGCCGCAAGCGCCTCGGTCATGACGGGCGCAATCGCCGCAGCCGCGCCGGCGCTGACCAGTTGGGCGAGTTCTTCGGCAATATCGCGCACGCGCGAGGCAATGACGGCGGCCGCCTCGACTTCATAGCGGAGCTTCAGTTCTTCGAGCTCGCGCGCATGGATCTCGGCCAGAGCGCGCGCCTCGCTTTCGTATTTCTCGGTCAATTCAGCGGTCGCCGCCGCATGGCCTTGCGCATAGGCATCGCGACGCTCCGCCTCGACGTCGACCGATGGTTCGCTCGGTGCCTCGGGAAAAGCATCGCCGGGAAAGTCGTCGATGTCGATGATCGGCGCCGACGGTTTCGGCTCGCCGAAATCCTTCAAATACCGAGAAAGCGAAATGCTCATAGAAACCATCCAGCATCCGGGAGACACGCAGCATGCTGCCCCCCGTTCAAAATGACCTTGCGCGCGACATGTCCTTCGCGGCGAACAAGGGCTTGACCTTGCGCCGGCATGATTTCGGACGATGCCTTCATGCCGGAAACTAGGAAGTCAAACTTGCGCGAGGGTGAATGGCGCCGCCGCCATCGACGATCGCGCCCAGCTCTATTCCAGCAGAATGAGGATCTTGCTGGCGGCCGTGTTCAGGATCGAGATCGCTTCCACGGCCATCTGCTTCTGGGTTTCTATCGCCTTTTGCCGGATCGAAGCCTCGTCCATATCGGTATCGACGAGCGCGCCGACGCTCTTGTCGATCGAATCGGACAGATCGGCGGTGTAGTCGATCTGATCGTCGATGCGCGCCTTCATCACGCCGATCGAGGCGGATGTCGTCGTCAGCGAGGAGAGCAGAGAGTCGGTGACATCCAGCATGTCGGCGAGCTGGGCGTCCGTGGTGTTCTTGCCGATCGCGACTTCCGTGCCCGTCGCCGGCGTCGTCGAATCGGCGTCCAGCAGGTAATAATTCCGCGGTCCCGTGCCGCTATTGTTGATCGCCTGGGCATCAACTGCCTTGGTGAACAGGCCGCCGCTCGCATTGTTCTTATCTATGAGGATGGTCTGCGACGACGGGAAGTCGATGCTCTGAGCCTGGTATTCGCCGGTCGAGGCGCGCACGAAACCCGAAATGACCGACCATGTCGGCGGCGACGCCTTGTCACTGTTCAGCAACCAGTTCTCCCCTGCAAAGGACGTCGATTCGACGACGGTCCTCAGCTGGTCCTTGTATTCGCTGATCTCGGCGTTGATCTTATCCTTGTCGGTGCCGGGCTCTCTTGCCGCAACGAGCTTGGTGCGAATCTGGGTGACGAGATCGATCGCCGAAGTCATCGCCGTATAGGTCGCATCCACCTTGGCGGCACCGAGACCGAGCGCGTCGCCGATCGTGCCGAGATTGGTGCTGTCCGAGCGCATGACGGTCGCGACCGACCAGTAAGAGGCGTCGTCGGCGGCCGTCTCGATCCGATATCCCGAAGACACTTGCTGCTGGGTCTGGCTGGCTTCTTTGTTGATGCTGCGCAGCACCGAAAGTGCATTCACCGCGGCCGCGCTGGTAATCTTAACGGTCATCGACAGGGTCTCGGAATCAGATGAAAGGGCAGGCCGGACTGCCGGCAGCGACTGGCGTGGCGTCATGCCTCCGGTGGATCTCCACCGGCGTGTCGCAAAAACAAATCAACTCAAGGTCAGGTTAACTCGATACCAAGCTGTTGAGCAAGAGCGCGGCCACGAGCCGCAGCCAGCGAAACTTCGCCCGGAGCAACCTATTGATATAAAAGAAAGAACCGCGCCGTTTCGGGCGCGGTCCGGAAGGTTTTCTGCGTGGCGCCGGACGGCGGCGCAAGATTCGGTCCAGCTTCAGCGGGGCGATTAGCTGCGGAACAGGGTGAGGATGTTCTGCGCGCTGGAATTGGCGATCGACAGCGACTGGATGGCCAGCTGCTGCTGGGTCTGCAACGCCGTCAGCTTACTCGATTCCTCTTCCATGTCGGCATCGACGAGGCGACCGACGCCTGAGTCGATCGAGTCGCTCAGCGCTCCGACGAAGTTTTCCTGCAGTTCGATGCGGGTGGAAATCGAACCGAGCTGCGAGGCAGCCTTGGTCATGGCTTCGAGACCGGCCTCGATCGAGGTCAGCGCCATGGAGATCTCAACCGAACCGAAGGTGCTGATATCCATCGAATAGATCGAGCCGATCGTACCGTATGACGTGCCGATAATGCCGGCGCTCGTATCGATCGTGCCGGTCGAGGTCATGCCGAAGAGAACGTTGCCCGAGGAGCTCGTGTCCAGGACGTAGTCCGTCGTCTTGACCGAGACATTGCCGTTGCCGTCGCGGACGAAGGTCGACACGACGCTCTTGGTGCCGTCAGCGCCGGCGACCCAGTTTTCACCGGAGAAGGAAGCCGACTGCGCGATGCTCAGAAGCTGCTGCTGCAGCTGACCGATTTCCTCCTGGACCTTGGTCTTGTCGACGCCCTTTTCGGTTGCGGCAACGATCTTCGCCTTGATCTCACTGATGACGTCGATGGCGCTGTCCATGGCGGAATAGGCAGTGTCGACCTTGGCGGCGCCGAGGCCGAGAGCGTCGGAAACGGCAGACAGCGCCTTGTTGTCCGAACGCATGGTCGTTGCGATCGACCAGTAGGCGGCATTGTCGGCGGCCTTTTCGACGCGGTAACCCGAGGATACACGGTTCTGCGTGCCTTCGAGGCTGTCGTTGATGCCGCGGAGCGTCTGAAGGGCGGCCATCGCCGCGACGTTGGTCAAAATGCTGGTCATGAAATGATTGCCCCTTGTCGGCAGGTGGGAAAAAGGGACATTCCGGAAAGCTACCGGGAACGGGGATCAGCCTCATGCCTGTTAACCGGTTTTAAATTTCGGTTAACCCGCCGTCTCGTTGGCCTCAGAAAACAGCATTATGGTTAATCAATCCTTAACGGAAATAAAAAAGCCGCGCTCCATCGAAGCGCGGCTCTATTTCGAGACGCCCGCCGGAGACCGGCGGGCCATATTTTCTGCCGGATATTAGCCGCGGAAGAGCGACAGGATGGTCTGCGAAGAGGAGTTCGCAATCGACAGCGACTGGACAGCCAGCTGCTGCTGGGTCTGCAGGGCGCTGAGCTTGGAGGATTCTTCTTCCATGTTGGCGTCGACGAGGCGGCCGACACCGGAGTCGATCGAGTCGCTGAGCGCGTTGACGAAGTTTTCCTGCAGTTCGATGCGCTTGGAGATCGAGCCGAGAGCTGCACCGGCGCTGGTCATGGACTTCAGAGCCGATTCGACGTTCGTCAGAGCGGTCTGGATCTGGCCGAGGGTGAAGTTGGTGATGTCCATCGCGTAGACCGAACCGGTCGCGCCATTCGACGTGCCGAGGATACCCGTGGAGGTTTCGACCGCGCCGCCGCTCATGCCGAACAGAACGTTGCCGGCGGAGCTGTCGTCGAGAACGTAGTCGGTCATCACGACGGAAACGGCGTTGGAGCCGTCGCGGACGAAGGAAGCGACGACGTTCTTGGTGCCGTCAGCACCGGCAACCCAGTTTTCACCGGAGAAGGACGCCGACTGAGCGATGCTGAGCAGCTGCTGCTGCAGCTGGCTGATTTCTTCCTGGACCTTGGCCTTGTCGACACCGTTTTCAGTGGCGGCTACGAGCTTGGCCTTGATGTCACCGACGACGTCGATGGCGCTGTCCATGGCGGAGTAAGCGGTGTCGACCTTGGCGGCGCCGAGACCGAGAGCGTCGGAAACAGCGGAAAGTGCCTTGTTGTCCGAACGCATGGTCGTTGCGATCGACCAGTAAGCGGCATTGTCGGCAGCCTTGCCGACGCGATAGCCGGACGAAACGTGAGCCTGGGTCGTCTGGAGGCCCTGGTTGATGCCGCGGAGAGTCTGGAGGGCTGCCATTGCAGCATTATTGGTGTTGATGCTCGTCATAGTCTGATTGCCCCTTATTGGCAGAATTTAAGAAGGGACATTCCGGATTTTGGCCGGCCCACAGCGATCAGCATCATGCCTGTTAACCATTCTCGTTAAGGTTAACTCGCCGTTTCGATGGGCCTAGAAAACAGCAAGATGGTTAAGGAAAGCTAAATTAAAAACGGAAATAGTGTAAAAATATCTGAGGCTTAGACGGATTCTCATTAACCTTATATTAAAACATTTCGCGGCCGGGGATAACCCGGCCGCGAAACTTGGAAGCCTTGTGCCGACCGCTCTTAGCGGAAGAGCGAAAGGATGTTCTGCGAAGAGGAGTTCGCAATCGACAGCGACTGGATGGCCAGCTGCTGCTGGGTCTGCAGGGCGCTGAGCTTGGAAGATTCTTCTTCCATGTCGGCGTCGACGAGACGGCCGATACCGGAGTCGATCGAGTCGCTGAGAGCCGAAACGAAGTCTTCCTGGTTGTCGATGCGCTTGGAGAGCGAGCCGAGAGCTGCACCCGCGCTGGTCATGGACTTCAGAGCAGCTTCGACGTTCGTCAGAGCGGTCTGGATCTGGCCAGCAGTGAAGTTGGTGATGTCCATGGCGTAGATCGAACCGGTCGCACCATTCGATGTACCGAGAATACCCGTGGAGGTTTCGACCGCGCCGCCGCTCATGCCGAACAGAACGTTGCCGGCGGAGCCGCTGTCGAGAACGTAGTCCGTCGTCGTAACCGAAACGGCGTTGGAGCCGTCGCGAACGAAGGAGGAAACAACGCTCTTGGTGCCGTTAGCGCCGGCAACCCAGTTTTCGCCGTTGAACGAAGCCGACTGCGCGATGCTTTTCAACTGCTCCTGCAGCTGGCCGATTTCTTCCTGGACCTTGGCCTTGTCGACGCCGTTTTCAGTGGCGGCAACGAGCTTGGCCTTGATGTCGCCAACGACGTCGATGGCGCTATCCATGGCGGTGTAAGCGGTATCGACCTTGGCGGCACCCATGCCGAGAGCGTCGGAAACTGCAGACAGAGCCTTGTTGTCCGAACGCATGGTCGTTGCGATCGACCAGTAAGCAGCGTTGTCAGAAGCCTTTTCAACGCGGTAACCGGACGAAACGTGGTTCTGCGTGCTGTTGAGGCCCTGGTTGACGTTGCGCAGCGTCTGGAGAGCGGCCATTGCGGAAGAATTGGTGTTAATGCTTGTCATAAATCTGTCCCCTGGAAACTAGATACAAAAAGGAGGACATACCGGACTGTAGTACCGGCGATGACGGACCAGCTTCATGCTACTCGGCGCCTGCTTGTTTGGCCCAAACCCGTCATGTCCAGGGCAATCTCGCAGCCAATGCTTGCCAACTTCTTAAAAATCGAGGTGCCGTGCCGGCTCCTTACATCGCATAGTTAATGCCGGCTGAATCTATTCGTTCACATGCTAACATACCGGGAAAGAAGCCGTTTTCCCTCGGGAACGGAAGCGTCGTCATCAGACGCACCGGTTTCAAGCAAGCTTCGAATGCCAATGTGGCAGGTGCCGGGATAGCACCATCGGATCATCCACCCGCTTTCGGGGAGGACGGCCCGTACCTGCGCCGGGCGATCGACAGCCATGCCAGAACATTTCCTTCACGGAGTTGGGTTTTGAACAGCAAAGTTTCGTTCTCTGCGGCATCCAGAGATTATCAGGCGGGCCGCTACACACAGTCCCTGGCGACGCTCAACCAGCTCATGGATATCCAGCAGGACGCCAAGACCTACGCGCTGCTGGCCAAGAACCTCGTGCAGCTCGGCTTCAAAGCCGATGCCGCGAAAGCCTATGGCCTGGCCGGCAATTGCGAAGGACCGAACGCCTACGAATATCAGAAGCAGGCTGCCAAGCTCTATTACGAAACCGGCAGCGAGGACGAAGCGCTGCTGATCGCCATGCGCAACCTCACCAGGGCGCAGGAAGATGCCGAGCTCGCCTTCATCATCACCGCGATCTATCTGAAGCGCCAGCAGCGGGATATCATCCGCCCGTTCAAGACGGTGCTGTCGGAAAGCATGAATCCCGATCATATGCGGCTGGCGGCCCTGCTGCTCAGCGACGATCTCAACGACGCAACCAACCAGACGCTTGCCCGCAACCTCTTCAAGCGTTTTCCGGGCAATCACGCCTTTCGCTTTCTCCACCTCGTTTTCGCTCGCGAGTTCAATGATTTCGAAGAGGCCGCCAAGCATCAGGCGGCAATCGACGGAACCCTGGCGAAGGGCGATCTCGATATCCTGCGCAAGGACAACCCCTTCTATCATCTGCACTGGTGCGGCAACGAGAATTTCAACCGATATGCCACGATCGGCACGACCCCACTCAACCAGGACCGGGTCGCCTCCCGACGCAACCAGCCGCACACCTGGTCGAACAAGATCCGGATCGGCTACATGTCGTCGGACTTCTGGGATCGCCACGCGACGATGAAGCTGTTGCAGCGCATTCTCGAACTGCACGACAAGGACCGGTTCGAGGTGACGCTCTTCTGCCATACCGGCCCGGAATATCTGAAGCACAATGACACCGACCGCAGCCGCTGGGGCAGGATCGTCGACATTCACGGCTTCTCCGACCAGGCGGTTCTGGCAATCGTGCGTGAGCACAATATCGACATCATGGTCGACCTGAAGGGCCATACGTCAGGCAGCCGGGCGGCCGCCTTCAACCAGCCGCTCGCACCCGTGCACGTCGGCTGGCTCGGCTTTCCCGGCAGCACGGTCAACATCGACCTCGACTACGTCATCGGCGACCATTTCGTTTTGCCCGAAGTGGCAAAGCCGTTCTACCACGAAAAATTCTGCCGGCTGCCGGAGAGCTATCAGCCGAACGATCCGCTGCATCGTCCGAAGCCGCGTCCGGTCACCCGCGAGCAGCTCGGCCTGCCGGAAGATGCTTTCATCTTCGCCTCTTTCAACGGCAACCGTAAGATCACCCCTGAGGTCGTCAACAGCTGGTGCCGGATTCTCAAACGGGCGCCGAACAGCGTGCTATGGCTGATGGCGAATTCGCCACGCAACCAGGCGAACCTGTCGAAGCACTTCCAGACGGCAGGCATCTCGCCGAAGCGGATCATCTTCTGCCCGCGCGCACCCTACGACCAGCATATAGACCGCCAGCAGGCGGCCGACCTCGGCATCGATACTTTCCCGGTCAACGGCCATACGACCACCTCGGAGCAGCTCTGGGGCGGCCTGCCGGTTCTGACCTTCAAGGGCACCAACTTCGCCTCACGCGTCAGCGAGAGCCTGCTGCAGGCGATCGATCTGCCCGAACTGGTCGCCGGCGACCTGCAGGCCTACGAGGATCTCGCCGTCGAACTGGCGCAGAATCCCGGGCGGATCGCGGAATACAAGGCGCGGCTGAAGGAGAAGCGTTATATCGCGCCACTCTTCGACGCCGAACGTTTCTGCAATCATCTGGAGCAGGCCTACGAAATCATGGCCGACCGCGCCAGACAGGGCCTCGCCCCCGAGCATATGGACATTCCGGCGCTGCCGCCGCGCACCGCCCCGTTCGCTTCCGAGTAAGGTTCGACCTGGATGAGAAACCCCGCCGGAGCCATCGTTCCGGCGGGGTTTCCTATTGCAAAAACTCAATGTGTTATGGCGTCCTTTGTGCGTCTGAAACGCGCGGCGCGGTAAAGACCTGGCCAGCGATCAGCTGAACGAGCGCACCAGGCTGCCGACCAGCAGGTTCCAGCCGTCGATCAGCACGAAAAAGAGAATCTTGAACGGCAGCGAGATCGACGTCGGCGGCAGCATCATCATGCCCATCGCCATGGTGATGGTTGCGACGATGAGATCGATGACGAGAAACGGCAGCACGACGAGGAAGCCGATTTCGAAACCGCGGCGGATCTCGGAAATCATGAAGGCGGGGATCAGCACCCGATAATCGATCGGATCGGTCGTCTGGATATTCTGGCCGCGTTCACGCGCCAGATCGACGAACAGCGCCAGATCCTTGTCGCGGGTATTGGCCGCCATGAAGGTACGGAAGGGCTCGGCGATACGCTGGACTGCCTCGGTCTCGTTGATCTGGTTGGCAAGCAGCGGCTGCACGCCGTTCTGCCAGGCCTGATCGAAGGTCGGCGACATGACGTAGAAGGTCATGAACAGCGACAGCGACAGGAGGATCATGTTGGAGGGGGTCGAGGAGATGCCCATGCCCGAACGCAGGATCGAGAAGGCGATGACGAAGCGCGGGAAGCTCGTCACCATGATCAGTATGCCCGGCGCGACCGAAAGCACGGTCAGCAGGCCAAAGGTGCGGATGATCCAGGCGGCGACGGAGCCGTCGACCGGCACGTTCAACAAATCCGTCGGCAGCTGCTGCGCCACCGCCAGTTCCGGTACCGCCATCATGGCGGCTAGGAAAATTATAAATCGAATCATTCGATGACAAATGTCCTGAACATGACCTTCGATACTCGCCCTTGCGAGCGAAGGTCAACACGTTCCTGGATGTCATCCTTGAGATATTGAAAGCCCCGCGGCCCCTCGATCTGCTGGAGGGAAACGGTCCTGATATAGGCCAGGATATCCTGGTGAATATCCTCGGCAACCTTGACGTCAGGCGGCCCGTTGAACAGCAGCGCGACTTCCAGCCGCACCCAGTTTTCCGAGGGGTAGGCGAGGTTCGAGGTGATCGGCTCGAGCTGGACGACGTTGTTGGCCTCGGTCGAGATGTGCGCCAGGCCTTCCTCGGCCTTCTTCTTGGCCTCGGCGTCCTTGGCCTCTTCGGCCTCCTTGGCGACCTTGATCTCGGGGGCGACGATCGTGCCGACCGCCCAGCCGCCGCCGGCGCCGAGCAGGGTCAGGACGGCGACGCCGATAATCGTCATCAACGTGCCGGATTTCGTCTTCGGTTGACCTGCGCTTAAGTCTGCGTCTGCCATCGTCGTTCGGCCTCAAAGCGGCGAGAAAAGGTCGACGGCCTGCTGGCCGCGCGGAGGCTGCTGCACTTCCATCAGGCGGCCGCGGCCGCCATAGGAGATGCGGGCTTCGGCGATCTTGTCGTAGGAGATCTGGTTTTCCGCATTGACGTCCTGCGGACGCACGATACCGGCGACGTTCAGGATGCGCAGTTCCTGGTTCAGGCGCACCTCCTGTGAACCCGAGATGACGAGGTTGCCGTTTTCGAGGATGCCGGTGACGACGGCGGCGACCAGCAGGGTGAGCTTGTCGGTGCGCTCGATCTTGCCCTTGCCGTCGGTGCTGGTGTCGGAGCCGTAGGTCAGATCGGTCTTGGATTCCGGCGTCCAGCCGAAGATCTGCGCATTGACGTCCCAGTTCATGCCGCTCGAATTTTTTCGGCTGCGGTTGGTCTCGTTGTCGAAGGAGGCCTTGTCGTTGATCTGGATGTCGACGGTCAGGATGTCGCCGACATTGAGAGCCCGCGCATCCTTGAAGAGGGCTGCCTGCGAATCGCTCCACAGCGAATAGCCCTGCGCGACGGCGCGCGGCTGCTTCGGATAGAGCGCCATCTGCGGCGTCTGGCCATAGGCAAGGCCGCTGCCGATCGGGCTCATGGCGGGCGCGCGGCCGATCTCGCTGACCGCCGTCGGAGACTGGCAGCCTGCAAGGAGTGCGAGGGCGGCGATCGCGGCCGGGAAACGCATGTTCATGAAGGATCCTTCGACGTATTGGGATCGGACGCACTGGCGATGATGCTGGCGATGGCCGCCGCCTTCTTCGCGTCCATCTCATTGAGGATGAGGCTCGACTGGCGCGGGCTGAGCCGCATGATCACGGCGGAGGCCACCTCGATGTTCATATCCTGCAACTGCAGTGCGGCCGCATCCGGCTTCATCTTCTTGTAGATTTCGGTGAGACCAGCCTCTGCCTGCTTCAGGAAATCGTCGCGCCGCTTCAGCCAGTCCTGGTATTCAGCCTTGCGCTTGTCCATCTCGGCGACGCGGGCGTCGATGTCGGCGCGAAGCTTTTCCAGCTCCTGCTTCTGCAGGAGGTAACGCTGATCGCGGGCGGGATCGGCGATGTTGGTGCAGAACTGCTTGATCTCGTCCTGGGAGGTGATGTCTCCCTCCGGATGCTCCTGCGCGAAGGCGCCGGGGATCGACAGCAGCACGAGGCCTGCCGCCGGCAGCGCCAGCCGGCGCAGCAGCTGCAGGACTGTCATCTCGTGGTTCAGGATCGTCTTCATTGCAGCACAAGCTCCGCCTGCAGGGCGCCCGCCGACTTGATGCCCTGGAGAATGGCGATGATGCCATCCGGTTTGACGCCGATATTGTTGAGGCCGGCGACGAGGGTCCTGAGGTCGGGACCGTCAATGATGGCAACGCGTCCGCCGGTCTGCTCAGCCGCAATATCGGTCTGCGGCTGGACGGCGGTCCGACCGCGCGAGAAAGGCTCGGGCTGGATGATCTGCGGCGTCTCGGTGACCTGGACCGTCAGGGTGCCGTAGCTGACGGCGACCGGCGAAACGCGGACATCGGAGCCGATGACGATCGTTCCGGTGCGCTCGTTGATGACAACCTTGGCCGGCGTATCGGTTTCGACGATGAGATTCTCGACATCGGCCATCAGCCGGGTGAGATCGGCCGTGCGCGGCTTCTGGATCACCACTTCCTGCGAATCCTTGGCTTCGGCGACCGGGCCGCCGAAGCGGGCCGAGGCATAACCGTTGACGATATCGGCGATGCGGATCGCCGTCGAGAAGTCGGGATTGCGCAGCTGCAGGACGAGATTGACCGAATCCTTGAAGCGGGAGGGCAACTCGCGTTCAATGATGGCGCCGCCGGGCACGCGGCCGGCGGTGGTCACACCTTCGGTCACGGTCGCCGCCTGACCCTGTGCCTGAAAGCCGGAGACGATAACGGCGCCCTGCGCAACGGCGTAGATCTGGCCATCGGCGCCGGAAAGCGAGGTCATGACGAGCGTGCCGCCGCGCAGCGACGTCGCGTCGCCGAGCGAGCTCACCGTCACGTCGATCCGGCTGCCGGGGCTTGCGAAAGGCGGCAGGTTGGCGGTGACCATGACGGCGGCGGTGTTCTTGGCGTTGGACTGGCCGCCCTGCGTCGAGATGCCGAGATTCTGCAGCATCGCCCGCATCGACTGCTCGGTGAAGGGCGAAGAGCGGAAACCGTCGCCGGTGCCCTGCAGGCCGACGATAAGGCCATAACCGATCAGCTGATTGTCGCGGCCGGCCTGGAGGGAGGCGATATCCTTGATGCGCGACGTCAGCGCCCAGGCGGGCGCGACGTCGGCCAGGCTCATGGCGAGAACCGCGACAAGCGTCAGGAAACGGAACAACAATCTCATTTTGCCCTCACATGGACCGTGCCGTCCGCAAGCACCGTGCCGCTGACGATCACACCGGAGTCCATATTGCGTGCGCGGATGAGCTGCCCGGTGGCGCCGTCTTCGAGCGGCGTGCCGGCGGCCGAGATCGTCATCGGGCCGAGCGAGAAGACCAGGCGGATCGAAGAGCCGCGCGTCACCGTATAAGGCTCGCGCAGGCCCGAAACAGCAATGGTGCGGCCCGGCAGCAGCGTGCGCTTGGAGACAAGGCCTTCGACCTGGGAAATGGATTTGGCAAAATCGCCGGCAAGGTTGGGGTTGGTGACCTCGACCTCCTGAAGCTGGCTGGCCGACAATGTATCGCCGGGGTAGATGATTGTCGTCGGGACGACGGCATAACCCATGCCGGCGTCGGCGCCTGCGGGCACCACGATGCCCGCGACTGCGATCATGGCTGCCGCCACCCATCCCGAGATGTGTCCTGCCCGGCAAAACATCATGTTTTCGGCCCTTCCCTTTACTTCAGGTTCTTGCTGACGATGGAGGCCATTTCATCAGCGGTGGTGATCACCTTGGAATTCATTTCGTAAGCGCGCTGCGCCGATATCAGCTCGGTGATTTCCTTCACCGGATCGACGTTCGAAGATTCCAGATAACCCTGCTTCATGTAGGCGAAGCCTTCCTCGTCGGGATTGCCGACAACGGCCTCGCCGGAGGCCGCCGTTTCCTGGAAGAGGTTGTCGCCGATCGGCTGAAGGCCCGCCTCGTTGACGAAGTCGGCAAGCGTCAGCTGGCCAAGCACGGTCGTATCCGTGGCGCCCGGCAGCTTGACCGAGACTTCGCCGGAGCGGCTGATGGTCAGTTCGGTCGAGCCTGTGGGAATAGTGATGCCGGGAAGGACCTCGTAGCCGTCAACGGTGACGAGCTGGCCCTGGTCGTTCTTGTTGAAGGCGCCGGCACGGGTATAGAGCGTGGTGCCATCGGTCGACTGGATCTGGAAGAAGCCCTTGCCGATCAGCGCCACGTCGAGATCGTTGCCGGTCTGGGTGAGTTCGCCCTGGAGATGCAGATTGCGCACCGCAGACGTCTGAACACCGAGACCGATATTGGCGCCTTCCGGGACCACGGCCTGGTTGGCGCGGTTGGCCACACCCTTGGCGCGTTCGGTCTGATAGAGCAGATCCGTGAACTCGGCGCGGGCCCGCTTGAAGCCTGTCGTGTTGATGTTGGCGATGTTGTTGGCGATGACTTCCAGATTGGTCTGCTGGGCATCCATGCCCGTTGCTGCAATGGCGAGCGCTCTCATGTGTTCGTCCTCAAATCAGTTACATCTGCATCTTGGTGACTTCGAGAAAGGCCGAGACGACCTTGTCGCGGATGGCAATCGCAGTCTGCAGCGTCTGCTCGGCTTGGAGCATGGAATCGACGACTTCACGCGTCGTCGCCGTACCCTTGATGCCGGCAAAGGACATGCTTTCGGCGCCCTTCAGGCTGTTGACGGCGTCGCTCGCCATATTGCCCATGACGGAGGCGAAGCTCATGCCGTTGGCCGCACCCGCGGTGCCCGGCATGGTCGCTGCGGACGATGAGGCGGAATTCTCGGTCTCGACGGCACCGAGCGCGCGGGTCATCGAAAGGTTGCTGACATTCTGGACGCTGCTGATCATTTATTATTGGCTCTTCAGAAGATCGATCGTTGACGAGATGAGGTCGCGGGTCTGCTTGATGGTCTGCAGGTTGGCATCGTAGGAGCGGTTGGCTTCGCGCATGTCGGCCATCTCGACCAGAACGTTGACGTTCGGCAGCTTGACGACGCCCTTGGCGTCCGCCGCCGGATTGCTGGGGTCGAATTCGGTGCTGAAATCGCCCTCATCGACGCCGACCTTCTTGACGTTGACCGTCTCGACGCCGCTTACGTGGTCCATCTGCTGGCCGAAGGTGATCGTCTTGCGGCGATAGGGATCGGCGCCGGGCGTGTCGCCGGTCGAACGGGCGTTGGCGATGTTTTCCGAGACGATGCGCAGACGCGTCGATTGCGCCTCGAGCCCCGAACCGGCGATTTTCATAGCTGCGGAAAGCGGATCCATGACAATTACTTCCTGACGGTCATCAGCATCATGCGGTTGAAGGAGCTGACCAGCGAGGTGTTCAGATCGTACTGGCGTTTGATGTCGCCCGACTTCGAAAGCTCCTCAGCCAGTCCGACGGTGTTGCCGGATTCCTGAATGCCGATCTCCTGGTCGAGCGCCGCATCCTTGACGTCGATATCGCCGGTCTCGCTGAAATCGTTGCCGCTGAAATGCGCCGGGTTGGTGCGCGTCATGGTGATGTCGGACTTATCAAGCACGGCATCGAAGGGCGTGACGTCCTTGGCACGGAATTTCGGGGTATTGGCATTCGCGATATTGCCGGCAACAACCTGCTGACGGATCGTCAGCCATTCCGCCTGTCGCGAAGCCAAGTCGAAAAGTTGGATCGGTTGCATGAGAACTCTCCGTTTTTACTAGCCCGAACCTAGTGCGGTAATCTTGCGTGGGACTTACCGGAAATCGGGCTTGGCGGCGCTTTCGGCGAGGTCGCACAAGAGGGGCCGCATAAGAGAAAGGGCTCCTGCCGGTCTGCGGCGGAGCCCCTGTTGCCTTCGGCTTTGCGAAGAGGTTCAGTCGTTCTTGTAGATCTCACCCTTGGAGGTGATGATCACCCATTTGCCGTCCCGCTGCTCCAGCGTCGCAAGGCGGCTTTCGTCGGGCAGGATCGAGCCGATGCGCACCACATACATGCCCGAGGGATCCTCGATCAGCGCCCGGCCGTTGGAGACATGCAGCAGGCGGAAGGAAGACTTGCCGGGGAAAGGCTGCTCTTCCAGCAAGTCACCGCCATCCCGCGCTTTGCCGAGATCGGAGACCGTTGCCGTCGTCAGCGGATCGACCGGCGGAACCTTCTTGGCTGCCTCGTTCTTGTTGACCATGGCCAGCGGCGAGACGCTGAAGACGTTGCGGGCCGGCCAATCCGGCAGTTCGCGCGAATTGCTGCTGGCGGCGACATTGATGCCGAACTTGTCGGCGTTGAAGAAAACGTACCAGGGGAAAAAGGCTGAAGCGCCGGCAAGCGCCAGGCCGGTGTAGGTGAGAAACCGATCCAGCATCGCGCCTTTCCTGCGCTGCTTCAGCGAAGCGATGCGTTCGTCGTCGAATTCAGCCACGTCTATCTCCTCTGGATGGGTGCGCCCGGATTGCCCATGCCGGCTGCGGCTTTCAGCGCGCCGGCGAGGTCAGCAAAGGCGTCGACCGACTCACGATCGCCCGGCGCCTGTTTCAGGACGTCGTAAATGATGGGGACCTGCTTGACCGCCATGTCGAGATCGGGATCGGCGCCCTGGCGGTAGCCGCCGATCAGGCGCAGGTCCCGCGTCTCCTCGAAGCGGTGGATCAGCACTTTCAGCCGCGACACCAGCTTCTCCTGGTCCGGCGTCCAGGCCTTGCGGGCAAGACGCGAGATCGAGGCGAGCGGATCGATCGGCGGATAACGCCCCTCTTCGGCGAGGCTGCGCTGCAGGACGATATGGCCGTCGAGGATGCCGCGCGTCGAATCGGCAATCGGGTCGTTGTGGTTGTCGCCGTCGACGAGGACCGAGATGATCGCGGTAATCGTGCCGGCGTCTTCGGGGCCGGGACCGGCGCGCTCGAGCAGGCGCGGCAGTTCGGTGAAGACCGACGCGGGGTAACCGCGCGCGATCGGCGGCTCGCCGGAGGCGGTTGCCACCTCGCGGATCGCATGGGCGAAACGGGTGACGCTGTCGACGATGAAAAGGACGTTCTCGCCCTTGTCGCGGAAATGCTCGGCAATGGTGATCGCCGTCAGCGGCGCCATCTTGCGCAACATCGGGCTCTCGTCGCTGGTCGCGACGACGGCGATCGCCTTCTTCATGTTGCTGCCGAGCGTATCCTCGATGAACTCGCGCACCTCGCGACCGCGTTCGCCGACGAGCGCGATGACAACCTTGTCGAAGGCGTCGGCACGGGCGAGCATCGACAGAAGCGTCGACTTGCCGACACCGGATCCGGCGAAAATGCCGAGGCGCTGCCCGAGGCAGAGCGGCGAGAAGATGTCGATCGCGCGCACGCCGGTCTTGAATCCTGTTCCGACGCGTTGGCGGGTCATCGACGGCGGCGCGGTGTTGGAGATCGAGCGGCGATCGAGGCCCTCGACGATCGGGCCCTGCCCGTCGATCGGCTCGCAGAGCGAATTGATGGTGCGCCCGCACCAGCTGTCGGACGGCGAAATGCGGAAAGCGCCCTTGCGAATGACGGTATCATGGATGCCGATCGGCTCGCCGGGTTCGATCGGGCAGACGTAGATCAGCTCCGGCTCGACGCGGACGACCTCGCCGAGATGGACGCCGGAGGCGGATTTATGCGCCACGAACTCGCCGAGACGAACATGGCGGGAAAGGCCGCGAACGGTGTAGTGGCCGGCGGCAATGGTCTGCACGCGACCACCATGGGCCACCGCGAAGTCGGGCGATGCATATTGGTCGACGAGACCCGCCAGATGCGCCAGCGTCGGGGAAAGGCTGTCCTCGGCCAGTAGCGTGCTCATGTTTTAGCGGCTGCCTCCAAGCGTCTGGACGGCTTCCTTGAACGAATCCTCGCTGTCGCGCATCAGCGACGAGATGCTTTCGAAGGAGCGGTTGACCTCGATCAGCTGGGTGATCTCGCGCATGGCGTTGACGTTGGAGTTTTCCAGATATCCCTGCTCGACGCCGACATTGAAGCGGTCGACCACGGCGCGCGGCTGATCGGTGGTCATGATGCCGCTGTTTTCGTAGCGCAGGTAGCCCTTGCTGATATCGGCCTCGAACAGCCCGAGCGATCCGACCTGGCGGCCGGCCTGATAGATGATGCCGTCGGTGCCGACCGCCGGCTCGCCGGCCTTCGTGTCGAGCTGGATCGGCGCGCCGCCGGCGTCGAGAACCGGATATCCCCGGATCGAGACGAGCTCGCCGGTTTCTTTCAGGGTGAAGCGGCCGTCGCGCGTCAGCACGCGGCCGGCCGGCGTATCGAGCGAAAACCAGGCATCACCCTTGACGGCGAAATCGAGCATGTTGCCGGTATGCTGCAGCTCGCCGTTCTGCTCGTTCAGATAATCATTGCCTTGGGAGACGAAGGCGACTTTGGTGTTCAGCTTGTTCTTGGTGGCCGCCACCATCTCGTCGAACTTCACCTCGGTGGCGCGAAAACCGGTCGTGTTCACGTTCGCCATGTTGTCTGCGATGGTGTTCAGGCGCTTTTCGAGCGCCATCTGCGACGACAGAGAAACATAAAGACCGGATTGCATGTCGGAACGCTCCAAGCATTGGCGATGAACGGAACGAAAAGCCGGGCGTCGTCTGATCTGGTTCGGCCGGAATTTCGCTGAGGCGGCATCTCAGAAACGGGCGCGAACGCCCATTCGTCTCCTTCAGATTGACGGCAGATGCTTGCGCGAAGCTGGTACGCTGAAATGCCCGCATGCGGCCTTTTCATCAGCCTCACGCAAGGCAGAAACCCTATCCGTCTCAAAGAAAAGCAACGTTCAGATTGGGCTGACGATGAACATCATTATCGGATTTATAGTGACTTGCGGCTGTGTCGTCGGCAGCTTCATGGCGATGGGCGGCCACGTGGAGGCTCTGTTCCAGCCCTTCGAATTCGTCATCATCGGCGGCGCCGGCCTCGGCAGCTTCATCATGGCCAATCCGATGAAGGTGGTGAAGGATTCCGGCAAGGCGCTCGGCGAAGCCTTCAAGCACGCCGTGCCGAAGGAGCGCAATTATCTCGATACGCTCGGCGTGCTCTATTCGCTGATGCGTGACCTGCGCACCAAGTCGCGAAACGAAATCGAAGCCCATATCGACAATCCGGCCGAATCGACGATCTTCCAGCAGGCACCCACGGTTCTGAAGAACAAGGAGCTGACGGCCTTCATCTGCGATTATGTCCGCCTGATCATCATCGGCAACGCGCGCAGCCACGAAATCGAGGCGCTGATGGATGAAGAGCTCAACACCATCATGCACGACAAGATGAAGCCCTACCACGCGATCCAGATCATGGGCGATTCCTTCCCGGCGATCGGTATCGTCGCGGCCGTTCTCGGCGTCATCAAGGCGATGGCCCACATCAACGATTCGCCCGAAGTGCTCGGCCACCTGATCGGCTCGGCGCTGGTCGGCACCTTCCTCGGCATCCTGTTGTCCTACTGCGTCTGCTCGCCGCTGGTCTCCCAGATCAAGGTCGTCCGCAACAAGCAGCACCGCCTCTACGTGATCGTCAAGCAGACCTTGCTGGCCTACATGAACGGTTCGGTGCCGCAGGTCGCTCTCGAATACGGCCGCAAGACGATCTCGGCTTACGAGCGTCCGTCCATCGACGCCGTCGAACAGGAAATGATGAACCCAGGCGGCGAAAACAAGGCGGCTTAAATGACCATGAGCGATGCTTCGCATGACAAACCGGCAATGGACCCCGCCCTTCTCGCCAAGCTGACAGGCGGGCTTGGCGACAGAGGCCGCGTGTCCAAGATCTGCAGCGCCTTCGGAGAGGTCTACAGCGAGTTCTTTCCCGATGTCATCAAAAGCGAGACCGGCCTCGACGTGACGGTCAATTATCTCGGCTGCGAGATCGGCTACAAGAACCACCTGGTCGATGATCTCAGCGCCAATGTCACCCTCGTCGATGCGACGTTGCGCAACTGGTCGCAGAACATCACGCTTGCCTGCGGCAATGGTTTCGTCATCACGCTGATGGAGCACCTGCTCGGCGCCACCGCCGATACGATCGAGGAACCGGCCGACCGGCTGCTCTCGATCATCGAACTCGATCTGGCGGTCATGGTGTTCGACAAGATCGCCAAGGTACTGCGCTCGGCGGTCAACGCGCCGGGCGGTTTCGAACCGAGCCTTTCGGCCCCGCACGCCCCTGACGCGCGCCCCCGGCCGCCGGAAGACAAGCCGGACGAATTCGCCGCCGCCATCAACATGTCGCTGACGCTAGCCGGCATCGTTTCGGAATTCTCGCTGATCGTTCCGCAGACGGCGCTGCTGAAGACCAAGGTGACGGCCCCGAAGCCGAAGCGTCAGGCCGCCGCCTCACCTGAATGGAGCGAACAGCTCGGTGACCAGGTGCGCCGCTCGCATGTCACGCTCGAGGCCAGGATCAGGCTGCAGGATCTGACGCTGCGGACGATATCGAAGCTGATGGTCGGCGACGTCATCCCCTTCCGCGACAGCGGCGACGTGCGCGTCGAGGTCAGCGCCAACAGCAAGGAATTGTATGTCTGCGAGTTCGGCCGCTCAGGCGAAAACTACATGGTCCGCGTCAAGGATACGATGAACTCGGATGACGAGCTCATCCGTCATTTGATGAATTAGTCGGTTCTCTGGATTTTGGGCTGCAAAGGCAGTTTGAGGCAAGTTTCAACTGGAATAGTGATTTCATGGCAACGAAGAAAACACAGCAGAACAGCGACCTCTCCCTGGATGTGCCGGGCAGCGAAGCGGATCTCGACCAGGCGATCGACGATCTGCGCGGCGTGCTGAAGCAGGACGCCGATGGTGACCTGTCGCAATTTGGCGGCGACCTGGAGAATGATGCCTTCGGAGCAGGAACGGATCTGGCTGCCTTCGGCGGCGAGATTTCGGATTCCCCTTTCGGCGGCGATGATTTCGGCGGCGATTTCGGCGCTGGCAATGCCAGCCCGGCCGCAGGCATGGATTTCGGCGACAGCTCTTCGTTCGAGACGTCACCGGCGCCGCTCGGCAGCGCGCTGACTTCGAATTTTGAACTGATCATGGACATTCCGATCGATGTCCAGATCATGCTCGGCACCAGCCGGATGCAGGTCTCCGGACTGATGAATCTCAACGAAGGTGCGACGATCGCTCTCGACAAGAAAATCGGCGAACCTGTCGAGATCATGGTGAATGGCCGCAGGATTGCACGCGGCGAGATTACGGTGCTTGATAACGACGACACCCGATTCGGCGTAAAACTGATAGAAGTTTTGAGTACGAAAAAAGCCTGATCCCTGTGGGGACGGAGAGGTTAGACCATGATGGACTTTGACGATTTCGGCGGCGCGCTAGCCGGGAAACCGTTGACCCAGGCTGAAAAGGCGGCGGCGGTCCTTCTCGCCATGGGAAAGGGTGTCGCCGGCCGGCTGTTGAAATATTTTACCCAGGCCGAGCTGCAGACCATTATCGCGTCTGCCCAGTCGCTGCGCGCCATTCCGCCGGACGAACTGCTGTCGCTCGTCTCCGAGTTCGAGGACCTCTTCACCGAGGGCGCCGGACTGATGGACAATGCCAAGGCCATCGAGGCTATTCTGGAAGAAGGCCTGACTCCCGACGAGGTCGACAGCCTGCTCGGCCGACGCACGGCCTTCCAGGCCTACGAGACCTCGATCTGGGATCGCCTCAGCGAGGCGGAGCCGGCATTCGTTGCGCAGTTCCTGCTGCGTGAACATCCGCAGACCGTCGCCTATATCCTTTCGATGATGCCCTCCTCCTTCGGCGCCAAGGTGCTGCTGCAGCTTCCCGACAACCGTCGCGCCGACATCATGAACCGCACGGTGAACATGAAGACCGTCAGCCCGAAGGCGGCGCAGATCATCGAGAACCAGGTGATGACGCTGCTTGCCGAGGTCGAGGCAGAACGCAACGCAGCCGGCTCGACGAAGGTCGCCGATCTCATGAACGAGCTCGACAAGCCGCAGGTCGACACGCTGCTCACCTCGCTCGAATCGATCAGCCGCGAATCGGTCAACAAGGTTCGCCCGAAGATCTTCCTCTTCGAGGACCTCATGTACATGCCGCAGCGCAGCCGCGTCCTGCTGCTCAACGACATTTCGACCGATGTGCTCACCGTCGCGCTGCGCGGCTCGCCGGCCGAGATCCGCGAATCGGTTCTCTCCGCCATCAGCCCGCGCCAGCGCCGCATGATCGAATCGGATCTGCAGAGCGGCATGGGCGGCGTCAATCCGCGCGAGGTCGCCATTGCCCGGCGCGCCGTGGCGCAGGAAGCGATTCGCCTGGCCAACTCAGGCCAGATCGAGCTCAAGGAGAAGGAAGGCGACGCTTCGGCAGCGGCCTAATCTTCCGATACTGTTGACAAATCCGGCCGCCCGAAAGGCGGCTGTTGATCGCCCTGCAACAGACGATTACCCTTCATCGATAGGCCGCGCTCTATAGCGTGTCGCAGAAAACCCGGTTTTCGCGACGCGCTACAGCTCTTTGTTTGGGTGCATGTCGTCATCCCAAAACCGCTGCCCTTGGGTGGCATGCATTCGCTGCGGCCTGTTTCTTTGACGGAGGGCCGCGACTTGGCAGACGATGACAAGGACAGCAAAACAGAAGCCCCGACCGCGAAAAAGCAAACCGACGCCGCGGAAAAGGGCAATGTGCCGTTTTCGCGCGAGCTGTCGATCTTCGCGACCATCCTTGCTACTTTCATCTATCTGGTGTTCTTCCTTCCCGAAAACGTCGGGCGCATGAGCGAAACGCTGCGCGACATTTTCGAGCAGCCCGACCAATGGAAGATCGAGACCGGACCGGACATACTGGCGCTCTTCGTCCGCCTGGGCTGGGCAAGCGCTGCGCTGCTGGCGCCTGCCTTCATCCTGCTCATGGTTTTCGGCATCGCCTCCTCGATCTTCCAGAACTTGCCGACGCCGGTGCTGGAGCGCATCCGGCCGCAGGCTTCGCGCATCTCGCCGATGAAGGGCTGGTCACGGCTCTTCAGCCTGCCCGGCCTTATCGAGTTCGGAAAGTCGCTGTTCAAGGTCGTCGTCGTCGGGGTGATCCTGTTCTTCGTGCTCAGGAGCGAATATTTCGGCTCGATCGACGCGATGTTTTCCGATCCGCAGACGATCCTCGTCAGGATGATGACGGCGATGCGCAAGATCATCATCGTCATGCTGATCGCCACCGCAATCGTCGCCATCGCCGATTTTTTCTGGACGCGCCATCATTGGTTCACCGAACTCAAGATGACGCGTCACGAAGTGAAGGAAGAAAACAAGCAGGCGCAGGGCGATCCCTTCGTCAAAAGCCGGCAGCGCTCGCTGATGCGCGACCGCGCGCGCCGGCGCATGATCGCCAACGTGCACCGGGCAACACTCGTCATCGCCAACCCGACGCACTACGCCGTGGCGCTGCGTTACGCGCGTGAGGAGAACGACGCCCCGGTGGTGCTGGCAAAGGGCCAGGACCTCATTGCGCTGAAAATCAGGGAGATCGCCGAGCAGAACGGCATCCCGGTGTTCGAAGATCCGCCGCTTGCGCGCTCCATGTTTGCGCAAGTCTCGGTCGATAGTGTCATACCGTCAGTCTTCTATAAGGCCGTTGCGGAGCTCATCCACAGGGTTTACGCCGCAGACGCCAAGAACAAACGGGTAAGATAAGCCGAATGAAAAAATGCCCTCACTCTGCCCAGCGTGAAAAGATCCTCGCAGACGCGATCAGCCCGGTCGCCACCGAACTGCGCCTTCTGGATGCTTCTGACCTTATTTCACTGCTGCGCTTCGAGTATTACGGCAATCTGGCCGATCTCGTTGCTTCGGCCGCGGAGCTTTTCTTTCATCCGGGCACGGTCAATTTCGGCCTGGGCGGAAACTATACGTTGGAATGGGGCGGCAAGCCGGAGGTCGTTCTCGACCTGGAAATCAAGCCGCGCGGCGTCACCGTCTATGCCCAGCTCACTCTTGCCGAGGATCATGCCGGCATCGAAATCAACCACATCGCCTTCCAGGATCCCTCTCCCGACCCCGACGAGAATACCGTCTTCCTGGAAAGGAGCCTTCGGCAAGCCCGTTACAGCCTGAAACCGCCGCGGGCGCTCGCCAGCTGAGCGGTCTTGATCAATCAAGCTTTGGCGCCGTCTTGCGTGAACGCCGGCAGGCGCTGCCTCAACTGATGTAGCCGAGCCGGATCGCCTTGGCGATCGCCTGGATGCGGTTGACGGAATCGAGCTTGATCGTCGCCGAGCCGAGATAGGCGTTGACCGTGTGCACGGACAGGCCGAGCTTTTCGGCGATCTCTTCGCTGATGCGCCCGTCGCCGGCAAGCTGCAGACAGGCGATCTCACGTTCGCTCAGTGCTTCGGCGGCGGCCGTGCGGCGCTCGTCGAGCGAGAGCAGATCCATCATGATATGGCAGCAGCGACCATGCAGTTCGACGATCATGTCGCTTGAAGGGTCGATGTCATCGCCGGTAAACAGAATGAAGCCATTGCCGACGGCGCCGAGTCGCACCGGAAAGGCAAGGCCGGAAAAAGGCAGGATGCCATCCCTCAGGCGCGTCATGAACGGCGCGAAGTCGGCCGGTCCGGGGGCCGCCCGGTCATGGGCACCGGCCCATGAAAGCGGCAGCAGCGACTTTTCGATATGGTCGAGAAGGATATCGCCATAGGCATCCGTGAAGGCCTTGCCGAAACCGGCATTGGAAGATCCCCAGTTCTCGAGCTCGCAGACGAGGCGCTGCTTCGCCGGCAGGCCGGAGCCGCTGACGCGGTAGATCGCGAAGCCCTGGGCATCGGCGAGTTTCTGCATCGCGATCAGCCGCGGAAAAAGGTCGGACCGGCTGGAGATCCTGTTCACCCGCACCATGCGGAGCGGATCGGCGCCGTTCATCACCCTGCTTGATGGATGCCCCATGGATCCCCCTATACGAGATTGTTACGGACCGCGAAGGCAATGGCCTCCGACCGGGTCTTGGTCGCCGTCTTGCGCATCACGCTGGTGATGTAGTTGTTGATGGTGTTGCGGGAGATTCCGAGGATCATCGCGATCTCGTCGCTGGTCTTGCCTTCGGCGATCCAGAACAGGCATTCCAGCTCGCGGTCGGTCAGCTCGAAATCACGGTCGACCCTGGCGCCGCCGCAGCGAAGGAAGCTCGCGACATAGCCGGCAAGCAGACCGACATCCCGCAGCCGCTCCGGCGACAGGATAAACCCTTCGCCGAACAGGAACATCAAGGCCAGCCGCGAGCGGCCGACATTGAAAGTCAAAGAACAATATTGGCGGCTGGCGCCCTCCGGCACGGCGGCGCTCTCGGGCAGCAGCGCAAAATTCGGCTGGAAGACCTGCATGCATTTTTCCAGCTCGGTGGAGCGGGCATAGCCGCCGACGAGATCGTTGGCGATGTCCTTGACCAGGTCGAAGGGCCAATCCGAGGAGACGACGAAATCGAGGCCGCTTTCCTGGATGAGATCACAGCGCGCCAGCAGATAGTGCGAAGCGCCGACATATTCCGTCAGGGCGCGCAGACCGGACTGCAACCTGCCAGTGCTGGCGACGCTGTGCAGCCGCTGAATCAATTCATCGCGCGGCAACAGAGCCGGCGCCACTGCGCTTGCGAAATTCATCATCTGCTTCTCGCCTTTGCTCGCCTGAAATATGGTCATATCCATTGGCAACGTCCTGCGGCTGAGAAACGATCACACTCGGTGCAACGGCAATTTTTCTGTAAAGGATTCAATTCATGTCCCGCTGGAATCCCATTTCGAATCACCCAAGGGTAAGCCAGCCGATGTAAAGTACCATCTCCGACTTCTAGGGATTTACTTTCTCCGCCGTCCATGCCCTGATTCGAATGCCGATCATGCCTCTCAAGACATAGTGGAGGCTACGGTGATTCTGGCTGTACCGCAACTTGATTCGCGTTTTACGCGAGTGAGCTTCGGCAGCTTTATCCACCAGCCGCGGGCCTTACTGACCTTTGTGGGGCCCGGCAAGACCCCATACCGGAAAGATCCGGTATGGACGTGAAAAAGGCCGGTTTCCCGGCCTTTTCTTATGCTGCGTCGTCGATCGCCCATTTCCTGAGGATTTTCGCGGCGCGCTCCTCGTTGATCTCGACCATGCGGGCGAGCTTGCGTTCCGGGCCCTCCTTGACGCGGCGGTTGAAGTTGCCGTCGTCGTCGCCAAGGCTGAGCAGGTCCTCGGTGCTGTCGAAGCCGAAGTCGGATCCGAAGCCGTCCATGAGAGCGCCTCCGGGCGCGCCTACCGCCGGCGCGAAGTCCGGCAGCTCGAGCCCGGCCGCTTCCGGCGTGGCGTCGCCGAGGACCGCGCTTGCACCATTGCCGCTGACGCTGCGGACCAGCGGGCGCAGGCCCATCCAGACCACCACGAAGGCGACGGCGACGAAGGCGAGCGAGTTGATGATGCCGGCAAGATTGCGGCTCAGCATGTCCATGACGCGGACACCGCCGGTAGCGTCTTCGAGCAACTGATTTTCGAGGAAGTCCATGGCGGTGACGGTGACGACGTCGCCGCGCTTGGCATCGATGCCGGCCGCCGAAGCGACGATCTTCTGCATTTCAGCGAGATAGGCGTCGATCTTGGCCTGATCGGCCGGCTCGCCGACCATCTTGGCGATACGGCCCTTGTTGACCACCACGGCGATCGACAGCTTTTCGACCTTGTAGCTGTTGCGGGTCGTGGCCGTCGTCCTGCTGTTGATTTCGTAGTTGGTCTGCTCTTCGCGCTTGTCGGACTTGTCCTGCGATTCCGGGCCACTGGCGCCGCCGGCGTCAGGAGCTGCCTGCGGAATGTTCTGTTCGACGGTCGTCGCGTTGTCGGACTGCTTCTGCTGCGACTGCTGGGCTTCCTTGGTCGAGCGTACCGAGCGTTCGACCTTGGATTCGGGGTCGTAGGTCGTTTCCTGGATCTGCTGGGCGTCGGTGTTGAGGTCGGCGGTGACGCTGGAGCGGAAGTTGTCCATGCCGAGGAACGGCGCCAGCGCCTTGTCGATGTTGGATTCGACTTCCTGCTGAACATTCTGGACGATGTTGAGCGAGCGGTTGAGCGAGCTGTTGCTCGCCTCGTCGCCGGACGCGAGCAGCTGACCGGCGGAATCGAGAATGGTCACGTCATCGACGTCGAGCCCCGGCACGGCCGAGGCGACAAGGTGGCGGATCGAGGTCGCGGCGCTGCGCCCGGTGGCCGCACTCGCACGAATCATGACGGAGGCCGTCGGTTTCTGCTCCGCCTTCCGGAAGTTCCCGACCTCCGGCATGACAATATGCACGCGCGCGGCTGTTATGCCCGAGATCGACTGAATGGTGCGGGCGATTTCGCCTTCCAGCGCCCGAACCCGCGTTACTTCCTGCATGAAGGAGGTCAGGCCGAGCGAGCCGACATTGTCGAAGAGTTCGTAACCGGCATTGGCGCTGTTCGGCAGGCCGCGCTCGGCAAGCATCAGGCGGGCCTTGCCCGTCATGCCCGCCGGTACGGAGATGCTGGCGCCGTCCGTGCCGACCTGAAAATTGATGTTGGCTTCGGCAAGCGCCATGCTGATCTGGTTGAGATCGGGAGCGTCGAGGCCGACGTAAAGCGTTTCCTGTGCCGGTTTGTTGACGAAAAGAGCGGCCGCAAGGATGATTGCTATGGAAAGGGCGCCGACGCCTCCCAGAATCATCAGGCGCGTCCGGCCCAGGGCGCCAAAGTTCTTAAATATCTGAACTAATTGATTTAACAGATTCATTCTGTTCTCGCACGATCCGTCAAAGACAAAGCAGGCTTATTGCCTCATCTGACGAATAATCGGCGAAACTTGTGCGAGCGTTTCGTGGAGCGCGCGCGGGACCGATAGGCCGACGCCTGCCATGCAGCGATTTTGCGAGAGCGACCCCGGTGAAACCAAGGCCCAAGGCGGGAGAAGCGAAGCCGAAGGATAGCGTGCGTCAGAAGAAATCGAAGTCGCCGGCCGCCTTGCTCAGCGGCTGAGAATGGCCATGGCGGGTGGCGCCGCCCAGTGCCTTCTGCATTTCCGCCAGCTTGACGAGGCTGAGCGCAGTTGCGACGTCGACGGTCCAGCCGAGCGGGATTTCGCCGGTGATCGTGTCGATGAATTCAGCAAGGCCGCGCGATTTCTGCACCGCCAGATCGATGCCCTGCATGACCTTCATGGCGTCAGGCGAATTCAGAACTTCGGCGCCGCCGAGCTCGAGAAGCTGCGGCTCGATGCGCTCGATCAGGTAGGCGACATCGTGCAGTTCGGACACGATGCGCATCAGGATGTCGCTCAGCGCTTCGACAGGCTCGGGCGGCTCCATCACCGGGTTAAATGTCATATCAAAATCCTTGCCATCAAAAAAATTCGATACTGGTTTCGACGGGCTTCTGCGGAGCGGCGGGACGCTGCTCGAGAGCGACGGTTCTCTGGGTTTCGGCGCCGGTCAACGGATATTGCCGGGCACGGCCGGAGACCGGCCAATATTCGAGTTTGCGCCCATGCTCTCCACCGGTCGAGGAGCCGACCACCGGAATGCCTTCATCCCTCAGGAACTGCATGGCGAAGGCCGCGTTCTGCTCACCGACGTTGGAGAAGGTCGAGATCGTCTTGGCGCCGCCGAAGATCTTTGCCTCCAACCGGTCGCGCCGGGCGCCCTGCTTCAGGAGACCGTTGATCAGCAATTCCATGAGATGCACGCCGTAGCGCGTGGCATCCCCGCCTGATGTCGGCGACGTCGCCGAACCTGGCAGCAGAAAGTGGTTCATGCCGCCGATGCCGGCGACAGGGTCTCTGAGGCACGCAGCCACGCACGAGCCGAGAATGGTCGAGAGCACCGCATTCGGATCGCTCAGAACCTTATACTCGCCTTGAATGATGTGCACGCGGCGGGCTGCCCCCTCAGTGATCATTTCAAGGCTCCAAACACGGCTTCGATGGCCGCTTTCATCTTCTCGATCGTGAACGGCTTGGCGAGCACGTTGTTGGCGCCGAGCTGGGCTGCCTTCTGCACCAGCGCGCGATCGCCCTGGGCGGTCAAGATGATGAAGGCCGCTTTCTTGGTGTTCGGGTTGGTGCGCACGGCCTGAAGGAAACCGATGCCATCCATCTTCGGCATGTTGAAATCCGAGATCACCAGATGATGCGGCTGCTCGGTCATGATCTTCATGCCCTGCTCGCCGTCGCCCGCCGACGTGATCTGCTTGAAACCGAGCTGTGTCAGCGCGTCGCTGAGCAGCAACCGGCTCGTTACCTGATCATCGACGATCAGAACTTTGATTTTCTCCGCGATCGACATTATTCGGTCCCTTCCTTTCGGGCGGCTGTCATTTTCAATATTTCCTCACCGATGGCAGACAGTGGCAGCTGCTGCTCAACGGCGCCAAGTTCGTGCGCAACCCTTGGCATTCCGTAAACGACACAGGTTTTTTCGTTCTGGCCGAGGGTTCTGGCCCCGGCGTGACGCATTTTCAGCAATCCGGCGGCGCCATCACGGCCCATTCCGGTCAGGATCACACCAACAGCGTTGCGGCCGGCCAGTTCCGCAACCGAATCAAAGAGCACATCCACCGAGGGGCGGTGACCATTGACCGGCGGGCGGTCGACAAGGCGGCAGCACGGCGCCGAAGCGCCGGTGACCTGGAGATGACGTTCGCCTCCGGGCGCCAGATAGATCTTGCCGATTTCGAGACGGGCGCCGTCGGTCGCTTCCTGCACCACCGGCGCGCAGAGCCGGTTCAACCGTTCGGCAAAGCTCTTGGTGAAGGTCGGCGGCATGTGCTGGGTAATCACAGTTGGCGGACAATTGGCCGGGAATTTCTGGAGGACGGCAATCAGCGCTTCGACGCCGCCCGTCGACGAGCCGATCGCGACGATCTTGCGGCCGACGCGGAAATCGGCGACGGAAGGCGGCGGCGTGGCGGCCACCACCGGCTGGGAAAACTGGCGCTGGGTGCGGGCGGCGGCCTTGACCTTCTCGGCGAGGTCGCCGAAGGGCCTGGGTTCGCCCGGTCCCGGCTTGCCGACGCAGTCGAATGCGCCGATCTCAAGGGCTGCCAGCGTCGCCTCGGCGCCGCGATGGGTCATCGTCGACACCATGATGACCGGCATCGGACGCAGCGTCATGATCTTTTCGAGAAAATCGAGGCCGTTCATATTCGGCATCTCGATGTCGAGCGTCACGACGTCGGGGTTCAGGCGCTTGATCGCCTCGCGCGCCTCCAGCGCGTCACCGGCCTGGCCGATGACATTGACCTCAGGGTCCGAACTCAGAACGGCCGTGATCAGGCCGCGCATCGTCGGCGAGTCGTCAACGACGAGAACCCGTGCCGGCGCGCTCATGCCTTCCTCCCGAGACCCTTGGTCGTGTAGCGATAGGTCGTGATGCCGATATTGTCGAAGACGTGCTTCGCCTCGCCGGACACGCGCTCGGAATGACCGATATAGAGATGGCCGCCCTCCGGCAGCAGGCCGGCGAAACGCTGCCAGATCTTCATCTGCGTCGGCTCGTCGAAATAGATGACGACGTTGCGACAGAAGATGACGTCGAACTTGCCCTTGAAGGGCCACTGCGCCATCAGGTTCAGCTCATTGTAGGTGATCAGCCGCTTGACCCGGTCGTCGACCTGGAACTTCCTGCGGCCCTGCACCTCGATTTCGCTGAACCATTGCTTGCGCATGGCGGGCGACACGGTTTCGAGCGCGCTCTCGTCATAGGCGCCGGCCCGGGCGATCGCCAGGATTTTCGGATCGATGTCGGTTGCTAGGATCTTGAAGTCGTAATCGGCGACATTCGGCATCAGCGACAGCACGGTGAGCGCGATCGAATAAGGTTCCTGCCCGTCAGAGGAAGCGGCCGACCAGATACGCACCCTGCCGCCGGCTCTCGCCCGCTGCAGAAGCTCCGGCAGCACATGATCGCGCAGATGCTCGAAATGATGATTTTCGCGGAAGAAGCGGGTGAAATTGGTCGTCAGATGCGACAGCATTTCGCGGCGCGGTGCGGCACCCGCCGGGGACGCGACGAGTTCGCAATATTCCCGGAAGCCGGAAAGGCCGAGATTGCGGATATGTTTCGACAGACGCGAATAGACGAGCGAAGCCTTCGTCTCGTTGAGGAAGATGCCGGCATCCGAGTAGATCATGGCGGCGATTTCCGTGAGGTCGCGGCGGGTCAGCGGATATTCTCCGCTCGCCAGCACCTCGTCGGCTCCCAGCCTCTGATCCTTTGCACCCATTGCACTCATGCGGCTTCGCTTTCGGTCTCGGAAAAGAGGGCTTCAAGTTCGATCAGGCAGATCATGCGCTTGTCGATGGCAAGAATGCCTCGGGCAAACTGGCGCTCGAGGTCGGAGGAGATTTCCGGCGTCGGCTGAATGATCTCGTCAGTCACCGTCAGAATGTCGGAGACGGCATCGACCAGGAGGCCGACGACCTTGCGACGGACCTGGGCGACGATGATGACATGACGAGCGGTCGGATCGGCCGGCTTCATGCCGAGGCGGGCGGCGAGATCGATGATCGGCAGCACCGCGCCGCGCAGGTTGATGACGCCAAGCATATAGGCAGGCGAGTGCGGCATCGCGGTCGCCGGGGTCCAGCCCCGGATTTCGCGAACCGACATGATGTTCACGCAAAATTCCTGATCGCCGATGCGGAACGCGATCAACTCGCGGTCCCCTTCGTTCAGACTTTTTACGGAATACGACATTGCCTTACCCTACCGCTGCCAACGACATTTCCGCTTTGAGCGACTGGCCGCGCGAAGCGCCGACAACCGCGTCGACATCCAGGATGAGAGCCACGCGGCCGTCGCCTAGGATGGTGGCGGCGGCAATGCCCGGCACGTGTGTGTAGTTGGCTTCCAGGCTCTTGATGACCACCTGACGCTGTCCCTGGATGGCATCGACCATCAGGGCGCGCTGGCCGCCGCCTTCGGATTCGACCAGAAGCGCCACACCCTCGACCGGATTGGCCTGGGTCGCGCGGAAATTCAGGATGCGGCCGACGTCGACCAGCGGGCAGAAAGAGTTGCGGATCGAAATCAGCCGGTGGTTGGAGCCGAAGGAATGGATCGCAGAGGCTTCCGGCTGCAGCGTTTCGACGATCGCGGTCAGCGGCACGACCAGCGTCTGGCCGGCGACGGTGACCACCATCCCGTCGAGGACGGCGAGCGTCAGCGGCAGGCTCATGGTGAAGACCGAGCCGTGGCCGGGCTTGGAGGTGATGTTGATGCGGCCGCCGAGCGCCTGGATCGAACGCTTGACGACGTCCATGCCGACGCCGCGGCCCGAGATGTCGGAGATCTTGTCGGCGGTCGAGAAGCCCGGCAGGAAGATCAGGTTGTCGATTTCCTCGTCCGACAGGTTGGCGTCGGCCGGGATGAGGTCATTGTCGATCGCCTTCTGGCGCACCTTCTCGCGGTTGATGCCGGCGCCGTCGTCGGCAAGCTCGATCAGGATGCGGCCCGAACGATGCTTGGCGGTGAGGCGGACGGTGCCTTCGGTGTTCTTGCCGGCGGCTGCGCGCTTTTCCGGCGTTTCGATGCCGTGGTCGACGGCATTGCGGATCATGTGGGTCAGCGGCTCGGCCAGCTTGTCGATGACCGTCTTGTCGACTTCGGTGTTCTCACCTTCGGTGATCAGGCGGATCGACTTGCCGGTCATGTCGGCGATTTCGCGGACGATACGTGACATGCGCTGAAAGACCGGCTTCACCGGCTGCGCGCGGATCGCCATCACCGAGTCCTGGATCTCGCGGGTGAGCTGCTGCAGCTCTTCGAGGCCCATGTTGATCGAGGAGGTGCCGGTCGTGTCGTTCTCGATGACGCTCTGCGACAGCATTGCCTGGTTGATGACCAGTTCGCCGACGAGGTTGATGAGGCGATCGACACGGTCAAGATCGACGCGGATCGTCTGGCCGGCACCGGCGGCATTGTTCTGGGCGGCGGCATTTGCTGCAGCCGCTGCTGCGGCGGCTGCCGATTCCTTCTTTTCGACGCGGGCGGCGGCTGCGGCCATTTGCGTGACGTTGGATGCGGTTTCGGCGGCGGCAACGGCCGCAGCCGTCTCGGCGGCGGCAGCGCCGGAAACGTCTTCGGCTGCGCCGGTTTCGTCCAGGATCGACAGGTCGAAGGGAACCGGCACCATCGGCAGTTCCTCATTGGCGCCTGTGTTGCCTGCCGCTTCGTCGACCGGCTTTATCGTCAGGTCGCAATCCCATTCGGCGAATTCGAAGACGGTGCGGATGGCGTCCTCGCCCTTGTCCGTCTTGATCGTGACGTTCCAGAAGAAATAGGCGCCTTCCGGATCGAGCTCCTCGAGGCCGGGCAGCTCGTCCATGTTGCAATAGATGGTCATCTCGCCGAGGCGGGAGAGGTCGCGCAGCAGCAGGGTGGCGTCGTTGCCCTTGGAATAGAGCTCGAAGCGCGGTTTGAACGTGACTTCATAAGCCGGCAGGTCGGAGCCCGCTTCGTCGCCGCCGAAATCGTCGAAGGAGAAGGGGATCGGCTGGAAACCGCTATCGTCGGTCGGCTTGGGAGTGGGCGCGGCAGCAGCCGGCGCGGGTTTTGCGGCGGCCTTCGGCGCAGGCGCCTCTGCGGCGGCCGACGGAGACGGCAATTCGCCATTGGCCAGCGCTTCCAACTCCTTGACGAGGCCGCGGCTGCGGCTCTCATCGACGCTGCCGCCGTCGCGCGCGGCATTGGTCAGGTCGGCGAGCACGTCGGCCGACTTCAGCATCACCTTCAGGACGTCCTGGGTCGGCTCGAGCTTGTTGGAACGAACGCAATCGAGAGTGGTCTCGAACACATGGGCGAAGGCAACCAGATCATCAAGGCCGAAGGCGCCGGCGCCCCCCTTGATCGAATGCACGGCACGGAACACCGCATTGACGGTTTCCGGATCGCGATCGCCATCGTTCATTTTCAGAAGACCGGATTCCAGCTCGGCGAGCTGTTCCTCGCACTCCTGGAAAAAGATCTCTTTGATTTCGTTCATATCCATAGGAGCAAATCCTGGGTTTAAGCGGTTACACGCTCAATTGCATCGATCAGCTTGGCCGGGTCGAAAGGCTTGACAATCCAGCCGGTGGCGCCGGCCTGGCGGGCGCGGTTCTTCTTTTCCGCGTCGCTCTCGGTCGTCAGGACCAGGATCGGGATCGCCCGATATTTCTCGTTGCGGCGGACACCTTCGATGAAGCCGAAACCGTCGAGGCGCGGCATGTTGATGTCGGTCACGATGACATCAGGATTGGACTCTTCGAGAACCTCGAGACCCTCGACGCCGTCTTCCGCCTGGATCGTCTCGAAGCCGGCATTGTTCAGCGTCACGAGCAGCATGTTTCGGATGGTGCGTGAATCATCCACGGTCAGTACTTTTTTCTTCATTGCCGAATCTCCTTGGCAAGCAGGTGGTCAATATTGACGCCAACCAGCTGCATGGTTTTTTGAAATGCGTCGGACACCTGGGAGAAGGTGAACGGCTGCTTGTCCTGCGCCCAGGTTTTCTCGGCGGACATCAGGACCTGTGCGCAAAGAGCACCGATCCGCTCAACGCCGGATGCGTCGATCGAAAGACCGCTGCCCCTCAACGAAAGGAGTTTTTCACGCAAGGCGGAAGCCTCGTTGAGGTCGAGCACCGCTGTCAAATTCAGCGTCTTGCCACTCTTCTTTGCTACCATCAGCTTGTCCTTGTCCCCTTGTCCCCGGCCCGAAAAGATGAGCTGAGGCGATAATCCGATAGGTTAGTAAACATTCCGCCCACCTCCGACGCTTGCGAACGACCGGGGAAGGCCAAAATCGTCATTTTCATATTCGCCCTCGACCGCAGCGGCGCGGGCAGCGGCATCGATGGGACGCGACGGCGTCACGCGGACCGGCGCCGACCGGCCGGCATGGGCATTTTCGCGCGCGATGCGGAATTCGCGAACCGTCCGGCCGAGTTCGACAATGACCGTGTGGAGATCGTCGGCACCATCAGCCGAGCGCTGCGCAAAGCCGGCGCTATCGGCCACTTCGACGCCCAGGCCCTTCACCTCGGCGGTGACGCCGTCGAGGCTTGCGGCATGTTCACCGGTCTTCGTGGCGATGCCTGCAATGGCGGCATTGATGTCGGTGACCTGGCGCACGATGCTGCCGATCGAATCCTGCGTGCGGCCGACCATCTGCACGCCGGCATCGACCTGCGCCTTGGTGGTGGTCACCAGCGTCTTGATCTCGCGGGCGGCCTCGGCCGAGCGCTGGGCCAGCGCCCGGACTTCCTGGGCGACCACGGCAAAACCGCGGCCGGAATCACCGGCACGCGCCGCCTCGATGCCGGCATTCAGCGCCAGAAGATTGGTCTGGAAGGCGATCTCGTCGATCGCGCCGATGATCTGCCCGATCTTTTCTGCCGACTGCTCGATATCGGCCATGGCGCTGATCGCGCGGCCGACGACCTCGCCGCTTTCCTCGACGGCGGCGCGCGTCGAGGCGGCCGCCTGTTCGGCGGCGCGGCTGTCAGCGGCGCCGTCACGCACGCTGCCGGCAATGCCGGCAAGGGTAGCGGCGGAAAGCTGCAGCCGGTCGGCCTGGCCGGACGCCGTGCCGGCGAATTGCCGCGACAGGTCCGCAAGCGACGCCGTTGCCGCTTCCGCTTTGACGGTGCGCCCGGTGATGTCGGCGAATTCGGCCTGGAGACCATCCAAGGCGCCGTTCAGCGCAGCGGCGATCCCGGCATAGGCGCCGTCGACGTCGACAGGAGCGCGCCGCGTCAGATCGCGGGCGGACAGGCCTTCAATGACATCGCCGAAGATCCTGACGATCTCGGCCTCATGATCGGCGCGCTGATCGGCAAGCGCGCGGTTCTGGGCGGCGCGCAGCGCATTGAAGCGGAGCGACACGGCGATTTCCACATCGACCATGACAATGCGGATAATCGCCGTCATCAACTCGGAGATTTCGCGGGTGCGGCGCTTGGCCGACGGCAGCAGCGGCCGGCCGGCGATCTCCCCGGCGAGGCCGGAAAGGACGTGCTCCAGCATGACGCCGTGACCGGCCACGTGCCAGCGCGGGTCGAGACCCATCTTGTTTTCGGTATCGGAGAGAACCTTGACACGCTCGGCATAGAGGCTGTCGAAGCGGGCATCTGTCAGCACGTCCCAATGCGAGGACTGAAGATCATGCAGGCGTTCGACCTGGCGCTCGCTCTCGAAATTGCGCGAGGCATCGGGGAATGACTGGAAGCGGTGGAAAAGGTCACGCAGCCCGGCCTTCAGATGCGCTTCGAGGGCCGGCCGGTTGCGGCGCACCAGTTCGCACTGGTCGGCATCGAGACCGGCAAAGCGCAGGCGGTCGCGCAAGCTGCCTGCCTGCGCTCCACGAGCCTGATCTGATGGCATGTCCTGCCTCAACGCCTGTCCCCGACCCACTGTCCAGGCGGATGCCTGGTTAAAAACTTTCGCAGCATCCGCTGAACGCCAAGCGTGGAGACGGTCCTCTCCACCGGCAACAACCGGCGGATCGAGCCCCCTGATCAGCTATGTTTCGGAGCTGTCTGAAGAGATGGATACCGGATCAACCGGTACGGCGGGACGGCGTCATGCCTGGTGGGAACGAGTGCATCTTCCCATTCCGACGTGTAAACCAATGTTTATGGTTAATTCCTTGCCTGAAGGTTAATAAGCCATTCCACCGTGCCTGCTTTTGAAGCAATTCAGGCCTGTTGGCATGAAATACTGCTGCGCAGTTGCACGTCTGCTACAAGGCACACGCAAGCTCCGTGTTATAGGCCAGTCGACAACCAAGACATGACGTCGACAAGGACAGAGCAATGATTGTTCTCGGATTGGGTTCCTGCTTGATCGCAATGGGCGTGCTCGCAGCTATCGCCCGGCTCGATTTTCTCGCGGCAAACCGCGACATCCGCATGCTTCGGGTGTTCTAAGTCCCTTCCCCGTTGGCAGTCCGGCGCCTTTGGTGTAATCGCACTCGCGCCTTTCATGTCAGCGGAACACTCAAGTTCATGTCCCCCAGATCTGGTCTTCTCATCGTTCTCGGCTTCACGCTCTGGCGCGTCGTCACGCTCTATTTCGATGCGACGGACCTTTTCGTCGACGAGGCGCAGTACTGGTTCTGGTCGCAGAATCTCGATCTCGGCTATTACTCCAAGCCGCCGATGATCGCCTGGGTGATCCGGACGATGACCGAGTTTTCCGGCTCAAATGCCATCTACTGGATCAGGCTCTGCGGACCGCTGATCCACATGGCGGCAGCACTGGTGTTGATGAAGGTTGCCAAACGTTTCGTCGGGCCGGAGATCGAGGGCTGGACGGGCGCCACCTATATCACCCTGCCAGGGGTGGCGCTTTCCTCGGTGTTCTTCTCGACCGACGTCATCCTGCTGTTCTTCATCGCCATTGCCCTGCTTGCCTATTTCGGCCTGACCCAGCGGCGCTCGGTCGGGCTGGCGCTCCTCATGGGCCTCGGGGTCGGCCTCGCCTTCCTGACGAAATATGCCGTGCTGTTCGTCGTTCCGGGCGGCGCACTCGCGCTCCTTCTCATTCCGGCGGCGCGCATCGCCATCCGGGATTTCGTCATCGCCGTCGCGGTCGCGGCGGTCGTTGCCCTGCCGAACCTCTGGTGGAACCTCAGGCACGACAATACGACGGTGCGCCATACGCAGGACATCGCCCATTGGAGCGACCTCGGCATCAATCTCCGCCGCGGGCTTGAATTCTTCGCCGCACAATTCGGCGTCGTCGGGCCGATCATCTTCTTCGCGATCCTCTGGGCGGTCTACCGCATGATCAAGGGCCGGAGCGACGACCGTGAGAAGATGCTGGTCTGGCTGTCGATGCCGGTGGTGGCGCTTATCACCCTGCAGGCGACGGTCGCCAAGGCCTATGCCAACTGGGCCGTGACCGCCTATGTGGCGGGGACGATCCTCGCTGTCTGGCTGCTCTATCGGCTGTGGCCGAAAGGCCTCAGGTTGTCGCTCACCATCAACGGCGTCGCAAGCCTGCTGTTTCCGCTGGCGACGATCTTTCCGCAGCAGGTGCTGCTGCCGAACGGCGACGAATTGATGAAGCGCTATCTCGGCCGCGCCGACGTCAGCCGCGAGGCCGCGGCGCTCGCCGATCAGGCCGGCACCAACATCATCGTCACCAACAACCGCGACATGGTCGCCGATCTTTTCTATACGCTGCGCGACGCCTCCTACCGGATCTATGCGCGGGCGCCGGCAGGCCTTCCGGAGAGCTATTACGAGCAGGAATTCGCCCTGCCCGCCGAGACGACCGGCAAGGTGCTTTTCCTCACGGACGGCCCCCTCGCCTGCGCGACCGAGACGCCCGAGATGCTGAAGAACTGGCAGCCGGCCGCGGGCTACTACAAGAGCAAGACGCTCTACATCTACAAAGTCTCGGCCAGCTGCCTGGCGCCCTAAGTCCGGGTTTTAACCCGGCCGATCGGGCAGGCAGAGGCCGGTGCCCGCGCCTTCGATTTCGACAAACCTGACGCCGCCCTGTTCGAAGGCGAGGCGCAATTGCGCCTCCGTGGCCCGGTGGATGTCGTGGTGGCGTCCCTCGTAATCGCGGATGGTGCTGCGCGACACTGCGGCCCTGTCGGCCAGGTCGGCCTGAGTCCAGTCGAGCAGGCCGCGCGCGGCGCGGCAGAGAGCGGGCGTGAGAATTGTCGCCCTTGCGCCTTGACCCATGATTCCAAGTCACCCATATTGGTCGATATAGACCATATATGTCATAATAAGCAGGATTTCCAGATCGGGAGACGGTAATGCCACACGACACGCCCTTGATCTCGACAATCGTCGGCGGCCTCGTGCTGGCTTTCATCTTCGGCGCGCTTGCCCATCGGCTGCGCATGCCGCCGCTCATCGGCTATCTCATCGCCGGCGTACTGGTTGGGCCGCATACGCCGGGTTACGTGGCTGATCAGAGCCTGGCCCCGGAGCTTGCCGAAATCGGCGTTATCCTGCTGATGTTCGGGGTCGGACTGCATTTCTCGCTAAAAGACCTGATGTCGGTGCGGGGCATCGCGCTGCCGGGCGCGATCGCGCAGATCGCCTTCGCGACGCTGCTCGGCTGGGGGCTTGGCGCCCTCATGGGGTGGCCGACCGGCGGCAGCCTGGTGTTCGGCCTGGCGCTTTCGGTCGCCTCCACCGTCGTGCTGCTGAAGGCGCTGCAGGAGCGGCGCCTCGTCGAGACGGAGCGCGGCCGCATCGCCGTCGGCTGGCTGATCGTCGAAGACCTCGCCATGGTGCTGGCCCTGGTGCTGATCCCGGCGGCGGCCGGCATCGGCGGCGAAGGTCACGCTCCCGCCGAGCCGCTCTCGGCCGGACTGAACCGCCTGTTCGACCTCGATCTCGGCATCGGCGGCATGATCGCCACGACACTGGTGAAGGTGGCGCTGTTCGTGGCGCTGATGCTGGTCTTCGGCCGCAAGCTCATTCCCTGGACGATGCATCGCATCGCCCATACCGGCTCACGCGAGCTCTTCCGGCTTGGCGTGCTCGCCATCGCACTCGGCGTCGCCTTCGGCGCGGCCAAGCTCTTCGGCGTGTCGCTGGCGCTCGGCGCCTTCTTTGCCGGCATGGTGCTGGCCGAAAGCGAGCTCAGCCATCGCGCCGCCCAGGAAAGCCTGCCGCTGCGCGATGCCTTCGCCGTGCTCTTCTTCGTCTCGGTCGGCATGCTGTTCGATCCGAAGATCCTGATCGACAGGCCGCTGCCGATCCTCGCCACTATCTTCATCATCGTCATCGGCAAATCCGTCGCCGCCCTGCTGATCGTGCTCGCCTTCAAGAAGCCGCTCGCCACGGCGCTGACGATTTCGGCGAGCCTCGGCCAGATCGGCGAATTCTCCTTCATCCTCGCCGCCCTTGGCGTCGACCTCGGGCTGTTGCCGGAGGAAGGCCGCGACCTGATCCTGGCCGGCGCCATCATCTCGATCATCCTCAACCCGCTGCTGTTCTTCCTGTGCGACCGCCTGCGCCCGTTGCTCGAGGGCACAAGGCGTGAGGAGAGCACGGCCGAGCCCGCTGTTGCGCCCGCCGAGGAAACGGCGCCGTCTGAGGATGACGAGGTGCATCCGAGCGGCCTCCACGGCCATGCCATTGTCGTCGGTTACGGGCGGGTCGGCAAAATCGTCGGGCAGAACCTGAAATCGGCGGGCACGCCCTTCCTCGTCATCGAGGATTCCGACAAGCGCGTCGGCGAGCTGAAAGCGCAGGGCATCGAAGCCTTCCTGGGCAATGCGGCGGCGACGGAGACGCTCAATCTTGCCAATCTGCCGGCGGCGCGCAGCATTGCGATCGCCATCCCGAACGCCTTCGAGGCCTGCCGCATCGCCGAGCAAGCGCGCAGCGCCAATCCATCCATTCTCATCGTCGCCCGCGCCCATTCCGACGCCGAAGTCGAGGCGCTGAAGCAATATGGCGCCGACACCGTCATCATGGGCGAACGCGAAATCGCGCTGGGTATGGTTGACCGGCTCGCTCAAGTGCATCATGAGAGTGTGGCCTATGAAGACAGTGCCTATGAAGACAGTCATGGGCCTGATACAATTATCGCGACGGACCACCCTCCGCCGGAAAGAGAATGAAAGATTGGCGTGCTTTTGAGCCGATACGGGAGTGACATCGCCGGGACGGAGGAGATGGAGCTGGACCAGCGCCGTCTGACGAGCCGTATCGCTGCTTCCCTGCTCTTCGCCGTACTTGCCTATATCGGCTTGCTTTTCGGCGGCAATCTCGTCATCGCGCCGACCACCGCCGTCAACACGCTTTCCTCGTCCGGCCGCGATCCGCAGCCGCCGCAACTGAGCGCGCGAGAGGCCGTGCGCGGGGTGCTTGCCGCCGAGCGCAAGCTTGCGCCGAAACAGGCCGCCTACGATGCCGGGTCGCCTGCCCTTGCCGCCGCCCCGACGGTCGATTTCGCGGGCTGGAACAGCGCCTCCCCTCTCCCGGCATTCGAAGCTCCGCTTCGTGCTTCAGTTTTCAGAGCCCATCAGCCGCGCGCACCGCCGGCCGCTGCCTGACATTGCGCCAAGCGGCGCTTCCGACAATTGACGACATGCCGCCAGCGCCCGAGCGCCGGCTTTGGATTATCTAAGGAATACAACATGCGCAATTCACCATGGCTGGTGTTCACCTATTCGGTGATCATCATAATCGGCCTATTGATCGCTCTGCCGAATGCTCTGCCGCAATCCACCCTCCAGCGGCTGCCGTCTTGGCTGCCGCATGAGCAGGTATCGCTCGGCCTCGATCTCCGCGGCGGTTCCCACCTCGTCCTCGAAGTCGACGAAGCCGACCTGACCAAGGAACGGCTGCAATCGCTGCTTCAGGACGCGCGCCGCGTGCTGCGCGAAAAGGGCATCCAGCCGAAGGCCGTCGTGCGCAGCCAGAACCAGATCGTCGTAACGCTCGCCGATGCCGCGCAGAGCGATGCGGCCGTCACCGATCTCAAGACGCTCGCCAATCCGATCAGCACCGGCCTCAGCGCCGGCCAGGCGGATCTCGCCGTCACGGCGAACGGCGCCACCATCACCATCGGCTTCTCGCCGGCCGGCATCTCCGCCAATGTCGACAATGCCGTCCAGCAGAGTCTGGAAGTCATCCGCCAGCGCGTCGACCAGGTCGGCGTCTCCGAGCCGACCATCCAGCGCATCGGCGCCAACCGCGTGCTCGTGCAGCTGCCCGGCGCGCAGGATCCGACGCGGCTGCGCCAACTTCTCGGCTCGACGGCGAAAATGTCGTTCCACATGGTGGCGCCGAACAACCAGCCCGGTCCGGGTATCACCATGATGCAGGACGAAGAAGGCCGGTCCTATGCTGTTCTCGACCGCGTCGAAATCTCCGGCGACCGCCTTTCGGATGCCCGCGTCAGCTTCGACCCGAACACACATGAGCCGGTCGTCAGCTTCCGCTTCGACAGCGCCGGCGCCACCCGCTTTGCCGATATCACCCGTCAGAATGTCGGCAATCCCTTCGCCATCGTCCTCGACGACAAGGTGCTGAGCGCCCCCAATATCCGCGAACCGATCACCGGGGGCTCCGGCCAGATCTCCGGCAACTTCTCGGCCGACAGCGCCACGACACTCGCCGCCATGCTGCGCGCCGGCGCCCTGCCCGCCAAGCTGACGGTCATCGAAGAGCGCACGGTCGGCGCCGACCTTGGCGCCGATGCCATCAAGATGGGCATCTATTCCGGCATCGTCGGCTTTGTCCTCGTCGCAGCCTTCATCTTCGTGCTCTACGGCACTTGGGGCATCCTGGCGAACGTGGCGCTGCTGATCCACACGATCCTGACCTTCTCGGCGCTGACGCTGGTCGGCGCAACGCTGACGCTGCCTGGCATCGCCGGTGTCGTTCTCGGCATCGGTCTGGCGGTCGACGCCAACGTTCTCATCAACGAGCGCATCCGCGAAGAAACGCGCAAGGGCCGGAGCGCCTTCGCCGCCATCGACACCGGCTTCCGTCGTGCCTATTCGACCATCATCGACGGCAACATGACCGCACTGATCGCTGCCGCCATCCTGTTCTGGTTCGGCTCGGGACCGGTGCGCGGCTTTGCCGTGACCATGGCGCTCGGCCTGATCATCTCGATGTTCACCTCCGTCGCCTTCGTGCGCGTCGCGATGATCGAGATCACCCGCCGCAGCAAGATGAAGGTGCTGCACATCCGGCCGCTGATCCCGTTCAGCCCCTACGACAAGCATATCCAGTTCATGAAGGCGCGCTTCTTCGGCGTCACTGTTTCGGCGCTGCTGTCGATCGCCTCCATCGTGCTGTTCATCCATCCCGGCCTCAACTACGGCGTCGACTTCCGCGGCGGCATCCAGATGTCCGTCAAGACCCAGGGAACGGCCGATCTCGCCAAGTTCCGCGAGGGTCTGGACAGTCTCGGCCTCGGTGAAATCACGCTGCAGTCCTTCGGCGGCAACAACAGTATCCTCGTTCGCGCGCAGCGCCAGGAGGGCGGCGAAGAGGCGCAAACCGCGGCGGTGACCAAGCTGAAGGCCGAAGTCGCCAAGATCGATCCGACCGCCACCGTCGAAGGCACCGACGTCATCGGCCCGAAGGTCAGCGGCGAGCTCGCCTCGGCAGGCATCCTGTCGGTGGTGATCGCGAGCTTTGCCATGCTGATCTATATCTGGGCGCGGTTCGAATGGCCGTTCGCCGTCGGCGCCATCGTCACGTTGGTGCTCGACGTCACCAAAGCAATCGGCTTCTTCGCCATCACCGGCCTCGACTTCAATCTGACGGCCATTGCCGCCATCCTGACGCTGGTCGGTTACTCCGTGAACGACAAGGTCGTCGTCTATGACCGCATGCGCGAAAATATGCGACTCTATAAATCGATGCCGCTGCGCGAGATCATCGATAAGTCGATCAACGAGACCCTGGCGCGAAGCCTCTACACCAATGCGACGGCCTTCCTCGCCCTGGTGCCGATGGCAATCTGGGGCGGCAGCGCCGTCTCGAGCTTCGCAATTCCGATGGTCTTCGGCATTCTCGTGGCCGGCGCCTCGTCGATCTTCATCGCCGCACCCATCCTGCTCTTCCTCGGCGACTGGCGCCGCCGCCACGCCAAGGCGCCGGTCACCGATGCGGGCGTCGATATCATCCCGCCGGAAGAGGGCCGCTCGCGCAAGTCGGCGAGCTGAAACGGGTTGTTAACGCATCCTTGAACAGGGCGCCGGTTGCAGAGCCGGCGCCCTCTTTTTATGATTGCCTATTGCCAAGATAAAATTATGCATCAATTCAAGCTATTACAGCGTCCACCGCGCATTTGAAAAAAGCGCGGCGCCGCAGCAAAGATCGGGAAAACCGTCAGATGTCACCCAACCCGACGAGACCGCTCCAGACCACTGTTGCCGGCGACACCGAAGAGCGCATCAAGCGCTTTCTCGCCACCGCCTCGCACGATCTGCAATCGCCGCTGCGCCATATCGCCATGTATGCCGAGCTGCTGCTCGACGATCTCGAGGAGACGCTCGACAGCGAACAGCTTCAGAGCCTCAGGATGATCATGGAGAAGGCGCAAGCCGCGCAGCACCTGACCAAGGCATTGATGAGCCTTGCCGGCGGAGCGCCTCAAGTGTCGCCCGAGGTGGTCGACCTCAAGGCGCTGGCCGAACGGATCTGGAACGAGCTGGTGGATGAGACGGGCGCCGGCGATGCCACCCTTGCCTGCCAGGACCTGCCCTCCATCCGCACCGACCCTACGCTGTTCGGCATGGTGCTGCGGCAGCTGATTTCCAATGCCCTCACCTATCGCGGCTCATCGCCGCCGCAGGTAGCGATCGCGGCAGCGCAAGAGGGGGCGATCTGGCTCATCCGGATTTCCGATAACGGATCGGGCATCGATCCCGCCCATCGCGAGCGGATCTTCGAGCCCTTCTGGAAATTGCCGAAGGCAGGAGCCGTCCCCGGCGCCGGCCTCGGCCTGACGACGGCGCAGGAGATTCTGACGGCGCTTGGCGGCGATATCCGCCTTGACCATTCGGACGAAAGCGGCAGCCGCTTTACCATCCGCCTGCCGGTCGCCTAAAGCGTTTCGCGATCTTTCAGATTCGCTTGTCGCGCTTTAGATCTTTGTTTTTACGCATTGTCTTTATCGCAAAACCGCAAACCACCGCACGGTTTCGAAATGCGCTAAATGCTGTAGTCGTCCTTCCAGAAATCCGGGACGTCGTAGGTCACATATTCGCGGATGATGTGCTGCAGCGTCTGCGCGTCGATTTCGTCCTTGCCGATGCGGAAGTCGACGCCGTAATCGGGGAACTCCTGGAAATAGCCGCCCGATATATCGGTCGAGACCACGCCGATCGGGCCGGTATAGCCGATGCCGCGCAGTTCCGGCACCGTCTCGCGGAAGTCGGCATTGGGCAGAAGGCGGTTGTCGAGCAGGATGAGATCGAAGCGCGCCGCACGGATCTTTTCCAGCGCGTCGCCGATCGACGGCGAATATTCGACTTCGACCAGCGGCTCGGAGAGATCGGCGATCTTCTTTTTGAGCGCGCGGAATTCGATGAATTCGTCGTCGACAAAGAGAACCTTTACCGCGTTCTTTCGGACCGTTTCGCTGGTCATCTCATTTTCCCCAGTCCCAAAGTCCATGTTCACGAAACCAAACCGTTTCTCAGGGCGATCGCCACCATGTGGACGCGATTCACTGCGTCGAGTTTGCGCGCGGCCGCGGTGATATGCGAATTGACCGTGTGTTCGGACAGACCAAGAATGATGGCGATTTCCGCCGAGGTTTTGCCTTCGCTCGTCCATTTGACGATTTCCGCCTCGCGCTGGGTCAGCCGTCCGGACATTTCGTGCGTCAGGATTTCCTCGTAGAGCTTGTCGAAAATCCGCATGGCGTCGAGAAGCATGTCGGCGATCTCGCCCTGGTCCGGCTCTTCACGCACGCCGCTCAGCACCAGGCAATATCGCCGCCCTTCCGGTGTGAACAGCGGGATGAAAAGGAAGACGCCGTTGCGGAACTCGTTAAACAGGCGATCGGAGGGGTAGGCAGCCGGCTCAGCGCTCCTGCCATGGACCGGCGTTGCCAGAAACTGGGCGCTCTTTGCCCGGACATTCCCGAGCGCCTCCCTCAACGTCGCGATGAAAAGGCCGACGCGGCGCTCGGGGACATTGGTGATGACGACATCACGTTCACCGAAAGGAGCCGACGCTTCGGAAATGCGGGCAAGCGCGAAATTGTCGAAGTGATAATGCTGCGCCGCCGCTTTCAGCAGACGGAAAAAATCGGTGCGATTGATCGCCCGGCTCAGTTCCGGTCCGGCATGAAAAGGAGTTGCCGCGGCATTGCTCATTCCCAACCTTCCTCTCCTCCCGCCTTGCCCCCGATCCCCAAATCTTGGGATATACGTCTTAAAGGCGAAGAGCTACAAAAATTGCGAGACGGTTGATGAGAGATATCGAAACGGGGACTTTCGGTACGCAAGGCGGATATCATCAGTTATCTCAACTACAGGTGATGCACGGGCAGATTATACTGAGGGGCAGTAGTTCTTACCTGGGTGTCGTAAATCTTCACGCGTTCAACATCCATGAGTGCGGGAAGGCAGTGCCAGACGTAAGCGCGAGAGAGCCGATAGGCCCATTCAGCTAAGGGGTTGGCTGAAGTTCGTGGCGGCGAACGCGGGTCCATTCGGTTCTCTCAGCGCTTATTTTTCATTCTGTCCGCTTCGTTTCGGTTGCATCTTGAGATGCACACTCGGCCTTGTCAATTGCGGTTTGTCATATCGCCCGGACGAATGCCAGGAAACGCACCATCGGGTTTCCCCCGTTTCCTACACTTCAAGATTGAGAAGGATCGCGGCGAGGTCCAGCGGCTTCTCAAGGTAAAAATCGGCACCGGCATCGAGCGCACGGGCGCGATCCTCAGCGGCATCCGATCCGCTGCAGATCGCCAGCCGCATCGCGCTGAAGCGATCGTCGCCACGCAGACTGCTCACCAGGCCGATGCCGCTGTCGAGCGGCATATAGAGATCGGCGACCAGCAGCTCCGGCGGAGCCCAGCCTTCCGCCACGCGCTGCTTCAGCGCTTCCAGCGCGGTCTCGGCCGTCGAAAAACAGAACAGATCGACGTCTATCTGCTGCTTCCTGCGGATATAGTCGAGATAGAAGAGATCATCCCTGCTGTCGTCGACGTAAACGATGGTAGGCATTCAGCACCACGATTTGGATATTGTTCGAATGAACCTCGCTGTCCTTCGTCCTCACGATATCGCGATTTCACAAAAATTCGATCCATCTTATCGAAAAATCATTTCGCAAAAAGCGCGGCGACGGCTTCGCCTGCCTATTGAGTATTCCTCGATTTCGGAAAAAATGGCCCCGCGAACCGAAGGAGGATACACGGGTGCAGGATAAGGGCAACGTGGACCCGCAGGATCAGCGAAGGCGGCGCTATCGCGCTTTCGCGATTGCTGTCGGCTGCCTGATGTTGCTTCTCGGTGTCAGCGCTTTGGCCGGCTGGCTGTTGCAGATCGCGATCGTTATTTCGCTGATCCCCGGCTTTCCGTCGATGGCCTTCAACACCGCGCTTGGCTTCGTGCTTTCCGGCGTCGGACTTGCCGCCTCGATGCTGGCCGACCGCCGCTCTCGTATAGCGGCAACTGTGATGGCAGGGCTTGCAGCGGCGATCGCGGCGGCCCGGCTGGTGGAAATCGCCACGTTCGGGCGGCATTTCCACAATATCGACCTGCTGATATCGCAGCTGCTCGTTCCGCCCGACTTCATCGCTGCAATCGGCGGCGGCATGGGCCCCAACACGGCGTTGATCTTCCTGATCGCCAATCTTTCGCTGCTGCTCTCCCTCCACCTCGAGACGTCGAAAAGCCAGGTGGTGCAGGAGCTGACCAGCTATGTCGTCATCACGCTCGGCATGATCGCGCTCGCCGGCTATGTCACCGATGCCGAACAGGGCTATCGCTGGGGACCTTATGCGGCGATGGCGCTGCATACGGCGATCGGCATGGTGGTCTTCGGCTGCGGCCTTGTTGCCCGCTCCTGGTGGATGCAGCCGGCAAACCGGGCGCAGATCCCGCTGCTGATCCCGGCGGCGGTCTGCTTTACCGCCCTTCTCGTCGATCTCTATACGCCGCTTGGCCTTGCCAACGGCATTCTCTACGTGCCGCTGGTGCTGACGGCCCTCTGGTTCGGCAACAGAAATGCGCCGCTGTTCTTCGCCTTTACCTGCACCGTGCTGCTGATGCTCGGCTTCTTCGCCGTCAGGCACGACGAGGCGTCGTTCTGGCAGGAGATCGCCAACCGCACGATCACCGCCGCCACGCTGTGGCTGATCGCAATCCTCGTCTTCTATTTCCTGCGCAACAACCACAATCTCGAGGCTGAACGCATCCGCTTCGGCGCGCTGGTGCGCAGTACGCCCGACGCCGTCATCGTCATTGATGGGCGTGGAACGATCAAGAGTTTCAATCCGGCGGCCGAAAGCATGTTCGGCTATGCCCCGCAGGAGACGATCGGCCGGAACATCAAGATGCTGATGCCGGAGCCCTATCATTCCGAGCATGACGGCTATCTCACCCATTACCGGCAGACCGGCGAGGAACGCATCATCGGCACGACGCGCATGGTCTCCGGCCGGCGCAAGAACGGCATCGTCTTTCCGATCGAGGTGTCCATCAGCGTCGTCTTCAGCGGTGAGACAAAGACCTTCGTCGGCATCGTTCGCGACATCAGCGAGCGCGCCCGGCAGGAAGAGCGGATGAAAACCACGCTTGCCCAGCTCGAGGCCTATACAGCCGAACTCGAGCGCAGCAACCACGACCTCGATGAATTCGCCTACATCGCCTCGCATGATCTGAAGGAGCCGCTGCGCGGCCTGCACAACCACTCCCGATTTCTCCTCGAAGATTATGAGGACAAGCTCGACGATGACGGCGTGCGCCGGCTGAACCGTCTGGTGCGTCTCAGCCAGCGCATGGAAAAGCTCGTCAACGACCTGCTTTACTTCTCCCGGCTTGGGCGACAGCAGCTGGCGGTCAAACGCACCGATATCGGCCTGATCGTCAAGGATGTGGTTGCGACGATGGAACTCCTGCTGGAGGAGCGGCATGCCAGGGTCGTCATCGACGGCCGGCTGCCGGAAGTCGTCTGCGACGCGCCGCGGCTGACCGAAGTGTTCCGCAATCTCATTACCAACGCCATCAAATACAACGACAAGCCGGCGCCGCTGGTCTCGATCGGCTATCTCGAACGCTATGTCGGCGAGGACGGTACGATCGCCCGCAACGTGTTTTTCGTTAGGGATAACGGCAAAGGCATACCCCGGGAATTCCATGAGGATATTTTCCGCATTTTCAAACGTCTCGAAAAGTCGCAAGATTCCGACGACGGGACCGGAGCAGGCCTCACCTTCGTCCGCAAGATCATCGCGCGGCACAACGGCGATATCTGGCTGGAATCCGAAGTGGGCGCCGGCACCACATTCTATTTCACCCTGGGAAAAAAGCGCGAGGGGCAGAATGCAGCAGCGTGACACGCAACCGATCCTCATCGTCGAAGACAGCGAAGACGATTTCGAAGCGACGATGCGCGCCTTCAAGCGCACCAACCTGCGCAATTCGATCCGCTGGGCGGCTTCCGGCCAGGAAGCGCTCGACATGCTTACGGCGATGGTGCCGAAGCCGGGGCTGATCCTGCTCGATCTCAACATGCCCGGCCTTGATGGCCGCAAGACGCTGGAGGCGATCAAGTCGAATGACGGCTGGCGCAAGATTCCGGTGGTGATCCTGACGACCTCCGACGACGAGCGCGACATCGAAGGCTGCTATGCGCTCGGCGCCAATACCTATGTGCAGAAGCCGGTCGATCTCGACGGCCTCTTCGCCGCGATCCAGCGGCTGAAGGAATACTGGTTCGAAATCGCGATCCTGCCGCTCGAGGACTGACGGTTTGGCGGAAGACTGCTGCATTCTCATCATCGACGACAATATCGACGATCGCGAAGTCTATCGCCGCATACTGGGCCGCGTCTCCAGCACCGCCTATACCGTCGTCGAGGCGGAGACCGGCGAAGAGGGGCGCGCACTGAACGGGCGCAAGCGGCCGGACTGCATCCTGCTCGATTATTCGCTCCCCGGGCGCGACGGGCTGGGCGTGCTTGCCGATATATTAGAGGACGATCCTGCCGCCAATGTCATCATGCTGACCGGCCAGGGCAGCGAGACGGTTGCCGTTGAAGTGATGAAGGCCGGCGCGCGCGACTATCTCACCAAGGATTCGCTGTCGCCCGAAACGCTGCACCGCTGTATTCAGAACGCCATCATGCACGGCATGCTGGAAGCACAGCTGGAGCAGAAGCGGCAATCGCTCGAGATCTTCACGCGCGCCATGGCGCATGATCTGAAGGAGCCGCTGAGGACGATCAAATCCTTCAGCCGCATCCTGCACGGTTCCGCAGCACTTCCGGCCGAAGACCGGGAGCTGCTCGATTATGTGCTCAGCGCCGCCGACCATATGGAAGACCTGATCGTCAAGGTCTCCGGCTTCACCAAGCTCGAAGCCTATGGCGGGCCGGCGCTGACGCCGGTCTCGCTGTCGGATGTGCTCAACCAAGTGGAGGACAATCTGCGCCAGCAGATGGAGAGCCGCGGGGCGGTGATCATTCGCGGGGCGCTGCCGGAGGTCATGGGCGATGCGACGCTGCTGGCCCAGCTTCTGCAGAACCTGGTGTCGAATGCCATCCGCTATTGCGATCGAAAAGCTCCGGAGGTGACGATCTCGGGCGAAGCGCAGGGGGATACCTGCCGGCTGACGGTGCGTGACAACGGACCGGGCATCGATCCCGAGCACCGCGAGCTGATCTTCCAGCCGTTCAAGCGGCTGGTCGGCCGCGGCATCGAGGGCACCGGGCTTGGCCTTGCCATCTGCCGCCGCATCGCGCAGCTGCATGGCGGCTCGATCTGGTGCGAACCGGAGAAAGGGCACGGCGCCACCTTCATCCTCGAAATACCGCTTGCTGCGGCGCGGCCCGCGCCGCCGGCCGCATCGGCCGTTCCGCCGAGCGCAAAGGCAGTGGAGCAGCCGGGCGAAGGTTCCGGCAGGCTTGCCGAAGTGCTGCTCGTCGAAGACAGCCCGGCCGACATCCAGATTCTGAAAATCAAGCTGATGCGGCGGGAGAAAGTGACCTTCAACCTGCATATCGCCACCAACGGACGCGAGGCGATGCGGCTGCTCGAAGAGCGCGCCGGCATAGCCGACCTGCCGCAGATCGACCTGATGCTGCTCGACATCAACATGCCGATCATGGACGGCTTCGAGGTGCTGAACGCCCTTTCGGCCGACGCGCGACTGAACCGGATTCCCGTCTGCATTCTCAGCACCTCAAGCGACGAGACCGACATGCAGCGGGCCAGAAATCTCGGCGCACGCGCCTATATGGTCAAGCCGCCGACCCTGCAGCAATTGGAAGAGGCACTCGAGGATGTCGATCATTTGGAGCTGCTGCAGCGCGGCGATTCGCTTGCGCTTTGTGCGGAACAAAACTAAGCGATGGTCATTGGCAACGGTATGATCTTTGCGACTTTCATACTCGCGCTCCTGACGACGCCGCTTCAATCAGGACTGCTCTCAATGGTTTCAGGCATACATCACGTGACGGCCATCACCCGCAAGGTGCAGGCGAACGTGGACTTTTACGCCGGCTTTCTCGGCATGCGGCTCGTCAAGCAGACGGCCGGCTACGAAGATGCGATGCAGCTTCATCTCCTCTATGGCGATGCAGCGGGCACGCCGGGTTCGCTGGTCACCTTCCTTGTCTGGGAAGATGGCGCGCCGGGCCGGGCAGGCTTCGGCCAGATCAGCGAAATCTCGCTGGCGATCAACCCCGCAAGCATCGGCTACTGGCTGACGCGCGCCATGAGCTACGGGCTGCGCTCGGAGGGACCGGCCGACGAATTCGGCGAGCCCGTGCTCAGGCTGAAGGATCCCGACAATATCATCCTCAAGCTGGTCGGCGCAAAGAACGTCACCTCGCCGGCCGCCTGGGACGGCGCCTCGATCCCGGTCGAGCACGCTGTCCAGCGGGTGCGTGGCGCAACCATGCTGACGGAGAAGCCAGATGAAAGCCGGGGCTTTCTCGAGCGCCATTTCGGTTACCGCTTCCAGGCCAACCGCGGCACGATCGACAGGCTGGTTTCGCAATCGGGCGACGTTATCGACGTGCGCGATGCGCGCGGCTTCTGGTCCGGGGCGCCTGGCACCGGCACGATTGATCACGTCGCCTTTCGCGCCCCCGACGAGGAGACGCTGCTGTCGGTCGGCAAGAGCCTGGAGGCGAGCAATGCGTCGCCGACCAACTTGCATGACCGCAAATATTTTCGCTCGCTCTATGCCCGCGAGCCGGGTGGCACGCTGATAGAGCTTGCGACCGACAAGCCAGGCATGACCATCGACGAAGAGCATGCCGCGCTCGGGACGAAGCTTTTCGCGCCGCCCGACGCGATCACCAATCTCGACGAGCTGAAGGTGGTGCTGCCGCAATTTTCGATGCCCGGCCAGCCGCGCATCAATTATCGCGAGCTGCCCTTCGTCCATCGCTTCTACACGCCGCCCGATCCCGACGGCAGCGTCTTCGTGCTGCTGCACGGCTCGGGCGGCAATGAGACGACGCTGATGCCGCTCCTCAACAAGGTGGCGCCGCGCGCGACGCTGCTTGGCGTGCGCGGCCGCGCGACAGAGGAAGGTTTTCCGCGCTGGTACAAGCGCATCACGCCCTTCTCCTTCGACCAGAACGACATCAAGACCGAGGCGGAGGCCTTTGCCGCCTTCATCGAAGGCGCCGTCAAGTCCTATGGCCTTGACCCCAAGAAAGTCGTCTATGTCGGCTATTCCAACGGCGCTAACCTTTTGAACTCGCTGCTCTACCTGCACCCGAATCTCGTTCACAAGGCGGTGCTGCTGCGCTCCATGCCTGTCCTCAGCGACTTTCCGCATGCCGACCTCAAGGGCACGGACCTGCTGGTCATCAGCGGCAAGACCGATGCCTATGGCAAATATGCCAGCGAGCTGGAAGACCGGCTGAAGAGTTCGGGCGCCACCGTCGATTCCGACGTCATTCCCGGCGGTCACGATCTCGGCGATGCCGATGTGCCGATCATCCAGAAATGGCTTCTGCAGGAAAGCCGCTGACGCCGCGTCGGGATGGTTAGACGCGTGATGCCCGGGCGACCATGATGCCGGCGAGCACCACCGCGGCGCCGAGCGCCTGCATCGCTCCGATCGTCTCGTTGAGCAGCGCCCAGGCGAGGATCGCGGCGACGACCGGCTGAAGCAGCAGCGTCAGCGAGGAGAAGGCCGGCGGCAGATAGGCCAGCGCATAGGTGATCGCCACCTGGCCGCCGGCATGGCTGATAAAGGCGAGACCGAAGAGCATCGACAAGCCATAGAGGGTCGCCGGCAGCATATGGCCTTCGAAGAAGAAGGCCAGCGGGAAGATGCAGACGGCGGCTGACGCCGTGCTCCACAACATGATGCGGATCGTATCGAACCGGCTGCGCAGCCTGCCGATCGCCAGGATATAACAGGCATAGAAGAAGGCGGCGATCATCGCCGTGCCGTCGCCGCGCAAGTCGCCATTGCCGAGCCCTGCCGGACCGCCTTTCAGAATAACGACACCAGCCAGCGCCAGAAGCAGCCCCGACAGGAAGACTCCGCTGGTTCTCGCCCTGAAAAACAGGACGGCGATCAGCGTGACGAAAACAGGCGCGAGATTGGCAAGCAGCGTCGCATTGGCGACCGAGGTCATGGTCAGCGAAAGGTGCCAGGCGGCAAGGTCGAGCGCCAGCATGACGCCGGGAAGAACCAGCATGAAGTAGTCCGCAAGGCTTTGCGGTCTGGGCCCAGCATTCTTCTTCAGCAGCGAGACGATGAAGATCGGGATCAGCGCCAGCGCCACGCGCCAGAAGGCAGTGGCCATCGGACCGACCTCGGACAGCCGCACGAAGATCGGCGAGCCGCCGATCGCCGCTCCGCCGAGAACGAGCGCCGCAAGAGCGAGACGATTGGAAGGCGAGGCTTCGGATAGGGTGGAAGCGGTCTGCGACATGATCTCGATATTTCTGATTGCCCTAAGGCCGTCCGGCCGTTGACTGCGGACTGCGTAGCAGAAGTCGATCGCCTGAGACAGTCGAAGAACGACATCGAAAAGGAAAATCGGGGGGAAATGGAAAATCAGGCGGGATGCGTCTCGGTCTCAACCTGCCGCAGCTTTGCGGCGATTTCGGCCGCAATGAAGAAGGCGTGCTCGGTCACCTGCGGCAGCCCCATCAACTCGCCGAAGGTGCCGCGCGCCAAGGGACCGGAGATCAACAGCGACGGGTCCGCCGTTCCCGACGGGCCGATCGCCTCCGAGCGCTCGGTGCAGGCAAAGCCGAGGCCGGTCGGATCGAGCGACAGGTGGCCGCTGGCCGCGAGCGCCGCGAGCCAGGGCTGGGTATCAAGAATGCCGCCATGGGCCGGCCCGGTGGTGACGACGACGGCATCGTAACTGCGCTCCAACGGCTGGCGCTGATGGCGCGGCTGTAGGGTACAGGCGATGAGCTCGCCTTCGATTCGCGCATCGGCGACGGAGCCGGCGAGGATTTCGAGGCGGCCGGCAGCGATCGCCATATCGAGCACGGTTTCCACCTGCGGCGCGATGCGAAAACGATGCACGTCCCAATAGGGACGCAGATGGCGGACGAGACGACGCCGTTCGGCAATCGGCAGGCCCCGCCAGAGATCATGTCCCTGCGCCCGCACCTGATCGAGCACTCCATGCCAGCTTATGCCCTGCGCTTTTGCGGCGCTTATGGCGGCGCGGATTCCGGCCAGCAGCGACACGGCGGAATGCGCCGCATCGGCAACGAAATCGCCGAAGAGCGGCTGCGGCACCGGCGCATGCCCGCGCGAGCGCAGGCCGCGGCGCGAGATCGCCGTCACCGCACCATCATGTCCACGCCCGGCAAGCGAGGCGATGACATCGGCTGCGGTCAGGCCGTTGCCGATGACCAGCACCCGGTCGTGGGGACGGACGACATCGAGCGCGCCTGATTTGGTGGTGTCGGCGACGAAACGCGGATGGGCGGCAAGCCGGCTCGCAAGCCGGCCGGGAGCGGCCGGCGGCGGATGGCTGGTGGCGATCGCGACGATATCGGCCTCCGTTACGCCGCCCTTGTCGTCGCGGATCGACCAGCGGCCGGCCCGGCGCTCGACATGGCTCACTGCCGCGCGGCAATGGCGTACGCTGCCGTCGTCCAGAAATGGCTTCAGCAGGGAGGCGACATAATCGCCGAAGAGCCGACGCCGGGGGAAGACTTGACCATCGGGGCGTTTTGCCTCGGGGTCGCAGGCGACGGCGTCGCGGGCGTCGATCCAGGCTTGGAATTCGCCCTGGTCGTCAGGCTGCAGGCTCATCTTGGCGGCGGGAACATTGATGCGGTGGGCCGGATCATCCGTGTCATAGGCAAGACCACGGCCGAGCTCGGCGCGCGGTTCGAAGACCAGGATGACGGGATGCGCGTCGGCCGTCATCCGGGCGAGATGATAGGCGACGCCCGCGCCGGAGACGCCACCGCCGATGATGGCGACGACGGGTTTTCCGGACGTCGGCGGAGGCTTGGGCTGCATGATGGCCGAGACCGTTGCTTCGATAGGTCGAGCATAGAAGCCGGACATTGCCGACGCAATCCTCCATCTGCGATTGTCTATTTGTTGAGATCAGCCCGATGCCGCTATCGTCGTCGAGAATTCGGGATTGCCGCGGATGGTGTTGCTGACCGTGCAGATCTCGTCTTCGGCGGCATGGACAATCTTGCTGCGCGTCTCCTCGTCGATATCGCCTTTGATCGAGAAGACGATGTTGAACTTCGCAACGCGTGACAACCCTTCGGTCGCCTTTTCGCCGGTGACGTCGGCCGTGATCTCGCTGATCCTGTCGAGAACGCCCATCTGGCTGGCCGCGATGCGGGCGCTGAGCACGAGACAGCCCGAGAGCGAGGCATAGAGGAGATCGAGCGGGCTGAAGCCCGGCTGCGAGGGCGCGGTGACGATATCGATCTCGCCCTTCGTGGTGGAAGTGACATGCGGAAAACCGGTGCGGCCGAGAGTGGCGGTAGCGCCGGTCGGGCGAGGGCGAGCCTTGAGATCAGCCATGAAGGAATCCTCTGACAACAGCTTCGCAGAGATAGGACAATCCGCACCGGCCGGCAACGGCTCGGCGGTCTGCGATGGCGGAACCTTTCCATCCGCCATCAGTTGATTACACCTGAACGAAAACAGCGACAAAGGTGGATTGCGATGGCGCATGTCCGCAAGATGGATCGTCAGGACCGGCGGATGGATGCCCGCGACCGGCTGATCGTTGCGCTCTATGCGCAGCTAAAGGCCGAGCGGGAAACACGCGAAACGCTGGAATGGGCGATCCGCAACGGCGCTATGTCACAGGAGGTGCTGGAGGCGATTGCGGCCGATCCGGTTCCGGTCGTCACCAGCGAGGATATCGCTTCGCTCGAGAAAATCATCGCCCTCGACGAAAGGCGCAAACCAAATAGGAACTGAAGCATGTCGCGCAAAAGTGTGCAGCGGTTTTGCGGCAACGGCATCCGAGAAAACAAAGACCTAAAGCGCAAGGAGCGAATCTGAAAGTTCGCGGCGCGCTTTAGGAGCATTCCAGCCAAGTTGCGCAGCGGTCCTGAGGCCCGACTTGCGCAAAAAGGCGTTCGAAGAAGAGGAGATCCGAAATGGCCGATATCACCTATCAGGTCGTCCCGCATGACAATGGCTGGGCCTACAAGCTCGGCGACACTCTGTCGGAAACCTATGCGACGGCGGATGAAGCGATCGTGCGCGCCAAGGACGCCGCGTCGCGCCAGAAGATTGGCGATGGCGACGCGCTGCTCGCCTACCCCTCACCCGATGGCGGCTGGGCATTCCAGGAGCTCGAAACCGACAAAAGCAGCAGTCGGCTCTGATTTGGCACGGAGGATGGAATGGCCGCGCGGGCAAGCTGGAAAGGTCATCTGAAGGTAGGCGACCTTGCTTGCGCCGTCGGACTCTATACCGCCATTTCCTCCTCCGACCGCGTTTCCTTCAACATCATCAACCGCAAAACCGGCCATCGCGTCGAGCGGCAATTCGTCGACAGCGAGACCGGCAAGCCGGTGGAGCGCGATGACCAGGTCAAGGGCTACCAGATGGAGAACGGCGATTACATCGTCATCGAAGGCGACGAGATTGCCGGGATCATGCCGGAGAGCGACAAGGTGCTCGATGTCAAGGCTTTCATCACCTATGACGATATCGACAAGCTCTATTTCGACCGTCCTTATTATCTCGCACCCGTCGATGAGCATGATGAAGAAACGCTGTCGCTGATCATCCGGGGGATGCGCGACGCCAAGGTGGCGGCGCTGGCCGAAGCTGTGCTTTTCCGGCGCAACCGGACACTGCTGATCCGGCCGCATGACACTCACATCATCGCGACCCTGCTGAACTTCGATTATGAGGTGCGCTCGGCCGACACCGTCTTCAAGAACATTCCCGATATCAAATTCGACAAGGAAATGCTCGAGCTCGCCGGGCATATCATCGAAACCAAACATGGCAGCTTCGATCCGAGTGAATACGAAGACCGTTACGAAGCCGCCGTCGTCGAATTGGTGAAGGCAAAGATCGAGGGCCGGGCGCCGCCGAAGAAGAAACCGGCGCCGGAGCGCAAGGTGGTCGATCTGATGGAAGCGCTGCGCCAGAGCGCGAAACTGAGCGGCAAGAGTGCGGCGAAGAAGAGGCCGGCAACGAAGGAGGCGCCGGCGCGCAGCGACAGCCAAAAGAAGAAGGCAGGCTGAGATGGCCCTCGAGACCTATCAGGCGAAGCGCAATTTCAAACTCACCCCGGAGCCGCGCGGGCAGAAGGGCCGCAGCACCGGCAACAGTTTCGTCATCCAGAAGCATGATGCGACAAGGCTGCATTATGACTTCCGGCTCGAGATGGATGGGGTGCTGAAGAGCTGGGCGGTGACGAAGGGGCCGAGCCTCAACCCGGAGGACAAGCGCCTGGCCGTGCATGTCGAAGACCACCCGCTGTCCTATGGCGATTTCGAAGGCATCATCCCGCAAGGGCAGTATGGCGGCGGCACCGTCATCGTCTGGGACCGCGGCACCTGGACGCCGGTCGGCGACGCTGACAAGGCCTACCGGAAAGGTCATCTGGAATTCGAGCTCGACGGCGAGAAGCTGAAGGGACGCTGGCACCTCGTGCGCATGCACGGCCGGCCCGGCGAGGCGCGCGAGAACTGGCTGCTGATCAAGGGGGATGATGCCGAGGCGCGCCATGACGGCGACATTCTCGAGGAACGGCCGGAATCGGCCAAGACAGGCCGGCAGCTCGAAGAGGTGGCGGAAAATCCCGATGCGACCTGGAAGTCCAGATCCGGAAACGGCAAGGCGGTTGCCGCCAAGACGCCGGCACAAAAGGCGAAGCCGTCGGGATCCGGCGAACGCCAATGGCCTAAAGGCGCGCGCAAGGGCGCAATGCCCGACTTCATCGAACCGGTGCTTGCCAAGCTGAAAACGAAGCCGCCGGCGGGCGATCGCTGGATCCACGAGATCAAGTTCGACGGCTATCGGCTGCAGGTCAGGATGGAGGACGGCAAGATCCGCATGTTGACCCGCAGCGGTCTCGACTGGACGGCAAAATTCGGCAAGGACGTGCTCGACGCCTTTGCCGCCCTGCCGGTGCAGTCGGCGGTGATCGATGGCGAAATTGTCGTCGAGAGCGATAGCGGCGCCTCGGATTTCTCAGCGCTCCAGCGCGATCTGAGCGAGGGCCGCAACGACCGCTTCGTCTTCTATGCTTTCGATCTCCTTCATCTCGACGGCCACAACCTGCTTGATGCCAGGCTCATCGATCGCAAGCATCTGCTGGAAAGCCTGCTGCCCGCCGATAATGACAAGCTGCGCTACAGCGCGCATTTCAACGAACGCGGCGGCCTGGTGCTCGATCATGCCTGCCGGCTCAGCCTCGAAGGCGTAATCTCCAAGCTGCGCGACAGCAAATACACCTCGGGACGCAAGGGCGATTGGATCAAATCGAAGTGCTCGCACCGGCAGGAATTCGTCATCGGCGGCTACGTGCCATCGACATCGATGAAGAATGCGATCGGCTCGCTGGCGATGGGCTATTACCGAGATGGCGAGCTCAAGCATGTCGGGCGGGTCGGCACCGGGTATACGGTGGCCACCGCGCAGATGCTTTATGAGAAGCTGTCGCGGATGACGCAGAACGAGAACTCCTTCGACGACAAGCTCACCGCCGAGGAGAGGCGTGGGCTGATCTATGTCAAGCCGCAGCTGGTCGGCGAAGTCGAGTTCCGCGCCTGGTCGGCCGACGGCAATCTGCGCCATGCAGCCTTCCGCGGACTGCGCGAGGACAAGCTCGCCAAAGAGGTGACGCGCGAGACGGAACAGACCGCAGCCCGCCCCCTGCCGAAAGCCGCTGTGACGCTCACTCACCCCGACCGTATCTACTGGCCGGACGAAGGTGTTACCAAGGAAGGGCTGGCGAATTATTATGCGCAGGTCTGGCGCTTCATGGCGCCCTACGTCGTCAACCGCCCTTTGGCGCTCTTGCGTCTGCCGGACGGAATCAACGGTCGTCAGCGTTTTTTTCAAAAGCACGCCTGGAAAGGCATGAACCCTCATATCGAGGAAATCATCGATCCGAAGGACAAGCAGGGAGAGAAGTTGCTGCGGATAACCGATTTCGACGGGGTCGTGGCGCTGGTGCAATCGGCCGTGCTTGAAATCCACCCATGGGGCACGACGACCGACAATTGGGAAAAGCCCAACATGATCACCATGGACCTCGATCCCGGCGAGGCGGTGGCGTGGGAAGATGTGATAGCCGCCGCTTACGAATTGAAGGCGCGGCTGGAAGCCGAAGGCCTCGCCGCCTTCGTCAAGACGTCAGGCGGCAAGGGGCTGCATGTGGTGACGCCGCTCGCGCCGAAAGCCAGCTGGGTGGAGGTGAAGGCTTTCGCCAAAGGGCTGGCCGACAGCATGTCGGCCGATGATCCCGACCGCTATCTCGCTACGGCGACGAAGGCCAAGCGCAAAGGGCGGATCTTCATCGATTATCTGCGCAATGGCCGCGGCAACACGGCGGTTGCAGCCTATTCCACACGCGCAAGGCCGGGTGCGGCCGTTTCCATGCCGCTGGAATGGAGCGAACTGACCGCCGACATCGGGCCGGCCTATTTCACTGTCGACAATACGCCGACGCGGCTCGACGCCTTGCCCGGAGATCCCTGGGATGGATTTTTCGCGGCGGCGAAACCGTTGGAAAAGAAGAAAAGATAGGATTATCGCGGCTTGCGGCCGCCTTCCGCCAGACTCTTCTTCAGCGCGTCCATGATGTTGATGACGTTCCCGGTCGATTTCACCGGAAGCGGTTTCTTGGCAGGCGCGGCCTGCTTCAAGCTCTTCTGTTTGCCGCGGATCATCGACTTCAGACGTTTCTGGATCGGGTCCTGCACCATGGTCGGGCTCCAATCCTTGGTTTCTTCCTTCACCAGCCGCTTCATCAGCGCTAAAAGCTTGCTGTCGACCTTTGCCTTGTCGTCGATCTCGGCCAAGGGTTCGCGCACCTCGTCGCCATAATGCAGCGTCCAGAGAATGATGCCCTTGCCTTGCGGCTCCAGCAGCACGGCGCGCTCGCGGCGATAGAGAACCAGACGGGCAATACCGACGACATCATTTGCCTTCATCGCCTCGCGGATGACGCAGAAGGCTTCCACGCCGACCTTATCCTCAGGCGCCAGGAAATGCGGCTTGTCATACCAGATCCAGTCGATCGAGCCGCGTGGCACGAAACTATCGATATCGATGGTGCGGGTACTTTCCAGCCCGACTTCCTCGATCTCTTCGTCTTCGAGAAGAACATAGTCGTCCTCGGCGCGCGGATAACCCTTCACCTGATCCCTGTCGGCCACCGGCTTGTGGGTGACGCTGTCGACATAGCGGCTTTCGAGGCGGTTCTTCGTCTGGCGATTGAGGACGTGGAAACGTACCTTGTTGCTTTCGGTCGTCGCCGGCGTCAGCGAGACGGAGGCGGTGACGAGCGAGAGCTTGAGATAACCCTTCCAGAATGTCTGGCGTGCCATGGCTGTCCTCTCCCGACACGGTTGGACATGGCAGTCAACGGCAAAGTCGTACTTTGGTTCCCAGGGTGATCGGCGGCTGCGCGCGGCGCCGTCAGGTCGAGAGATACCGCTTCTGCCAGGGCAGCTTTTTTTCCTGCCATGCGCGCGGGGTGAATTCGTCATAGGCTGTCTCGGCGATCGCCAGCATCCAATTGCGGCCCTTGCGGGCAAGCAGCACGCAGGACAATTCCATGCCGGGCTCGACGGCGATGGAAGGCCGGTTGGCGCCCGGTATGTCGACGCCCTTGTCCCGCCACTGGATGACGATTTCATCGGGTTCGGAGGTCCATTCCCCCGAGGCGACGGAGGCTTTTCCATCGCCATTGTAGCGAAGCGGCGGCGGCGCGACATTCAGAAAGCTGCCGTCATTGTGATAATTGCCGTCGACCTGCCCGGCGGTGGCTTCGCCCGTTCCTTTCAGAAGGATGTCCTGTCGGCATCGCATGAATATGTTGCGCCGGAAGCTCCCCGACCATGGACGATTGGCGAAGAAGGCGACGTCGCACTCGCTGATGACGTTGTCGTGGATATCGATGTCCTTGCGGAAAGCCCGCTCCTGGTCGGAAAAGCCGCTCAGGCTGATGCCGCGATTATTGTTCTCGATCCAGTTGTCATAGAGGTGATGGCCGGCATGATCGGCCTTGTCGCCTATGCCATAGCCGAAGGAATAGTCGTTCATCCGGCCGTCGCGCATGATGTTGCTGCGCACCACGGCATCGTCGCCGATCGACGAAAAGGAGAAATTCTTGCCGCCGATGAAATTGTACTCGACCCGATATCTCAGGGTTTTGTCGCAGACCAGCGCGCCCTTGTTCGACGTGCTCGTCGGCGACTGGAGGAAGAGATTGCCGCGGATCACCACGTCCGAACTGATATTGTCGTCGCTGTTTTGATAGGCGAACTGACAGCAATCCGCGCCCTCGCCCGGTGCCTCTCCCATCCGGTTGTTTTCCAGAAGCACGTTCGACGTCTTCGTCAGATAGATGCCGTCGCCGCGGACATTCTCCGTCTCGCAGCGCCTGACGACGAGGTTCTTGCCATTGTGAAATTTGAAGCCGCGCGGCGAGTTCTTGACGACGACGTCTTCGACCACCGTATCGGAAAACACCTGATAGGCGAGGCCGACATCCTCCGCACCATCGATGACCTGCGCCCGCGTGGAGACGCCATGAGCTTTCTTTCGCAGGATTGCGGGCATCCGGATCTCCATCGGCGCGGTTACCTCAGCACCGCCCCTCTTCTCAGAGGCGAAAGCGATGCGGTAACGCATTGAGCTGCTGCATGGCTTATCCCTTAAATCAATTGCGATTCAGGAAATACGCAGTCGCGCCGAATTAAAGCAGGGCATGTGGCAGGAGTTTGACGGCCTGCTTCACTTTGCAGGCCGCCTTGCAACCGGTCACCGGGTCTCGAGTATCCGCATCAACCGCCCGCGATAGCTATCGAGGATGACCGCAAGCACGATGACGGCGCCGATGACGATCGGCTTGATGTTGTCGTCGGCGCCCAACAGCTGCAGCCCCGTCGACAGCACCTGCAGGATGCAGGCGCCGACCAGCGTTCCGACGATCGAACCCTTGCCGCCCGAGAGGCTGGTTCCGCCGATGATGACCGCGGCGATCGCATTCAATTCGTAGCCGATGCCGGCAACCGGGCTGCCGACGTTGAGGCGGAGCAGATAGACCATGGCGGCAATGCCGGCGGTCAGGCCCGAGATCGTGAACACTGCGATCTTGTAGCGCTTCGGCTCGTGTCCCGACAGCCGCACAGCCTCTTCATTGGTGCCGATCGCGAAGACGAAACGGCCGAAGACCGTATAACGCAGCACGAACCAGCCGACGAGGACGACGACGATGGCAATCAGGAAGATCGACGGGAAGATGCCCCAGAAGATCAGATTGCCGAAATCGACGAAGGGCTGCGGCAGGCCGGTGATGGTGGAGTTATCGCTGACGACGCGGGCCAGGCCGCTTGCCACATTCAGCATGCCGAGCGTGACGATGAAGGACGGAAGCTTCCACTTTTCGCAAACCCAGCCATTGATGGCGCCAAGGATCGCGCCGGTGCCCATCGAGGCGAGCGACGCCAGCACGATCGCAGCCCAAGGGGACAGCCTCGGGTCGATCATGATCGTGGCGCCGATGACGGTGCAAAGGGCCAGCAGCGAGCCGACCGAAAGATCGATGCCGCCGACCAGGATGACGAAGGTCATGCCCGAGGCGAGGACTGTGTTGATGGCGATCTGCACGAAGATCTTCAGGAAATTCTCCGGCGTGGCGAAATAGGGCGCAGTCGCCGAGAAGAATATGACGATCAGGACGAGGGCGATGGCAACGCCTGCCTCCTTCATCGAGATCCGGATGAGCTTGTCCCAGAAGCCTGTCTCTTTCGCTTCGATCTTGGTTTCAATGTTGCCGGACACGACTGTACTCCTTGTAAGCGAGTGAGAGGATCCTGCTCTCTTCGAATTGATCCCGCGCGATTTCGCCGGCGATCTTGCCGTCCGACAGGACGATGATGCGATGGCAGATGCCGATGAGCTCCGGCAGATCCGAGGATACGACCAGAACGCCCTTTCCTTCGGCGGCAAATTTCCACAGAAGTTCGTAGATTTCCGCCTTGGCGCCGACGTCGATCCCGCGGGTCGGCTCATCGAATATCAGCACCTTGGGACCGCGGAACAGCCATTTGGCGATGACGACCTTTTGCTGATTGCCGCCCGAAAACGTCCTGACCATCTGGTGGATCGACGGGGTTTTGATGCGCAGCTCGCGCACCAGACGCTGGGCGTGGTCGTTCTCCGCCTTTCGGCTGATCAGTCCCTTGCGGGAGATCTTGCTGAAATCCGTCACCGTGGCGTTTTCCGCGCAGCTCATATCGAGCATCAGGCCCTGCAGCTTGCGGTCTTCCGTCGCCAGGCACAGGCCGGCGGCAACCGCGTCTTTGGGTGAATTGATCGCAACCGGCACGCCGTCGACGCGGATTTCGCCGCCGGCTTTGGCGTCGGCGCCGAATATGGCGCGCACCGCTTCCGTGCGACCGCTGCCGACAAGGCCGGCAATGCCGACGATTTCGCCCTTGGCGACGGAAAACGACAGTTCCGGGCTGTTGCGTGTCACCTTCAGGCCGGAGACGCCAAGCGCTTCGCCGAACACGGCGGTGTCGCTGCGAAAGACGCCATGATCCGAAAGCGTTCGTCCGACCATCAGCTCGACGATATCGGGGATCGCCAATCCGGACAGAGGGCGCGTGATGACATGCTGACCGTCGCGCAGCACAGTGACGTCATCTCCGACTTCGAAAATCTCCTCGAGCCGATGGGAGATATAAAGCGTCGTGACGCCGCGCGCCTTCAGCCGCTTCAGGATCTCGAACAGCCGGTCGACCTCCTTGGAGGTCAGGGTTGCCGTCGGCTCGTCGAGGACGAGCAGCTTGCTTTCATAGCAGAGCGCCTTGGCGATCTCGAGCAGTTGCAGTTGCGCGACGCTGAGGCGGCTGGCAAGCGTCATCGGCGCCACATCGAGGCCGACTTCCGCCAGCAGTTCCGCCGCGCGGCTGTTCATTTTCCGGTAGTCCACCAGGCCGTATCGGCGCGGAAGATGCTCGAAAAGCAGGTTTTCGGCGACGGTGAGATTGGAAAGGGGATGGAGTTCCTGGTGGATGACGCGAATGCCCGCCTGGAAGGCTTCCAGCGGCGAGCCCGGACGATAGGGCTTTCCGTCAAAGGAAATCTGCCCGTCATCCGGCTTGAAGACGCCGCCCAGCAGGTTGATCAAGGTCGACTTGCCTGCGCCATTCTCGCCGAGGAGAACGTGGCCCTTGCCGCGGCCGATCCGCATGGAAACATTTCTGAGCGCCACGACGCCCGGGAACCGCTTGCCGATCCCATCCAGCTTCAAGATGTAGTCGTCTGCTGCGTCTGACACGTCCACCTCGTGCATGATCCGTTGAAATTCGAGATGGCCACCCTCCGCACAAGACGCAAATCGGCTGGCAGCGGTCAGCGCCGGCTTGGCAGCCGGCGCTTCCTGTGGCCTTAAATCGGCAACCCGATTATTTGAGGTCGCCGGCGGTGACGAGTTTGATGTCGGTCTTGACCCAGCCGGTGAAGTTCTCGCCGGCAAGTTCACGCATACCGTAGTCGATGCCCATGACCGCCATCTGCGCGCCATACTGTTCGACGGTGGCAAGCATCTTACCATCCTTGATCAGCGGCTGCACCGGCGGGATGTTGTCGAAGCCGACAACCTTGATCTTGCCGGCCTGGCCGGTTGCATCGAGCGCCTTGACGACGCCAAGCGCCATCGAGTCGTTGGCGGCCATCACGCCCTGAATATCCTTATACTTCGTCAGGAAATTGGTCATGACGGTGTTGGCTTCTTCCGTCTCCCAGTGGGCGGTCTTGCTGTCGAGGAGCTCGAGCTTGCCCGCCTTGACGGAATCCATGAAGCCTTCCTTGCGCTCCTTGGCATTGTCGGCCTCGGGATTGCCCTCGAGGATGACAACCTTGGCGCCCGGACCCAGATCCTTGGCCAGCGCGTCGCCGGCGAGCTTGGCGCCTTCCTGATTGTCCGGGCCGAAGAAGGCCAGATCGATACCGGCTGCCTTCTTGGCATCGGCGTCGAGCGGCACGTCGATGTTGATGACCTTGACTCCGGCCTTCACGGCCTTGGCCAGCGGCGTTGCCATGGCCTTGGAATCGGCTGGAGCAACGACGATGATGTCGTATTTCTGCGTCACGAAGTTTTCGACGGCATCGACCTGGGCGGCGAAATCGCGCTCGTCCTTCATGCCGACGGCCTTGAAATCGAACTTGTCCTTGTTCTCAGCCGCATATTTATCGGCGCCGGCCTTCATTTGCTTGAAGAACTCATTGGACAGAGACTTCATGATCAGGCCGACCTTGGGCTTGCCGGCCGCAAAAGCGGGCGACACGCCGCAGGACAGGGCGAGCACCAGGGTGCCGGCAAGTCCGAGCTTCAATGCCGCACGGCGCGGCGCATTCATCAGGACGGAATCACGCTTTGTAGAATGGGACATTTCTCTCCTCCGAACGGTTCCGGGCCTATCCTCACCTGAGTGCCTTCGCAGATGAACCGTTTCCAACGACACTTGGGTAACAATGCGTCACTGGATTGTCAAGGCGCTGGAAACCGGAGGTAAGTGGGGAAAATGGGATTAATCCCTGCTCTCAGCAAGTGGCGACGATGAACCGTTTCCATTGAATGCGGCCCGCCCCCATGCTATGGGAGATATCATCACGTTTGACGAAGGCGATGGAGACCATTAGCTGAAGGCTCGATCGGGGCGTTCGGGCGTCCCGAAGTGAAGATGAAGGGACATGTTCTTCCATTATGCCAAAGGTCGGAATTCGAGACGTTGCCAAGCTTGCCGGCGTTTCCACCGGGACTGTCTCACGGGTCTTGAACGACCACCCTTCGGTGACGGATGAGCTGAGGGCACGCGTCAGACGCATCATCGACGACCTCGGCTATATGCCCGACCCGTCGGCGCGAAGCATGCGCAGCAAGGTCAGCCGCCTCATCGGCATCGTCATTCCGGATCTGACCAATCCGTTCTTCTCCGAACTCGTGCAGTCCGCCGAACAGGCGGCGGCAAGTCATGGCTACAACATCATCGTGATGACGTCGTTTGACGATGCGGCCAAGGAGGCCGACCGCATCGGACAACTGACAAGCCGGAAGGTGGACGGCATCATTCTCGTTCCCAGCAATGATTTCCATACGCTCAAGCTGCCGAAGGCCCTGCCGATCGTCGTCGTCGACCGCCTGATGCCGGGATATTCCGGCATCGCCTCCGATCACCGCAGCGGCGTGCGCCTCGGGGTCGAACATCTTCTTAAACTCGGCCATCGCCGCATCGGTTTCATTTCAGGCCCCAGGCATTCCGTGCCGGCCAATGATCGCCTCAAGGGCTACCTTGATGCGATGGGCCAATCCGACGACGACGGGCAAATTCAGGCCTCGCAATTGATCGCCGAGGCGGCTTTCGATTATGAAAGCGGCCGATCAGCCGGAAACTATCTGCTGGCGCGGGCGCGCAGCGAACGCCCGACCGCCATCTTTGCAAGCTCGGACCAGCAGGCGATCGGCTGCATGAGAGCGGCCCACGATCTGGGGATCCCGATCCCCGCAGCCCTTTCCATCGTCGGCTTCGACGGCATTCCGCTGTCGAGCATGACGACGCCGCGGCTGACCACCGTCAAGCAGCCGATTCAGAGGATTGCCGCAGCGGCCGTCGCAGTTCTCTTGAACAAGCAACCGACGCCCGGCGTCGGCCATCCCATCCTGCTCGACTGCGAACTATCGGAAGGGGAAACGACCTCCTCCCCGCAACCCGACTGACCAGATCGGCCGCCCGGCGCTTCTTCGGCTTTCACCATTCCTAGATTTCGCTCCCACGGTCCAGACCGAAGCGTGGCCCAAACGCAATCCACCTTTTCTGCCGCAACGCCGGCCAGGCGCCGATCTGCGTGTCTGAAGAAATCCATTTGACGGATATCCTACAAGTGGATATGTCTAAGCCATCCTCATCATTGCAGACCAATGGGAATGGCATGTCGCTGAAATCCATGAAGCCCCTCGCCCGCGCGCCTCTTCTCCACGTGTCCGTGCAGGAAAGCCTGCGCGCCTATATCAGCGACAACGCATTGAAACCCGGCACGCCGCTTCCGGCCGAATCCGACCTGGCGAACCAGCTCGGCGTCAGCCGCAATTCGCTGCGCGAAGGCATCAAGGCATTGGAATCCGTGGGGGTGCTGGAATCGCGCCGCGGCATCGGCATCTTCGTCAAGGCTTTCTCATTCGAACCGCTGCTCGACAATCTCGCCTATGGCCTTGGCGGCGCCCTGCGCCAGATCGAGGAAGTGATCGAGATCCGCCGGACCCTGGAGGTCGGCCTGATCGGCAAGACGGTCGAGATGATCGGCGGCGACGATATCGCCGAGCTGCGCGCCACCGTGGAGCGCATGCGGGTCCATGCCGAGCGTGGTCAATCCTTCGCTGACGAAGACCAGCTTTTTCATACCCTGCTGTTCCGCTGCCAGAACAATGAGACCCTTGCCCGGCTGATCGATGTGTTCTGGCTCGCCTTCTACAAGGCGTCCGATTTCGTCAACCTCGACAATGTCGACCCCGTCGCGACCTGGAGGGATCACGCGGCGATCGTCGATGCCATCGAGGCAAGGGACGTCGCGGAAGCACAGAAGCGCCTGGACCGCCATTACGACGGCATTTCCCGGGTGATCGCCGCCAATAAGAAAAGTGCCAATGTGGGAGGAGCACAATGAAAGGACTGTTGAGATTATCATCCGCCATCGCGCTTGCTGCGATGATGGCGACGACCGCCATTCCGGCCTACACCGCCCCGGCGCGGGCAGCGACGCTCTCGGGCGGCTTCGATGTCGGGCCCGGCGGCTTCCAGGGCAATTTCAACCCGCTCGCCGCGACGGGCGGCTTCACCTGGCTCAGCGTCTACTTCGAACCGCTGGTGACCTATGACGAGAAGCTCGAGAAAGTCGTCGGCCAGCTCGCCGCGTCCTATGAAGTCAGCCCCGACCAGACGACCTACACATTCAAGCTTGCCGACGCGAAATGGCATGACGGCAAGCCCTTCACCGCAAAGGACGCGAAGTTCACCATCGAGCTTGCCAAGAACGCCAAGACCGGCTCGGTTCTCGCAGCGCGACTGAACGCCGTTTCCTCGGCCGAGGCCAAGGACGACAAGACGCTGGTCATCAAACTGTCGGCGCCGTCGGCCAGCCTGATGGATACTCTGACGAAGGTGATGATGCTGCCGGAGCACGCGCTTTCGCAGATCCCCGCAGACCAGCTCGCCAAGAACAGCTGGTGGTCGACCGCACCAATCGGCACCGGGCCGTTCAAGTTCAGCAAATATGTCACCGATCAATATGTCGAACTTGCCGCCAACACCGACTACCGGGGCGGCAAACCGGCGTTGGAAAAGATCATCAACCGCTATTTTGCCAATCCGGCTGCGGCGATTGCCGCACTGCGCGCCGGCGAAATCCAGTTCACCTACGTCGAATCCAACGATCTGAAGGCCTTCAACGACAATAGGGATTTCCGCGTCATCGAAGGCAACTCCTTCGTCGTCAACTATCTCGGCTTCAACCACGACTCGCCGATCTGGAAGGATATCCGGGTCCGCCAGGCGGTGATGTACGCGATCAATCGCGACGCGATCATTCAGAGCCTTTACGGCGGTGCCGCCAAACCGGCAAACTGCGCCTATATCGCCGACCAGCTGGTGCCGGCGGGCATCGAGACTTATGCCTACGATCCGGAAAAGGCCAGGCAGCTGTTGAAGGAAGCGGGCTGGGATCAGATCAACGGCGACAAGCCGATAACTCTTCTGACCTATTACACGACGCCGCTTGCCGCCAATGTCATGGCCGCGGTTCAGGCGATGCTGGCTCAGGTCGGCATCAACGTCACCCCCCGCGCCGTCGACACGCCGACCTATAACAGCATCGTGCTCAACCCGACGCCAGACATCGAGCAGTTTCAGATGGTTTATGCCGGCCTGCAGAACGGCCCGGATCCGGGCAGCATCAATGTCGGCCTCAACGAGAAGCAGATCCCGCCGGCCGGCCCGAACGTCGCCCGCGTGCGCATGCCGATGCTGACCGCCGCGCTCGACGCGGCGCTGAGCGAGACGGATGCCGCCAAGCGCGACGGCCGCTACCAGGAGGTCTGCACGGTGATGAACAAGGAATTGCCCTGGGGTCCGCTCTGGGTGGCAAAACGGTATGGCGTCGCCTCCACCAAGCTCAAGGACTTCATCTGGACGCCCGCCCCCGGCGGCGGCCCTTACCAGGCGCATCCGGAAAAATGGGCGGTCTCCGAATAGGGCGCCACGCATCCTGAGAAAGCCAAGGGCGGTCAGGTCGGCGAACCTGTCCGCCGCCGCACAGGAACGGATTTTCATGCTGAGATACAGTCTCCGGCGGCTGCTAATCGGAGTGGGCATGCTCTTTGCCTTGAGCATGCTGATCTTCATCATGCTGCGCCTTACCCCCGGCGATCCGATCGACGCCTATATCGACCCCAATGTGCCGATGTCAGCGTCGGATCTTGCGGAACTGCGCGTCACACTCGGCCTCGACCAGCCGCTGCCGGTGCAATATGTCGCCTGGCTGCAGCAGGCGCTGACGGGAGATCTCGGCTATTCGAACAAGCGGCCCGATCAGCCAGTGCTCGGCCTCGTGCTGTCGCGGGTCGGCCCGACGGTTCTGCTGATGGGATCGGCGATCGCGATCGCGATCATCGCCGGCATCGCGACCGGCATCGTCAGCGCGGTTCGCCGCAACTCCCTCGCCGACCTGTCCTTGTCGGTCTTGGCGGTCACCGGCATTTCCAGCCCGCCCTTCTTAAGCGCGCTGGTCGGCCTCTATCTGTTTTCGGTCTATTTCCGCTGGATGCCCTCCGGCGGCATGCTGACGCCCGGCCGGGAGTTTTCCGTCGCCGACCTCCTACACCACCTCATCCTGCCGGCGACCCTGCTGGCCGTGGCGCAGACGGCGCTGATCATGCGTTATATGCGCGCGTCCATGCTCGAGGTGCTGAACCAGGACTATGTGCGCACGGCGCGCGCCAAGGGCGTCTTCGAATTCTGGGTCATCACCAAACACGCCCTGCGCAATGCGCTGCTGCCCGTCATCACGCTGATCGGCTCGACCATCGGCCTTGCGATCGGCGGGGCGATCTTCATCGAAAGCGTCTTCAACTGGCCCGGCATGGGCCTGCTGATGGTCGATGCGGTGGAGGGCCGCGACTATCCTGTCATCATGGGTTCGACGCTGGTGATCGGCGCCTGCGTCATCGCCGTCAACCTTCTGACCGATCTGGCCTATGCGATGGTCGATCCGCGCATCAAGGTGGGCTGAGTGATGCTGGCACGAAGCCCCGCCCGCAGTCCGGGCCCGATCGCACGCTCCCTGCATCGCTTCCTGCTCAACCGGGCCGCCTTTGCCGGCCTGTGCATGATCGCGCTGGTGATCGCGGCAATCCTTTCCTATCCGCTGTGGTGGAGCTTCAAACCCAACGACATCGATCTGCTGGCGATGAATGCGCGGCCGGGATCGGGGCACTGGTTCGGCACCGACGGCGTCGGCCGCGACATCTTTGCCCGGGTGATGGACGGCGGCCGGATCTCGCTTTTGGTGGCGCTCACCTCGACCGTCATCTCCGCCATCATCGGCTTCCTGGTCGGGGCGGTCTCGGCGCTTGCCGGCCGCTTTGCGGATGCGGTCACCATGCGTTTTGTCGATCTTGTCATGACGCTGCCGCCGGTCATCTTCCTGCTGGTGCTCGCCTCGATCGCCGGCACCGGCATCTGGCCGACGGTCTTCGTCATTTCGCTGCTCTCCTGGCCGCTGCTGGCGCGCATGGTGCGCGCGCGGCTGCTGGAACTGCGCGAGCGTGACTTCGTGATGGCGGCAAGAGGCATGGGGGCGGGTCTGCCGCACCTGCTCTTCCGCCACGGCCTGCCGAACTCGATCGACATCCTGGTCGTCTTCGCGACGCTGCAGATCGCCAATGCCATCCTGCTCGAGGCCGGCCTTTCTTTTCTCGGGCTCGGCATTGCGCCGCCGGCGGCAAGCTGGGGCAACATGCTGAATGCCGCCCGCTCCACCGCCGTGCTCGAACAATATCCCTGGCAGTGGCTGTTTCCCGGCGGCTTTCTGGTGCTGGCCGTCCTGGCAATCAACTTCATTGGCGATGGTCTTCGCGATGCCTTCGACCCTCGCGCCGAATTAAACTGACGATCGAAAGAAAGCGAAAATGAGCAAATTCAAGGGTGTCGTTCCTCCCGTCATAACCCCGCTGAACAAGGATTACACCGTCGACTACCCGTCCTATACGCGGGTGCTCGATAACCTGATCGAGGCCGGCTGCCATGGCCTGTTCGTGCTCGGCTCGACCAGCGAGGTGATCTTCCATGATGAAAAGACCCGCCGAGAGATCATCGAGCACTCGGCCAAGGTCATCAACGGCCGGGTGCCGCTGATCGTCGGGGTCATCGATCCCACCACCCACCGGGTCATCAACCATGCCAGGATCGCCAAATCGGCCGGCGCCGACGCGGTTGTCGTGACGGCGCCGTTCTACACGGTTACCAGCCAGCCCGAGACCATCGATCATTTCCGCTATATCCGCGATGCGGTCGACGTGCCGCTGATCGCCTATGACATTCCCGTCTGCGTGCATGTGAAACTGCAGCGCCAGACCAGCGTGACGCTGGCGAAGGAGGGAACCATCATCGGCATCAAGGATTCGAGCGGCGACGACGGCAATTTCCGTTACGTGCTGCTCGATCTCGCCGACAACAAGGATGTCTTCCTGATGACCGGTTCCGAGATCGTCGTCGACACGGCGCTGCAGATGGGCGCCCACGGCGTGGTGCCCGGCATCGCCAATGTCGATCCGCATGGCTACGTCAGGCTCTGGAATGCCGCCCAGCGCGGCGACTGGGTCGCGGCCCGCAAGGAGCAGGAGCGGCTCTGCCGGCTCTTCGAAATCGTCTGGGTCGGCTCGGGACGTGTCAGCGGCGGTGCCGCCGGTATCGGCGCCTTCAAGGCGGCGATGAAGAGCCTCGGCATCATCGATACGGCGCTGATGCCGCGCCCGCGCGCGGCCCTCAACGAGGCCGAGACTGCAAGGATCGACGAAATTCTGCGCGCCACCGGCCTGCTTTCCTGATGGACACCATGCCACAGACCACCGACACCATTCTCGACATCAAGGGGCTGCGGACCATCTTCCGCATCCGCTCGGGCGCGGTGACGGCGGTCGACGGCATCGATCTCAGCGTGGCGGCGGGCGAGACGCTGGCGCTCGTCGGCGAGTCCGGCTCGGGCAAATCGGTCACCAGCCTTTCGGTCATGCGGCTCCTGACCCGCAATATCGGTGCGATCGCCGCCGGCCGCATCGATCTGAAGCGCAAGAATGGCACCATCAGCAATCTCGTCGACCTCGCCGAAAAGGACATGCGCGCTGTTCGCGGCAATGATATCGGCATGGTCTTCCAGGAACCGATGTCGAGCCTCAACCCGGTCTACACCATCGGCGATCAGATCTCGGAGCCGATCCGCATTCATCGCGGGGCGAACCGGAAAGCCGCCATGGATGCGGCCGTCTCGCTTCTCGACAGCGTCGGCATTCCCGATGCCAGGCGCCGTGCCGGTCAATATCCGCACGAATTATCCGGCGGCATGCGCCAGCGCGCCACGATCGCCATGGCGCTTGCCTGCGACCCGACGCTGCTGATTGCCGACGAGCCGACGACGGCGCTCGACGTCACCATCCAGGCGCAGATCCTCGCCCTCCTGCAGGCGCTGCAGCGCGAGCGCGGCATGGCCATGCTCTTCGTCACCCATAATCTCGGCGTCGTCGCCGAAATCGCGCATCGGGTGGCGGTCATGTATGCCGGGCGGATCGTCGAGACCGGGCCGGTGGCCGACGTTTTCCGCAATCCGCGGCATCCCTATACGATCGGCCTCCTGGCCTCGATGCCGAAACTCGGTGACGCCAGCCGGATGAAACAGGCGGGGGAAAGGCTGGCGGCCATTCCGGGCGTCGTGCCGAGCCTGATGAACATGCCGGCCGGCTGCGCTTTCCAGCCGCGCTGCCAATTTGCCATCGACGCCTGCCGCTCGGCCGTGCCGCCGCTCGCCAATGTCAATCCGCGCCATAAGAGCCGCTGTATCCGCTGGCAGGAGATCTAAATGAGCGAGCCCCTTCTCTCCGTCCGCGACCTTGGAAAGGATTATACGTCCCGCGGCGCCAGGCTGACCATTCTGCGGGGCATTTCCTTTGATATCGGCAAAGGCGAGGTGGTCGGGCTGGTCGGCGAATCCGGCAGCGGCAAGACGACGATCGGGCGATCGGTGCTGCGCCTCATCGAACCCTCCGCCGGCAGCGTCCGCTTCGACGGCACCGAACTCACGGGCCTGTCCTCATCGGCCATGCGGCGCCTGCGGCCCCGGATGCAATATATTTTTCAGGACCCGTTCGCGAGCCTTTCACCGCGCATGACGATCGGCGAAATCCTGACCGAGGGGCTGAAGATCCAGGGCCTCGGCACGGCAAAGGAGAGACTGGAACGCGCCCGCGCGGCGCTCGAACAGGTCGATCTTCCCATGGACGCCGTCAATCGTTACGCCCACGAGTTTTCGGGCGGCCAGCGGCAGCGGATCGGCATCGCCCGGGCGCTGACGCTCGCACCCGAATTCATCGTCGCCGACGAGCCGGTCTCCGCACTCGATGTCTCGATCCAGGCGCAGGTGATCAATCTTCTGCGTGACCTGCAGCAGAGCCTTGGCCTGACCATGCTGTTCATCAGCCACGATCTCGCCGTGGTCGAATATATCTGCGACCGGGTGATCGTCCTCTATCTCGGCCGGATCATGGAAATCGCGCCAAGTGCTGTGCTTTATGCCAGGCCGCTGCATCCCTACACCAGGGCGCTGCTGTCGGCGATCCCTTCGCCCGATCCCGATGCGCCGCGCAACCGTCAGATCCTCAAGGGCGATATTCCAAGCCCCGCCGATCCGCCGAGCGGTTGCGTCTTTCGCACGCGCTGTCCGAAGGCGCTAGCGGCCTGCGGCGAGACCGTGCCGGAGCTGCGTGAAATGACGCCGGGGCATTTCAAGGCCTGCATCCGCGATGACCTGACCTGAAGGAGGTGAGATGACGATGACAAGCCGCCGCCATCCGATCGCCGGCAACTGGGCAAGCCTGCTCCTGCCGATCGCCGAGGACGACAGCATCGATTTCGAAAAGCTCGGCGAGGAAATCGACATTCTGATCGCCGCCCAGGTCGACGGCATCTATTCGAACGGCACGGCGGGTGAATTTCATAACCAGACCGAAACGGAATACGAGCGAATTCAGGAAATGTTGGTGTCGCGCTGCCGGGCGGCCGGAATGGCCTTCATCATCGGCGCCTGCCAGCCCGATCCGATCATCATGCTCGATCGCCTGCGCCGCGCCACTGCCCATAAGCCATTGGCAATCCAGGTGATCCTGCCCGACTGGTGGCCGCTCACCAATCTCGAAGCCATCGATTTCCTGCAACGGGCGTCGGAGGCCGCCGACGGCATCCCGCTGATCCTTTACAATCCCCCGCATGCCAAACGTGTTCTGACGCCAGCCGAGCTCAGCGACGTGTGCGGCCCCTGCCCGTCGGTGGTCGGGATGAAGATCGCCGATGGCGACGACGCCTGGTATGCACAGGCACGCGCCTATCTCGGCGAATTTTCCCTGTTCATTCCCGGCCACCATCTCGCCACCGGCATCAAACGGGGCGTTGCTGCCGGCGCGTTTTCCAATGTCGCCTGTCTCAGTCCCCGCGGCGCCCAAGCCTGGACAGCGCTGATGCACACCGACATCGACGCCGCGCGGGAGATCGAAAGCCGCATCTGCGCCTTCATGGACAGTCACATCGTCCCGTTTCGACGTGAGCACGGCTATTCAAATGCCGCGCTCGACAAATTGCTGGCGGGGATCGGCGACTGGGGTCCTGTGACCACCAGACTGCGTTGGCCTTACCGCTTTATCAGCGAGCAGGACGCGAATGGTCTACGCGATCGGGCTCGCCGGATGATCCCGGAACTCTTCGCTCGGTAGATGGGATCTCACGCGTCCATCGTCACAGTCTACGACGCAGACCGAGCGGCCAGGCTGCCGCAGGATCATCGCGGATCATGCATTCGAAGGGATGCGGGCGATCACCTTAATCTCGAAATCGAAGCCTGCGAGCCAGTTGACGCCGACCGCAGTCCAGTTCGGATAAGGCGCCTTGCTGAAAATCTTCTGCTTGGCAGCCATGATCGTTTCGAACTGGTTTTCGGGGTCGGTGTGGAACGTCGTCACATCAACCAGATCCTCAAAGGTGCAGCCTGCGGCCTCCAACGTCGCCTTGAGGTTTTCGAACGCCAGCCCGACCTGGCGTTCGAAGTCGGGCTCCGGTGTACCGTCGGAACGGCTGCCAACCTGGCCGGAGACGAAGAGAAGGTCACCGGATCGGATGGCGGCGGAATAGCCGTGTTCCTCGTAAAGAGCATGCCGGTTTGCGGGAAAGATTGCTTCGCGTTGAGTCATTGTCGAACTCGTTTCGGTTTGTTGACTGGACACCGCCGAGGCCGCGATACAACAGGAGCTTCCCATCTTGCCGCCTCATCTGATATACGGTTCGTATCTGAATAACCGTATACGCGGCGTACGTCAAATTGATATACGTCGTGTATGTGAAATTGGAGTTGAGATGGTCAACCGCCGTGTCGAGACAATGGAGGAAAATCGCCGGAAGCTGATCGCCGCCGCGCGAAAGGCCTTTGCCGAGAAAGGATATGCGGCCGCCTCGATGGACGATCTGACGGCCGACGTGGGCCTCACGCGGGGCGCCCTTTACCACAACTTCGGAGACAAACGCGGGCTGCTGGCCGCGGTTGTCGACCAGATCGACACCGAAATGGCCTTGCGCGCCCAGGAGATCGGCGCCCGTGCGGGTGATGGTTGGCAGGGCCTGCTTGCCGAAGGTGCAGCCTATATCGAGATGGCGCTCGACCCGGAGGTCCAGCGCATCGTGCTGCTCGACGGACCCGCAGTGTTGGGCGATCCATCCCAATGGCCGAGCCAGAGCAACTGTCTTCAGGCGACCAGACAGGCGATCGAGCGCCTGATCGCACAAGGAACGCTGAAGCCGGTCGATGCGGAAGCAGCCGCCCGGCTGTTGAGCGGCGCTGCGCTCAATGCCGCGCTCTGGATCGCTGCCAGCGATACACCGAAGGGGGTGCTGCCGAAGGCTGTCGAAGCCTTCACCGCTTTGGCTTCGGGCCTTCTCAAGACATCGGCGTAAGTTCGGTTCTTGATTGCACGGAATGGAGTGCGCGGCGCGGCCAAGCCCTGTCGCCCGTCACAGATAACTGCCGAAAACCAGAAGCAGCGCACCGACCGCGATGATCGCAAGCGCCGGCCAATTCCGCGATAAGCCGAGGAACCTCAGGCCCTGGCGCCGCGGTTCCAACGTCGCGCCGGTTTCCGGCATCAGGTGCGGATCACTCGGTCTTCGACGAAGCGTCGGCCGTAGAAGAAAAAGAAGGCCGCCGATTATCAGAGCGGCACCGATCAGAACTGCCCACATCGTCACCTCCGCGGGGAATACGGATCTAGCCTAAACCAGACCGGCTCGTGATTGTTCCGTTGCTGCAGCCGTTTAGACAGAGGCGCGCCGTACCGAGGGCGCGACCTCGATGCCCAGCAGTTCGATCGAGCGGCGCATGGCTTCGGTTTCGAGCGCCGCTGTGCTCATTTGGAACGTCACTCGGGAAACACCCCCCAACGCCGCGCTCGCTTCCCGTGCCTTGGCGATGACGGTCTCAGGACTGCCGATCAGAAAGGCGCCGCGAGGGCCGCACATCGCCTCGAACTGGGCGCGCGACGGCGGCAGCCAGCCCCGTTCCCGGCCGGCCTGAGACATCATCTGCTGCCAGCCGGGAAAGAAGGCATCCCTCGCAGCGTCATCCGTATCGCCGACGAAACCCATTGCGTGCACACCGATCTTCTCTTCTGCCGGCGGATGGCCGGCTGCCGCCCAGGCGTGTCGATAGAGATCGACGAGAGGCCGGAAACGTTCGAAATGGCCGCCGATGATGGCGACCATCAGCGGCAGGCCGAGTGTGCCGGCGCGGGCGAAGGATTCGGGCGTTCCGCCGACGCCGAGCCAGACGGGCAGCCGATCCTGATGCGGACGCGGATAAACCCCTTCGCCATTGAGCGGTGGGCGGAAGCGGCCCTGCCATTTGATATGCGGCGCCTCGTTGAGCTTGAGCAGGAGATCGAGCTTTTCGACGAACAATGCGTCATAGTCCCTGAGGTCGTAGCCAAAGAGCGGATAGGCATCGATGAAGGAGCCGCGGCCGACCACCAGTTCGGCTCGTCCGCGGGAGATGACATCGAGGGTTGCAAACTCCTGGAACACGCGCACCGGATCGGCCGCACTGATGACGGCAACAGCGCTTGTCAGCCTGATCCTCCTGGTCCGCGCAGCCGCTGCCGCCAGGATCACTGCAGGAGCCGAATCGAGCGCGTTCTCGCGGTGATGCTCACCCATGCCGAAGACATCGAGGCCGACGGCGTCTGCCAGTTCCACCTCGGCGAGCACCCTTTCCATGCGGTCGGCCGCCGACTGCAACTGCCCCGTTTTCGGGTCGGTCGCAAGCATCGCAAAACTGTCGATACCGATTTCCATGGCTCAGTCCTTCCAGGTGAGGTTGTTCGGATATCCGTGTCCGGATTCAATAGGCACTGCCGGTGCGCTGCGGTTCGGGCCAGCCGAGCGACTGGCCGAATTGTGTCGTGTGGCATCCGGCGGCGGAAAGGGACACAAGCAGGACGATGGAGAAGCGAAACATTGGAACCTCGAAAAGCGGTATCGGCGGCGGCGCCGGAGCGGTCGGCGCCGGGATCAGCGGATTGCGTCAAGGATGATGGCGAAGGCGCGGCGGTGCATCCAGGCTATGCTGCCGGTGATCAGAAGCAGAATGATCGCCGGCACCGGACTGCCGCCGATGACGAAGAGATGGGTCAAAACGGCGAAGACCATTGTGACGGAAAGCAGCAACGCACCGAAGGCTGCCGTCGCCGGAATCAGCAGGGCAATCGCTCCGGTGACCTCCACAGCACCCGTCAGGATGCGGAACCACTGGCCGGCGCCGATCTGGTCGAAGATTGCGACCATCATCGGGACACTCGCGAGCTTGGCGCTGCCGGCAGCGAGAAATGCCGCCGCCGCGAGGCTCCGCAGGCTCCAGGAGATAATCTTTGCGGTTTTGTTCCGATCCGCCGATGACGCCGATGTAGAATGCATTTGGCACCTTTCCTTTGTTGCCGCTCGCTCTGTGGTTTGGGGAGCGCAGCTCACGTGGCGCTTCGATGCCATGATCAGACCCATCCGAACAGCCGGTATTTTCTGAGACAATCTATCGGGCAATCCGATATTGCTCTATGCTTCCATCAGCATGTCGTTGGCTCGGAGCGCTGCACACGTCTCGGCGACATTGCAATCAGGCGCCCGCAAAAGGCGGGCGTTATCGAAATCAGCGGAGGTTTGCCGTGTTGGACGGTCTATCGCTCGATCAGCTCAGGACATTCATCAGCGCTGCGGACGAAGGCAGCTTTTCCGCAGCCTCGCGCAGGCTCGGGCGCGCCCAGTCGGCGGTCAGCGAGTTGGTTCGCAGCCTGGAGATTCAGCTCGGTGTCACCCTCTTTGACCGCAGCGGCCGTTATCCCAGGCTGACGGCAGCCGGCAGCAGGCTGCTTTCGACCGCCCGCGAGGTCGTCGCCAAGGTCGATTCCTTCAAATCGCAGGCGAAAGGAATGGCCACGGGCCTTGAGCCGGAGCTTTCGGTCGCCATCGACGTGTTTTTCCCCATTCATGTCATCGCGGAGGCCGCCAAGGATTTCCGGCAGCAATTTCCCGAAGTGCCGTTGCGGCTGTTCGTGGAGGCGCTCGGCGGCACCGTTCAACCCATTCTCGATCAACGGGCCGGTTTCGGCATCGTCGGATCCTTGCCTGCCATGCCGGCCGGCATTCTCACCGAACCTCTTGCCGGCGTGACGTTCCTGGTCGTTGCTGCGGCGGATCATCCGCTGGCGGCGATCGGAGGAACGATCTCCAGAGCCGAACTGGCAAAACATGTGCAGCTGGTGCTGACCGATCGAACCGAACTGTCGAGAGGGCGTGAGTTCGGCGTGATGTCGCCGCAGACATGGCGACTGGCCGACCTCTTCGCCAAGCATACGTTCCTGCTCAATGGACTGGGTTGGGGCGGCATGCCCGAGCACGCGGTCAGGGCGGATATTGCGGCCGGACGGCTGGTCGAGCTGGCGGTCGAGGATATTTCGGCCAGCGGACTGAGGCTGCCGATGTCGGCAGCCTACCGCTCGGACGGTCCGCCGGGACCCGCTGGCCGCTGGCTGATCGAGCGCCTGAAGATTTGTTCAGGCGCCCAGGCAAACTAACGCATGTCAATGCAAGTGTTTTACGACGCCCGCAAAATTAGGTCGGCGAAGCGTCGTGCCCGCCGGCGGCTCTTTGAATCAGGCGGGCAACCACCTCGGTCCGGTTCTGCGCCTGCAGCTTGCGCATGATATGCTGCAAATGCATCTTCACCGTATGCCCGGACAAATTCAGCTTTCCTGCAATCACCTTATTTGAACAGCCGCTTTGCAGCTCTGCGAGGATATCCGCTTCCCGCGGCGTAAAGTCGGCAATCGCGAGGTATTGCGTCCTGTCATCCAATCTTCTTTCGGCCTCGTTTCTGGCCGGGCCATGCTCGTTCGAGCCGTTTGTCACGGCGCCCAGCAGCTGCGGGAAAAATGTTCCTCCGGCCAGAACGAGACGAAGGCCGGCAAGGGCGATGTCAACGGCAAGCGAAGTCGAGAAAAAGCCGCGGATGCCCATCTTCAGCGCCTGACGGGCGATGATGGCATCGTCGGTCCCTGAGAGCAACGTGATAGGAGCATCGGGAAAACGTGCAGCAATCGCTGCCAGATCTTCACGCAGGCTGGCGCTTTCGACCGCTCTGCCGGCCAGATCCAGTGCAATCAATCGGACATCGGCGCCAAGTGCCCGATCGAGACTCTCGGTCGAGACCAGATCGATAAAGTTCCACCCGGCGAGTTCCCGCTCCAGCAGTTTCACCACGGTGGTGCGCGCTAAGGTAGAATTCCCAATGACAATCACGGTTAGTGTATTGCGCCCCACCCGGCGCCTGGGTCCAGAACTGGCGGACATTGCGGGCTCCCCGGAATATTTGCAACCCAACAGCTAGTGATATTAATCCCGTTCTCACTACATGTCATGATAAAAAGCGAGTGTATTACCGATACCAATAGTCCGTTCCCTCCCGATAATTCTTATAGTCTATAAGATTTTTTCGAGAGATAATCGTGCCGGCAAGAGCACGTTTCATGCCGATATGCTGGCTGAACTTGCCGTCGCGGGCTTCCGGCCTTCGCGGAATTCACGTACGGCAAGCGGGGTCAAAAAGCGTTCAAGGTTTTGAAAAGGCAACAGATTTGCGACAGCTCCATTTGGCAGGGCGCTGGTGGATAGAACGCGCTGCCGACAGGCGCGGCTTTGTTTCCATATCGCAATTCAAAGCAACCACGGACCCGACAGCAAAACGACAAACGCGAAAGGCAACAAAAGCCCGAGATCGGTGCCATACCCGTTATGATTACCGAATGTGTCGCTCCTATCGGTGCATTTAATACCAGTTTGGGTCGTGTTCGCTCAGGCTCCCACGGCGCCGGCGCCGCCAGATGCCGCGCAGATCTCGCGGTCTCGCGGCCGAAATCGGCGACGGTGCAGGATGAGGCATAGCGGGATGTTCGCCATCTCGGTAAGCGCGGCGTCATGCCGGCACCGGAAAAACGACCGGCAGTGTAATTGGGAGCTTACCGATAGATCAGCTGTGCATGAAGCTCAGTATGTCGTCGACGAGAGCCGAATGGGCGTCCGTGAGGTTACCCTCTCCGCCGTGGCCCGCGATGCCGGCCAGCTGCAGCGCGTGTTGATCATAGAGGACATGGTCGATCTGCTGGGCGTCCGCCGTGCCGCCGGCGGGAACGGCGATGTTGATGGGATGGAAATAGCCGAAATTGAGGTCGACCATGTTGCCGGTCGCCGATCCGATCCCGCCACCGCCGCCGACATGGTTGCCGGTAAAAATCGTGTCGGACGACAGATTGAAGCCACCGCCGTTGCCGCCGACGCCGGCGATCTGCACAGTGCCCTGATCGAAAATCACATTGTTTGTCTGATGGGCCTCGGCCGAGCCGCCTGCGGCGCCGATGGCGATGTTGATCGGCGAGAAGATGGCGATACTGACATCGACCATGCTGCCGACGAAATATCCATCGCCACCGTGGCCGGCATAATTATCGCCGGTGAAGGTGAGCGACGTTCCCGGGCTCAACGACGGGCCATGGCTCGCGACGTTGTGATCTCCGCCCGAGCCGCCTATGCCGCCGATCTGGGTTGCGCCCTGCAGGAACAGCGCGTTGTTCGATTGGTCGGAGTGCGCCACCGCGCCGGGACCGGCAGCCACGGCGGTATTGACGGGGGCAAACAGCGCGACCTCGGTGCTGACGAGCCCACCATAGAAGAGACCGGTGCCGCCGCTGCCGGCATGATTGGCGTCACCGCCGCCGATGGCAACATTGCCGCTTCCGCCATTCCCGCCTATTCCCGCCATTTCGGTGGGATGCTGGTTGATGAAGGCGTCGTTGCCCTGAACGGCCTCGGCAGCCGAATGAGGCCCCGCAATGGCGGCGTTGGACGGCATGAAGACGGCCAGTGCATTGCTGCTGATCACACCTTCGCTTATCCCGTCACCGCCGCTGCCGGCTGAATTGGAGCTCGGACCGGAAGCGACATCCAAGGGAAGCCAGGTCGGCACCAGTGCCAGATGCCCCGCAGCCACATTGAAGGCGGGGTTTTGATCGGCGCCCGCTCTGGGCAGGTCTTCCGATAAGGGACGAATTTCCGTCATGACCGTCTCCGTTCCACGACCAACCGCGTCCGCCGAGCGGCCTCAATTGTGCATCCATTGTGCCTCTGAACGGAGGAAAAGCGGAGCCTGCAATTCGTCTACGCCTGGTCGGCTAGTCCTGTAGCCATTTGGCTGTCATCGCCGCTGCCAGCCGTCAATCCCCCCGCCTTTGGGACCAGCAGCCCTGCATCCTGCGGCGGGACACGAAGTCTTTTCAACACCGGACGGGAACTCCTGCGCCAAGCGCAGCCTGCCCAGGCGCCGGAACAAAGCCGGCCGGCCTGGGCGGCCGTTGTCTGTGGCAGGCCACCCGGGGCCGGATCACTCAGGGCTTATCCGAAACAACGCACCGTCGCACCAAGTATACGCCCATAAGAACATCGCCGAATATCTAGATAGTTTGCAGCTTAAATCGTGGCAAGATTCGACCGCGGTTGTATTGGCCGGGGCGGCGAACTGAATATCAACGCCGTAAGGGGACACCGTAAAAGGAACTCGGACGAAACGAAGTAGAAGGAGCGATATCAATGCCTATTCCACAAATATCCGACACGATTCATCTCAACAATCCGGATGCCGGCGACGCGAATGCCGGCAACGGCGGTGATGGCCACAATCACGGGAATATCGACTACAACCCGGTTGCATATATCAGCCCCGTGCAAACGGTTGCCGGGGCAACTACCGATCTGCACAACGGCGATCACGTCTGGCAGAAAGCGGACTGGGATGCCGGCAATGGCGGACCCGGTGGCTTTACCGAGGCCCAGAATGGCTTCTTGGCGAAGATCTCGAACAGCGGCGCCGGCGGGGCCGGTGGAGATACTCATTCCAACGGCAACCAAGGAAACGAGAGCGGCGGCGACACCGCTTCCGTGGCTGCGGCGACGACCGCGACGCAACACACGCAGCTGATGGCGGATCAGCATGCCAACATCCTCGCAGGCGTCGGCGGCAACGGCGGCAACGGAAACATGGCCCGTGGCGGCGACATAGCGTCGGCTCTGGTTCACACCGATCCCGAAACGACGACGGTGCACAATTCTCTCGATCACTTCATAAACGCCTTTGGCGATATCGACCTCAGCCATCTCGGCTCATGAACGCTGGTCCGGAGGGCCGCCGGTTTCGGCCGGCGCCCCTCAGCCGCTACTGAACCAATCCGCAGCCTCCTTCGTGTCAGTATCAAATGCAGCGAGATCTGATAATGACAACGACTTTGATAAAACCAGCGCGCCCGCAGACACATCTGGTACTTGCGCTGCGCGCTTGTGCCGGAGCCTTCGGCCTGGTCTTCCTCTACAGCTGCGGCTACAATCTCTTTCTTCTGGCGCCGTCCATCTATCTCCTGCAGATCTATGACAGGGTCCTGTCGAGCCGCAGCGCCGATACGCTCGTGATGCTGACGCTGATCATCGCCATCGCCGTGCTGGTCGGGTCCATGCTGGATATCGTGCGCCGGGCAGCGCTTTCGCGCGTCGGCAGCTGGGTGGATCACAGGCTGCGGCCCATGGTGCTGACCGCATCGTTCGAATATGCCGCCCGCGTCGACGCGGGAGCCGCCACCGAGTGCTACAGGGACCTCGCCGCGCTGCGCCAGTTTCTCGATTCACCGGCGAGCTCGCTGTTTTTCGACGTTCCCTGGGCGCCGGTATTCCTGCTCCTGCTCTTTCTTGTTCATCCGCTGCTTGGGACCATCGGTCTGTTGAGCGCAGTTGCACTTCTGCTATTTGCGTTCCTGACGGAATTGGCGACGCGCGAGCCGCTTGCCCATGCCAATGCCGCCCTTTCGAGGAGCTATTTCCGATTTGCGACCGCCCTCAAGAACATCGAGGTGATCCGGGCAATGGGCATGCAGGATGGCGCGGCGATGATCGTCTACCGCGATGCCGAAATGGCAAGAAGGGCGCAGGACATCGCGATGCATCGCACGGAGATCATTCTTGGCTTCTCCAAATCGATCCGCACGCTCGCGCAGATCCTGATGATGGGATCGGCGACCTGGCTGGTGCTCGCCAACAGCGGCAGCCCCGGAATCATCTTCGTTGCGAGCCTGCTGCTCGGGCGCGGGCTTGCCCCGATCGAGGGCGCAATCGGTGCATGGCGCTCCTTTACCTTTGCCAGGAATGCCTTCAATCGCTTGAACAGGATGCTGATAACAGTCGCATCGGAACAGGATGGCCGTATTGTGCCGTTTCCGGAGCCCAATGGGCTGGTTCTCGAAAATGTCAGCTATGTCACGCCATTCGCCGATCGGCCGATATTGACTGGCATTACTTTGCGCCTCGCGCCGGGCGATTGCATAGCGCTGATCGGTCCGTCGGGATCGGGAAAATCGACCCTCGGTCGTGTCATGGCAGGCGTGGTGCCGCCAACGAGCGGATGCGCCCTTCTCGGCGGGGTCGATATTTCGGCTCTGCGCCTCTGCGGCGGGGCTCGCCACGTCGGATACCTGCCGCAGGACATCGAACTCTTCGGCGGCGCCATCAAGGATGTGATCGGCCGGCTGGACGGAGAAGATCCCGGCAAGGCGATCGACGCCGCAAAGCTGGTCGGATTGCACGACGCGATCATGCGGCTGCCCCAGGGCTACGAGACCGACATCGGTGAAAACGGCAGCCTGCTCCTCAGAGCCCAGCGCCAACAGCTGGGGCTGGCCCGGGCGGCCTATGGAAATCCGTCTCTGATCGTTCTCGACGATCCGAACTCGAGCCTCGATTATGACGGCGAACGGATGCTGTTTGCGGCCATCGAGCGCATGAAAGCCCGGCGGATGACCGTCGTTATCATAACCCACCGGATGGGAATCCTGCCCGTCACCAACAAGATCGCCATCATGCGTAACGGCACGGTGGCTGCCTTCGGCGACAGCGAACGGATTTATGAAACCTATCTTCAACCGCCGTCTCGAACAGGAACATAGGGAGGGACGCCGCCATGACCCTTGTTTCACTGGACGCCACGCCGGCGAGACTTTCAAATTCGCCAAGGACGGACCAGCGCTTCGCTCGACGATCAGCACCGGCAGCCAGGCAAGAGACGGCCTATACGCCGGTGATCAAACAGAAACAGCGTGGCCCCGCCCCCGCTTCGCCGATGCCGGGGCTCAGGGGCGTTGTCTGGATGGGGAATCTGTTGATCCTGGTCTTCGTCGTCGGCTTGGGAATCTGGTCGGTTTTGGCGCCGCTGAAAAGTGCGGCGGTCGCATCGGGCGTCATCGAACCGGAGTCCAGCCGCAAGACCATTCAGCATCTGGAAGGCGGCATCGTGCGACGGATCCTCGTCAAAAACGGCGACGCTGTCATATCAGGGCAGATCGTCATCGAACTCGACGACACGAAGTCCCGCTCGGAGCGCGACAGCATCCAAGGGCAGCTTTGGGACGCCGAAGGAAACCGCGCCCGCCTGCTCGCGGAGCAGGCGGGCGCAGACCAAGTTACCTATCCCGAGGATCTCAGGGCCGCGATGGACAGATATCCTGCCGCCAGCGCGATTCTGACCGGACAGCAGAAAATCTTCGAAGCCCGTCGCCAAGTCATGCAGGCGGAAATTCAGATCACCAATGAGAGAATCGCACAGGTGCGGCAGGAAATCGTCGGACTTGGCGCGCAGAAGACGGCGCTGGCCGACCGAGCCGCAATCTCGAGCCAGGAACTGGATCAGGTTATCGCCCTCAGCGCCAAGGGGCTGGAAAGAAAGAACAGACTTCTCAACCTCCAGCGGGAAAAGGCAGATCTTGATGGCCAGCAGGGTGAAGTCGCGGCGCAGATCTCTCGCGCTTACCAGGTGATCAGCGGGGCACAGGCCGATCTGGCAAAACTCGAGAGCGACCGGCTGAGCGAAATCGCCCAGGGCATGCGCGATACGGAAGGCCGGATCATGCAACTGCGCGAGCGCCTGCGGGCCATCGACGACCAGCTTTCGAGAACCGATATCCGCGCTCCCGAGGATGGCACGATCATGAACCTGCGCGTCCATACATCGGGTGGGGTGATCGGCGCGGGCGAACCGCTTGTCGATCTGCTGCCGCGCTCCGATCGGCTGATCGTGTCAGTTCACGTCAGACCGGAGGACATCAATCTCGTCCGTGCGGGGCTGGAGGCCCAGGTGCATCTCCTGCCCTACAATCAGCGCCGCGTTCCGCTGCTCAAAGGTCGGGTCGAATATGTATCGGCCGACCGTCTCATCGATACGCAGACCGGCCAATCCTATTTTGCCGCGACCATCCGCGTCACGGACGAGCGGCTGGCGAAAATGAGTGATGTCGAGCTGGTCGCCGGCATGCCCGCCCAGACACTGATCGAAACGGGCGAAAGCAGCGTGGCCTTCTATGCCGTCAGGCCACTTTTCGACAGTTTCAACAGAGCATTTCGTGAGGACTGAAGCGGTGATGGGCAAGCGAAAATATGACGACGACCAGATTACGGGCATCCTGAAGGAACACCAGGCCGGCGTGACGGTGGCGGATGTTTGCCTCAAGCACGGTATCAGCGAGCCGACCTTCTATCGGTGGCAATCCCTGCAGTCCGGGAATGCCGGCGTGCATGCAAAAAGGGTGAGAGCCCTGGAGGAAGAGAACCAGAAGCTCAAGAAGCTTTTGGCCGAATCCATGCTTTCGGCGGCAACGCTGAGCGAGATGCTGGCGAAGACAACGAAAGGGCGGCACTGACCTCGAAACAAATGGGGCATGACCGCGGCCCATTTCCGAAGCGGCGTCAGGTGGATGGAACTAGTTGGTCGGTCACCGGTTGATGGATGAGCGAGTCGTCATAACAGCGCATTCTTCGTAGGGAGCGCACCTTGACCGAATGTTCATCGCCGCGCACCTCCTTTACGCCTCGTACGCAAGCGCGGCCAGTCGACAAGATTTGGGGGCAGGATTGCTTTCCGATTGATTCAGGACAAACGGTCGAACGAAATCCGCCCTTCTCCAAACCGGCCTTGTGTGCGCTTCTTCTGCTGTCGCTCGTTTCCTGTTCGAACGAAGACGAGCAGTCCCGTAAGCGAATGCAGGAAATCCTCTCGTGGAGCGCCAGCGCCGAGATGATCCTCGATGCCCGCCTTGGCGCACGTGTTCCAGAGGGTTTCACCGATCTTGCCGTGGAGCGGTGCCAAAAGGAAATTTCGGATCTTTCATCGCAGCTGCCGCAAACATCGAGATATGATCAAGCGCGAGCGGCTGCGGCCAGATTCAATGGATTGATCGCCGCAGCACACGACGAGATCCGTCACGGCCGCTTTGAACAGGGCCAACAGCATCTCGTCGAGCTCCGCCGCCACGAGGCGGAGCAGCGTGCGACCTCTGGTGCAGCCGGATGAAGAAGCTGCTTCAGATTTCGCTGGGGATCGTCACCAGCGTCGGGGGTTTTATCGAAACCGGTCAGATTGCAACCTCGAGCCAGGCCGGCGCAGCCTACGGATTCAGCCTGCTTTGGCCCATCGTCATCGGCACAATCTGTCTCATCTTCCTGATTGAAATGGCGGGGCGATTTGCGATCGCCAGCCATCACACCGTCGCGGATGGGTTGAGGGAACGCTTTGGAGCGAATTACTTCCTGGTCACTTTGTTGATCATTTCGATCGTCAATCTGCTCGTCCTTGCGTCAGAGATCGGCGGCATTGCTCTGGCATTGCAATTCGTCAGCGGTGTCGGTTTTCAGTGGTGGGCCTTGCCGGTCGCCTTCATCGTGTGGCTCCTGCTCTGGAAGGGCACGTTTGGCATGATCGAAGATGGCGTCGCCATCATGGGCTTGGTGGCGCTGTGCTTCGTGGTGGGTGTGTTTGTCATGGGCCCGCCTTGGCTGGAGGTGGCAAAAGGCTTGGTGCCAACGCTACCGCACAAAGAGCCGCTGCACTATGGTTTCATTGCCGTCAGCATTCTCGGAGCCGTCATCGCTCCGTTTCTGTTCTTGTTTTACTCGTCAGGCGCGATCGAGGAAAAATGGGATAAGAGCTTCTTCGGCGCCAATCGCGTGATCGCGCTGTTGGGAATGAGCTTTGGCGCCGTCATTGCAGCGGCAATCCTGATCGTGGCGGCACTCGTCTTTCCGCCACGCGGCATCACAGAGATCCAGGGATATGACCAGATTGCGCCGATATTGACCCCGGCGTTCGGCGAATGGGGCTTTTACCTTTTCGCGGCTTCGCTCGGAATCACCTGCTTCGGTGCTGCGCTCGAAGCAAGCCTTGGCCAGGCCTATCTGGCTGCCCAGGGTTTCGGCTGGAATTGGTCGGAAGATGCCAAGCCCGGGACCAATCCGGCCTTTGCGCTTGTCTACACGGGCTTCATCGCCATCGCCGTCCTGCCGATCGCGATCGGCGTCGACCCCCTCCAGCTGACGATTTTTTCAATGGCGATCACCGCCCTGGCCTTGCCCTTCGGCGTCGTTCCATTTCTGTTTTTGATGAACGATCGCAATTTTGTTGGAGAACATCGGAATGGATGGATCAGCAATGCCGCCGTGCTGGCCATTATCGGCCTGTCGTTCATCGTCGCTCTCATAACCCTTCCGCTGCAAATCTTTGGAGGATGATATGCTTTTGATCCGTGACGTCCTCGACAAGCAAATGGTCGACCAGGAGCAAAATCGTATCGGCAAGGCAGACGGCGTCGTCCTGAGCCTTTCCGACGGCGACCCTCCCAGAGTCGCTTTCATCGAAATGGGAAGTGTGACGCTGTCGCGCCGTCTGGGCCGCTGGCCGCATCGCTTTGTGCTTTGGCTGTATCGAGCGGCCGGCACAGATGATAGGGCTGAGGTCTTCCGCGTGCCCTGGGCAAAAGTGAGAGACGTTGGGATCGACATCGAAGTGGACGTGGATCGTCGCGAGACGCCATTGGAGCGTTGTCAGGATTGGCTGAGGCGCCACGTGATCAGCTGGATCCCGGGAGGGCAATCATGACCGAGATTCGGCTCGAACTCCTGCTGGGCAGACAGGTTTACGACCTTGACGGCGAGGCTGTGGGTCGTGTGGAAGAGATCAGAGCGGAAGCACGCGGCGCGGATCTTTACGTCGTGGAATATCACCTCGGCCCCTACAGCCTCTTTGAACGGCTCTCCGCGCTTGCCATTGGTCGCGCGGTTTTGACCGCGATAGGGGCATCCGGCAGGAAAAAAGCGGTACCATGGGACAAGCTTGACATGCGGGATCTCGAGCACTTGCAAGTGACTTGCCGAAAGGCCGCTTTGCATACGCTGGACTGAGGCTGCCCTCGCGCCGAGCCGATTGGCGCCCCGTCCAATCAATAGGCCGTGCTGCTATGAGACTGTATCAATGAGACTGGTTTGCAGGAAATAAGTGGTGCCCAGGACCGGAATCGAACCAGTGACACGCGGATTTTCAATCCGCTGCTCTACCAACTGAGCTACCTGGGCTAACCTGCTTCTCAAGAGTTCTTCGCGAAAAGAACCGCGGGGCCTTGGTTCGCCCCGGAAGCGAGCGGGGTTATAGCATCTTGTTCGCTCATGGCAAGCGTCAAATGACTCTTTTTTGACGGTCTCGCCGGATTTGCCGATTCATGAGGAAAAATAAGAGCTTCGGCGATAGATTTCGCTAAAGCGCGTCGTATTAAATTTGATTCATGCGACGCGCTTTAGCCGGGCGACATGCTTTAGTTTTCCTCGTCGGGGTAATCGGCCTTCGTCTCGTCATCGGCAACCGGAATGGCATAGGAGCCGGTCAGCCAGCGGGAGAGATCGACCTCGCGGCAGCGGTTGGAGCAGAAGGGATAATGTTCGCGATTCGACGGTTTGCCGCATTCGGGGCAAGGGCGCGTCTTGCGCAGCGGTTCGACCTTGGCGGCGGCTTTCCTGTCTTCAGGCATGATCGGTCCGTCCTATGGCGTCGGCCGCGGGCTCAGGCCTCGGGCCACCGGCTATGCACATCGAAGCCTTCGCCGGTCAGAAGCACAATGGTTTCATAAAGCGGCAGGCCGACGACATTGGTGTAGGAGCCGACCATCTTCTGCACGAAGGTGCCGGCGAGGCCCTGGATGCCGTAGGCGCCCGCCTTGCCGCGCCACTGGCCGGAGGCCAGGTAGTTTTCGATCTCGAAGCCGGACAGCCGCTTGAAGCGCACCTTGGTCTCGACGATCTTCTGGCGGATCTTGCGATCCGGCGTCACCAGGCAAACGCCGGTATAGACGAGATGGTTGCGTCCGGACAAAAGATGCAGCGAGCTCAGCGCTTCGTCGGCAAACTCGGCCTTGCCGAGAATGCGCCGGCCGACGGCGACCACCGTATCGGCGGAAAGGATATAACTGCCCTTCCAGGTGATATCGCCCTTGATGGCGGCAAGGGCGGCTTCCGCCTTCTCGGCCGAAAGCCTTCGGGCGAGCGAACGCGGATGCTCCGACTTCTTCGGCGTCTCGTCGATATCCATCGGCATCAGGCGCGAAGGCTCGATGCCTGCCTGGTTGAGCAGGTCGACGCGACGAGGCGAACCCGAAGCGAGAATGAGCTTGTATTTCAGCGCCATGGAACCTCGACCATCGGCAGACGGGAGAAGGACCCTTGCAGGACCTTGGGCAAGCTTACTTGAAACGGTAGGTGATGCGGCCCTTGGTCAGATCGTAGGGCGTCATTTCCACAAGCACCTTGTCGCCGGCGAGAACGCGGATGCGGTTCTTGCGCATGCGGCCGGCGGTATGGGCGATGATCTCGTGTTCGTTTTCAAGCTTCACGCGAAAGGTCGCGTTCGGCAGAAGTTCGGTGACGATTCCCGGGAATTCGAGGACTTCTTCTTTCGGCATATAGTGGTTTTCTTCCTGTGGGTTGAAGAGGCAGCGCAGCGCGCGCCTTTAAAATTTGGGCGGAAACTACACAATCAAGGCGGGTTTGTGAACCTTGTTGATCGGGCTTTCCGTCATTTGTTTTCACGCCGATTGCGCGGCAATGCCATTTCGTTTCAGCAGCCGGCTTTCGATGAGGCCGGTGAGGTGATTGCGGACCTCGCGATAGCTCTCGAGAATCTGCTCGCGCGTGCCGCTGACAACCGTCGGGTCCATGGTCGGCCAGTAGACGACGTCGATTGCATTCGAGCGCGTCAGCTCGAGTGCGGCGTGATGGGCCTGCGGCGACAGCGTGATGATCAGATCGAAATAATCGTCCTCGAGCTCTTCCAGCGTCTGCGGCTGGCGGCGCCCGAGGGAAAGCCCGATCTCCTCGAGCACGACATCGACGAAGGGATCGCGTTCGCCGGCGCGAACGCCGGCCGACCTTATATAGGTATTGGACGGCAGAATGCTACGGGCGATGATCTCAGCCATCGGCGAGCGGATGGCGTTCAGCCCGCACATGAAGAGGATGGCGCCCGGCCTCTTTCCCTCCCCGACGTCGGCGGCGAGCTCCATCTCCGTCACCCGCGCCAGTAGAGCACGCAGACCAGCGTGAACAGCCGCCGGGCGGTGTCGAAATCGATCTCGATCTTGCCGGTGAGCCTGTCCTTCAGCGTCTGCGACCCCTCATTGTGGATGCCGCGCCGGCCCATATCGATCGCCTCGATGCGGCTTGGCGTCGCCGAACGGATCGCTTCGTAATAGCTCTCGCAGATCATGAAGTAATCTTTGACGATCCGCCGGAAGGGCGTGAGCGACAGAATATGGGTGGCAACATTGCCGCCATCTTCGGTGGTGATGGCGAAGACCAGCTTCGAATCTGCAAGCGAGATGTTCAGCCGGTAGGGCCCGCCGGCATGACCGATCGGCGCAAAGCTGTTCTCCTCGATCAGGTCGAAGATGGCGACGGCGCGCTCATGCTCGACATCGGGCGTCGAACGGCCGATCGTATCGTCCAGGACGACGTCGCAAAGCCGGAAATCGCCCGCCGCCATGCCCTCACCTTTCGAGGTTGAGGCGGATCGCGACCGATCGCGCATGGGCATCGAGACCTTCGGAGACCGCCAGCGCGATCGCCGCCGGGCCAAGCGTGCGCAGCTCACCCGGCCCAAGGCGCAGGATCGAGGTGCGCTTGACGAAATCGAGCACCGAAAGGCCGGAGGAGAAGCGCGCAGAACGGGCCGTCGGCAGCACATGGTTCGAACCGCCGACATAATCGCCGATCACTTCGGGTGTATGGGCGCCGATGAAGATCGCGCCGGCATTGCGGATGCCGTCGAGCAGTCGGTCCGGATCGGCGACGGCAAGCTCGAGATGTTCGGCGGCGATGCGGTTGGCGAGTGGAATGGCCTGTTTCAGATCGGCCACCAGGATGACCGCGCCGAAATCGCGCCAGCTGGCGGCCGCCGTCTCGGCGCGGTTCAGCGTCTTCAGCTGGCGTTCGACCGCCTGCTCTACCGCCTTGCCGAATGCGGCATCGTCGGTGATCAGGATCGCCTGGGCGCTGGCATCGTGCTCGGCCTGCGCCAAAAGATCGGCGGCGATCCAATCGGGATTATTGTCCTTGTCGGCAATCACCAGCACCTCGGAGGGGCCAGCAATCATATCGATGCCGACGGTGCCGAAGACATGGCGCTTGGCGGCGGCGACATAGGCGTTGCCGGGACCGGTGATCTTGGCGACCGGGGCGATCGTCTCGGTGCCATAGGCGAGAGCGGCGATCGCCTGGGCGCCGCCGACGCGGTAGATCTCGCTCACGCCGGCAAGCCTGGCGGCGGCGAGCACCGCCGGATTGACGGCGCCGCCGGTGGCGGGAACGGCGATGACGATACGGTCGACGCCGGCGACCTTGGCCGGCACGGCATTCATCAGCACCGAACTCGGATAGCTCGCGGTGCCGCCCGGGACGTAGAGCCCGACCGCCTCGATCGCCGTCCAGCGCGAGCCGAGACGGACGCCGAGATCGTCCTCGTAAATATCGTCCTTCGGCAGCTGCCGGCGATGATGGCTCTCGATGCGCAACGCCGCGAGCTTCAGCGCCCCCAGCACTTCGACAGGCACCGCTTCAATGGCGGCGTCGATCTCTTCAGGCGTGACGCGCATCGGCACGGTGGCGAAATCGATGCCGTCGAATTTCAGCGAATATTCGGCAAGCGCCACATCGCCGCGCGCCCTGACGTCATCGATGATGGCGCGGGCCACCGTGTTCACATCCTCGGAGACTTCGCGCTTCGTCGTCAGGAAAGCGGCGAAATGCTGCTCGAAACCTTCCGATGCCTGATCCAGCCAGATTGCCAAGGCCGATATTCCTTCTCAACTCGAAACCGCAACATTCAAACGTCTGGCGCGTCAGGGATGGCGCGGCTTGGAAGCCGCCTCCCAGGCGCCGCCGATATCGGCGAGCTGGATCTCGATGCATTCGACATCGAGCGCAATCGAGGCATTGCCCGACAGCGTCAGCTCGACCGTGCCGTCCGGCCCCTCGCCCTTCTTCTCGAAGCGCAGCGCCAGGAGCGACAGCACCTCGTCCCGTTTTGTGCGGTCGATGCCAAGCGAACGCACGGCCAGCACGCGCTTGAAGACCAGGGCAGCCCGGCGGCGCTCGAAACCCCTGCGCTTGCGCCCGGCACCTTCCCAGACGAAACGATTGGCGGCAAGGGCGAATTGCGCCTCACGCGGCGACCAGTCGATGTCACCGACCTTGAAGACGCTGTCCTGCATATGCGCGGAGATGATGGCAAGATCCTCATCATCGAGCGCAACAAGCTTCAGATCGGTCATTCAGTCTTATCCCAGCAGGCACCGCCGGAATGGCGATGCGTCAGACAAGGGAAATAGGATGCTGCGACCGATTACGCAACCGGGATGAACGAGGCTTACTCGCTGATGCGCTGGACGACGGCACCGCAGCGGGTCAGCTTCTCCTCGAGCCGCTCGAAACCGCGATCGAGGTGATAGACGCGGGAGACCGTGGTTTCGCCCTCGGCGGCAAGGCCGGCGATGACGAGCGAAACGGAAGCACGCAGATCGGTCGCCATGACAGGCGCACCGCGCAGGCGCTGGACACCTTCGATCTTCGCCGTCTGGCCGGAGAGCGTGATCCTGGCGCCGAGGCGGGCAAGCTCCTGCACGTGCATGAAGCGGTTTTCGAAGATGGTCTCGGTGACGTGCGAAATGCCGGAGGAGCGGGTCATCAGCGCCATGAACTGCGCCTGCAGATCGGTGGGGAAGCCCGGGAAGGGATCGGTGACGATATCGACCGGCTTGATGCCGGCGCCATTGCGCTTGATGCGCATGCCGTTGTTGGTCGCGGAGATGTCGGCGCCGGCGCGGCGCAGCGTCTCCACCGCGGTTTCGAGCAATGCCACATCGGTGTTTTCGAGCACGACGTCGCCGCCGGCCATGGCGACCGCCATGGCATAGGTGCCGGTCTCGATGCGATCCGGCAGGACGCGATGACGGGCGCCGGAGAGCGAGGTGACGCCCTCGATGGTGATGGTCGGAGTGCCGGCGCCGGAGATCTTGGCGCCCATGGCGTTCAGGCAGTTGGCGAGGTCGACGACTTCAGGCTCGCGGGCGGCATTGCCGATGACCGTGGTGCCGCGGGCAAGCGTCGCCGCCATCATCATCACATGGGTGGCGCCGACGGAAACCTTCGGGAAGGTGTAGCGCGCGCCGATCAGGCCGCCATCCGGGGCCTTGGCGTTGATGTAACCGGCATCGATCTCCATGGTCGCGCCGAGCGCCGTCAGGCCTTCGATGAAAAGATCGACGGGGCGCGTGCCGATGGCGCAGCCGCCCGGCAGCGACACGCGGCAATGGCCCTCGCGCGCCAGCAGCGGCCCGATGACCCAGAAGGAGGCGCGCATTTTCGAGACCAGCTCATAGGAAGCAGTGGTATCGACGATGGTGCGGCAGGTGAAATGGATCGTGCGGGCGTAGGAATCCTCCTGGCGCTCGCGGCGGCCGTTGACGGCGACGTCGACGCCATGATTGCCGAGGATGCGCATCAGAAGTTCGACATCGGCCAGATGCGGCACGTTTTCCAGCGTCAGCGTATCGCTGGTCAGCAGCGAGGCGATCATCAGCGGCAGTGCGGCATTCTTGGCGCCGGAAATCGGAATGATGCCATTCAGCTCATTACCGCCGACGATTCTGATACGATCCATGTGCGCTTACTTCCTGAAAGTTCTGACGTGAAAGAGGAGTGGGTGTTTAGGGGATTTTTTGCGGAGCTTCAATTCGTGCCGGACGGAACATTACGATTCGTCCATTTTTGCGGCGGGCAGCCCATTTGTTTCGTCGGCCTGGCCGGAGCGGCGGGCGCGGACCTGCTGTTTGCGTCGGCTGAGATTTTCCCTGAGCTTTTCGGCGGCGCGCTCGCGGCGCAGTTTCGCCTGTGCCTCGATCGCCTGTTTGCGGCTCTGCTGGCCGGTTTCGGTCTTGTCGTTCATGTCACAGAATTAACCGAATTCGCGCCGATCCAAAAGTCCCCCGCATCGCAATCCACGCGAAGTTGGAATTTGTTGCTTGCGCTTGCCGTCAAGCTGTGGCAATAGCCGCCCCGTTCCCGCGATTGAGCCGCCCGGCTCCCCCGGGTCCTGGTCCTGCTGCCGTAGCTCAGTGGTAGAGCACACCCTTGGTAAGGGTGAGGTCGGTGGTTCAATCCCACTCGGCAGCACCAGTTTTCTAATCCGACATCATTTCTCGCGCTTGGCTGGCCAGTCCCTCATCCGCCTGCCGGCACCGACCGGGGTCGAGCCACGGGTCTCGACCCGTCCTTCGGACCCCCGTAAACGGGGCGAAGGGGATATGCCGCAAGCTTTTCGTCCCCCGTAAGCCTCGCGTAGGGCACCTCCCCTCGCCCCGTTTACGGGGAGAGGGTTAGGGTGAGGGGCTGCCAACGGTACAGCCCGGGCAGATCCCTGACAGAATGAACCGGGTTGATGGTTGACAAGTCATAGTGCGTCGGAGGGAGGGCTTCCGATGCCATTTGTGGAGACTTGTCGCATGGAAGAACGTGTTCGGATGC
>NZ_ML133576.1 GCF_003985125.1 Rhizobium phaseoli
CCAGACGCGCTGCTTACCGGCGCCATCGATAGTGATGTCGACATAATGCGGCTGCGAACGCACATTGGGGCGCACCATCGTGTAGCCTAGGCATTGGCGGCGCCCCTCGACGGGCTGCCAATGTGGCAACAGGACCGAATTGCCGCGGGAAGTGTAATCGTCGCCATTCCAGCAGAGGCTGTTGCTCACCGGCTGCGGCGATATCGACACGCAAGTTGCTTGCCGCCCGCCGGGACCCACGTCGTTCGTCAGCTTGTAGCCGTCATCGCAATAATAAGGCTCATAACCCGGCCGTGAACTCTGAAAACCAACGCCGCTGCACGTCGGGAACGGATGCCCCTCCGCGAGCTCCCGCCACAGTTTCTGGATCGGCGGCCGGCATTCGGCATATTGTGTCGGCCCGCCGGGATTGGAAAGGCATAGGATAACCTGGCATCCCCAATCTTCGGCCCGCGCTTTATCGCCGGAAATAAGATAGGGTGACATTGTGCAGCAGGTGGCAAGCAGGATATTCAGCAGAAGGTTTTTCATGGGACAGACCCTCAGGCATCACAATGCAAGAGCGCACACCGGACAAATTACCCGGTCAGCGTGTGAATTTACTGCCCTATATAACACAGTTAAATGACATGGCAAGAGCATTGAAGACGCAATGGCACAGCCTCGCCTTCTCAGGTCTCATCCTGCACGAGATCCTCGATCATCCGCTTCAGGACGAGACCCCGCAGGCCAGGCTGAAGCAGGTCGGCATGATGACCATCATCTACAGCATGAACCAGGCTCACCAGAAGCTAACCCTTTCCAGCATAATGGAAGTTACGGCTCTGACACGCACCGGCGTCAAGGAGACGGTCGATCTTCTGGTGAAGCGGGGAATGTTGAACGAGACGATCGTGAAGAACTCGATGGGCCGGGGGACGGCGCGGCAATTCGAGATCTCTGAGGAGCTGCTGAACAAGCTGAGTTCCTTCCGCACCGGCGAGGTCGCCGGGTTAAACTGACTGATATTCGGCTTTAAAAAGAAGCGGGATGGCGAATCGCATGCCGCTCCCGATCATGCGGGCTGCCGGCAGCCAAGGACGCTCGGGCAGCCCGCCCGCAGGGCGGGTTCCAATCGAACAATGAAGAGTATCGGAGAAATCAGCATAGCGGCGCCATGAGGCGGATTTCGGGAATTCTCGCCACGCTAAGGGCGGAACAGGGCAGCCGCGGGAGCCTCAGCATAGCGGCCGTCAGGGAGGCGGAACCGACTGCCCCCGCCCGTGCGTTCCTTTTGCGGCTTTTGAAAATGACGATGCCGTCGACCGGTTCGGGCGGGCCGACGGCATCGTGATGAGACGCGTTCAGGCTTGATCAGACAGCACTTTCAAGCAGTTTCTTGGCCTTGCCCTCCAGCTCAAGGCGGGTGTCCTGGTTGGTCTTCGTGCGTGCCAGCGCCGTGATCCCCTGTACGAAGTCAAAGATCGACTCCGGCGGCCGGCCTTCTTCCGACAAAACCATCTCGATCACCTTGCTGGTTTCGCCCTTTGAGAAGCCGCGCCGGCGCAGGAAGGTCTCGCGATCCTCATCCTTGCCGGCGACAATCCGCTCGCGCGCAGCCCTGATTCCGGCCACGAACGGAGCCGGCGAGGAATTGGCAAAGCTTTCCAACGCGGGCGCTGCCTCGTGCGCAAAACGCTGCTCGGCAAATTTCGAGTGCCGGATGGTGATTTCCGCGAAGTTTTCCGTGCCCCAGAGGTTGCGATTGGCGCAGACGGCGCGGAGATAGAAGGAGGCGATACCGAGCGTCTTCGATCCGACCTCCGAGTTCCAAGCGTAAAAGCCGCGGAAATAGAGGTCCGGTTCGCCATTTGGCAGCCGTCCGGCTTCGATCGGATGGGTGTCGTCGACCAAGAACAGGAAGACGTCGCGGTCGCTGGCATAGAGCGTCGTCGTGTCCTTGGTGATATCGACGAACGGGTTGTGCGTCATCGTCGCCCAATCGAGGACGCCAGGCACCTTCCACATCGTATCGCCGGTGCCATTGCCGGCGATCTTCATCACCGCCGAGACCAGTTCATGGTCCCAGATGCGACCGTATTCCGGCCCGGTGACGGCCCTGAGTTCGAGCCGGCCATCGTCCATCTCGAGCGTTTTCACCAGTTCGGCACGGTGATTGAGCAGACCATGCTGAAGATTGATGGCGGCAAGCGGCGCCGGCAGCTGGCGCATGTAGGTGGCGGGAGCTCCAACCAGGCTGCAGAGCTGACCGTAGCTCCAATGGGTCGGGGCGATCGGCTGGCGCTCACCGGGAACGAGGAGCTCGAGCCGCTCGGCATTATCGCGGGTGGCCTCGACGCGGATCGCCGCACTTTCGATCGTTCGCGCATGAGCGCGGTCCGCCCGGGACCGGACGGTGTCGTAGAGCTCGGTCAGGGACATGAACCGTTCGTCGTCAGGGCGCGAAAACCATTCCGACGAAACGCGGCCGATCCGTTCGCCACGGGAAATATCGACTTTGAAGCCAGAAACTGTCGGCCGAGTGTTGGTGCTGAGAGTGTTCATTGGACTATCTCCTGAAAAGCAAGAGCCCGGCGCATTGGCCGGGCTGGGTTGAGGGTATAAGGGCGGAAAAGGATCATTCTCGATGGAGGCGCCGGTGCGCTGCCCGGATCGCCGTCAGGGCCGCCTGGAATTCGACGTTGCTGACGACATCAGAGACGTCCGTCGTCGTCGCCATGGAGACGCACGCCTGGTGGATCTCGTCATCGCTCACCGCCTCGGTCGAAAGCCCGCCAAAACGGTGATCGACCTCGAGAACAGCGACGATGGCCTCGCGAACCCGGTCTTCCTGCAGCCGGGCGAGAACGTGGACAGGACTCGGCGGTTCGGCAGGCTCATCAGGATCCGGACCTCCCGCGAGAATGGCTTCTCCTCGCGCAATCTCCCAAGCTGAACGATTAAGCCAGTCGAGTGACGGCTCTCGGTTGGCATGGGCGTCGTCGAAAAAGACCTTCAGCAGGCCGAGCAGGATCTCGAAATGACGAGCCCGACGCTGGAGCGTGTCCTCGAACTGCGACGGTACCGGGATCGATGGGCCGTTATAAGCAGTGTGCGCTCCTTCCCAGGCGCCGGTGACATGGACCCGGCGGGAGGAATCGTGATCATTCCCGGCCATCTTCCAGTTGTCGTCGTCGATTGCTGCACGGCAGGCCGCCTCCAACGTCTCGGCGGCATAGGTGCGATGCCGGACAACCGGCAAGTGAAAGGTGGTTTCGATCGTAAAATCGGACATTACACTCTCCTGGAAACGGATGCGGCCCGGTCTCATTTCGGAGCCGGGCCGTCGGTTCAGTCTCGTGAAACGGGGGGTTATTCGGCCGCGTCGAGATGCCGGTGTTCGTCGATCTCGTCAGTTGGCGCGGAGGCATTATCCGCGGCGTCGGTGAGGAAAGCCGGGAGATCAGGCGCCGGTGTCTCGACTGTCCCGCCATCAGCAATCTCGCCGGCTTCGACAATCCCCTGCTCGAACGAGGCGCTGTCTGTGACAAGCCGAAGCGGTTCGGGTAGCCAGCCGCTATTGGTCATCAGCCGTTCGGCTTCAAGAGCCATGTCGGCCTTCTTGAGATGGCCGATCAGTTCCGCCGACCGATTGCCCCTCGCCTCGCGGACCGCCTGCAGGATACGAGCCTTGGTGACGCGTCCGAAGTAGTTGTCAGCCGTCGGCGTCCATCCTGCCTCGACCATCCCAAAACCGATTGAGCGGGCCAGTTGATCGGCGTGCGCGATTGCGCGGGTTCGCTTGTTCCAGGGCTCGATCACAGCATTGACCGATAGCGAGGCGCAATGCGCAAAAAGCGCCTGTCGGCTCACATCGTCGAGACCGATCAGAAACGCCCAGAGATCATTCGGATCCCTGGGAAGATCCTGGCCCCAGCCCTCCTGCCGCTGGTCGATTTCCTTTGCCCATACCGTGTCGCCGAGCCCGTCAGTTTGGCTGAATTTCGCGCTCTGCAACGTTATCTCCAGGCATGAGTCCGAACCATAGGAATAGAAGGTCTTCAACACGAAGGCGTGCAGCACGGCAATGAAGGCCACGACCGGATCGTTGGCGAGCCCATTGCGGAGCGCAACAGTCCGCGCGGCCGTCAGATCGAGAACCAGGCGATCGGGTAGCGGTTTGACCGTCTCATCCTCGTCTTCCGATTGATCACCGCCAGCAGCCGTTTCCTCGGTGACGGATGAACGGCCATTGAGATCGACGCTACCACCATCGTCAGCATCGAAGGCCTCGACGTCCGCTTTTTGCTCATCTTCGGGCCGTACGAACCCCCGTTCTATCTTGAGCTCGCCGCCGGCGCCAAGCGAAACAAAGACGCCGCCGCGAGCAACGTCCTCGGCGTCGAAGACATAGGGTCGATCATGGAGCCGGTCGATCTCGGTGCCGAGTTCCTCGAGCCTCTGTTCGGTTGCCGCGGAATATTCGCTCGCCTTGGCATACTCCGCATCGAGCTTGTCGTATTCGGCCCGTGTAGCATCGTAGCGGGCGCGCTCCTCCTCGGCCATCTCGGCCTGCGCCCCGTAGAAGCGACGAAGCCCGGATGTATGGCCATAGGAAAAATCGAAAGCGGCTTCGATCCATTTCCAGCCTTCGGCCTCCTGGATCGCATCGGCGTCAGCCTTGAGTTTTTCGAGCGCGAGCTGCTCCAGAAGCACCGGATCCTGCAGCCATCCGCCCTGATCCTGTTCGAACAGATCGCGCATCACCACGCCGCCGGCCGCTTCATAGACATCGACGCCGACATAGACGGCGCGCCGGTCACTGGCGCGGATCGCGGATTCAGTCAGTAAGCGCCGGATGTAATATGGCTCGCGACTATGCGATCGGGAGAGCCTATCCCAGACCTGTTCCTGGCGGACACGATCGTTGGTGATCGAGAACGCCATGATCTGCTCGAGGTTCATTTCGTCTTCGGCGTAGAGATCGAGAAGCCGGGACGAGACGGACGCAAGCCGCAGGCGCTGCCTCACCGTGGCGACCGAGACGAAGAACCGCGCAGCGATTTCTTCCTCGCCGAGCCCCTGCTCCCGCAGCGCCTGGAAGGCGCGGAACTGATCAAGAGGATGCAGGCTGACGCGATGGACGTTTTCAGCAAGGGAATCCTCAACCTCCGACGTCCCACTGCTGCTGATGATGCACGGAACGCCGGCGGTTTGGCCAAGCCGTTTCTGCGACACGAGCCACTCAAGAGCACGATAGCGACGCCCGCCGGCCGGGATGCGGTACATACCGGTTTCTTTGCCCTCATGATTAAGTTCGGGCCGAACGTTAAGGCTGGCCAAAAGACCGCGGTGGGCGATGTCCTCCGCAAGATCCTCGATCGACACACCCGCCTTGATCTTGCGGACGTTCTGCTGGCTGAGCACCAGCTTGTTGAAGGGGATGTCGCGGGCTGCACTGAGGGTGATTTTCTGGATGGCTTGTGCCATGTCGTTTCTCCATGGCGGACCGGCTGGAGCCTCTCTCCAAACCTCTCATTCCGCCACGGCCTCCCCTTCCCTCCTCTGCCTCTCACTCGGCCGGCCAGCAACAGCATCGCCGATGGTGTCCTCCTCCTCAGCCGCGCCCGAGATCCGGGCCCGCATTATGAAAGCCCGCAATTCAGGCACGGCCGTCCTGCTCCGAGCGGCGACGAAGGCCCCATGGGCCGCATCCTCATAGCTGGCGAGCCGGGAACGGCGATCCTACCGGAGCTTGCTCCGATCGATGGCGAAGTGGTGATCGAAAAGCCCGGCAAAGGCGCCTTCTATGCCACCGGACTCGCGGAGGCGCTGCAGCGAAAGGGCATCAGGCAACTGGTCTTTGCTGGCGTGACCACCGAGGTCTGCGTTCAGACGACCATGCGCGAGGCGAACGACCGCGGCTATGAGTGCTTGCTCGCCGAGGAGGCGACGGAAAGCTACTTTCCCGAGTTCAAGGCCGCCGCCATCGCCATGATCCGCGCCCAGGGCGCGATCGTCGGCTGGACCGCCCATGTCGACGACATTCTGGAAAGCATTGCCCATGCCTGAAACCACCCGCGAACTTCTGACATCCGGCGGCTGGAAGGAATTGGCATTCGGCCCCTTTCGCGATCAGGTGACCATCCATTGGATCCGTCCCTTCGAGGACGACCAGCCGGGCGTGGCGCTGCTGAAATACGAGGCCGGCGGCGTCATCATCACCACCAAGCTGAGCTTCAGGAATGGGTTAGCGTCTTCGGCGACGCCAAGATGACCACCGCGCTGCTCGATCGGCAGCGCGCCGCCGCCGCCCGTGATGCCCTTACTTGCAGATCGCCGCGGCGAGAAAGCCACGCATCGCATCGCCGAAAGGCGGCCGCATCATGTATTCGGCTTCTACCATCCTGCTCTGGTGATAGACGGCGCGTGGATGCGAGAAGGTGAGGAAACCGAACTTACCGTGATAGGCGCCCATGCCGGAATGGCCGACACCGCCGAAAGGCAGACCTTCCGCCGTGACGTGGCTCATGCAGTCGTTGACCGTCACGCCGCCGGAGGTCGTATTGTCGAGTACACGACGCTCTTCATCGGGGTCCCGGCCGAAATAATAGAGCGCAAGCGGCCGCGGCTTGGCATTGATGCGGTCGATGACATCGGCAATATCCCGATAGGCGATGACCGGCAGCACCGGCCCGAAGATTTCCTCCTGCAGGATGCGCATGTCTTCCGTAGGATCGAGGATGAGGGTCGGCGGCATGCGGTGGGCCGATTGCTGTGAAAAATTCTCGTCCGCTGGGTTGATCTCGACGACACGGGCGCCCCTGGCCCTGGCATCGTCGATCAGCGCCTGGACGCGGGCGTGATGGCGGGCATTGACGATCGAGGTGTAATCAGGATTTTCCTTCAATCCCGAATACATTGCGCCGACCGCAGCGACTGCATGTTTGGCGAAGGCCGCCACGCTTTCCTCGGGCACATAGGCGTAGTCCGGCGCCAGGCAGATCTGGCCGGCATTCAGTGTCTTGACGGTCATGACCCGGCGCGCCGCATCTGCAAGGTCGGCCGAACGGCCGACGACGACGGGCGACTTGCCGCCGAGTTCGAGCGTCAACGGCGTCAGGTTTTCCGCCGCCGCGCGCATGACATGATGGGCGATCGCGGTGCCGCCGGTAAAGATCAGGTGGTCGAAAGCAAGCGATGTAAAGGCCGTGCCCGTGGCCGGCCCGCCCTGAACGACGGCGATTTCCGTTTCATCGAAGGCGCCGGCGATGAGTTGCGCCATCAAGGCCGCCGATGCCGGGGTGACCTCCGACGGCTTGATCATCGCGCGGTTGCCGGCGGCAAGGATGCCGGCCAGCGGGGCAAGGGCGAGCTGATAGGGAAAATTCCAGGGGCTGAGGATCCCGATCACCCCTTTCGGCTGGTAGACCACCTCGGCGACCGCATCCGGGAACAAGGCCTCATGCTGCTCGGGCTTCAGCCATTCGGCCACATGGGCCTTGGCGTATTTCAGCGAACCGACGCAGGTGAAAACGTCGAGAAGCAGGCTCGCCTCGACACTGCGGCTGCCGAAATCCTCCGACAGGGCGGCGGCAATCGCGTCCTTATGATCGACGAGAAGGGCGATGACGCGATCGATGCGATCGATGCGGGTCGCAATATCAGGTGGCCCTTCCTTAAGCAAAGACGCCCTTTGCCGGGCAAGCAGCGCCTTCATGGCGTCGGGGCTGGTATCGACGGTGATTGGGCTGACGATGTTCATTCTTTCCTCCCTTGAACTGTCTCAGGCGGCCGGCTGACGCACGACCGGTTTCAGCACTATGCCCCTTTGCGCATCCTCCACCGCCTGGTTGATGTCGGCGAAATCATAGAAGGTGACCAGCCTGTCGAAGGGAAAGCGGCCCTGTCTGTGAAGGTCGATCAAAAGCGGGATCAGCACATCGGGATTGGAGTCGCCCTCGACGATGCCGCGCACCCGGCGTCCGCCGGAGAGAATATGGGTGAGGTCGAGCGTCAGCGTCGCGCCGTGCGGCGAAGCCCCGACGATGCCGCAGGTGCCGCGCGGCGCGAGCACCCGCACGCATTGGTCGATGACGGCGGGCACGCCGGAGGCATCGATCGCATAATCGACGCCGGCGCCGGTCAGCGCCATGATCGCGGCGACCGCATCGCCGGTCTTGCCGTCGACAATATCGGTCGCGCCGAGCTCAGCCGCAAGCGCCAGCCGCGCCACATTGACGTCGACCGCGATGACCCTGGAAGCGCCAACGACCCGCGCCGCCATCACGGCGGCAAGCCCCACCGAACCCATGCCGAAAACCGCAAGCACTTTTCCCGGCTCGACCTTCAATGCATTCATGACCGCGCCGGCGCCGGTCTGGATGCCGCAGGCAAGCGGCCCGAGCAGCGCCAGATCGGCGTCATCAGGTACTTTGACGATGTTGCGTTCGTGGCAGAGCGCATGGCTGGCGAAAGAGGACTGCCCGAAAATATTCCCGTGCACCCGCTCCCCCCGATAGGAAAGCCCGCTCGAACCATCCGCCCGCGAACCGAAGAAATTGCGCGGAAAGAATTCGTGGCAGTAGGTCTCCTCGTGATCGTTGCAGCTCGGGCAATGACCGCAGGAATTGAAGGTCATGACCACGTGATCGCCGGGCGCCACCTTGCTGACGCCGGGCCCGACGCGTTCGACGATGCCGGCGCCTTCATGGCCGAGCACGACCGGCTGCGGCACCGGCAGGTGCTGATCGCGCATGACGATGTCGGTATGGCAAACTCCCGTTGCCACGACGCGGACCAGGATCTCGCCCTCGCGCGGCTCCTCCAAATCGAGGCTTTCCAGTGAAAGCGGCATATGCGGCGCACGCGCCACCGCGGCGTGAATCTTCATTGCTTCCTCCTCCCGATAGCAATCCGTCACGGCCCGGCCATGCCAGGCCTGACCTCAACGGCCGCGCTTGTAAGCGCCGAGTCCCGGCTGATAGGTCTTGTCGTCGAGGAACTGTTTCAGCCCTTCATCGCGCCCCTTGGTCTTGTCGAGAAACAGCATCTGCTCCAGCTTGGCGTAGATGTAGTCGTCAGCAAGATCCCACGGCAGGTTGCGCACGCGCTTGTAGGTGTCCTTGGCCGCCTTCAGCGTCACCGGGTTCTTTTCGAGCAGGCTGGCGCAGATCTTGCGGACGCGGGCTTCGAGCTCTGCGAGCGGCACCGCCTCGTTGACGAGACCCATTTCCGCAGCCTTGCGCCCGCCGAACAGCTCGCCAGTCATGATGTAGTAGAGCGCGTCGCGGTGGCGCATCACCTCGGCCACCGCACGGGTGACGTTGCCGCCCGGTAGAATGCCCCAATTGATCTCGGAGAGGCCGAAATTCGCTTCCTCGGCAGCAATGGCGAGATCGCAGGAGACGAGCGGCGTGAAGGCACCGCCGAAGCACCAGCCGTTGACCATGGCGATCGTCGGCTTTTCGAAATACATCAGCCGGCCCCACCAGCCGCCGGATTGGCGCCGCGCTTTCAGCGTGGCATCGCGCGGCTTGTCGTCGTTGTCGCGGAAATATTCCTTCAGATCCATGCCGGCCGACCAGGATTGGCCGGCGCCGCGCAGCACGAGAACGCCGCAGCGCTCGTCGCCTTCGAGTTCGTCGAGCACCTCGAGCATCCGGGCATTGAGCGCCGGGTTCATCGCATTGCGCTTTTCCGGACGGTTCAGCGTCACGAAGGCGATGCCGCCATCGAATTCGACCAGGACTGGCGATGTGTTTTCAGTCATAGGTTCACTCCATTGGTTTCGGCGTGATTGGCCGCAGCCGCTTCACATGGCCTGTCGTTGAAGGATTTCTTCGGAATGGTGCTGGCGCAGAACATGTTTCTGCACCTTGCCGGAGGCAGTTCGGGCAATGGTCTCGACGAAGAGGATGCAGACCGGGCGCTTGAAGGCGGCGAGCCTTTCCGCGCAATGGCCGGCGATCTCCTCGCCCGTCGCCGCAACTCCCGGCCGCAGCACGACATAAGCGACGCCGCATTCGCCCCACCTTTCGTCGGGAACGCCGATGACGGCGGCGTCGAGAACGGCGGGATGACTTGCGAGCGCGGCCTCGACCTCGGCGGGATAAACATTTTCGCCGCCGCTGATGTACATGTCCTTCAGCCGGTCGACGATGCGATAGAAGCCGTTGGCCTCGCGCCGGCCGAGATCGCCGGTGCGGTACCAGCCGTCGGTAAAGGCCGCCGCAGTTTCCCGCGGCTTGTTCCAGTATCCCGACGTCACCGCCGGCCCCCGCAGCCAGAATTCGCCGATCTCGCCCTCCCCGACGTCGCGGCCATCCTCGCCGACAATGCGGATGTCGAGCAGCGGCGCCGGAAGGCCTACGCTGCCGGGATTGTCCTGCACGGCGCGCCGGTCGATCGGCACATGCAGCACCGTTCCCGCTTCGCTCATGCCGTAGCCGTTGACCAGTGCGACGCCGTCGTCGAGATAGCTTTCGATCAGCGTCTGCGTCAGCGGCGCGCCGCCGACGAAGAGCGCGTGCAGGCCGGAAAGAGCCGCAGCGCTATAGGCAGGATCGTTGCGCAAGGCGAGCGCAATCTGCGGCACGGCGAAGTAATGGGTGATGGCGCGTTCACGGTCGGCAAGGGCCGCGAGCGTGCGCGCCGGCGTGAAGCGGTCGGAGACGACGAGCGTACCGCCAAGCATCAAGGTCGTGCGCGCTACCGCGATCAGCCCGATCGTATGGAAGAACGGCAGGTCGCAGAGCGCGACGGCGCCCGGTCCGATCTCGCCGACGAAGGAAAAATTGACCGCGGCGAAAAAGGCGTTGCGGCGGCTGATGACGACGCCCTTCGCCTGTCCCGTCGTGCCCGACGTATAGAGAAGGATGCAAGCTCGGTCGGCATCAGCGGACACCGGGGCGGCAGGCAGGCTCGCCTCGATCCGCGCGGCAAGGGCAGCCGGGCCATCAGCCGTCGAAATCACCGTCATCTCGGGATCGGCTTCGGCAAGGATCGCCACGGCGGATGAAAACTCCTCGTCATGGACCAGGAGAAGCGGCGCGCAATCGGCAAGGATCGGCCGAAGCTCGGCGGCGTTAAGCCGCCAGTTGAGCGGCACGTAGATGGCGCCGGCGCGCTGGCAGGCAAAGGCAAGCACGATTGAATCCACGGAATTGCGCGCCAGCATGGCCACACGCGCTCCGTCCCGCCGCACCCCAAGCAACGCGACCAGAAAACCGGCGCAGCGTGCAATCCGCCGATCGAGTTCGGCATAGGTAAGCTGCCGGCCGGTGGCAATCTCGAACAGAGCCTGACGATCCGGTGCGACGCGGGCACGGTAGAGGACCGGATCGTCCTGCACCAGCCCGCAATCCGCCGGCGAAGCCATCCCGGAAAAGGAATGCGCCATATTCTCCTCCCATGCCCTCCGCTCCTCCGGCGGGCATCAAATTTGTATGCTACACATACTAATATCGTTTTCCGGCAGGATGCAAGATGCTGTCTAAAGAAAATCCGAAAGCCCAAGCGGACGAAAAAATGCTTTCGGCCGCCGCATAAGGCATATTGACTAACCCGCTGATTTTGATGGTTATGGCGCCGCAACGAGGCGGGACGAACGATGGCCGGAAAACTACCGCAGGATGATTTCGAGACAGAGGAGGTTTCCGCAACGCCTCGTCTCCACGTCGGCCGGCTTGGCGATCTCCTGGGCTTTCACCTGCGCATGGCGCATGTCGCGATCTATCGCGACTTCGCGGAAACCATGGAAGAGCTGGCGCTGACACAGAAGCAGCTCGCGGTGATGGAACTCATCTCGGCCAATCCGGGCGCGTCGCAGATCGACCTCGCCAACACGCTCGGCACCGACCGCGCTACCATGATGGCCCTCGTCAACCGTTTGGCCGCCCGCGACTTCATCGAACGCCGCCCCTCCGCGGCAGACCGCCGCCGCCAGGAACTGCATCTGACGCCGGCCGGTGACGCGATGCTCGTGCAGGCACGCGAGCGGATCGACAGGCATGAACAGCATTTTATCGACCTGTTTTCGGCCGATGAAATGGATGCGCTGCTCACCGCGCTGAAGCGGATTTACAGGGGGAACTGATGGGCTGCTTCCGGCGCCCGCCTGAGCTCTAGGGCCAGTCCGCATAGCCCGACGAGAGCATGCTGTTTTCCGAACCGGCGGACGCGCGGGCGATCTCGCGGTAGCCGGCGGGCGAAAGGCCGGTCTTGCGCTTGAAGAAATGGCTGAAATAGGTCGGGTCGCGGAAACCGAGACTGTCGGAGATTTCCTGGATATTGCGGGCCGAGCGCTCCAATCTCAGCTTCGCCTCCTGCACCACGCGTTCGTGCAGAAGCTGGATCGGCGAGCGGCCGAGCGCCCTCTGGCAGATGGAATGAAGCCGGTCGGTGGTGACGCCGAGTTCGGCGGCATAATCGCTGATTGGTCGGTGGTTGCGGAAACCGGCCTCGACGAGCTGGCGATATCGCTGCAGGATCGAACCTGTTTCGCCCTGCCCTCGCTCCTCGCCTCTTTCCCCGCCACGGCCGCGCCAAAGCGCCATCAGGACCAGCCTGATATAGGCGGCTGCGACCATCCAGGAGGAGCGGGCGGGATCGCCGAGTTCGCGCACGAAGCCCGTAACCAACGGAGCGACCTCCGCCACCAGCAACGGATCCGCCGCTTCGACCAGCTTGCGCTGCTCGGTGAAGATACGCAGCGAATAGGATTCCACCTTGTCGCCGATCGCATCGACCATGATCTGCGCCGACACGCCGACCAGATGGGCGGCGGTTCCCGCGGCGATCGACAGATCGCAGCGCGCCTGCGGCGGCAGAAAGGCAATCAGCGGCCCGTGCAGCGGCCGGTCTTCGCCGTTGTCGAAATGAAGCTCGCCCCTCCCCTCGCCAAGCAGGAGGAAATGATGGAATTCGGCATAGAGCCCCTTTTGAAAACGAATGCGCCGGTGCGAGAGCGACGGCGCGTACCATTCGCCTCTCGCATAGTGGTGAATCCCCCCGTCCGTCGCCACCGCATCTCCTCCTGCTTCCTGCAAACATGGGCCCATCGCCGGATAATTACAATATTAACCCAGTAAATCGCATTCCATCCTGAAACGATCGGCGTAACCTCATCGTCATCAGCCTTTGGGAGGAGGCACTTCAACAGATGCAGGATAGTCAGGCGGGGTTTTAGCCGCGGCTTCCGCTCGTCCCTCCCTGGCAAAAACAACGCGCCTGCTGGCAGCGCCAGTTGGGGATGAACGGGGAAAACTGTGTTCTCGGCGAAGCTGATGATCAACAACGAGGCGGTGGATGCGGACGACGGGGCGACCTTCGAACGCATCGATCCGTTGACGGGCGACGTCGCGACGATCGCCTCGGCAGGCTCCCCCGCCGACATGGCAAGGGCGGCCAACGCTGCCGCGGCCGCCTTCCCGGACTGGTCGCAGACCGGCCCCGGCGAACGGAGGAGGCTGCTCAACGCCGCCGCCGATATTCTCGAAGCCCGCGCCCCCGAACTCATCGAAGCCATGACCGGCGAGACCGGCGCCACCACCCAATGGGCGGCGATCAATTGCGGCCTCGGCGCAGATATTTTTCGCGAGGCGGCGGCGATGACGACGCAAATCGCAGGCGAGCTCATTCCATCAGGCATTCCCGGAAGCATGGCCATGGCGGTGCGCCAGCCGGCCGGCGTCTGCGTCGGCATCGCGCCCTGGAACGCGCCGATCATCCTCGGCACCCGCGCCGTCGCCATGCCGCTTGCCTGCGGCAATACGGTCGTCCTCAAGGCCTCCGAACTCTGCCCGAAGACCCACGGGCTGGTCGGCGACGTCCTGCGCGACGCCGGCTTCCCGCGCGGCGTCGTCAATGTCGTCTCCAATGCCCCGGGCGATGCCGCCGCTGTTGTCGATGCGCTGATCGCCCATCCGGCCGTGCGCCGCATCAACTTCACCGGCTCCACCCGCGTCGGCCGGATTATCGCCGAAGCCTCGGCACGGCATCTGAAACGCTGCCTGCTCGAACTCGGCGGCAAGGCGCCGTTCATCGTGCTTGCCGACGCCGATATCGACGAGGCGGTCAGTGCCGCCGCTTTCGGCGCCTTCATGAACCAGGGCCAGATCTGCATGTCGACCGAGCGGATCATCCTGATGGACGAGATCGCCGACGGCTTCGTCGGCAAATTCAGGTCGAAGGCAGCAACGCTTATCGCCGGCAATCCCAAGGACGGCAATACGCCGCTCGGCACGCTGATCAACGCCGAGGCCGTGCGCCGTGTGCGGTCGCTGATCGACGACGCTCTCCAGAAAGGCGCCGTCCTCGTCTGCGGCGGCGAGGCGCATGGCACGCTGATGGATGCGACCGTCATCGATCACGTGACGCCGGCCATGCGCATCTATCGCGAGGAGAGTTTCGGGCCGGTCGCGGCGATCATCCGCGTCGGCAGCGTCGACGAGGCCGTGACCGTTGCCAACGACAATGAATACGGGCTCTCGGCGGCCGTCTTCGGCGGTGATGTCAATTCCGCGCTCGCTGTCGCCATGCGGCTCGAATCCGGCATCTGCCACATCAACGAGGCGACCGTTTCCGACGAGCCGCAAATGCCGTTCGGCGGCGTCAAATCGAGCGGCTACGGCCGCTTCGGCGGCAAGGCCGCGATCGACGAATTCACCGAGCTTCGATGGGTCACAATCGCATCGGGAAAACATCAATACCCGATCTGAAGCCAGATCGGCCGGAAATGAACAGGAAACGGGCGGGAGGCCCGCACCAAGAGGGAGAACAATTTCATGAGCAGGACATTCAACACGGCGTCTCTCACGCGCCGCTCTTTCATCGCATCGGCCGCCGCAGGCAGCGCGGCGCTCGCGCTGTCCGGCCGCACGGCCTTCGCCGAGAGCGGCGACACGCTGAAGGTCGGCTTCATCAGCCCACGCACCGGCCCGCTCGGCGGCTTCGGCGAAACGGACGGCTATGTGCTCGATCTCGCACGCAAGGCGCTGGCGAACGGCCTGCAGGCCGGCGGCAAGACCTGGAAGGTTGATATCCTCGACCAGGACACCCAGTCCGATCCCTCGCGGGCCGGGCAACTGGCGAAGGAGCTGATCAACAACCAGGCGATCGACCTGATGCTCGCCGTCTCCACGCCCGAAACGATCAATCCGGTGGCCGACGCCTGCGAGGCGGCCGGCGTGCCGTGCCTTTCGACCGTCATGCCGTGGGAGGCCTGGTATTTCGGCCGCGGCGCCAAGCCCGGCGCACCCTCGCCTTTCAAATGGACCTATCATTTCGGCTTCGGCGTCGAAGAGTTCCACAAGGCCTATGTTTCGCAGTGGAGCCTGATCGAGACCAACAAGAAGGTCGGCGTCATGTATCCCAACGATGCCGACGGCAATGCGATCCGCGCCCATCTGGCGCCCGCCCTCGCCAAGGCGGGCTTCACCATCGTCGATCCCGGTGCCTATGAAACCGGCACCACCGATTTCTCGGCACAGATCGCCCTCTTCCGGCAGGAGGGCGTCGAGATCTTCAACTCCTTCCCCATCCCGCCCGACTTCGCCGCCTTCTGGCGCCAGGCCGCCCAGCAGGGCCTCACCCAGCAGATCAAGATCTGCCAGGTCGCCAAAACAGGACTGTTTCCTTCCGATATCGAGGCGCTCGGCGATCTCGGCATGAACATCGGCAGCGCCGCCTATTGGCACAAGGCCTTCCCCTACAAATCGACGCTGACCGGCGTCTCGGGAACCGAGCTTGCCGACGGCTATGAAGCGGCAAGCGGCAAGCAGTGGACGCAGCAGCTCGGCGCCAGCCTCGCGCTTCTCGATGCCGGCTTCGACGCGCTGAAGGCGAGCAGCGACGCCAAGAACAAGGCTGCCGTCGCCAAGGCGATTGCCACGCTGAAAACGACCACGATCGCCGGCAAGATCGATTTCACCAGCGGTCCGGTCGCCAATGTCTCGCCCGGACCGATCATCGGCACACAATGGGTAAAAGCGGCCGAGGGCTCGAAATTCGCGCTCGACTACGTCGTCACCGAAAACGCCACCGATCCCAACGTCCCGGTCGGCGCCAAGCTCATCGCCTACAACGGATAACGCACGGTGCAGCAGCAAACCCAAAATCGGCCGGGAGGAGCCTTTCTCTCGGCGAACGGAATCCACAAGCGGTTCGGCGCGCTCGTGGTGCTGGAAGATCTCGATTTTTCCATGGGCGATGGCGACGCGGTCGGCATCGTCGGGCCGAATGGCGCCGGCAAGACGACGCTGCTCTCCGTGCTCGCCGGCGCCTTCCCGCCGAGCGCTGGCACGATTACCTTCGATGGCGCCGACGTGACCAGCCGGACAGCGGCGGAGCGCTGCCGCTCGGGGCTGGTGCGCACTCATCAGATCCCGAAACCCTTCAGCGGCATGACGACTTTCGAAAACGTCTTCGTCGCCGCCTCCCATGGCAATGCCGGAAGCCGCGACGAAGCCTATGAGCGGGTGGTGGATTCGCTTTCGCTCTGCGGCATGCTCGGCGTCGCCAACCGCCCGGCCGATACGCTCGGCCTGCTCGATCGCAAACGCCTGGAGCTTGCCCGCGCGCTTGCCACGCAGCCGCGGCTGCTGCTGCTCGACGAGATCGGCGGCGGGCTGACCGATGGCGAAGCGAGCGAACTGGTGGAAACCATTCTCGAATTGCGCCGCCGCGGCATCGGCATCGTCTGGATCGAGCATATCGTCCATATCCTGCTGCAGGTGGCTGAACGGCTGATCTGCATGGATGCCGGCCGGATCATCGCCGATGGCGAGCCGAAAGCGGTCATGAGCAACGCCGAAGTCGTCAAGGCCTATCTTGGAGGAACGCCGGCATGAGCCTTCTCTCCATCCGCAACCTCGACGTCCGCCACGGCCTGCTGCAGGCGGTGCGCGGTGTCAGCTTCGATATCGCCAAGGGTGAGGTGCTGGCGCTGGTCGGCGCCAACGGCGCGGGCAAGACGACGCTGCTTCGATCGATCGCCGGCGCTCACCTGCCCGCCTCTGGCGAGATCCTTCTCGACGGCGAGGATCTTGCCGCCATCCCTTCCCACAAGCGGATCGCCAGGGGCATCGCCCTGGTGCCGGAAGGCCGGCGCCTGTTTTCGCAGATGACCGTCGAGGAGAACCTGCTTCTCGGAAAGAGCTGCGGGCGCAAGGGCGAATGGAGCGTCGACCGCGTCCTCGACGCCTTTCCGAACCTGAAGCCTCGCCGCCACGCCAAGACAGGGCACCTCTCCGGCGGCGAGCAGCAGGCGACCGCCATCGGCCGGGCGCTGATGAGCAACCCCGACATCCTGCTGCTGGACGAGGTCTCGCTCGGGCTTTCGCCGCTCGTCGTCGACCGCGTCTATGCTCAGCTGCAAGCCCTGCTCACATCGGGGACGACGATCGTGCTCGTCGAGCAGGATCTCGCCCGCGCCATGAGTGTCGCAAGCCGCGTCATCTGCATGCTGGAAGGACGCATCGTGCTCGACAGGCCGGCGGCGGCCGTCACCCGCGAGCACGTCACCCAGGCCTATTTCGGATTGCACCGGGCCGCCGGCGAGAGGAGCGCATCATGATCAATTCCCTGCTCCAGGGCATCCTGCTCGGCGGCTATTACGCCGTCATCGCCTGCGGACTGTCCTTCATGTTTTCGGTCATGCGGATCATCAATCTCGCGCATGGCAGCCTGGCGATCGCTGCCGCCTATGGATTGTGGCTGCTCGCCGCCAAAGCCGGCATTCCGCCTTTCGCCGGATTGCTGATCGTGCTGCCCACCATGGCGGTCTTCGGCTCGCTGCTGCAGCGCTTCATCCTGGAACGTAGCGCCCGCGGCGGCACGCTCTTGCCGATCCTGACGACCTTCGGCCTGTCGATCGTCATCGACAACCTGCTGTTCGAACAGTTCGGCGCCGACACGCGCTCGCTCGCGCCCTTCATTGGCAATCTCTCTTATGCGTCGTGGCAGCTGCCGGGCCATATCTTCGTCGGCAAGCTCGCCGTCATGATGATGGTAACGGCGATCCTCCTTCTCGGCGCTCTGCAATTCTTCCTCAGCCGCTTTGCGCTCGGCCGCGCCATCCGCGCCACGGCCGAAGATCCCGATACGGCAGGGCTCGTCGGCATCGATGCACGTCGGGTAAATGCCGTCGCCACGGCAATCACCATGGTCACGATCGGGATCGCCGGCGCCTTTCTCGGAATGCGGGCGACCTTCAGCCCCTATGCGGGCGGGCCGCAGTTGCTCTTCGCCTTCGAGACGGCCGTGATCGGCGGCGCCGGATCGCTCTGGGGCACGCTTGCCGGCGGCATCGTCCTCGGGCTTGCCCAATCGCTCGGCGCGCAGCTGCATCCGCAAGGCTTCCTGATCGGCGGCCATGCCGTGTTCCTGCTCGTGCTTTTCATCAGGCTGTCCCGGTCGGGCATGCCCCTCCTCGATAAACTCGGCGCATTTCTAAAACCCCGCGCGCGTCTCCGGAGCCCGACATGACCTCCCATACGACCTTCGCCTCCCATGGCATGTCGATCGAACGCTGGACGAAATCGTCGCGAGTGGCGCTCGGCTCCATGGCCGCCTTGCTCGTGCTGCTGGCGCTCGCCCCCGCCATCCTCGGCGCCGGTGCGATCGACCGGATGACGGCACTGTTCATTTATGTGGTCCTTGCCGCCATGTGGAATGCGCTCGCCGGTTTCGGCGGCCTCGTCTCGGTCGGCCAGCAGGTGTTTTTCGGCCTCGGCGCCTATTTCACCATTCGCCTCGCCAATGCCGGCCTCGATCCCTTCCTCTCGGTCTTTGCCGCCGCAGTGGTGACCGGCGCGCTCTCGATCCCGCTTTCGCTGTTCATGCTGCGGCTGAAGGGCGGCGAATTCGCGATCGGCATGTGGGTCGTCGCCGAACTCGCCCACCTGCTCGTCAATCTCGACCGGTTGATCCAGGGCGAAACGGGAACCTCGCTGATCTCGCTCAACCTCTATGACAGCGGCATGCGGCGGGCGGCGATCTATTGGCTGGCGCTCGCGTCCATGGCCGCCCTGCTCGGCGCGCTCTTCATGCTGATGCGAGGCCGTGCGGGCGCGGCCATGCAGGCGATCCGTGACAATGAGGAGGCGGCGACCTCGGTCGGCGTGCGGGTCACCGCAACCAAACGGCTGCTCTTCGTACTTGCCGCCTTCGGCATCGCCGTCGCCGGCGGCCTGTGGCTTGCAACCGCCACGACCTTCCAGCCGAAGACCTATTTCAGCGTCCAGTGGACCGCTTACATGATCTTCATGGTGCTGGTCGGCGGCATCGGCAAGTTCGAAGGCGCGATCCTCGGCGCCATCCTGTTCTTCGTTATCGAGACCTTCTTCGGCGGTACCGGCGTCTGGTATCTGATCGGCCTCGGCGCCACCGCTCTGATCTTCTCTCTCTACCTGCCGCGCGGGCTTTGGGGCGAAATCGAACGCCGCTTCGATTTCCAGCTTCTGCCCGTCGGCTATCGGCTGAAACTTCCCGGACCGACCAAGATCAAATGGGAAGAATGAGCCTGCTTGCCTCCAGTTCCTCTTGTGAAAGGTGACATTCATGCTTTTTGGTAAAACGATCCTGGTAACAGGTGTAGCGTCCGGCATCGGCGCGCGCACGGCGGAACTGGCCAGCCAGATGGGCGCCGATGTGATCGGTATCGACGTGCGCGAACCCACCAATGGGAACGCCGCCTTCATCCGGGGCGATCTGTCCACGCCATCGGGCGTTGCCGAGATCGTAGCACGGCTTCCGCAGCGTCTCGACGCACTCGCCAACGTCGCCGGCCTTTCCGGCAATACCGGCGTCGTCTCGACGCTCGCCGTCAATTTCTACGGCCTTCGCGCGCTGTCGGAAGCCATGGCACCACGACTGCGCGAGGGCGGCGCCATCGTCAACGTCGCCTCGATTGCCGGCTATGGCTGGCGCGCCAATCTCGAGCGGGCAAAGATCCTGACCGGCATTGAAGGCTTTCCCGATGTCTCGGCGGTCGCCGCCGAACACGGCCTCAGGGACGAGGAAGGCTATCCGCTGTCCAAGGAACTGCTGCTGCTCTGGACCATGCGCGCCGCGCACGACCCTCTATTCAAGGCGCGTGGTATCCGCGTCAATGCGGTGAGCCCGGGACCGGTGGAAACGCCGATCCTCAAGCAGTTCCGCGCCGTGCTCGGCGATGCCAGGGTCGACAGCGACATCACCCGCGTCGGCCGCGCGGGTACCGCCGCCGATATCGCGCCCGCGGTTCTGTTCCTCTGCTCGGATGGCGCACGCTGGATCAACGGCGCCAATCTTGCCGCAGACGGCGGCCTCGAAGCATCCATCAATGCCGAAGTGCTCGGCTTCTAGTTCTTTCCTTCAGGAGATCTCGTCATGAATATTTCCCTTCTCATCAACGGCGCCGACCGCGCAGCCGCCGACGGCCGCACCTATGATCGTCTCGATCCCTTTACCGAAAAGCTCGCGAGCCGCGCCGCCGCCGCAAGCCTGGAGGATGTCGCCGCCGCCGTCGACGCCGCCTCCACCGCCTTCACCACCTGGTCGAAAACCGGGCCCAGCCAGCGCCGCGCGATCCTGATGAAGGCGGCCGATATCATGGATGCCAAGGTCGGCGAATTCACCCGGCTGATGATCGAGGAGACGGGTGCGACTGCGCCCTGGGCCGGCTTCAACGTCATGCTCGCCGCCAATATCCTGCGCGAGGCAGGCGCCATGACGACGCAGATATCAGGCGAAATCATTCCTTCCGACAAGCCCGGCGCGCTTGCCATGGGCGTTCGCCAGGCCGCCGGTGTGTGTCTGGCGATCGCGCCCTGGAACGCACCGGTCATTCTCGCCACCCGGGCCATCGCCATGCCGATCGCCTGCGGCAACTCGGTCATCCTCAAGGCATCGGAACAGTGCCCCGGCACGCACCGGCTGATCGCCACCGTGCTGACCGAGGCCGGCCTGCCGGCTGGCGTCATCAATGTTCTGACCAACGCACCGGAAGACGCGCCCGAGATCGTCACCGCACTGATCGCCCATCCCACTGTCAGGCGTGTCAACTTCACCGGTTCGACCAAGGTCGGCAGGATCATTGCCGAGACCTGCGGCAAATATCTCAAGCCCGCCCTTCTCGAACTCGGCGGCAAGGCGCCGCTTGTGATCCTCGACGACGCCGATCTCGACGGTGCCGTCAATGCCGCCGTCTTCGGCGCCTTCATGCATCAGGGGCAGATCTGCATGTCGACCGAGCGGATCATCGTCGACGAGACGATCGCCGACGCGTTCGTCGCCAGGCTGGCCGCCCGCGCCAGCCAGTTGCCAGCCGGCGACCCGCGCGGCCACGTCGTGCTCGGCTCGCTGATCAGCCTCGATGCCGCCAGGAAAATGGAAGAGCTGATCGCCGACGCAACGGAAAAAGGCGCAAAACTCGTGGCCGGCGGCAAGCGCTCGGGCACCGTGGTCGAGGCGACCCTGCTCGATCACGTCACACCTGACATGCGCGTTTATGCGGAAGAATCCTTCGGGCCGGTGAAGCCGATCATTCGCGTCTCCGGCGAAGAGGAAGCGATCCGTATTGCCAACGACACCGAATACGGCCTGTCATCCGCCGTCTTCAGCCGCAACGTGCAGCGGGCCATGGCGGTTGCCGCACGGATCGAATCCGGCATCTGCCACATCAACGGCCCGACGGTGCATGACGAGGCGCAAATGCCCTTCGGCGGCGTAAAGGGCAGCGGCTACGGCCGTTTCGGCGGCAAGGCCGCGATCGCCGAATTCACAGACCTTCGCTGGATCACGGTCGAGGATTCCGCCCAGCATTATCCCTTCTGACCGTCGCAGCATCGCCGACGGGGCATGCCATGACCGCGATTGCGGCCATGGCGCCCCGGCCAAAGGTCGGCGCTGTTCGCAGCCAGATGAGCGACCACAAGGGCGTCCGTATCGTATTCGGCGCATCGCCCCGCTACGACAGATGCGCCCGGTCCTTCTTCCGGGCCATCTGCATCGCAGCCGTCATTTTCTGGTCTGATCAATGAGCCTGGCTTAAACCTTGCCCAGATGCTTCGGCCAGAATTCCTGGTGGACTTTGGCGGCCTCGTCTTCGACATTCGTCGGGTCGACCACTGTGACGCCGGTCCTGGCATGCCAGTGGAAGCGCTCGCGTCTTGCGGCAAACAAGAGGCAAGGCAAGACCTTGGCTGATCAGGACTCGCAACATCCGTGACCCGCAGCATCCCGGAGGCATACGTGAATTCATTAGGCGAGTGCGTCCTCCTCTAAATCCTTGGTGACGTCAGAGGCTCGATGGACATGTCAGTTCCCGCATCAGGATGCGCACGGAGACAGGGTTGGCAGGCTCGGCGAACGACATCTGCAGGTAGGCGCGTGCGCCGGTTGCCCGCACGTCTATGAGAAAACGCCGGCCGCCGTCGCGTGGCCGCAAGCGCGACCCGTCCAGAAATCGCAGCAGGCCCCACGGCCCGGGCGTGCTCTTCTTCTCAACCGCACTGCCGCTATCGAAGGAGATCTCGAAGCCGCGTGATGGCAGATCCCCCGGCCAGTTAAAGGACACCGCCCCGCCTGATGTGGTAACCGGCGCGCGAGCGCCGCCGATTGAGATGGTAGCCGCACCGCGTTGCGCAAGTGCCTCCAGCAACACAGGAAGACGCGGCGCGTTTCCCTGGCGAAAGAGCGCGTCGCCGATCGCGGAAGCTTTCTGAAAGAATGCCGCACTTTCGGGCGCGTAACCAGAAAGCCGTGCTCCCGGTTTCCAGCGCCACGGCGTCGTTGATATATCCATCAAAGGCGACAGCTGCGTCCGGAAATAGGTCTCCACGAGACCATTGGGCGCAAAAATGCGCGCGACTTCAGCCATATCCGCGTCCGACCCGTCAAAGAACGGATAGTGGCCTGCGACGGCAGCCCGGCAGGCCATCGCGATCTCGCCCCAAGCCCCTGACGGCTTTGCCGTCGGGACGGGATCTTCGGCCTTTTCTACCGCCTTTGGAGATGCCGTCTGCGAGATCACGTCTTCGACCATTTGGACGACGAGGAGCGGCGCCTGCTGCAGGGCGACGACGGAGTTCGCACGCTCCTGTGCGTCCATCAGCGACTTTTTGCCGATATCGGAATTTCCGTCGAGAAGGGCAAGCGCGACATTCAGCGACACGAAAAGGCGCGAGATTTCCGACATTCGACCCTGCTCCACGAATTGGATGGCAGGTCCGAGCGTCGCGGCAATTCGAAGCTGGTTGGCATGGCTGCGGCCGCGGTCGGTGCCGCCCGCCTGACGCCATACCTCGCGGATCAGCGCCGAGAGCGGCGAGTTAGACGCGCTGAGCACGCCGCTGACAATAACCGCACTCGGTTGGTCGGTGAATGGCCTGACACGAAGATCGCCGAGGTACCGAGACCAGGTCTCCAGGGTTCGCTTCTGAAGCAGGTCCATAACTGCATCGGCGCTTGTCTCGCCTCCGGCGTGCAGGAGGCTGGCAGTTTCGGCCTTCGCCTTCCCGATCGCCTCTTCTGCAGCGCCGGAGCGCGCGTAAGCCCATCCGGCCTCAGTGTAAAGACCCGGCACGGCCTGCTCGATGGGCAGTCCGGACCTGCGGATCAATATCTTGTCGAGACCAGGTGCTGCCTGCCCGAGGGACCAGGCAGGCAGGCCCGCAGTTTTCTCGGCCCGGGCGAGTTCCAGCATGGCGCGCTCGTTTGCCAAGCCCTCTGAAGCAAACTGTCTGGCTTGAGCGATTGCTTCAGGATCCGGCTCTTCGAGATCTGTTGGAGGCCCGGACATGGCAGCGACATGCATTGCCATGCCGGCAAGTTCGGGAAATGTCTGAGTGCGATCTTCGATCCAGCCCGCCAGGAACCGCGGTTGCCAGTCCGATGTGCCCTTCAAGATAGACCAGGCACGCAGCGAATCGTAAAGTGCAGTTGCCTCGCCTTCCGTGGCGAGAGCAACACCAAGGGCCTCGGCAAGCGGGCCGCTGGCCAGGGCGTCGACGGCTTGGCCATAGCGTCGGCGTGCGGCCTCTGCCGGATCAAAAATCCTTAAATGATGAATGAGACCAAGGGGGGAACGCTGCGCATCCGCCTCAACAAGCCGAACGCCTGCAAGGAATGCGTCGAGTTGGGCTGCGCGGGCTGCCGGTTTTGCCGTGCGTCCTGCTTCTACGACACGTGCGACATCGGGCAGCTGCGACAAAAGCCGCTCACGAAACCGCCATTCGGCCCATCCGGCCCATACCACCAGAACTGCCAGGAAGATGCCGATCACAAGAGCAGCAAGACCGCGATCGGTTTTGTGCTGCGTGCGAGATAGAAGCGCTGCCTGGACGGCGTCGTTACAGTGGCCGAGGAAGCGGGCGAGATCCCGGCGTGCAGGCCCTGCTTTCGCTGCCGCCCTCGCCCGTTCGGCAAGGGTGCTGGCCGCCATAACGCCCCCGATTGGAAGAGCAGCGGCAAGCGCGCGCTCCCATTTTCGGATCGGCAATGCCGGATTGTTGCGCGCTCGCGCATCAACCAAAGCGACAAGGGCATCGCGGGCATCCAGGAGCCAGTCGGGGGGAACTTTCCTGCGTCGTGCTTCCGTCTCGAAGGCGGCGACGAGGGTCCGTGCCATGGCCGCAAGCTCGCGTGGATCTGGATTCTTTTCGCTTTCGGCACGTCTAGCAAGATCCAGCAGCGGCTGCGCCAGTGCGGCGAGCACATCTGCTTGCATCGTGACTGGACCCGGTGGTTCGAAAACGCCCTTCACAGCTTGCCCTCGGCCGCCCATTTTCGCAGCAGCGCCTCGCCTACCTCGAAATGCATGGAATCTTCGCGGCTATAGCCCGCCCCCCAATACCAGCCAGCATCATTGAAGAACTCCGCAAGCACCACGAGCCCGAATTGCGTGCTGTTGTCGCCCATGTTGTCGAGGTTCTTCTTGAGCGTCAGGTCGACGGCCGCCCCCCATGCATGGGAGGACACCGACTTCGCCGACCCCCGTACATACCGCGCACAGAGGGCTCCCGCGGTGCCGATAGCAGCATAGATGTCGGGCTCTTCTTTTTTCAAGCGCGCCATGATCTGCTCAAGCGAGTCGAGCGCTGGCCTGATCATGGTCAGACGAATGCCCCCGATGTCGCGGGTGTCGAGTGCATGCAGCAATTTCGGATTGGTGACCGGTTCACAGCTGGTTGAATAGGTGCTTCTCGGTTCGCCTAATATCTGTCGCAACACGGCCGGGGTCGGGCGTATGACATTCTCGTTGAACCGCTTCTTGGCCAGTTGCATCGGTTCAGTCAGATCACCTTCTTCCTCACGCGGTGCCATACCGCCGAACTGGTCCGTGAAAAGGGGGGAAGGGCCGGTCTGCTGGACGGCCGGCGGATTGGTGACAGGCTCTGTCGGAACAGGCTCGGCTCGTGGAGCTTTTTCCAACTCCGTCACCCTGCCGCCGACGTCCGCCATCTGACCCTTGAGGCCGTTCAATTCAGACCGCAACCCCCGAATTTCACTGTCCTGCTGGGCAAGTTGCTGTGTGAGCCGATCTATCTTGCCGGCATTCGGATCACGCTCCGTATCTTGCAGGAGGTTTCCGACAAACGCAAAGATGATGGCCGCGAGAATGATGCTCATGCCGATGACGACGGCCGCGATGGCATTCATTTGCCTCAAGATATCGCAGCTCCATCAATCTGGACGACAATCACCGAGACGTTGTCCGGGGCACCGTTATCGAGAGCAGCGTCGATCAATCGCTGACAGGTCGCCGCCGGCGTTGCAAGGGCGTTCGTAAGGGCAGCGATCTCGGCGTCCGCCACACAGTCGGTTAGCCCGTCGGAGCAAAGAATGAGGACATCCCCCGGGCAAAACGAAACTTCAGCGGTTTCGACGACAAGATGATCGGACGCTCCAATTGCGCGTGTTACAACATGCGCTTGCGGGTGCTGCCAGGCCGCCGCGGGAGAAAGGCGCCCATCGTCGAGAAGCTCCTGCACGACCGAATGATCGCGCGTCAGCTGTAGCAATTCCCGATCCCGCCAGCGATAGGCACGGCTGTCGCCGGCCCATGCAAGCGAAAGAGCACTGCCCTGCAGAAGTGCGGCCACCACGGTTGCACCCATCTGTGCCACGTCGGCCGAGGTTGCCCATCGCCGAATGGCGGAATTGGCAGCCTCGAGCGCGCCCACCAGATCGGCGCTTGAAATTGGCTCATGGGGAAGCAGGGCTAGATGCTCGATCACCAGGCCAGCCGCTACGTCGCCGTGCCCGTAGCCACCCATACCATCGGCAACGGCCCAAAGCACGCCTGTGGGATCGATGAGTATTGCGTCCTCGTTGCGTTTGCGAACATGACCCGTGTGGCTCAGCCCGGCCCCTTGCGGCCTGCCCCGCCACTTCGGCACGCGCGTCGAGGGACTCTCGGGATATTCCGGGGTCATGACCGGAAGAACCTCATCATTCGCTCCGCCGTGAGGACCGCCATGGAAGCGGTTGCACCCACGATCATCCTATAGTAATTTTTTGACCAGGCGAAACATTTTTGCCGAGAGGAACCTAAAATGAAGCGCCTGCTGACTGTGAAGCTGCTGGTGTCTCTCGCTTTAGTCTTCACGCTACAAAGTGGATTGCGTGCACAGGAACTGGATGAGACGGCGCTCAAGGAACGTTTCCAGAGACAAATGGAATTGTTCAAGGCCGCCAAGCTGGGGCCGTCACGCGGCCTCGTGCTGACCAATTCCGGGCCTGCGCCGGAGGCGACGCCACTGCCGATCGCCACGCCCGAGACCACGCCGACCAAGGTCGGTTCCACTCAAGCGAGCAGCAATCCTGAGGCTTCGGCAAATCCGGCTAAACAGGAAACTGTCGGGGTCAGTCCGACCCCGGGAAACGAGCCGGCCGAGACCTCACCAACAACTGCAGCAGCGACGATAACAACCCCGCAGACATATTGGAAACTGCCCGACGATGATCAGGTTAACTACCGGGTGCAGTTTGCCTTCGATTCCTCCGCGATCGCACCCAAGCAAAAGCCGATGCTGCAGAAGCTCTGCAGTGTGGTGAAGGAAATGGACATTAAGCTCATTCGCATTGTCGGCCACACCGACGCCTCCGGTGGAGCTCGGTACAATCAGAATCTCTCCATGCTGCGGGCAAGGGAAGTGGCGCGCTTCTTCACGGAGGATTGCCATATTCCTCCTGAACGCCTCGAGGCTGTCGGTGTTGGCGAGCAATTTCCGCTCGATCCACAAAAGCCGAAAGCTGACGAGAACCGACGTGTCGAATTCCAGGCCGTCAGCTAAAGGCGCACAGCAGCCACAAATGCCATCTAAGCGCTATTCAAAAGCGTAGGTGAAGCCTTCCGCAGATGCTCCGACCGTCGCCCTCGTCAAGCGTCTGCCATCCAGCGCCCAGTTCAATATGCCGGTGCTGAGGGCCGGCAGAAGCGTGTTGGTCAAGATCGCATCGATCATGCGACCGCCCGACTCGACTTCGGTACAGCGCGCCTTGACCAAGTCGATAACGCCCTCGCCTATGATCAGTTCGGCGTTATGGCTCCTACGCAGCCGCTGCGCGATCTTCGCAAAATTTGCCTGAGCGATTGCTTCGATCATGGAATCCGAGAGAGGATAATAGGGCACAACGATGACGCGCCCGAGGAAGGCGGCGGGGAACACCTGCAGCAACGGTGTGCGCAATGCAGCTTCGAGTTCTTCGATCGGCGTGCGGGAGACCCCGTTGCCGGTCAGCCTCATGATGACATCCGAACCGACATTGGAGGTCAGCAATATAAGTGTATTCCTAAAATCAATCCGTCGACCCTCACTGTCGTCCATCATTCCCTTGTCGAAGACCTGAAAGAAAATCTCGTGGACATCGGGATGCGCTTTTTCGACCTCGTCGAGCAATATGACGGAATAGGGCCTGCGGCGCACGGCCTCGGTCAGAATACCTCCCTTGCCATAACCGACATAGCCGGGGGGTGCTCCCTTCAGCGTCGAAACCGTATGGGCTTCCTGAAATTCCGACATGTTGATGGAGATCAGGTTCTGTTCGCCGCCGTATAATGCTTCGGCAAGGGCAAGCGCCGTTTCCGTCTTGCCGACACCGGACGGTCCACAAAGCAGGAAAACGCCAACCGGCTTTTCCGGCGACCCCAGTCCCGCGCGGCTGGTCCGGACGCGGCGTGCGATCGCTTCCATGGCAAGGTCCTGGCCGACAACGCGTTCGCCGAGAATTCCGGCGAGCTTGAGGGCTCTTTCCGTCTGGCCCGCGAGCATTCGCCCGACGGGGATACCGGTCCAATCCTTTACCACCGATGCGACCGCGTTGCGGTCTACCGACAGCAGCATCAAGGGCGTTTCGCCCTGCATTTCGGCGAGTTCCTGCGTCATTGCCTTAAGGCGCGCAAGGTCGGCATTTCCATCGGGAGCTTCGTTTTCGCCCTCAAGGGTCGCTGAAAGAATTCCATTGGGGACCGTCGCAATGGGCGCATTATCGCCCTGTTGCGACAACGCCGCATCGAGGGGAACTCCCTCGCTGCGCAGCCTGGCCCGCAGGTCGAGAATATCAGACACCAGCGAACGTTCCTTTTCCCAGCGGGCTTGCGCCTCCGCTAGGGCCGTCTCCACCTCGCCAAGGGCGTTGTCGACGCGAGCTTGACGCTCCGCAACCTCGATGCCGATCGACCTTTCGCGGCCGATAATCCCCTGCTCGATCTCGAGAGCCTGCTTGCGTCGCAGAAGATCTTCAACCTCGGCCGGCGTCGCATGCTGAGATACCGCCACGCGCGCGCAAGCGGTATCGAGCAAACTGACTGCCTTGTCGGGCAACTGGCGGGCCGGAATGTAGCGATGTGAAAGGCTGACCGCCGTTTCGATCGCCTCGTCGAGGATCTGAACCTGATGGTGTTTCTCGAGCGTGCCTGCCACGCCACGCAGCATGAGAACGGCGCTTTCTTCGCTGGGTTCCTCGATCTTGACCACTTGGAAGCGCCGAGTCAGCGCCGGGTCTTTTTCGATGTGCTGTTTATACTCCGCCCATGTTGTGGCGGCGATCGTGCGAAGCTCGCCGCGCGCCAATGCTGGCTTCAAAAGATTTGCGGCGTCTCCCGTTCCAGCAGCCCCACCCGCTCCGATCAGCGTATGCGCTTCGTCGATGAAGAGGATGATCGGCGTTTCCGATGACTGCACCTCGTCAATCACCATCTTGAGGCGCTTTTCGAACTCGCCTTTGACGCTCGCTCCGGCCTGCATCAGGCCAACATCCAGCATGTGGAGCGCGACCCCTTTGAGCGGCGGCGGCACGTCTTCTGCCGCAAGGCGAAGCGCAAAGCCTTCAACGACCGCGGTCTTGCCGACCCCGGCCTCGCCCGTCAGGATCGGGTTGTTCTGCCGTCGGCGCATGAGAATATCGACGATCTGGCGAATTTCCGGATCGCGACCGACAACCGGATCGATCTTTCCTTCTCGAGCACGGCTCGTCAGATCAGTCGCATATTTGGCCAAAGCGGACTCGCCGCCAGCCGGTCGTTCCTTTCGCACCGGTTGTCCAGCTTCGCGCCGGCCTCTATTCTCAAGCGATTGCGAGAGTACGTCGTCGAGGCGAGCAAGGACGGAATCGGCTTCGATCCGGTCGAACTCACTGCTGATCTTCAACAGCAAGCCATCAAGCACCGGCACCTTTCTACAGGCCAGAAGGACGTAGGCGCCGCGCACCTCTTCCGAGCCGAATTGAAGACTTCCGAGACTCCAGGCCTCCTGGACAGCGTGGAATATGTGGTCTGAGAACTCTTCAATAGACGTCGCGCCATAGGGCAGCTTGTCGATCGACCGCGCCAAGTCGGCTGCAAGGCGGCCGAGATCCACGCCGGCATCGGCGAGGATCAGCTGGAAATCCGCTCGGTCGACCAGCGCCAGTTGCTCGATCCAATGCACGAGTTCGACATAGGGATTGCCGCGAAGCTTGGCGGCGTCGGCTGCCGCCCTGAATGCACGCAGACAGATTGGATCGAGCTTGCCGACGAGTTCCTTACGTTTGAAGCTGTGAGAAGACACGTTCTGCTGCATGCCGTTCGGGCTCCTGCCAGGTGCTCGTGAATGAACGAGCCTAGTCTTCAATCTCAATGGCAAACTGCCATATTATAGTGTTCTTGACAAATATTCGAACCGCATGCCTTTGATGAATAGTGACCGCGTGGTTTGGAGTTAGCAGATGATTGACCCATTGCCCGGTGACATCTTTCGCAAGAACCAGGTCCTCAACAATACCTACGAGATCGAGGGTGTGCTTGGCCGCGGCGGGACGGGCGAAGTCTACCGCGCCAGCAACAAGATCACCGGCCGTGTCGTGGCGCTCAAGGCACTCAAGCGGGAGCTGTCCGCCGATGCCGGCTATCTGGAACTGATGAAGCGGGAAGAGGAGATGCGCGGCATCTCGCATGACGCGGTCGTGCGTTATACGGACTGCAGCCAGACAGCCGAGGGTTACGTCTATCTGGTCATGGATTATGTCGCAGGTACGCCGCTCAACGACTATCTCGAGCGCGGCGGGATTTCCTCCAGAGACCTGCTGATCGTGGCCCAAAGAGTGGCCGAGGGCCTGGTTGCGACACACGAACGCAAGATCGTCCACCGGGATCTGTCGCCCGACAACATCATCCTGCGCAGCGGCCGGCCGGAGGAAGCCGTCATCATCGACTTCGGCATCGCCAAGGACAGCAAGACGGGCGCACGCACAATCGTCGGCAAGGAGTTTGCCGGAAAATATGAATATGCCGCGCCCGAACAATTGCATGGGCAGGCGGAGCCGCGATCCGACCTCTATGCCCTCGGCGCCTCCTTGCTTGCGACCTTTCGGGGACAAGTTCCCAACGTCGGAACAAGTCCTGGTGAGGTCGTCCGCTACAAGGAGCGTCGGCTGGACACGACAGGCGTTCCGGAGCCGCTCAAGGCTTTGATCGACGATCTCACCCAACCCGATCCATCGCGACGCCCCCCAACGGCTGCGGCCGTCGTCAAGCAGGTGGAGGAGATGTTACGGACGGATCGCAGCGGCCAGAAGGCAGGTGGGAGTGGCGCCAGTCCGCGTTGGCGGCATTGGCCGGCGATCTTAGCCCTTGCTGTCGCCGCGGCGGTCGCGGGACTGTGGTTTGCCGGCTTCGGTGACGGCCTGTTTGTCAAAAGCCTTCCGGTTCAGGCACCCTACAAACTCAGCGCCGGGCTCGACGGGCAACACCAGGCGAGCTTGTCCGGCTTTGCTCCCGATGCCGAGCAGCAACAGGCGATATTGGCAGGTTTTTCGCGAACAGCCGGATTGCCAGCACCCGCGGGTGCGCTTGCACTTGCGAAGGGGGAACCTTCCGGGCGCTGGGCACAGGACATCGACAGCTTTTTCGCCGCCGCCGACGGGCTGGAGGAGTGGAGGCTCGATGTGTCGGACCGCACCGTCCGCCTGACCGGCCTTGCACCCGACAAGGCGGCACGAGACACTGTCGTCAGCCGGTTCAGCGAGGCGAGCAAGGCCGCCGGCTATCAAGCTCTCGTGCGGATTGCCGCGGGACCGAGAAACCTGACGCCCGATGAGTTGAAATCAACCATCGCACCGTTGGAGACCTGCGGTCCGCTTGTCGTCCAGCCACCGGAAGGGGCAAGCTTTCCTCTTGGGTCGACGGTCGCCATTCGGGGAAACGTCGCGGCGAGCGGCGACGTCGAAGCGCTCCGGCAGGCGCTCACACCACGTCTGGGTGATCGCGATCTGCGATTTGATACGACCGTGCTCAATAATCAGTTGTGTGTCGTTCAGTCATTGTTGCCCGACGTGCCGCAAGGGCCGATGACGATCGTGCTCGGTTATGGCGACAAGTCCGAACCGAACATGTCCGGCATCTACTCCGTCGGCGACAATCCCGTCATCGATGTGCTGGCTCCGGCTACGATCACGAACGGCTACCTCTGGGTCGCGATTGCCGATGTCACCGGCAATCTGTTCAACGTCCTTCCCAACATCAAGCGGCCGGACAACGCGCTTTCCGGTCTCGGGACGGTGTCCAACGGCATGCGCACCATCCGCGTCGCCTACTCCACTGCAGATGGTGCGACCGATCCCGCTAAGCTTTCCTTCGCCGTCGACAATACGTTCGGCAGAAGCCTGATCATCGCGATGCAGACTGACCGCCCTCTGTTCTCTCAGCTTCGCCCCACAACCGAATCCACGAAGTCCTTTGCCGAGGATTTACATGCGGTTATTGCCAGCGGGCAGGTTTCGATCCTGTCGATGACAACCCGACTAATCGATACTCGGAATTAGTGTCGCTCGTCGATAAGTGGTATTAGTACAGAGCGAAAATTTATGATAAGACAGGATCTGGAGAACAGTATTCGGTAAAACGGGGGATCTGTTGTTCGACTCTGCGCTCTGGTTGAATCCGATAAACGGTGACAACCCGTCCGGCGAAAGCCTACGGAACGACGGACGATTCCACGAGCTCGAACGCCTCGTACAGCCGCAGATCGAAATCAGCCGAGACGAGCGCAACAACCCGGTCGCACGAACGGAAGTGCCGGTCGACTGGTCGACCGTGCTTCGCAAGTCGGAGGAGCTGCGGGCGCAGGGCCGCGATCTCAGGCTGCTGGTGATCGTAACGCGCGCCCTTGCAAATGAACGGGGCTTGGCCGGCCTTGCCGACGGATTGAACCTGATCGGCCAAACCTTCGACATGCACTGGCAGACAATGCATCCGGAGCTTCGCGACGGCCTGCCTCCCCGCGAGGCCGCTCTTCGCCGCATCAATGCACTGATTCAGCTTCAAAATGACAAAGATGGCCTGCTCGCCGATCTGCGCAAGATGACGTTCTTTGCGCCTCGTGGCGCTGGCCCGGTGACGGGACGCGATCTGGAGCGGGGGGCGATTGACGGCCGCACCGTCCTGAACGAAGCGGCGCCGGGTTTGAGTGCGGCTGAGAAGGCTTCGCTCGTCAGCGAACATGAGCAATTGCTCAATCGCGTGCGGTTCGGGTGCGCCGCATTTGCCGAACAGGCCGCTGATGAAGCCGCGGCGCTGGCCGCCGATGCAATGACTGCCGTCGCAGCACTGGAGGCGGCCGAACGGTCGCTCAATCTGCAGATCGGCGGCGATTTGCGCGTTACCCTGCCAGATCTGAGCCGGTTTCTGCAGCGCGTGGCGGCGACCCTGGAGCGCGCCAAGGTCAGTGCGCAACAGGAGAGTCCGAAAGAAGACACTTCAGGCGGCGAAGCAGCGCCGGTTGCCACCAACGGCGGAGCAGACCAGGGGCCGATCCAGCCGGCGACAGTCTTCCCCTCCCGCCTGAGCTCGCGAGACGAAGTCACGCGCTGCATCGACCTCATCATCGCCTTTTACGACCGCACGGAGCCGTCAAGCCCTATTCCCCATCTGGCCCGCAGGATCAAGCGTATGGTGCCGATGGATTTTCTCGAGCTCATGGAGGACCTCGCTCCTTCCGGGCTGAAAGAATTCCGGCTTCTGGCCGGCGTTTCGGAAAGCAAGAAACCTGCCCCTGGGACAAAAGGTGACCATCCATGAGCGAAACTAAGGCGAAGGTGATCGAACGCAACAGGGCGCCTCGCGTCCAGATCGCCTATGAAGTGGAAACATATGGCAGCCCGACCACGATCGAATTGCCTTTCGTGATGGGGGTGATGGCAGATCTCGCCGGCGCGTCCCAAACGCCGGAGGCACTGAAATCCGTTCGGGACCGGACCTTTGTCGAGACCGACGCCAACCGCTTCGGCCGCTTCATGGAAGCACTGAGCCCGCGCGTGAAGGCGCGGGTCAAGAACACGCTTCCCCAACCGCCCGGCGAAGAGCGGGACGAGGAACTTGCCGTCGACCTGACCTTTACGAGCATGGGCGATTTCGCTCCGGACCGGATTGCCGAACAGGTTCCCCAGCTCGCCGAACTCCTGAGGATGCGCCGCCAACTCGAGGAATTGCTGGGCTTCATGGATGGCCGTGTCGACGCCGAAAAGCGTATCGCCCAGCTTTTGAACAACGAGCCCCTTTTGGCAAAAATCGCCGACCAGGCGATCGATGATGGCAGCAAGTCGGAGGGCTGAAACATGGCCGAACAGGAAAAAACAGCCGCTGTCGACGTCAAGGAAGCCGAAGGCGTCGATCTTCAGGAATTCAGTGATCTTCTTGAAAAGGACTTCAAGGTCAAGAAGGACGACAGCGAGAAGCTGCAGACCCTTGTGCAAAATCTGGCGCTTGCAGCGCGCGCGCGTTCGCAGTCGACGACAATCTCCTCGAATGCGATCAAGTCGATCAAATCCCTGATCTCCGGCATCGACAAGCTTCTGACCGAGCAGGTCAACGAAGTTCTCCATGCGCCCGAAGTGCTGCAACTCGAGGGAACATGGCGCGGTCTGTGGTATCTCGTCAACAATACCGAGACGGATCAGAAGCTGAAGATCCGCGTCATGAATATCTCGAAAGAAGCTCTGGCCGACACGCTCGAAGATTACGAAGGTCAGATGTGGGATCAGAGTCCCATATTCAAGAAAGTCTATACGGACGAATACTCGATGCTTGGCGGTAGCCCGTACGGATGCCTGATCGGTGCCTACGAATTCTCCAACCACCCGAAGGACGTCGCTCTCCTTCGCAACATGTCCGGCATCTGCGCGTCGGCGCACACACCCTTCATTGCCGCCGCTGCCCCGCGACTCTTCCGCATGGAAAGCTGGCAGGAACTGCCAAACCCCCAGGACCTGCAACAGATTGTCTCGTCGCCCGCCTACGCGTCCTGGCAGTCCCTGCGAGAGAGCGAGGATGCGCGTTACATCGGTCTGACGATGCCCCGGGTCCTTGCGCGCCTGCCCTATGGCGCGGAAACCATTCCGGTAAAGGGCTTCGCCTTCGAGGAGGATGTCCAGGGCGATCATCATCGCTACGTGTGGATGAATGCCGCCTTCCCGATGGGCGTCAATATCAATCGAAGCCACAAGCTGTTTGGCTGGGGCACGCAAATTCGCGGCGTCGAGAACGGTGGAGCGGTCGTCAATCTTCCAGTCCACAATTTCCCGACTGACGATGGTACTGTCGCGATGAAATGCCCGACGGAGGTCGCCATCGACGATCGCCGCGAGGCAGAGCTTGCCAAGCTTGGGCTGATGCCGATCCTGCATCGCAAGAACACGGACATCGCAGCCTTCATCGGTGCGCACTCGTTACAGGATGACGAGACGCGCGCCGGGCGCCTGGTCGATCCGGATGCGCAGGCCAATGAGCGCCTGAGCGCAAATCTGCCGTATCTTTTCCCGGTTTCGCGTTTCGCGCATTACCTGAAGGCAATCGCCCGCGACAAGATCGGTTCGTTCAAGGAGCGGTCCGATATGCAGATCTGGCTGACGGAGTGGATCAATCGCTACGTTCTTGCCAACCCTGCCTTTGCCGACGACAAGGCCCGCGCCAAACGGCCGCTGGCTGCCGCCGAGGTTCAGGTCGACAGCGTCGAAGGCCGACCGGGATGGTACAATGCCCGGTTCTATCTGCGCCCCCATTATCAGTTGGAAGGCATCAATGCGTCACTGCGTCTCGTATCGGAGCTGCCGTCGACGAAGAGCTGAATTCACAAGGGAGGTTATTCATGAAAATTGACGGTTTTCTCAAGGTACCGGATATTACGGGACCGAGCGTTCGCGATGGCCACGAAGACGAGATCGAAATCCACGGCGTGGAGTTTGAAATGGTCGCCCCCTACGATCCCAACTCGCTCTCGCGACGGGGCCGCGTCAGTCTGGGCATGATCAATTTCATCAAGCACTATGACAAATCCTCGCCCTATCTGAAAAAGGCGCTGTTCGACAACACGCTTCTCGGCGAGGTGAAGTTCTCCGCGCGCAGAACGATCGAAGGCGAGACCAGTGATTATCTGGTCGTTACGCTGAAGGACGCTTCGGTCACCCAGTACAATATGAAGCAAAGCGAGGACGAACCCGATCTCATCGAGGAGCGCGTCGGCTTCGCCTACAAGAACATCACCTTCAACTACGACGACAAGGACGAGGTCGAAATGGATGTCTATGTCGGCAAGTGACGGCTGGCGAAAAGAAGTTGGAAGGGAGTCGAGACCGCTTGGCGGGCACCAGCGCGCAACCCGCGAAACGATCCAGCCATCCTTGTGGGATCGCCTGGTCAATGACCTGCCGGGGCTCGGCTCCGAGATCAAAGATCTCCGGCAGATATTGCAAAGCGAGATAGACGCCGAGCGGCTGGACGCGATGGTGGCCGGTGGCGTCGGGCACATCGAGTCAGCAACGGATCTCAGCATCGAGCAGAAAAAGAACATCCATCGTCTCTTTTCCCTGGAACGTCGTCGCCTGGAACTGGACAGTCGCGGCGTGGTCGTTTCGAGCGATGTGCTTCGTGAGGCGGTGCGCCGCGACATCGAGGCGCTTTTCAATGTGCAGCGTTTCGAATCCTCGCTCCTTTTGACCGATGCGGAGGCCGAACTGGTGGGCGAGAACCCTCCCTCGCTCGAAGATTTTCCGCAGGTGCGCCGCAGTGTGGTCAACTACGGCGTGCCGCCGTTTTCGGGCCGCTCATCGCGTGACTTCGACCGTGAGGAACTCGCCAAGGAAATCACACAAGTGCTTGCGGCATTCGAGCCCCGGCTCAAAGGAGGCGCAACCAAGGTGACCGTCAGTCTTGGCGACAAGTCGATTGGCCTCAGGATTGATATTGACGCGCTTCTCCTGACGACACCGGCCCCGGAACGGCTACGCATCCGCACCATTCTCGATCTCGACAACGGCTCGGCGAGAACCGAGTTGAAGGACACCTGAAATGGATCGGGTCTTCCTTGAATATTATGAGGAGGAACTCACCCATATTCGCGCGCTTGCCGCCGAATTTGCCCATATGCACCCGTCGATCGCGCGCAATCTTTCCCTGGATACCATTCCCTGTCCCGATCCCTTTGTCGAACGGCTCCTTGACGGCGTCGCGTTTCTGGCCGCCCGCACCCGCCAGAAGGTGGATGCAGAAAGCACGCGCTATGTCCGCAGCGTGCTTGAAAACTTCTATCCCGACCTCGTCTCGCCGGCGCCGGCAACGGCCATGGCCTTGCTGAAGCCCGGCCAGCAAGTTCAAACCATGCTTGCCGGACACCTTCTGAAGCGGGGAACGCGGCTTGTGTCGAGCGTGCGACCCGGTATTTCGACAAGATCCATATTCACCACCGTTCAGGACGTGACGCTCTGGCCGCTTGCAATCAGTTCCGTGACCTACATTCAGGACCGAAGCGCACTCGCGGCGGCGGGGATCGGCGCCATTGACGGGGCTGCCGGCGCGTCAGGATTGAGCATCACCATCAATCGTACCGGCAAAGGCAAGCTCGCCGACCTGTCGCTCGATCGCCTGGACTTTTACTTCAGTGAGAAGAGCAAGGCGCCACTGCTCTTCGATACGCTATTTGGCGCCTGCGCTGGCGTTGGCGTCCGCCCGGAGGGGCGCGACAACCCCTTGAAGCCGCTGCCCGCCCCCGAAATGGTCGGCATATCTGACGACGAAGCGCTCATGCCTCGTACGCGCGAAACGTTTGAGGGCTACAGGCTTCTGCGCGAATATTTTATCGCTCCCGAGCGGTTTCACTATGCGCGTGTGACGGGGATGCGGTCGGTCGTTCGCCATTGCGGCGAGAGGCTTGAACTGGTTTTCCTGCTTCGTCGTCCCGCTCCGGAACTTGCGGGCCTCACAGCCAAGGATCTGGAGCTTTTCGCAACGCCGATCATCAACCTGTTCGAGCGTTCCTGCAGCGTCATCGAGCTCGATGCGCGGCGGACCCGGCAGGTCCTCCACGCCGATCGGACGCGGCCGCGCGATTTCGAAATCTATCGCGCGGTGCGCGTGGAGGACGCCGATGCCGAAGGATCCGACGCCGAAATACCGGCTCTTTTCAGTCTCGGTCAAAACCGCACAAACGGCTGGGTCTATTTTACCGAACGTCGCCCACGGCGACCGAGCGAGGACGAGCTTCGTCAGGGACAAACCCGTACATCCTATGTCGGAGACGACGTCTTCATCACGCTCTCACACCCGGCGCAGTCTAAACCGGGACGACCACTCAAGCGAATCGAGGTGACGGCCCTTTGCACCAACCGGGACTTGCCGATACTGGACGACACGCCCTCCCTTACGCTCGAAAGCGGCGATCCTGTCGAGACCGTGCAATTGCTTGGCGCGCTACGCCAACCCTGGCCTGCCATTCCGGCAACGCTTCCGGCCGGCGCTGTCGAAGCCTCAAGGGCCGATGAACTCGCCTGGCGCTTTATCGCACAATTGTCGCTGAACTTTCTCAGCCTGGCGGAGGAAGGACGCGGGGTCGATCCGCTTCACGCCATGCTCGATCTTTATGCGCAGCGGGGAGATCCGAGCCTCTCGCGACATGTACGCGCCATAGCACGAGTCGAGGCCCGGCCTCTCATCGAGCGCTTGCCGATCGCCGGGCCGATGTGCTTTGCCCGCGGCAGCGACATCACGCTCCATGTCGACCAGTCGGTGCTTGCCGGGCATAGCAGCTTGTTGCTTACGGCGCTGCTCTCGAGGCTCTTCGCACGCTACGCGGCGATAAACGGATTCGTGCGCACACGAGCGCGGATCCTGCAGAAACAGGAGGATGTGCTATGGCCGATAACGCCGGGCAATCGCTTCCTGATCTGAAGAACGAGCTCGTCGGATCTGCCGAGCAGTTCGATTTCTTTGAGCTCCTGCGGCGGCTCGAGAAGACCGACAGGCTCTTTGGTCAGGCAGGACCGCCGCAGCGGGAACCGGCCCGGCTCGGACAGCACATACGGCTTGGGTTTGCAGTGCAGGACATCGCAAGGCTCGAGCCTTCCACCGAGACAGCGCCCGCCCGGGTAACAGTGGCGACGATCGGCTTGCTCGGTCCGGAAGGTCCGATGCCGCTTTATCTGACGCGCTGGGTGCTGGATCGCCTGTCGCAGCGCTGGTTTGCCGGTGCCGACATGCGCGAGGTCAGCGACACCACGTTCGTCGACTTCGTCAATGTGCTTCAACATCGCATGATCGCACTCTTCTATCGAGCGTGGGCGGATGCGCACCCGGCCGTGCAGATCGAGCGCGCCGAGGGCGGTCGTATTCGTGCCATGGCGGCGGCCATGGCAGGGATCGGCCTGCGAGGCACGGTTGAGCGCCAGCCAACAGCGATCGACCTGACGAAGCTTGCTCACGCCGCGGCCCTTGCTCATCAGGTCGACGGGCCTGAAAGGCTCACGCAGTTTCTTGGCGATCATTTCAAGGTTCCTTTCAGGCTTCGGGAATTTGTCGGTGTCTGGATGGACATACCGCAAAGGATCCAGTCTCGCCTTGCCGGCGCCTATGCGCAGCTCGGAAGAAGCGCCACGATCGGCCCGAGAACATTCCAGCGACAGCAACGAATCGAACTTTCCGTCGGACCATTGACGCTTCGTGACTACGCAGCCTTTCTGCCCGGCAGCGAACGGCGTGCGAACTTGCAAACGGCGATCCGGGATCTGATGGGAAACGGGCTCGATGTGGATGTCAGGCTCGTGCTCAAACGAGACGAGGTGCCCGCAGCCCAGCTGGGAAAAGCGCGGCTCGGGCAAATCGCCTGGCTCGCTCCGAAACAGGATCAAGGCGACGCTGCCGATTTGTGCATGCGCACCCTCGTTGGCTTTCGTCATGAGATTGCGGAGGCCACCGCATGGCCTTGATCCTTACCCTCGAACAGTCCCCCAGGCCCCAGGCCGTGCACCAGATGCGGCTCGTCGAGGGCGAGCTCGTTATCGGTCGCAGCGCAGACGCCGACTGGCGGATCGACGATCCGGACATGTATGTTTCCCGTGCCCATTGCACGATTGCTTGCGTTCAGGGTCGATATCAGGTGACGGATACGTCAAGCGGCGGCCTCTTCATAGACGGCTCGCGCGCACCACTTGGAGCGGGAAATTCCGCCCCGTTGCATGACGGCGCCCGGCTGCAGCTCGGCAATTATGTCGTCCGGGTCGAGCTGCAAGGGATGCAGGCAGAGCGTTCGCCTGAACAAACGACATCGCAGCCGCCGATCGGCTTCGCACGAGATTCTTTCTTCTCGGAACGCAGCGAGCGGGTTGAATCCCCCCGACGACCCGCCGGATTGCCTGACCCGTTCGAACACCCCGCTGCGGCGCCATTTACCGATCCGGACCGACAAGAGCCGAAAAAGAGCGCGCCCCTGTTCGACGATCCGTTCAGCCTCGACCCGCTACCGGCCCAGCGGCAGGACAACCGTGCCTGGGATCTTTTTATGACGGGCACGCCTATAGAGCAGCCGGCGCCGGAGCCCGCCACAGCACCAATCAACCCGCAATCCAATCCGGAACCACAGCTGGAGCCGAGACAGCAGAAAACAGCGTCGATCGAAGCCGACCTGCGTGACGCCTTTCTGCGCGGATTGGGCTTCCGCGGCGAGGAGTTTCCGTCTGCCGATCCCGTCGTGCAAATGGAGAATTTTGGCCGGGAGTACCGGATGATGCTGGAAGGATTGATCCATCTTCTGCGCAAGCGGGCCGAAGAAAAGGGCGAGGCCCGGATCGCGCAGACCGTTGTCGGGGCCTCCGAAGTAAACCCTCTCAAATTCATGCCGACCGTCGACGATGTGATCGCGATGTTCCTCACGCAACGCAATGTCGGATTCTTGCCGCCCGATGCAGCGATCAACGGCTCCATCCGCGATCTCGCGCACCATCACGTGCGCACGTGGCGTGGCGTCCAGGCCGCGCTGGAAAGGATGGTCAACCGCTTCGATCCGGCGGCGCTGGAAAGCGAATTGAAGTCTCAATCGGCGTGGGACGCGCTGCTTGCCGGCGGGCGACGGGCAAAACTCTGGGAACTTTACGAGAAACGCTATCGCGAGATTGCCAGGAGTGCATCAACGCGCTTCCTCGGCGAAATTGGCAGCGATTTCCGGGACGGCTACGAAGAGAGGGAGAACGAATGATGCTTCAACGACGTGTTTTTTTGATGATGCTCGGCGTGACAGGCTTGATTTCCGGCTGCGTGGGCGGTCCGCCAAAATCCTCGACCGTGACCGTCAAGGCGACGGGACAGGCGGGAATGAATCTTGCCGCTGATGGCGGAGATCGCCCGGTGACCGTGCTCGTCCTCAGGCTCAAGGATGTCGGAAAGTTCAATTCTGCCGATATTTTCGCCCTCCAGTCCGACCCTGCTTCCGCACTCGGGGCAGACCTGATCGGCTCCGACCAATTGACGGTCTCTCCCGGCGGATCGGCCACCAAGACGGTGGCGTTCCCGCCGGAAGCAACCTTCCTCGGGGTGGTCGCCTTTTTCAGGACGCCGGGCGGCCGTGTCTGGCGACAGGCGGTCCCGATCAAGCCGGAGTCGACGGTGACGGCGAATGTAGCATTGAGTAGCGGCGGCATGGCGCTCGCGCTCGCCTGAAGGGAGGGCGTTCCAGCATGACGGATACGAATAAGGTGCTCTGGTCCGAGGGTCTCTTCCTTCGGACGCAGCATTTTCAGCAGCAAGACCGGTATACCGAGGCCCTGATACGCGGCGCGCTGCAGGCGGGAAGGTTGCAGACCTTCGGCTTTAGATCCCTCACGCTGGATGCCGCACAGCTTGAAGCAGGCCGTGTTGCCGTCTTGTCGGCGCGCGGCATTTTTCCGGACGGCACGCCGTTTTCCATTCCCGAAACGATGGATGCGCCGGTGCCATTGACCGTCACCCGCGAAATGGGTGCGGGGGTGGTGCAGCTTGCCCTGCCGCTTGAACCCCCAGGCGGCGCTTGCTTCGATGCCGCTCATAGCGAGCCGACCGGAGCGCGCTATAAGGGACAGATCGAACGCGTGCGTGACGCCGTGCATGGTGGCGCCGATCCCGAAGAGATCGAGATCGCCCGCCCTCAAGCCCTGCTCTTGTCGCCAGTGCAGACGACCGGCGGCTATACCGCGATGCCGGTAGCGCAGGTCAACGGGCTGCTGGCCGACGGCAGCGTCGCGATGGGGGAAAACTTTCTGCCACCAGCCCTGACGACCGGCGCCGTGGCCTTCTACGGCCAGTTGATGCAGGAGGTGATAACCGGGCTCGACCGCATTGCCGAAGCACATGGCAAGATGGTTCTTGGTGGCGCCGGCCGCAGCGTGGAAAATCTGCTGGTCCTCGATCTTGCCAACACGGCGCGTCCGCGGCTGGCCCATATGCTTCCCCAGGAGGTTTTTCACCCGGCTGAACTCTTTCTCGAACTGAGTGGACTTGCGGGGCGAATGGCGACCTACGGCTCAGGCTCCCGTCGGCTGACCGAGCTTCCGACCTATGAGCACATGGCGCCGGGACCTGCCTTTGCGGCGCTCGCCGATACACTGCGTTCGCTGCTGCTCAGCCTGCGTTATGTCGAGCCGAAGTCGCGGGCACTTCCGGTGCTCAAACATGCGACCAATATCTGGAAGGTTCGTGTCGACAATCCCGAATTGCTGACCGCCAGTCGCATTGTCGTGCGGGTCGGATGCGACATGTCCGAGGACGCGCTGCGCAAAATCTTCGTCGATCAGGTGACGGTGGGTGCAGCCGACGAATTTGAGGCGCTGTGGAAGTCACGACTGCCGGGCATCCGTTTAAAGCCGCTTCATTCGCAGCCTCGCGAGATCCCCTATGACGGTGACCGTCTCTGCCTTGAGCTCGATCAACGCAGCGAGCATTGGGAATCTCTTCTGCGTTCGCCGGGCTTCGTGATCGGCGTGTCCGGCGTTTTGCCCAGCGAACCGCAGGTCGATTGCTATTCGGTTAACAGGTAGCGCCATGGCAAGTGAGGATCCATTCGGTCTTTCGGGCGATAAGGGTCGTACACGCATCCGCCCCCCGCCCTCGGCGAGCGCAAGACAGCTCCCTGCTGGCGGAATTCTGGCAAGAGGGGCACGGTCTCATCCAAACAGACTGATCAGTGCCTTCGCAAAGTTGCTCGAATTCGCACCGGAACTCGAAAGTGCATTGCCACCGAGCAATCCGGACGTGCTGCGAACGAGACTGATGGAAGAGCTTGTTTCAGCGCGCGACGCCGCGGTGGCGTCGGGGTCGGCCCTCGCGCGGGCGGACTCGGCTGCCTGGGCTGTTGCCTCGCTTCTCGACGATCTGGCGCTGAACACGCCCTGGGGTGGGGCAAGCGCGTGGCCGCGCCAGCCGCTGGTCGTCATGCTCCGCGGCGACGTCGACGCCGGAGCGCAGTTTTTTGCCAGACTGGAAGAATTGGAACGCCATCCAGGTCGTGATCAGGAACTACTGGAGCTTTATTATTTCTGTCTGGCGCTTGGTTTTCGCGGCAAGTACCGTGTGCCTGGCCGTGCGGGCGACCGCTCGATCAGCGCCGTTCGCGCCGCCGCGGCTCGTTTCCTGCGTGACGCCGATGCAGAAGCTGCGCCGCTCTCGCCGAGATGGGAGGGCGTTGCGGCGCCTGACGAGCCATCCAGATTTGCAGTGCCGATCTGGGTCCTTGCCGTCGTTGCTGCAGCGCTGTCGACGGCAATTTACATGTTGTTGTCGATGCGCCTCGATACCAAGGCCGAGGAACTCGCAACGCTGGTGCGGGCACTGCCGCCGCCTGAGCGGGCGGAAATATATCGTCCCGAGAAGCGGACGCCGCCGCCGAACGCGCCACCAGTAGAGCCCGTGATCATCCAATTGCTGCCGGAATTCCGCGCCGCAGCCCCCTCTTCCCTGCTGCCAGCCCTGAAGGGAAATGAAAACGCCTCTTCCGTCACGCTTCTTTTGCAGTCAAGCACGCCGGAGCTTTTCCAGTCCGCCAGACCCGAATTGACGAAGGGCTTTGAACCCCTCGTTGCCTCCATCGCAACGGTTCTCAAGCAGAATGCGGAGCTGATCGGCGGCATCACCATCACCGGGCACACTGACAATGTCCCGCTGCAAGCGAGCAATCCGCTGTCCAACAACCAGCGCCTCTCCGAAGCCCGGGCTGCAACGATCGCCTCATTGCTGGCAGCCTCCGGCGTGCCCGCCGGACAGTTAAAATCGCAAGGGCGCGCGGCGACAGAGCCGCTTGCCGGAAACGATAGCCGCGAGGGTCGGGCCGCCAACCGCCGCATCGAAATTCTTATTCAAAAGAGGCTCTGAGATGGCGATCTTCCGGTTCCTCTGGGCTTTCCTCACCTCTCGCTGGCTGTGGACCTTCATCGGGCTCATTTTGCTGTCCCTCATCGTCTGGATCTTCGGTCCGATCGTCAGCGTCGGAGATAGCACGCCTTTTGCTTCCGAAATCGTGCGATTGGTCATCATCGGCCTTTTGTTCCTCGCGTTCATCATCTGGTGGGTTGCGGCGCGGCGGCGTGCGATGCGCGCCAACCGCCTGTTCGTTTCCGAGATTGCCCCGCAGCCCGAGGCGCCGCCAAGTCCGGCTGAAGAGGGCGTTGCCGCCGTCGGAGTGAAGTTCCGCGAGGTCATGGCGGATCTCAAGCGCCGGAAGGTCGGCGGCCGAAAGTTTCTCCGCGAGATGCCCTGGTATGTCATTATCGGGCCCCCTGCGACGGGCAAGACGACAGCCCTGCGTCAATCCGGATTAAACTTTCCAATCGATCTCACCGACGATCTCCATGGTGTTGGCGGCACGCGCAATTGCGATTGGTTCTTCACCGAGGAGGCGGTCCTGATCGATACCGCCGGCCGCTACGTTCAGCAGGAGAGCCAGCCGGAGGTCGATGCAGCGGAATGGCTGGGCTTCCTCGATCTCTTGAAAAAGCACAGAGGCCGACGTGCGCTAAATGGCGTCGTCGTGGCGCTCGGCATAGACACGCTCTCCGAGGACGATGCGGCGATCCGGATGCATGGAAGACAGATCCGCAAACGCTTGGCCGAGCTTCAGGAACGCATCGGTATTCGCTTGCCCGTCTACCTCATGCTGACGAAAGCCGACCTGATAAAGGGCTTCGAAAGCTTCTTCGGTGCGCTCTCGACCGCCGATCGTGAACAGGTGTGGGGTGTAACATTCCCGCCGGGCGCGCGCATCGACGGCACCGAAGTCACCGGGGAATTCTCCGCCTTGGCGGGCGTGCTCGAACGACGTCTCATTCCGCGCCTCGAAGGTGAAGAGAATCTGGCCGCCCGGGCCGAAATTTTTCGTTTCCCAGCCCAGGTCGAAAGCCTTTCAGAACCGGTTCGTGTGCTGATCGAGACCGTCTTCGGCGAAAGCAAATATTCGGAGAGCGCCTGGTTGCGGGGTATCTATCTCACCTCCGCCACTCAGGAAGGCACGGCAATAGACCGGCTGACAGCAGCATTGGCATCATCCTTCGGCCTGCCTGCCCAACCCGCCGCACCAATGCTGCGGGCCGAAAAGCGCAGCTTCTTTCTCAAAGACCTGCTGACGAAGGTCATTTTCAAGGAGGCTGGCCTCGGCACCTTCGATCCGGCGGCCGAGGATCGGCGTATCTGGATATGGCGCGGCGCCGCCGTGGCAGCAACGGCATTCGTGGTCATTGCCAGTCTGTTGTTCACGATATCCTATCGGAAGAACGATGCCGCCCTCGCGGCGCAGGCCGAGCAGCTCGAAGCCCTGCAGCTTCCCCTGACCCCGGTTGCGGCACGCCAAGCGCCGGTCGACCCTCTTGATCTCGATTTGGCGCTCGAAGCCGTCACGGACGTGGCGAATGCACGGACCGACCAGCCAGGCGGAATAGCTGCCCTGATAGGTCCTTCCGCCGAAACCGAAATTGGCCAGGCGCAGTCGGACGCCTATAACCGCACCCTGCGCAATATATTGGAACCTCGCATGGTCGCCCTGCTCGAGGCGACGATGTGGCGGCAGATCCGCGATCCAGAGTTCCAGTTGGGCGCGCTGAAAACCTATCGCATGATGACCGGCCTGTCGCCGATGGACCCGGACTTCGCCAAACAATGGTGGACGGAGAAATTGCCCGAATCGGCCCCCGTGCCGCCTTTCAAGACCGAGATGGCAGCGGATCATCAGCTTGCAGCGATCGATAATATGGCCACGGAACAGACTTTCGTCGCTCCTGACGAAGCGCTGGTGGGTGAAGCGCTCCGCACGATCTGCTCAATCCCGCTGCCGGTGCGCGCCTATAGCGCATTGCTCTCCGATCCGGAGGTCACGGCTCTGAAGGAATGGGTCCCGGCAGACCATGTCGGCCCCAACGGTCTGAAGGTTCTGGCGCGACGCTCAGACAAGACGCTCAGGGTCGGTATCAGCGGTGCCTTCACCTATGACGGATTTCATAATGTGATCCTGACCCGGCTTGAAGATGTTGCAACGCAGGCCGCGCTGGACCGCTCAGTCTTTGCCGGCGGGTGTTCGGAGAGCGCCAGCCCCTCGGTCGCCGCTCTCTCGCAGGATATCCTCAAGCTCTACTATGACGACTATATCGCCAAGTGGGACAGCTTCATGCGTGACATCAGGCTTGCACCACTGGCCGACCTGCAGACCGCCAGCGAAAACCTTAAGGATCTCTCCAGCGCCGATTCCTCGATGAAGCGTCTGCTAACCGCCATCGTACGGGAGACGGAACTGACCCGTCCCGATGACGATGGCGGCGGCCAGGCACCTCCGCCGGGAGCATCCAAGCTGTTGTCCAAGCTCGGCAAGATAGGCAAACTCGCCGCCAAGGGCGTGAAGATGATGCCTGCAGCCGGCTCCAAGTCGGACGTCGATCTTTCTGGCGCGCTGGTCGCGGAGCATTTCAAACCCATCAAGGCTGCTATTGTCGAGGTCGATGGCCAGCCTCCCGCACTCAACGATGCCGTCGCAGCCTTGACCGCGCTGTCGAACATGCTTCAGACCGTGTCGGCAAGCCCGGATGCGCAGGACGCGATGAAAAGACAGGGCGGACTGGCCGAGCTGACCGGCGCAGTGGCAAAACAAGCCGTGACCCTTCCCGATCCGCTGGACGACTGGCTGGCCGGACTGGCCGGCAATACGAGCGCTCTGGCAACAGGAGCGGTCACTTCAGAGCTCAATGCCATCTGGCGTGCCGACGTGCTTCCCTTCTGCCAGGCAGCGCTCACCAACCGCTATCCGTTCGTCCCCGACAGCGCAATCGACGTCAATGTCGTCGATTTTCAGCGCGTCTTTGGTCCCGGCGGCCTGATCGACAGTTTCATCAATAATAATCTGGTCAACTACATCGACACGACCAGCCATCCCTGGAAATGGCGCTCCGACATCAAGCTCGATCCCGGGCCTCTGGCGGCGCTGGAGCAGGCGCGGCTGATCCGCGACAGTCTCTTTCCGGGGGGCGCCGGGCCAATCCTGACCTTCACGCTCGAGCCGAAAGATCTCTCGCCGACAGTCAGCCGCGTGACCTTGAATGTCGACGGTCAGAGTCTCTCCTACTTCAATAACCCGACGCGCCCGCAGCCCATGACCTGGCCCGGCAAGGATGGCACCGGTGTGATCACCCTCGCCTTCCAGCCCCTCGACGGTTCGCCGGAAGTGATGGTCAGCGAGACTGGAAGCTGGGCATTTCTGCGGATGCTGCGCGCCGGTCGGCTGAGCGGGACCAATCTTGCCGAACTTTACAAGCTGCGCCTTGCTGCCCAAGGCTATTACGCCGATTTCGAGCTTCGCGCGGCAAGTGTCGCCAATCCCTTCGACTTGAAGATGTTTGCGAGGTTCTCGTGCCCGACGCAGCTTTGATCCTGCCTGGATTTTTCGGAAAGCTCCCGGCTATGGGCGATTTCGTCACCCGCCGCCTGCCGGCCTCCTTCGTCGGTCGATGGGACCGCTGGATCAGCCGGCATCTGGTTCACCGGTTTTCGCACGGGCCGATGGAGAACGCTCCGGTCCTGCGCTTTCTGCTCGGCGGAGAGACATTCGGCGCGATGACCGGCGTGATCCTGGCCAGCGCTGATCGTGCGGGCCGGCGGTTTCCGCTGACCATCGCAGCACCGCCCCCTCTTGCCGCCATCGAGATCGCAAGCGTGGCCGCAGAATGGTTCGGTCAGTTGGAGGCGACAGGGACGTCAGCAAGAGACCATAGGATGGACGGCGACGCGTTGGCCGGCGCCCTTGCGGCACTGCCTTATCCGGCGGCCAAGGCATGCGAAGGCCCGGTTCGGGGCATGGTTTTCTGGACATGGAGAGGTGAGATAACTGCGATCGACGCTGCCATGCCCGAGGCCGCGCTTGGGCAGTTTTTCCCCGAAGATGAGAGCCATGTCCCATGAGGATTTGGAACCAGACGGGTTACCCGACCGAATTCACGATGGGCATGGACAAGGCCGGCCATGAGTACATCGTCATCGTCGTCAAGGGGACGTTCGACTTTCCCGATGTCGCAGGCGGCGTCGCGCAGAAATCGTCCGAGCAAGTCCCGCTGGTCATGGCGGACACCTACACTGGCGAACCGGGTTATTCGGCAACTCTTTGGGAATCCGACTTCGCGTTCCGCAAGCCGCGTTGTGACGTCATCGCCAACGGATGCGCATATGCACCGGGCGGCCGGCCAGCCGAACGCGTCACGGTTGGAATAAAGATTGGAAACTGGTCAAAGGTTTTCGAAGTCCTCGGTCAAAGGGAATGGCGGGCTCGAGGCCCGACCTTCGTCGCGACGGCTGCTGAACTCTTCCTGCGTCAGCCCTTTTCATACGATACGGCCTGGGGTGGTGTAGATCGGCTCGATCCCGATGAACAAACGCCCGCAAGTTACAAGCAAAACCCCTACGGCACCGGTTGGGCGCGCACGAGCAATCAGCGCCTTGTTCCCGGCCTGCGGCTGCCGAACACGCAAGCGGTAGACGAAGAAATCCGCTCGCCCTTCGGCGACTATCGGCCGATGAGCTTCGGCCCATATGGCCGGGGTTGCCCGGGCAGGATCGAGTTCGCGGGGACCTATGACCAGAACTGGATCGACAACATCTTTCCGTTCCTGCCTCCCGATTTCGACGAGCGCTATTTTCAGATGGCGCCAGCCGATCAACAGATATCTCACCCCGAAGGTGGTGAGCAGGTAATCCTCGTCAACCTCACTCCCGAGGGGAAGACATGGTTTCTGCTGCCCGATACGGCACTGCCAATGACGATCTTTCGCGATAACGAGGTAGTGCTTGACAAGATCATCCGACCCGACACGCTGCTGTTCGACATCGAGAGCAGGCGCCTATCAATGGTCTGGCGAACGGAGGTGCGGATACGGAAAGTCATCACCGAGTTCGAGGAGGCCTGGGTCGGTCCTCCGACAGCGACGATGAGAAGGGCTCGGGAAGAAGGCAAGCAATATATCCGGGATGTGGCAACGCAGAAGGAAGTGGTCGCTGATGATGAGGTGGGGGCATGACGACCCGTGCGCTGGACGTCCTTGCCTGCGGGATGGTGACCGCGGTTGGTCTCGATGCGCCGTCTGCCTGTGCCGCCATACGCGCGCACGTTGATGGATTTCAGGAAACGGGATTTCAGTCAGGCCCGGATGAGCCGATCATCGGCGCTCCGATCCCCTTAATCCCTGAAGTCGTGGGCGAGCAGCGCATGGCCTACATGGTTGCTGCCGCGATCCGAGAAAGTCTGGATCCCTTGTCCACCCCGCGTGCAATGGCCGCCCAGCTGGTACTTTGCCTTCCCGAGGAAGGTCGTTCCGGTTCACCGATCGAAGACAGCGTGCGGCTCGTCCGCCGAATTGGCGATCTCCTCGGGAATTCGGCCACAGGGCCCACGCGCGTGATCAGCGAGGGAAGGCCGGCAGGACATGCCGCCTTGCGAACGGCAGCGCGATTGTTGGCCGATGCGGACACAGACCACGTCGTCATCGCCGGTGTGGATAGTTATCTCACGGCTGGAACGGTCACGCACTATCTGGCCGAGAACCGATTGCTGACGCCAGACAACGCCAATGGTTTCATTCCGGGCGAAGCCGCCGGCGCGATCCTCTGCGGCCGGGCGGGACAAGGCAATTTCCGACTCGCCGGGCTAGGTCTCAGTCGAGAACAGGCTTTCATCTACAACGGGCTCGATGCAGACGGGATGCATCTACCATTGCGTGGCGATGGCATGACGGCGGCCTATAGGGAGGCCCTGGCGGAATGCAGGATTGAAATGGCGGGTCTTGGCTACAGGATCGCAGATCTCATCGGTGAGCAATATTGGTTCAGACAATCGGCCCTTGCGTCGATCCGGCTGGTTCGCGGGGCCCACGACTTTCAAGATATCCGGTCTCCCGCCGAATCGCTCGGCAACGTGGGAGCCGCCGTCGTACCGATCATGGTCGGAATGGCGATGACCGCAGCCGCCAAAGGCTATTCGGGCGGCAGCCCCGTCCTCATCGAGGCATCCAACGACAGCGGTGCTTGCGGTGCTGCGATCTTCGCATCCAGGGTGCAGTGATGGGAAATGTCTTTGCGAACGGATTGGAGATTTCGGGCAAGGGCTCCGATGGAAAGACCATTGCCGCATTCCCCGACACCTGTTTCACTCCGCCCCAAACGCCCGCTACGCCACCGGGCGTGCCCGTTCCCTATCCGAGCTTCGGCACGTCGAGCGATACCGACAAGGGCACGAGCACGGTCAAGATCGGTGGCCAGACGGTCAACATCAAGAACAAATCCTATCTGTCGAAGACAACCGGAACGGAAGCCGGTTGCGCCCCCAAGAAAAACCTCATCACCTCGAGGAATACAGGCAAGGAGTATTTCCACTCCTGGTCGAATGACGTAAAATTCGATGGCGAGCCGGTCATTCGTTTCAGCGATATGGCGACCAATGACCACGCATCGCCACAGGCCGGTACGCCGCCTTGGGTTCATGTGCTCTCGGCAAATGTCGGAGGAATAACGTGCGGCACGCTGCTGCAGAAGATGAACCTACGTCTGCATCAGCACAACAAGAAAAATTGTCCGCAGGGATATCAGTCGGAACACTATGTCGGAAATGAATACTTCCAGCCCGATCGTGCTCATAATACCTCCTACGATCAGTGGAAGGATTACAGCGTGCGCACGGCACCATGTGTCTGCATCCGTTCGATGAAGCACAAGAAGGGCGGCGGATTCCAGGAAACCGGCAAAGGAAGCCGCAAGGACACTCCCCATGACACGAAGACGAAGGCGGTCAACGACTACAACGCAAAACTGGAAGCTCAGACAGGCAGGTCCCCCAAGTTACGGGGGGCTGTCGCCAAGGGAACGAAGTCGATCTCCGAACAACACAAGGAGTGCAAGAATTCGAGCCCTGCCACGCAAGAGAAGGTCGCGAAATGTCTAACCATGATATTTATGGCCTATATCCAGAGTGTCGTCGGTCCCCCTCCTCCCACGAAATCAATGGAGGAACTTAATGAGATGCGGACGATGCGTCACAGGACAGTGGCATGACCGCACGCAAGACAATAGACGATGTGCCTTCACAGGAAGTCTACCTGGAGGCAATGCGCGGCTATCATCTTGGCGGCACGCTTTTTGGCGTTTCGATTGAACTCAGCGATGAATATAGGGAGTGCGGCCGTTCCTATCTGCTGATAGTGGATTTCACTGGGCGGAGCGCCCGGTTTCATGTTCTCTTGCAGCTGGAAAACCAGATGTTGTCGCACATCAGCGGTTCGCAAGATGATCACGTGTTGCTGGAGGTCGGCGGCCTCACCCATTTCCTGCGCGGCAGTTCGCACACCACCGCACGGGCGCCAGAGCCCTTCTTTCACAAGCTGTTCCGCCTGCCCGATGGAACTCTCTTCACCTACGGCGAGGACGGCTGCGTGTGTCGTTTTGACGGCATTTCGTGGCAGCCGATCCAACCGCTGGTATCGTCATTCCTGAGAGCCATGCATGGGCCGTCGGCCGAGCTCCTTCATGTGGCGGGCAACAATGGTACTCTCCTCCGTCTACAAGGGGACCGTTGGCGGCAGGTTCCGCTCGATTTCAACCGGTCAATCGAAGCGATCCATGTCTCGCCCAACGGGACGGTCAGCATCGGCTGCGAAGACGGCATCTGCTTTGAGTACCGAGACAATCTGTTGAAAGTGATCAAGGCGCCCGACAGTGATTTCATGTCGATATGTGACTTCAAGGGGGCTCGGTTTTGGGGCGATAATGACTTCGGGGTTTTTGTCCAAGACAATCACCTCCTGAAAGAGTTCCGGGCCTTGGGCTTTGCCTACGCGATGCAGCCATCGCCCGATTTGCTCGTCGTCACCGGCTGGAAAGAGATCTTCGTGTTTGACGGAAATTCCTGGTCGGGGTTCGAATTTGGCTACGATGGACAGCTGTATATTCAGGTCATCGACATGAGCAGGCGTTATCTCTGAGCGCTCCCGCCGTTGACGGTCAGATATTCCCGGACCTTGTCCAGGTCCAGTTCCTTCACAGGGATCAATCGTCTGGCGCTCAGCATCCGCACCACAAATAGCTCGCCCGCCTCGGGAAATTCCGCATATCGCTCCTTGGCGATCTCCTGCCCTGCCTCCCCCGCCACTCGCAAGCCGTCTAAATGGGCCTCAAGACGCTCGACCAGCCGAGCAAGCCGCTCCTCATCCATGTCAGGATTTTCGTCCGGGTGAAGCAAATGGTAGTCGTAGACAGTCCATAAGAACGCCGCCATTTCGGCGTGTTGACGGACGATCTCACGAAGGACGGGCGCGGCGGGCATCAGTTGAGGTTCACCGATCCACCACGGACGCGATTGGCTGCGCTAGCGTGGCTCGTCACATAAGTGCCACGGATGGTGATGTGCCCATCCTTTTCCATGATGATCGTCGCTTTGCCGCAACGAAGCTCGATCCGCTCTCCGGCTGTGATCTGGACACGCTCGCCGTCACGAACGACATTCGGCGTCGGCGCCCCGCGCGCCGGATCGACGATGCGCCCTACGATCAGCGGCCGAGACGGGTCCCCGCCCTCGAAGAGTAACGCTACCTCAGCCCCGACCATGGCAGACGTGAGCTCTGCCAAGCTTTTCGCACGGAGCGCTGTCTCCTCGGGATTGCCGGGAAACACGACCAATGGCACGCCTGCATCGAAACCCAGCAACAGCCCGATGACTACTCCCTCAATCCGCTCCAGAATGTCGGACATATGACCCATCCTCAATTATGATTGATCTTGCTGCCCTTCCATGTGACCTCTCCCGAGGCCTTGCCATTGAATTTACCCGAGGCGTTGATCGAAATGTCCTTGCCTTCGATCGAGATCGTGCCGTCCTTCTTCATCGCGATGCTTGCCGACCCGCACTTGATGACGACCGAGTCCCCCGCTTCGATCAGCAGGTCCTGACCGATCTTGATCGCTCCGTCTTCGCCCACCTCGACAAGACTGCCCTTGGCGACTTTCACCGCCCTGCTTGCGCCGATCTCCGTCGAATCGTCATCGCCGATCTTGGCGCTACGCGCCTTGCCGATGCTGCTCGTCTGCCCACCGGCGATCGACACGCTCTGGTCGGAACCGATATTCCAGCTGTCGGACGAGCCCACTTCGTGGCTCTGGCCGGCACCGACGCTGACAGAACGGGACGCGCCGATCGTGTTTGATTGCGTCGCGCCGACCGATCGTGTCTCCGGCCCGCCGACGGTATCGACGCGTGCCGCGCCAACCGTCACCGTCTGGACGATTGCGACGGTCTGGGTATGACTGGCACCGATGGTTTCCGTCGAGTTTGAGCCGATACTGATCGTCTCGTTGGAACCGACTGTAAGAGAGCGATTGGATCCCACCGTCTCGGTGTCGTTCGATCCGATATTGACGGTGCGGTCGACACCCACCTTGGTCGTCTTGTTGTTGCCGACATCCTCGTCGAGGTTCACGCCGACTGAGTGCTTGGCGTTGTTGTCGATGCGATCCGACTGGTCGTGTTGGACGAGCTTGCTGCGATCGTGTTTGACCAGGAGGTTGTGGTCCTTCTGCGCCTGTAAATAGACCTCCTCCGAACCGGCTTTGTCTTCGAAACGCAATTCGTTCCAGCCACCGCCCCCCGGCGACGAATTCGTCTTCAATCCGGATTGCGTGGCGTTTCCCGGCAACTCGTAGGGCGGCATTTCCTTGCCGTTATAGACCCTGCCGGTGATGATGGGTCGATCAGGATCCCCTTCGAGAAAGTCGACAATCACTTCCTGGCCGATCCGCGGAATCTGAATGAAGCCCCAGCCAGCGCCGCTCCAGGTCTGCGACACGCGCACGAAACAGGAGCTGTTCTGATCCTTCTTGCCGAGGCGATCCCAGTGGAACTGCACTTTCACGCGGGCATATTTGTCGGTGAAAATTTCCTCGCCCGCGGGACCGACCACGGTCGCGGTCTGGGGCCCGCGCATGACCGGCCTTATCGTGTTGCGAGGCGGCCGATAGGTGATGGAGGTTGGAGCGACCTGGAATGTGGCTCGAAAGGTTTCTTCCCCTGCATAGGCGGCAGGTCGGTACCCCGGATCGAAGAGGCGATAGTCGGCGTGCAGCACAACGTATTCCGCGTTCTGGTCCTTGCGCGGGAAATTCTCGAGTTTGAAAGTGCAACCGGAAGCCAGACCCCGCACCGTGCCGGCAGCGGCGATCCGTTGATGTGCCGCCTGAATTTCCTCCCGCCGCACGACGGCAACCGCATCGCCCCGGCCGACCGTCAGATGCGCGCCCGGATGGCGATAATGCTCTCCCTGGGCCTCTGCGTGAGAGAACGGTTGCGCCGATTGCGCCATGAGGTCGGCGCCCGGCTTGGTGAAGTCGTAGTCCGTGTGGGCAAAAGTGCCGGGCTGGACGGAACTGGTCGAAACCCAGTCCGTCATGTATTCCTCATCCCGACGCACGGGATCGCCCTCGGCCCGGAACTTGACGCTGCTATAGCCTGGCACCGGCTTCAGCTTGTTCATGGCGTCGGCCAGGACGAGGGTGTGTTCGCCCTCGCCATACTCGAAGAAATACATGATGCCTTCGTGCTCGAGCAGCCTCTGCACGAAGTCAAGGTCGGTCTCGTCATATTGCACGCAGTATTCCCGCGCTTCGTAGGTACCCTGCAACCGCTTTTCGTATTTTGCCGCCTTGTATTTCGAGAAGATCTTCTCGACGATTTCGACGACGCTCATATTCTGGAAGATACGGCAATCGGTGCTGTTGCCGAGCAGCCAAAGCCAGGGTCGCACCTCCGCCTCGTAGTAGGCAAACCTCTCCTCGATGCGCGTCAGGCGAAAATCGGTGACGAGCCCGCTGAACCAGCGTTTCTTGTCTCCGCTTTCTCCTTCTATCGACAGGGGTTTTCCGAGCAGCTTCAGTGCGTCGACATTCTCATCGGAACTGATGAAGCCGACAGTGAAGGCAAAACACCGGCTGACCTCATCGCGACCGATGAGATGCGTGAAGGTCAGCGCTTCGGATCCAAGCGGCGTCTGGACGGTTGTCTTGCGATCATCAGCCATGCGGAGAATGCCCCTGTCCCGTGACGCCGGCGATCCCGATGATGAAGCCTAGCACAAAGGCCCGTCGCCCCGGAAGGGACATCGACACTGCAGCAATCCGATGCCTGTCGCCTGGCTGCCCGCTAGACCGCCCGACACGCCCGAAAGGAGGCACTCGGCCCGATCCGCGCAGTCGGAGCAGTGGGGAAAGTGTCATACGCGTGCGATCGCTCCCCCCAGCGCGCGATCAGTTCTGACAGAGAATGCGAGCTCTTCGATCGCTCGTGCCGCTTCACGTGCGCCATTGGCAAAAACGATGCGGCCTGCTCGCATCCGCTGCTGGGCGAGAAAATCCTCCGACAGGGCGAGTTCGACCGCCTCGTGCGCTCGCTCGACATCGCCTGCTCTGAGACAGAGCCCCAAACCGGCGCTTTGCGCATAGGCGGCTCGGATGGCTTGCTCGTCCATCTCGGGCGCCTCATTCGGAACGAAGATTGCCGGGATGCCGCCATAAACAGCTTCGTGGAAGCTGTTGTAGCCGGCATTCGTGATCATCAGGTCGACAGCGTTGAAATGTCTGGCAATCGGATAAATCGCCTTTTGCACGGTGCCTGCAATATGATCCTCTCGCTTCGCGGCAAGGGGATTGATAGCATCGACGACCTGGACGCCATGTTTAAGGAGTCCGTTGATGATCGCCGGCCGCAGCCGGCTGACGTCGAAATTTCGTTCCGAACCGAGCTGCACGACGGCGACAAGACCGGCTGGATCGACACCGAGAGCCGATGCAGCTTCTGCCCGCGAGAGCCTGTCATCATTGTCAATGAGGAGGATCGGAGAAACGCCGATCACGCCGGCGCGCAATTGCGCAGTGATGCCGTGATCTTCGTCCGCGGCAAACTCGCCCGGCTCGATCACCATGTCGAACCGATGCTGCATCGACGGATCGAGATCGTGACGGGAAGCCCACATCCCGCGGCGGATCCAGACCCAGTTCAGATCGGGACGGGCGGCCAGCACTTTCAGCAGGCCCGGAAAGGGATGGTTGCTGTCGAAGACGACGCTGTTGATGGCAAATGCCTCCACGGCAGCCAGCAATTCCTGTGCGAAGACCTCGTTCCAGCTGTCGTCCGTCACTCCGATCTTCGGGGCGGACGGTATGTAGTCGACCGGGTGTCCCCGTGCTTCGATAATCGAAGACCCGGCCGACATTGTCAGGAAAACGGGCTCCATGTCAGGCGACATGCGCTCGGCGATTGCCATCAATCGCGTGATATGGCCAAGGCCTATGCCATTTGTCGCGACAAACAGGACGCGCCGCCGTCCCGTCGGCGACCGTTGGGATCTTCGCGGCCCGGAGCGGACCGTTGCGTGCCCGCTCGACGCGGAGAGAGCGTCAGCGTCAACGGGGTTGCCGGCGGTGACAAGCGCGGGAGGCAAGCAAAGCCCGAGTTCGTCATAGAGCTCACGCATTCTTTCCGGGTATCGGCTCGTCGAAAACTTCTTCTCGACCAATGTGCGCGCGGCTGCCGACTGTGCGCGGAAGGCCTCGGGAGAGGCGAGAAATCTCTGCAGAACCTTGGTTGTTTCCTCAGGCCGGCAATAGACCGCACCGTCTTCGAAAAGGTCACGAAACGAAGGGTCCAGGATGGTCACAAGCCCGCTCGCCATCGCTTCCGCAATGCCAATGCCAAACGCCTCAACCCATCGCCGGCTGTGAAAGAACACATAGAAATCAAGCTTGCTCAGGAACTGAGGCACACCGCTGTTCGAGTAGGGCAAGGTGTTCCAGTTGGATCCAATCAAAGGCACGATTTGTTCTGGCACACCGCCCATGACCTTGATCTGGACATTACCAAGATCGGGATAGGCCGCGCGCAACTCAGCCTCGGTGTCCGGCCATTTCAGGAGATCGCAACGGGAATGTCTGCCGATAACCGCCCGTTCGCATGGCGGCTGCGCGGTCCTGATCGGCCACTCGTCAAGGTCGATCAGATTGAAAAGATCATGGCGCAAGAGCTCAGGTCTGCCGGCGATGATGTCTTCGAACTGATGCCGCACCTTGGGGCCGACCGGTGCGAAGATGACGGGTGCCCCGAACATTCTCTCCAGATTTCGTTTCACCACCTCGAAATTATATTGCGCATTGCCGGCTCCGTCGAAGGGCGGATGCTGGACCGCAAGGAGGACGACCTTCGATCTGAGGCGCAGCGGCCGTGTCGGCATGTGCGCGAACGCCAGCGGATTATGCGCGAAGAGAATGTCGCACTCGACTGCCTCCTCGCCCGTCAGCCACGGCACCTCCTGACGCTCAAGAACGTCGAGAAGACGTTCCTCGAACCGTCTGGAACGAATGTCGGAAACACCGAGAAATGGAAGCAGAGCCGTTGAGAGGCCAAATTGCCGAGCGGACTGGATCTCGACCCGCACCGCCGATGAGGAGCCGCCATAAAATCGAGGATCGGCTGCATGGACAATATCAAAATGCATTCGAAAGCCAGATTGGGTCTATCAATGCTACCAAAGTCAGTTCGCCGTTGACAGGTTGGTTGCTTCAATAAGCGCTGCCGCTGCGGCCGAAAGACGAGTTACGTTCGGGATTGTCCAAATTTCTGACAGCTACTGGCTTCGGTTTGATCGACCGGGTAACCCTTGATGCCGCAACCGGGACATAGGAACTGTTCGGATACTTGCTGATAAAGTTGCGATAGGCTTGATCGGTGTTGCTTCGCCGTGCGTTGCGCCAGGCCACTTCTTCATCGGCGGTAGGCGCATTTCGGTAACCGCTGATCATCGACGCCAGCGTCATATTCGAGCCTTGAGAGGTGCATGAGGCAAGAATCAGCGTTCCGAGGATAGAAATTTTGCGAAGCATATGTTGCCCTCCCCGCAGCTTATTTTAGTAAGCATTCACAAACTACCGAAGTCAATGCCCGCAAGGTCAAACTCATTATTTTCGCTGGTACGAGGCGGCCTTGAAGGACTTCTCCGGCCTTTCAAGCAACGAATAGATGCACGTTTCAACTGACAGATTAATCAGCGGCTTGTCCAGGGTGCCCGCCTTTTCGCTATGACAACTGTTCGGCGAGGAATTCCTCGAAGCTCAGCCCCAACGTCACCTCGCGCGAGATCGCCCATTTTTGCAAGATAAGGTCGTAGCGTCGGCGAACATAGTCCTGATATTGCCCGGACGAAAGCGACGGAAGGTGGCGCACCTGCGGAATGAATTCGGCCGGCGTCTCTACCCGGGACATGAGTTCCTGATGGAAATCGGAAAGAACGATGATCGGATATTCGTTCTTGGCCATGCAAATTTTACGGATGGACTCGATGGCTTCGAGAAAGCCGTCTGGTCTTGGCCCGAGCCAGGTGACAAGCGTTCGCGACTTTGCCCGATTGTGCGCATCGGCAATCGTATAGCGGAGCGCCTCAGGGATTGTCTGCTCTCGCCTCAAGAACGCGAAAGGGTCGAAAGGCATTCTCATGTTGAACAAGCCGCGCAACGGGGTGGTTGGTAAAACCATCTGGTGGGTCTCCGTGCAAAGGACTGGCTTGTTCGACAATCTAGCAATCTCGTTCGCCTGCCTAAGATCACTCTCGACAAAGATCTCAGCGTCACACTGCCGATAAAAGGCCGCCTTGAATTTTGCATGCGTGCCCCGCCGCCGACGCTCCGCCGCGCTCGGCAGATCCAGCATGATGAGCTTGCCGTAGTCGATCGCATTTGTACGTAGCCAGGCCTCGGTCAAGGACCGGTACTTCTCGAGCCGGCTGGTCACGAGATAGGCGATGAATCGCGTCGGTTTGTGAAGCGCCCGTGCATTTCTCAAGAAGGCTTCATAGGCCGGGCCATCGTCATTTTCCGTATCGGTCGGGTCGAGGCAGAGCACCCCATCAATATCGATGCACGCCTTCGACAACAGGCCGTGATGCATGAAATTCCACTGGAACAGCCTGGGCTGTTCGACGACCTCGAATATAAAGTCGACATCGTCGTCGCTACCGTGCAGGCCGTAGACCGCCGCGAAGACAAATTGAGCGCGTGTTTTGCATGCCATCAATTTGGCTTTGGCTTCCCGCATGGCGCCGCCGGTATTGATGCTGTCGTCGAGGACAAGAACCTTTCGAACATCCGACGCGCTCCTGAACGAAGCGGTATTCTTCGTTGCACCGAACGAATAGACGCGGCCTTCGATGAAGCTGTCCAGATCGGTCGTCGGCAGGTTGGCGACAAGGCCGAGCATGTTCGCAGCCAGCAGGCCGCTGCGTGGGATACCGACGACCAGATCGATCTCGCGAGGCAGCATGTGCAACCCGTCGACAATCGTTCTGTGCAGATCCGATATCGAGCGATACGCTATCCCCATGCCGATACCCCTTTCAGGTCACCTCCGAAACGTCATTTGCCGTTCTGTTCCAGAAAGAGATCGACCTGGGCTTCGATCTTCTGCCGTGTTGCCGTGTCGAGCTTCTTGCCGATCGCCGCGCGCGCTTCATCGGCTCGATTGACGCCCAGCTTTTCGGCCAGCACCCCATAATAATAGGCGAGCGGCACATCCGCCTTTCCCGTGAAGCTGCCTTTGTCGTAACCGAAGGCAAGATCGAGATTAGCCAGTTCCAGGCCGCGATTGGCAGATAACTTGAAGAGGGAAAGCGCTCGGTTCCGATCGGCAGGAAGTTTATCGGCGCCTTTCAGGTACAATCTCGCGGCATAATAGGGGGCGTATTTGTTGCCCATGTCCGTTGCCTTGAGCAGGGTCTCCAAGCCACGTCCAAGGTCCTTCTTGCTGCCCTCTCCGCTGATATAGGCCTGGCCTAGATTTGCCATGGCGTCGATCTGGCCCGTATCGGCCGCCGCAGTGTAAAGTGCGACAGCCTGCGAGGCATCCTGCTTTACCCCCGTGCCCAGCCTGTAGCAGTCACCCAGCGCCGTGATGGCGTTGGCCCACCCGCTGGAAGCGGCAAGACGATACCAGAGAATGCCTTCTTCCGGCGCCTTCGAGACCCCTTGGCCAAGAATATAGGCCGTGCCGACGTTGGTGCGCGCGCGCAGGTTGCCCATTTTTGCGGCCGCCATGTAGTAGGAGAGCGCCTGGTCGTAGTCGACCTTCCGGCCAATCCCCATGCGAGCCATATAGCCAAGGTTGACGAGAGCCGCGCTATACTGATGGCCGCCGGCGACTTTATAGAAATACTCCGCCCAATTATATCGACCGGCGATCTCGAGAACACGACCAAGCTGATACTGCAGCCGGGGATTGTTCGGGTCTGCTGCAAGCGCAAAGGCGCAGGCCCGTAACGCGTCGCGAACATTGACGAGACCATTACTGACGCCGGGAACCTGTCGCTGCGGATCGTTCGGGTCGGCACCATAAAGATCGCATTCGGTCACAAGACTGCGCATCCCGCCCGCCGTCTCAGGCAGTACACTCGGCCACATTCTGAACGTTTCGCTCACCGCCCGCTCGCCCGATTGCTGGAAGACGAACTCCTTAGCCTCGGCCTCGCCCGCGCTCGGCACCTGGCTGGCAATGGATGAGGCGACAAGGCTCTCGCGCACATAGAGCCCGCGTTTCGAAAGGGCGGCAACCTGGACACGACTCTTTTCCTCCGCCTCGGCCGCGTGCGCGCTTTGGGGAAAGATCTTCGCGAAGCGCTCGAAATCGGCAGGATCCGGACTATCCTTGATGAAGGTCCACAGCACCTCGTCAATTTTAACCGGGCTCGAGGTTTCGGCGGGGGGAACGACGGCTTCCGCGTCCAAGATTGCCGCCTGTGGCCGGAACACGAACCGCGTTTCAATCGAACCGGTGATCCAAGGTATTTGGGCATTGCCAGTCGCTTGCCTGACATCGCCGCGAACCGTTCGAAACGTGTCATAAACATCCAGGTTCGGTCGCTGCAGGGCATTGGCGAGCGCCGACGAATACGGGCTATTCAGCCCGGTGCCATCATAGGCGACTTCACCGGCGCTCGTTGCGTAAGCCACCAAGACCTGCCCACTTCCCGCCTCAGTGTCTGCCAGCCCCTGATGCAGACCCTGGAAATTGGCAGCCGGATTGTTTCTGCATGCATCAAGAATGAAGAGCTTCAGCCCGACGGGGTCGTTCTTGACGATATCGATGAGGTCGTTGAGCACGATTGCATCGGCAACGACCCGTTGCGCGGAGCTGGTATCGACGTCCACCGGCAATAAGAGATTGCGGCCGGCGGCCTGCAAGGCGTGGCCGGCATAGTAAAAAACGGCAATATCGGCACCGACCAGATGCGTCCGAACCGTCTCTTTGAGATCCCCGACCGCCTCTTTCTTCAGGTCGTAAAACAACAGTACGTCAAAATTCAATTCGGTGAGCGTACTGGCGATCAGCTTGGCGTCATTCTGGGGATTGCTCAACGGCGCAAAAGGATAGTCGCTATTGCCAATAACAATTGCCGCACGCCTTTCTGCGTGAGCAGATCCCGTGAAGACTTGACACGCGATCAGTAGGAACAGGCAGATAAAAAAACGTAAGACTCGTCCTTGCGCAGATGTGGAAACCATCACTATCGCTCCATGACAAGACCGCGCCCGAAACCATCGGAGCAAAGCCCGAACGTCGCTTTGTCTGCCTCATTCCCACAATTGAGAATTTGAAGTGGATTCGCGCCCGGATAATCTCAGCCAGTCTAGCTATTTACACACCAAGGAGTGGCCCTTCTGCAATACACAAATGAGAGCGAATCTCATCTGATGCACCCGCATCATTATGCCGTCGATCGTGCTTAGCGCCGACTATAGCCCACTCGGTTTCGCGATCTTCGAAAGCTTCGATTACTTCGCATAGAGCGCGCGTGAGCGCTCGAGATGCTTGAGGAGCGCCGTTTCCGAGCCGTCGACATCGTTGGCTTCGAGGCGGTCGACGATTTCGTCGTGTTCTGCGAGGGTGAACTTTTCCTTGCCGGTCCAGATCAGCATCTCGGTATGATATTCCTTCAGCCAGGCGAGCATCGCCTCGCTGACGGCGACATAGATCGGGTTTCCGGAGATCTGGGCGATGCGGGTGTGGAATTCCATATCGGCGTCGATGAACTCTTCGGCCCGCCCGAGCGAGGCGCGCTGACGTTCGATGATGTCTCGGAGATCGCTGATATCATTTGCCGAAGCGCGCTGTGCGGCCTCGCGGGCCATGCCGCGCTCGAAGAAGATGCGGGCGCTCTTCAGATGTTCGAGCGAGTCGGCCGATTGCGACAGCATGATCTTGGCGGTGAGATCGACCTGGCGGAAGATCGATTTTGCCGTGAGCCGCAGTACCTTCGCGCGCTCGCCGTGCGAGATGCTGACGAGACCCTTGTTGGCGAGCGATTGCATGGCTTCGCGGATCGCCGGCCGGCCGACGCCGAAGCGCTCCATCAGCACCCGCTCGGAGGGCATTTCATCGCCGGGCTGAAGCTCGCCTGAGGTGATCATTCGCTCGAGTCGATCAAACACTTCGTCGGAGAGTTTCCGGCGGACGATTTGTTCGATGGGCTGGGTCATGAGATCTCGCTGGCTCAAAATGCTTCCTCCTAACAGTTTTCCGCGCCGAGAACAAAGCTTGCGGCTGAAAATTTGCGCCGCCGAAGATTCCGCTTTTCATCAGTTGGAATACTCATTATACCAGATCATGAGTTGACGCCATGACAATCTCCGTGGCGAGAGGAGCAGCCGGCCGTTTCATGATGATAACCCTGACCTACCGCATCGAAACGCCCGGCAGCGTCGAGGCGATGGCGGACAAGATCGCCAGCGACCAGTCGACCGGAACCTTCGTGCCGGTTCCCGGCGAGACTGAGGAGCTGAAATCACGCGTCGCCGCCCGGGTTTTGGCGATCCGCCCGCTCGAGAATGCGCATCATCCGACCTGGCCCGAGGCCGCGCCCGGCATGCTGCTTCACCGCGCCGATGTCGACATCGCCTTCCCGCTGGAGGCGATCGGCACCGATCTCTCCGCCCTGATGACCATCGCGATCGGCGGCGTCTATTCGATCAAGGGCATGACCGGCATCCGCATCGTCGACATGAAGCTGCCCGAAGCTTTCCGGAGCGCCCATCCCGGGCCGCAGTTCGGCATAGCGGGCAGCCGGCACCTCACCGGCGTCGAGGGCCGCCCGATCATCGGCACCATCGTCAAGCCGGCACTGGGGCTGAGGCCGCACGAGACGGCGGAACTCGTCGGCGAATTGATTGGGTCGGGCGTCGACTTCATCAAGGACGACGAGAAGCTGATGAGCCCGGCCTATTCGCCGCTCAAGGAGCGCGTTGCCGCGATCATGCCGCGCATTCTCGATCACGAGCAGAAGACCGGCAAGAAGGTCATGTATGCCTTCGGCATCTCGCATGCCGATCCTGACGAGATGATGCGCAACCACGATATCGTCGCTGCGGCCGGCGGCAATTGCGCCGTCGTCAACATCAATTCGATCGGCTTTGGCGGCATGAGCTTCCTGCGCAAGCGCTCCAGCCTGGTGCTGCATGCGCATCGCAACGGCTGGGATGTGCTGACGCGCGATCCGGGCGCCGGCATGGATTTCAAGGTCTATCAGCAGTTCTGGCGGCTGCTCGGCGTCGATCAGTTCCAGATCAACGGCATCAGGGTCAAATATTGGGAGCCGGACGACAGCTTCGTCTCCTCCTTCAAGGCCGTGAGCACGCCGCTCTTCGATGCCGCCGATTGCCCGCTTCCCGTCGCGGGCTCCGGCCAGTGGGGCGGGCAGGCGCCGGAGACCTACCAGCGCACCGGCCGCACCGTCGATCTTCTCTACCTCTGCGGCGGCGGCATCGTCAGCCATCCCGGCGGCCCAGCGGCCGGTGTGCGCGCCGTGCAGCAGGCCTGGCAGGCGGCGGTCGCCGGCATTCCACTGGAGGTCTATGCCAAGGACCATCCGGAGCTTGCCGCCTCGATTGCCAAGTTCAGCGACGGCAAGGGCGCGTGACGGCGATGGATGAAGTTCTCGTCAGCTATTACGGGGATGATTTCACCGGCTCCACCGATGTCATGGAGGCTTTGGCCTCGAACGGCGTCGAGACCGTGCTCTTCCTAGACATTCCCAAGCCGGAGCTGCTTGCCCGTTTCAGCCATTGCCGCGCCATCGGCATTGCCGGAACGAGCCGCAGCGAGACGCCGGCATGGATGGAGGAGCAGCTTGCCCCGGCCTTTGACTGGCTGAAATCGCTTGGCGCCGCCATCTGCCATTACAAGGTCTGCTCGACCTTCGATTCCAGCCCCGGCATCGGCAATATCGGCAAGGCGATCGAGATCGGCCGCGCGAGTTTCGGGCAATCCATCGTGCCCGTCATCGTCGGCGCGCCGCAATTGAAGCGCTATACCGCTTTCGGCAATCTTTTCGCCGCCTATCAGGGCCGCGTCTTCCGCATCGACCGCCATCCCGTCATGAGCCGCCATCCCGTCACGCCGATGGATGAGGCGGACCTCGCGCTGCACCTGTCGAAGCAGACTTCCCTCCCCGTGCTGCTTGCCGATCTCGTCGCGATCGCCGCGGCGGATGCCGACCGGCGGGTCGACGAGCTGGCGTCGGATCGGGAAGGCATTCTGTTGCTCGATGTCGATTCCGACGCGACACAGGCGGCAGCCGGCCGGCAGATGCTGCGTGTCGCCGCCCGCTCGGGAGGCTTCGTCGCCGGCTCCTCGGGGGTCGAATATGCCCTGCTCAGCGCCTGGCGGCAGGCCGGCGTGATCGGCGGAGGCAGCGCCGATTTTCCTGATATCGGCCCGGTCGAGCGGCTTGCCGTCGTCTCCGGCAGCGTCTCGCCGACAACCGAACGCCAGATCCGCACGGCCGTCGAAAACGGTTTCGAAAGCATCGCACTCGATCCGCTTGCGCTGGTCTCGAATGGCGAGGCTGCGGTGGATGCGGCGGTGCAGGCGGGTAGCCGGACGCTGAAGGAAGGCCGGAGCGTCATCCTTTACACGGCGCTCGGCCCATCCGCCGACCGCGGCGCCGATATCGACCGGCTTCCCGGCGCACGCCACCGGCTGGGCAGCGCCCTCGGCACAATCCTGCGCAGGCTGATCGAGCAGGAAGCACTGCCGCGCGCGGTCGTCGCCGGCGGCGACACGTCGAGCCACGCGCTGCGGCATTTGAAGATCGACGCGCTGACGACGTTGCTGCCGCTGCCCCAGACGCCGGGCTCGCCGCTCTGCCTCGCCCATGGCGACTATGCGCCGACCAATGGCCTGCAGATCGCGCTGAAAGGCGGGCAGGTCGGCACGGATGACTATTTCGCGCAGATCCGCGACGGGAGGAAGAACTGAGATGGTCGTCTGGGTCGGCACCAGCTTCAAGATGAACAAGACGCTTGAGGAAGCGCTCGCCTTCGCGCGCGGCCTCGCCGATGCGGATCTTGAACGCGATCCCCGCGTGCAGCGCTTCGTCATCCCCTCCTTCACGGCGGTGCGCGAGGTCAAGCGCGTGCTTTCCGAGACCTCGGTGAAGGTCGGCGCCCAGAACATGCATTGGGAGGATGCCGGCGCCTGGACCGGCGAAGTTTCGCCGCTGATGCTGAAGGATTGCCGACTCGATCTCGTCGAGCTCGGCCACTCTGAACGGCGCGAACATTTCGGCGAGACCGACGAAACCGTCGGCCTCAAGGTTGCCGCTGGCATCCGCCACGGCCTGACGCCGCTGGTCTGCATCGGCGAGACCCTGCAGGAGCGCAACGAGGGCCGGGCCGACGCCGTGCTACGGCGGCAGGTTGAGGCCGCACTGAGGGGTGTCGACACCGAGGCCGGCGAGGCTTCGATCCTGCTGGCCTACGAGCCGGTCTGGGCGATCGGCGTCAACGGCATTCCGGCGACGGCCGGTTATGCCTCCGAGCGGCACGGCAAGATCGCCGAGGTGGCGAAATCCATTCTCGGCCGCCCGGTGCCGGTCCTTTACGGCGGCAGCGTCAATCCCGGCAATTGCGAGGAACTGATCGGCGAGCCTGATATCGACGGCCTGTTCATCGGCCGCTCCGCCTGGTCCGTCGAAGGCTATCTCGACATTCTCGCCCGCGTCAGCGCGGCGATCGACCGCTCATCTCCACGCCAGACGGCGAGTGAAAGGAAACTGCCATGAAGATCGCAATTGGCGCCGACAGCGCCGGCAAACCGCTCCTGGATGTCATTGCCGCCCATCTCGCCGGCAAGGCGGATCTCGAAGTGCACGATCTCAGCCAATCCGGCTTCTATGCCGATCTCTCCCAGCGCCTGGCGCAGACGATCGTCGACGGCGAGCATGAGCGCGGCATCCTGTTCTGCGGCACCGGCATCGGCGTGTGCATCTCCGCCAACAAGGTGCCGGGCATTCGCGCCGCCCTCACCCACGACACCTATTCGGCCGAACGTGCAGTGAAATCCAACAACGCCCAGATCATCACCATGGGCGCGCGCGTCATCGGGCCGGAACTGGCGAAATCGATCGTCGACGTCTGGCTCGCCTCCGAATTCGATCCCGATGGCCCGTCGGCCGGCAACGTGCAGGCGATCGACCGGCTCGATGCGGAAAAACATGGGCCCTAAGCCCCTAAGTAATGATATGGTGATTGACTCATCATACCAGTATATGCTCCTATCCAGAACTGAAAAGGTGAGGAAAACATGACCAAGATTGCTCTCTTCGGCGCCGGCGGCAAAATGGGATACCGGCTTGCCAAAAATCTCAAAGGCTCGCGCTTCGAAGTGCGTCATGTCGAGGTGAGCGATGCCGGCAAGGCCCGCCTGAAGAACGATCTTGGCCTCGATTGCGTGCCTGTCGATGCCGCGCTCGACGGCGCCGACGTCGTCATCCTCGCCGTGCCGGATACGGCGATCGGCAAGGTCGCGGCCGGCATCGTCGACAAGCTCGCTCCCGGCACCATGGTGGTGGCGCTCGATGCCGCCGCGCCCTTCGCCGGCCATCTGCCGAAGCGCGACGACCTCACCTATTTCGTCACCCATCCCTGCCATCCGCCGATCTTTAACGACGAGACGGATATGCAGGCCAAGAAAGATCATTTCGGCGGCCTTTTCGCCAAGCAGCACATCGTCTCGGCGCTGATGCAGGGTCCCGACAGTGCTTACGCGCTCGGCGAGGAAATCGCCAAGGTCATCTGGGCGCCGGTCATGCGTTCGCACCGGGTGACGGTCGATCAGCTCGCCATGCTCGAACCCGGCCTTTCCGAAACCGTCTGCGCCTCGCTGCTCGTCATCATGCGCCAGGCCATGGACGAATGCGTGGCCCGCGGTGTGCCGGCGGAAGCCGCCCGCGATTTCCTGCTCGGCCACATGAACGTGCTCGGCGCGGTCATCTTCAAGGAAGTCGACGGTGTCTTCTCGGATGCCTGCAACAAGGCGATCGAGTTCGGCATCCCGGCGCTGATGCGCGACGACTGGAAGAAAGTTTTCGAACCGCAGGAGATCGCTGAAAGCATTCGGCGCATCACCTGAACCGGCCCGGGGGAGGCAAGCCTCCCCCTGCTACCGCTCCGGAGACGGGGCACCGCTCCGGGGAGACGGAGCGTCATTCACAACAGGGAGGAAAGAATGAAACTGACACGCAGACTGACACTCGCAGCCTTCGCCAGTGCGCTGGCGCTCGGCACGGCCATGCCGGCCTTCGCGGCCGATCTCATTGCCATCATCACCCCGGCGCACGACAATCCCTTCTTCAAGGCCGAAGCCGTCGGCGCCGAAGCCAAGGCGAAGGAGCTCGGCTACGAGACGCTCGTCATGACCCATGACGACGACGCCAACAAGCAGTCGGAAATGATCGATACGGCGATCGGGCGCGGCGCCAAGGCGATCATTCTCGACAATGCGGGCGCGGACGCTTCCGTCGCCGCCGTCAAGAAGGCCAAGGATGCCGGCATCCCCTCCTTCCTGATCGACCGCGAGATCAACGCGACCGGCGTCGCCGTCGCCCAGATCGTCTCGAACAACTATCAGGGTGCGCAGCTCGGCGCGCAGGAATTCGTCAAGCTGATGGGCGAGAAGGGCAACTATGTCGAGCTGGTCGGCAAGGAGTCCGACACCAATGCCGGCATCCGCTCGCAGGGCTATCACGACGTCATCGACGATTATCCCGAGCTGAAGTCGGTCGCCAAGCAGTCGGCCAACTGGAGCCAGACGGAAGCCTATTCGAAGATGGAAACCATCCTTCAGGCCAATCCGGATATCAAGGGCGTCATCTCAGGCAATGACACCATGGCGATGGGCGCGATCGCAGCCCTGCAGGCCGCCGGCCGCAAGGACGTGATCGTCGTCGGCTTCGACGGCTCCAACGACGTGCGCGACTCCATCAAGTCGGGCGGCATCAAGGCGACGGTGCTGCAGCCCGCCTATGCGCAGGCGCAGCTCGCGGTGGAGCAGGCCGACGCCTACATCAAGAACAAGACGACGCCGAAGGAAGAGAAGCAGCTGATGGACTGCGTTCTCATCAATGCCGACAATGCCGGCAAGCTCGAAACCTTCGCCCTGACGAACTGATCAGCCCCAATTGCGGAGGGTGCAATGTTGCGCCCTCCGCAATGCATTTTGCAAGACGCCGAGGTTCACCCGCATGTTGAGAATGAAGGGCGCATTGCTGGCTGCCGTCGTGGCGGCGGCCCTGCCCGGTTGCAAGATCATCAAGACGCCGACCGCGGAGGAGAAGGCGGCGGCCGCAGCCAAGACCGCTTTCGATCCGAATGCCAAGGTCGAGGCGATCTGGCAGCCTCAGGTCGTGCCCTATTTCGAAAAGCGCGCCGGCGAGCTGAAGGACGTCATGCAGCTCGTTTCAACGAGCCCGGATGCCGCGGGCGAAAAATACGGTAATCCGCGCAAGCAGAGCAGCTCGCCCTGGACCTATGCGGTGAAGATCACCGGCACGGTCGTCGCGGCCGACACGGCCTCGCGCGCGGCGACGCTCGATGTCGACGCCGATGGCGACGGCAAGGCCGATGCGAAGGTGCAGATCGGCCCGGCGCTACGCGGCACAGCACTGCGCGACACGCTCGATTTCGTCAATTTCAACGAGTTCAAGAACCAGATCGAATGGGCGCAGTTCGGCAAGGCGTTCAACGAGAAGGCCAATACCGCCTTCCTCTCCGCCGTCCCGCGCGATGGTCTCAACGGCAAGACGGTGACGGTGATCGGCGCCTTCCCGCTGCCGAGAAGCGGCGAGCTGCCGCTCGTCACACCTTCGGAACTGAAGGTGGGATCATGACGGCGGCAGACGCACATCAGGACGATATCATCCTCCGTCTCGACGACGTGTCGAAGGTCTATTCCGGCATCGTCGCCGTCAAGCGCGCCAATCTGGAGCTGCGCCGCGGCGCGGTGAATGTTCTCGTCGGCGAAAACGGCGCCGGCAAATCGACGCTGATGAAGATTATCGCCGGCGTCGAGCGCCCGACGCTCGGCCGCATCATCCTGGACGGCAAGCCCGTGTCCTTCGACAGCCCGGCCGACGCGCAGGCGAACGGCATCGGCATGATCTTCCAGGAGCTCAATCTCTTCGCCAACATGTCGGTCGCCGAAAACATCTTCACCCGGCGCGAGATCACCCGCGGCCTGCTCGGCATCGATCACAAGGCGCAGGTCGAAAAGGCCAATGAATTTCTGCGGCGCCTCGATGCCGGCATCGAGGCGGACACGATGGTCGAGGACCTGCCGATCGGTCAGCAGCAGCTGGTGGAGATCGCCAAGGCGATGTCGCTTAATGCCCGCATCCTGATCATGGATGAGCCGACCTCGGCGCTGTCGGCGGCCGAAGTCGAAATCCTGTTCAAGGTGATCGCCGAGCTGAAGGCGCAGGGCGTGGCGATCGTCTATATCTCGCACCGGCTGGAAGAGCTGATGCGGATCGGCGACTACATCACCGTGCTGCGCGACGGCCAGATCACCGGCCATGCCACGGTGCGCGATATCGACACGCGCTGGATCGTCCGTTCGATGATCGGCTCGGACGCCAAGGATTTCGCCAAATCCGTCACCCATTCCATCGGCAAGGAAGTCTTCCGCGCCGAAAACATCACACTTCCCCGGCCGACCGGCGGGCTTGCGGTCAACGACGTTTCCCTGTCGGTCAAGGCGGGTGAGATCCTTGGCATCTACGGCCTGATGGGCGCCGGGCGCAGCGAATTCTTTGAATGCGTGATCGGGCGCCATACGCATTCGACCGGCAAGATCTTCATCGACGGCAGGCAAGTGCGCGCCCGCGACACCACGCGGCGCATCCGCCGCGGCCTTGCGCTGATCCCGGAGGACCGGCAGCGCGAGGGGCTGGTGCAGGTGCTCTCCATCGCTTCCAACCTGACGCTCGCGAGCCTGTCGCGCTTCACCCGGCTTTTTCATATCGACAGCGGCGCGGAGAAGAACGCCATTCAGGAGGCGATCCGCGATCTCTCCATCAAGGCGCCGAACCCGGATTTCGAGGTCACCTCCATGTCCGGCGGCAACCAGCAGAAGGTCGTCATCGGCAAGGCGCTGATGACCAATCCGAAGGTGCTGCTGATGGACGAGCCGAGCCGCGGCATCGATGTCGGCGCCAAGGCCGACGTCTTCCGCACCATGCGGCGGCTGGCGGCAAACGGGCTCGCCATCCTGTTTTCGACCTCCGACCTCGAAGAGGTCATGGCGCTATCCGACCGCATCGCGGTCTTGAGCAATGGCCAGCTCGTCGCCGTCTTCGATCGGGACGAAGCGACGGAAGACGCCATTATCGCGGCTTCGGCCAAGGGACACGGACATCAAGGGAAACTCGCGTCATGATGGCGGCTACCTCAACTCTTGCGCCGAAGGGCGCCAACGGCTCTGCGCTTCTGACGCTGATGAAGCTCAGGACCTTCATCGCGCTCTTTGCCGTCATCATCTTCTTTGCGATCTTCGCGCCGAACTTCACCTCGACGGCGAACATGATCCTTATGTCGAAGCATGTGGCGCTGAACGCGTTCCTCGCGATGGGCATGACCTTCGTCATCATCACCGGCGGCATCGACCTTTCGGTCGGCTCGATCGTCGGGCTCTGCGGCATGGTCGCCGGCGGGCTGATCCTCTACGGCATCGAGCTGCCGATCGGCTACACCATCTATTTCAACCTCTTCGAGATCGTGCTGATCACGCTGTCGATCGGCCTTGTCATCGGCCTCATCAACGGCCTCTTGATCACCAAGCTCAACGTCGCGCCCTTCATCGCCACGCTCGGCACGCTCTATATCGCCCGCGGCCTGGCGCTGCTGTCCTCTGATGGCCAGACCTTTCCGAACCTCGTCGGCCGGCCGGAATATGCCACCACCGGTTTCGACTTCTTCGGCGCCGGCCGCATTCTCGGCCTGCCGGTGTCGATCTGGATCCTGATCGTGCTGGCGCTCGCGGCCGCCTATGTCGCGCGTTCGACGCCGATCGGCCGCCACATCTTCGCCGTCGGCGGCAATGAGCGGGCGGCGCGCATGTCCGGCATCCGCGTCGATCTCGTGAAAATCTTCGTCTACATGTTCTCCGGGCTTTGCGCGGCGATCGTCGGCGTTGTCATCTCCTCGGAGCTGATGGCCGCCCATCCGGCGACCGGCGAAAGCTTCGAACTCAATGCGATCGCCGCAGCCGTGCTCGGCGGCACCTCGATGTCGGGCGGCCGCGGCACGATCGGCGGCACGATCATCGGCGCCTTCGTCATCGGCATCCTTTCCGACGGTCTCGTCATGATGGGCGTTTCCTCCTTCTGGCAGATGGTCATCAAGGGCCTCGTCATCATCATCGCCGTGGTCGTCGACCAGGCGCAGCGCCGCCTGCAGCAGCGCGTCACCCTCATGCAGATGGCAAAGGCAGGTTGAGATGGCCGGATTGAAAGGCGCGCTGATCGGCTGTGGCTTCTTTGCGATCAACCAGATGCACGGCTGGAACGATGTCGAAGGTGCGGAGATCGTCGCGATCTGCGACCGCGATCCCGAGCGGCTGAAGCTCGTTGGCGACCAGTTCGGCATCGAGCGGCGCTACAGCGATGCCGAGGCGATGTTTGCCGATGGCGGCTTCGATTTCGTCGATATCGCCACGACAGTCCAAAGCCACCGTGCCCTGGTGGAAATGGCCGCGAGGAATAAGATCCCCGCCATCTGCCAGAAGCCCTTCGCCAGGACGCTTTCGGAGGCGAAGGCGATGGTCGAAGCCTGCCGTGCTGCCGGCGTGGCCTTGATGGTGCACGAGAATTTCCGTTGGCAGACGCCAATCCAGGCGGTGCGCAAGGCGCTCGATGCGGGCGCCATCGGCACGCCCTTCTGGGGCCGCTTCTCCTTCCGCTCGGGCTACGACGTCTTTTCCGGCCAGCCCTATCTCGCCGAAGGCGAGCGCTTTATCATCGAAGATCTCGGCATCCATACGCTCGATATCGCCCGCTATATCCTCGGCGACGTCAGCGCGCTGACCGCCCGCACCAAGCGGGTCAACCCTGGGATTAAGGGCGAGGATGTCGCGACCATCCTGCTCGATCATGAGAATGGCGCGACCTCGGTCGTCGACGTCAGCTACGCCACCAGGCTGTCGAAGGAGCCCTTCCCCGAGACGCTGATCGAGCTCGACGGCTCCGAAGGCACGATCCGCCTCAGCCAGGGCTACGGTCTGGAGATCACCAACGGCAAGGGCACGACCAGGATGGATGTCGCGCCGAAGCTGCTGTCCTGGGCCTCGCGGCCCTGGCACAACATCCAGGAAAGCGTCTATGCGATCGAGCAGCATTGGGTCGACCAGCTCAGGCGCGGCGCAGAGCATTCGACCTCGGGCGCCGACAATCTGAAGACCTTCGCCCTCGTCGAGGCCGCCTATGACAGCGCCGCCCGCGGCCAGACGATCGATGTCCGGGCTCTGCTGCGATGACCGCCGATGCGTTCCAGCTTTACGGCACCCGCACTGCGGAAAGGCCGCCGGTCCGCCTGACGGCGGGAAAGCTGACGGCCGATCTCGCCGACGGCAATCTCCGCACGATCCGCTACGACGGGACCGAGGTGCTGCGGGCGATTTCCTACCTCGTCCGCGACCGGGACTGGGGCACCTACAGCCCTGACATCACCGACCTCAGGATCGAGCAAGGCGAGCATCGTTTCGAGGTCGCCTATCTCGCCCGCTGCCAGGGACCGGACGCGACAACGCTCGTCATCGACGTCCGCATCAGCGGAGATCGCGACCGGCTCGATTTCGAGGCCGAAGCCATCTCGGGGACCGGCTTCGAGACCAATCGCTGCGGCTTCTGCATCCTGCATCCGATCGTCGGCGTCGCCGGTTCGCCGGCGGCGGTCGAACATGTCGACGGCCAGATCACGGCGACGCGTTTTCCCAATGTCATCGAGCCCTGGCAGCCATTCAAGGATATGCGTGCCATCACCCATCAGGTCATGCCTGATGTGAGCGCGGAATGCCGGATGGAGGGCGACACGTTCGAGATGGAAGATCAGCGCAACTGGTCGGACGCCTCCTACAAGACCTATGTCAGGCCGCTCGCTCTGCCCTGGCCTTACCAGATCCCGGCGAACCAGCCCGTCCGGCAGAAGACGTCGCTGATCATCAGCGATATCAGCCGCTCCGTTGCGCCATCAGCCGCGACGCAGAGCAGCGTCATAAGGCTTGAACTCGGTACGCGAACCGGCACCATGCCCGATATCGGCGTGATCGTGACGCCCGAGGAGGCCGAGGCGACGCGCGCGGCCACGTTCCTCCTGTCGGAGATCGCGCCCAAGGAACTGCTCTTCCATTTCGATCCCGATGCCGGGCACGGCCTCGACGCGCTAGAGAACTTCGCCGCGATCGCCGCTCTCCATCGCGGCCGCTCGACGCTGGAGATCGCGCTCCCTTGCAAATCATCGCCGGCAGTCGAGGCACCCGAAATCGCCCGACAGATGCAGCAGGCGGGATTCAAGCCGGACGCGATCCTGATATCGCCTTCCGTCGATCGGCAATCGACGCCACCCGGCAGCAAATGGCCGGACTGCCCTCCTCTCGAGGAGGTCTATGCCGCGGCCCGCGCCGCCTTTCACGGCAACCGCATCGGCGGCGGTATGCTGAGCTATTTCACCGAGCTCAATCGCAAGCCCGTGCCGGCAGGCGAGATCGATTTCGTCAGCCATTGCACCAACCCGATCGTGCATGCGGCCGACGATCTCAGCGTCATGCAGACATTGGAGGCGCTGCCCTTCATCACGCGCTCCGTGCGCGCAATCTACGGCGACAAGCCGTATCGCATCGGCCCGTCGACGATCCCGATGCGGCAGAACCCCTATGGCAGCCGCACGATGGACAATCCGGCCGGCGGGCGCATTCCGATGGCCAACCGCGACCCCCGCCACAATGGCCGCTTCGCCGAGGCCTTCGCGCTCGGCTATGCGATCCGGGTGCTGGATGCCGAGCTCGAATGCCTGACGCTTTCGGCGCTGACCGGTCCTTTCGGCCTGATCGCCGGTCGCGATGAGCCGGTTCAGCAAGGCGGGCGGCGGCCGCTCTTCAACACGGTGCGGACCTTGTCGGCACTTGCGGGCGCCTCCTGGCAGGAATGCATCTCGTCCTCGCCCTCCGAGGTGCTGTCTTTCGTCGCAAGGGATGCCGTTGGCGCCAAGCTCTACGTGGTCAATCTCACAGGCGAAGAGCGAAGAGTGGATGGCGGCGCATTGGACAAAGAGGTGCGGCTTGCGCCGTTCGCGACGGCCGCCTTGCCGCTAGAACAGGATGATTTTAGGCCCGGTTGGCCTAAAATCTGAATCCTGCTCTAAATTAAAGAGTTAGAGCATGATGTCGTCCGAAAACCGCTCACACTTTTCGCCATCATGCTCTAGCGGATTGACCTCTGGCCCGCCCGCCGCATCTATGCAGTCGGAGCTCGTTCTGGGAGGATCGGCGTGAAGACGAAGAAGCTTATCAATGCGGGCGCGGATGCCGTCGATGAGATGCTGCAAGGGGTCCTCGCGGCGCATCCTGAGCACCTCTACGCCGTGGACAGCATGCCGCGCGCCATCATTGCCAGAAGCGGCCCGCGCAAGGGCAAGGTCGGGCTGGTGATCGGCGGCGGCTCCGGGCACGAGCCGACCTTCCTCGGCTATGTCGGCAAGGGGCTTGCCGATGCCGCCGCGATCGGCAATGTCTTCGCCTCGCCGCCGCCCGATCCGATCATGGCCTGCGCCATGGCCGTCGATGGCGGCGTCGGCGTGCTCTTCATGTACGGCAATTATGCCGGCGACGTCATGAACTTCGATATGGCCGCGGAAATGCTGGCGCTCGACGACATCGCGGTGCGCACCGTTCTGACCACCGACGATGTCGCGTCCGCCCCAGCCGATCAGCAGGACAGGCGGCGCGGCGTGGCCGGCAATGTCTTCATCTTCAAAGCGGCCGGCGCTGCCTGCGATCTTCTCTATTCCTTCGACGAGGCCGAGCGCGCCGCGCGCCATGCCAATGCGCGCACCTATACGATGGGCGTGGCGCTCTCGCCCTGCTCGCTGCCGCAGACATTGAAGCCGAACTTCCAGATCGGCGAGGAGGAGATGGAGATCGGCATGGGCATCCACGGCGAGCCTGGCGTGGCGCGCGGGCCGCTGAAGACGGCCGATGTGGTGACCGACGAACTGATGGACAATCTTCTCCGGGAGATGAAGGCCGAGCGCGGCGACCGCGTCGCCGTCCTCGTCAATTCGCTCGGCTCCACGCCGATGATGGAGCTCTACATCATGATGCGGCGCGTCAAGGCGCGGCTCGACGGGGCCGGACTTGTCATCCACACATCGCTCGTCGGCAATTACTGCACCTCGCTCGAAATGGCCGGCGCCTCCATCACGCTCATGCATCTCGACGACGAGCTTCAGCGGCTGATCGACCATCCCTGCGATTGCGCCATGTTCAGGAGGTGATCGATGGCGATCACGACCAAAGACCTGCAGCACCTCTTTGCCATGATCGCTGTAGACATCTTGGCGCAGCGCGACCATCTCTGCGAGCTGGATGGCGCGATCGGCGATGGCGATCACGGTATTGCCATGGACGCCGGCTGTGAGGCGGCGGCCAGGGCGGTCGCCGCGCTCGACGCTACACAGACTCCGCCGACGGCCGTCTTCAACACCGCGGCAAAGGCATTCCTGAATGCGGTCGGCGCGTCTTCCGGCCCGCTGTATGCCACGGCCTTCATGCGCGCCGGAGCTGCAGTCAAAGACAGGCCTGAACTCAGCGATGACGACTTCCTGCGCGCTTTTGCGGCGATGGCTGAGGGTATTCAGGAGCGCGGCAAGGCCAAGCCCGGCGAAAAGACCATGGTCGATGCCTGGAGGCCCGCGGCGGATGCGGCGCTCGATGCCTGGCAGCCGGGGGCCTCGTTTCACCAGTGCTTCGATCTGGCCGAGCGGGCGGCGCGCCGGGGATGCGAAGCGACGAGGGATATGACGGCGGCCAAGGGGCGGGCGTCGCGGCTGGGCGAACGGGTGATCGGCCATATCGACCCCGGCGCGGCGTCGGCCGCGATCGTCATCGCCTCGATCGCGAAATTCGCACAGCATCGTGATGGTTAGCTCATCATACCAGTTGACATGTAAATGATCATCTGCGACAAGGGGCCGGCTTATCAAGAGGAGGACGGTAATGCTGACCCTATCCGCGAAATTGAAGACGGCGAGCATCGTCGCGATCGCCGTGGCGTCTTTCGCCGCGACGCCGGTTCTTGCCGAAGACATCACGCTCTGGACCCTCAACTTCGACAACAATGCCGCCAATACGGCTCTGAAGAAGGTGGCATCCGATTTCGAAGCGGCGAACCCGGGTACGCATGTCGAGATCGTCCAGCGCGCCGTCGACGAGCACAAGACGGCGCTGCGCGTCGCGGCCGGCTCCGACAAGGGCCCCGACATCTACTTCAGCTGGGCGGGCCTCGGCCTTGGCGGCGAATTTGTGAAGGCCGGTCTCTCCCTGCCCCTCGACAAGTATTACACCGAATATAAGTGGAGCGACGAACTGCTGCCGTCCGCAGCCGCCTTCGCCGATCTCTATCCCGGCGGCAAGCACGGCGTTCCCTTCACATTCAAGGGCGAAGCCGTCTATTACAGCAAGAAGCTGTTCGAACAGGCCGGCATCACCGAAGAGCCGAAGACCTATGACGAGCTTCTCGCCGCCGCCGAGAAGCTGAAGGCTGCCGGCATTCCCGCCTTCACCTTCGGCGGCACGGTCAACTGGCACGTCATGCGCCTGATGGACGTCATCCTCGAAACCAAGTGCGGCGCCGAGAAGCACGACGCGCTGAAGGCGATGACGTTGGACTGGACCAAGGAGCCCTGCGCGACGGACGCCTTCGCCGAATTCGCCAAGTGGACCAAGGACTACACGCTGCAGCCCTTCATGGGCATCGACAACAAGCAGTCCTACAGCCTCTTTACCGCAGGCCGCGCGGCGATGATGCTCGAAGGCGACTGGCTGGTCAGTCAGCTCAACGGCTCCGGCGCCAACCTCGACGATTACGGCATCTTCCCCTTCCCGACCAATACCGAACGTCTCTATGGCTTCGCCGAGTACAATTACATCAGCACCAAGAGCAAGAATCCCGACATCGCCGCCAAGTTCCTCGACTATTTCCTGTCGACGAAGGTGCAGCAGGATCTGCTCGGCCAGCTGAGCTCGACCTCCGTCAACAAGAACGTCCAATATGCCAACCAGAAGCCGCTCGAGGCGGAATGGCTGGGCATCTTCCAGAAATACGGCAAGGTCTACATGAACGGCGACCAGGCTTTCCCGCTCGATGTCACGACGGAATATTTCCGCGTCATCAACGACGTCGCCTCCGGCAACACCGAGCCGGCCGAGGCGGCCAAGCAGTTGCAGACCTTCATCGCCAGCAGAACCTGATTCCTCCCAAGCGCCGGCCGATCGACCATGTTGATCGGTTGGCACCTTCTTTCGCGAGCTGGCTGCAAAGGCCCTGCCAGCGCATCGGCGCAAAAATCGGAATCGATTTTCGGAAAGCACGATGCGCAGATTCAAAGCGCTACAGCGTCCTTCGTGCGTCTGAAGGACGCGCGGCGCTGTAGGAGGAAAGCATGTCACTTCGACAATCGACGCATGATCCGCGCATGCAGGCGGCCATCCTGCTGGTGCCGGCGCTGGCGATCTACGCGGTCTTCGCGCTCTACCCGATGCTCAACGTCGTCATCCTGAGCTTCCAGAAGTGGAACGGGCTCGATGCCAACCGGCAGTTCGTGGGCATGGCCAATTATTCGGCGATCTTCACCCGCGATCCGGTCTTTTGGGTCGCCTTCCGCAACACCGTGATCTGGACCCTGATGAGCCTGATCTTCCCGCCTCTGGTCGGCCTGTTGCTGGCGCTCAGCCTCAACCAGAAGATCTTCGGTCGCAACGGGTTGCGGGCGATCTTCTACCTGCCGGTCATCATTGCGCCGATCGCCGTCGCCACCATGTGGAAGTGGATGTACGATCCCTTCTTCGGCCTGTTCGCCCAGCTGCTGACCTCCTGGGGCATGCAGGGCTGGATCAAGGACTGGCTCGGCAACAAGGATATCGCGCTTTACTCCGTCTTCGTCGCCTATCTCTGGCAGACGGTCGGCTTCTCCATGGTGCTGTTCCTCGCCGGCCTGCAGAACGTCTCGCAGACGCTGGTCGAGGCGGCGCGCATCGACGGCGCCGGCCGCTGGGCCGTGTTCAAGCATGTGACGCTGCCGGCGCTTCGTCCGACGATCACCATCGTCCTCGTTCTTTCCGTCATCTCGTCGCTGAAGGCCTTCGACATCGTCTATGGCCTGACCGGCGGCGGCCCTGCCCAGTCCACCCAGATGCTGGCGCTCTGGGCCTTCACCCAGGCCATGCAGATCTTCGATTTCGGCCGGGGCGCGGCAATCTCCGTCGTCCTGCTGCTGATCACCATGGCCGTCGTCATCCCCTATCTGAGATGGACCCAGAGGCATGAGGAGGTCGAATCGTGACAGCAGTGCCGAGCGATACCGCCGCCGTGCATGCCGATGTCCAGCCGTCGTCGATGAAGCGCGACCCCGTCCTGATCGGTCTCTGGATCGCGCTCGTTCTCGTGGCGCTTATCTGGGTGGCGCCCTTCATCTTCATCGTCTTCACCTCGCTGAAGACGCCGGCGGCGGTGACGAGCACGGGTGCCTTCATGCCGCCGACCGAGCTTGCCTATGACAATTACAGCGCTGCCTGGAGCCGCGGCAATTTCGCGAACTCCTTCTTCAACAGCGTCATCATCACCGTCATCAAGGTGCCGCTCGGCCTGTTCCTCTCGGCCATGGCCGCCTATGCGCTGGCCAAGATCAAGCTGAAGATCTCGAAGGCGCTGCTGCTTCTCGTCGTCTTCGGCACGATGATCCCCTTCCAGGTGATGCTGGCGCCGCTCTTCACGCTGGTCAATTCCTTCGGGCTGATCGACACCTATCCCGGCGTCATCCTGCCCTACATCGCCTTCGGCGTGCCCTACCAGGTCTTCATCCTGCACGGCTTCTTCAGGAGCATTCCGAAGGAGCTTTCGGAAGCGGCGCTCATCGATGGCGCAAGCCATTTCACCATCTTTCGCAGGATCTTCCTGCCGGTCTGCCTGCCGGTGCTCGCCGCGCTGCTCATCCTCGATTTCGTCTCCACCTGGAACGAATTCGCCATGGCGCTGGTGCTGCTGCAGGACCAGCACATGTGGACCCTGCCGCTCGGCCTGATGTCGTTCCAGGGTCAGTTTTCCAGCAATTACGGCCAGCTCAACGCCGCGATCGTCATGACCGTGCTTCCGGCGACGATCGTCTATCTCATGTTCCAGCGCTACTTCGTCTCCGGCCTCACCTCCGGCGCCGTCAAGGGCTGATCGCGAAATCACTTTACGAGGAGAGACAGAATGTCCGATGCAGCAGTCGAAAAATGGGGCGTGTTCGAGGCCGCCTTCGAAGGGCCGGCCGGCGGCAATCCCTATCTCGACGTGGCATTCGATGCCGTCTTCACCCATAAGAGCCGCGAAGTGCGCGTGCCCGGTTTCTACGACGGCAACGGCACCTACCGCATCCGCTTCATGCCCGACAGCGAAGGCGAGTGGTCGTTCAAGACGCGCTCCAAGACCGCAGCCCTCGACGGCAAGACCGGCGCCTTGATCACGACCGCCCCTTCATCAGGCAATCACGGCCCGGTGCGGGTGCGCAACAAATTCCACTTCGCCTATGCCGACGGCACGCCGTTCCTCTCCTTCGGAACGACCTGCTACGCCTGGACGCACCAGCCACTCGAGATGCAGAGGCAGACGCTGGAGACGCTGAAGAAGGCCCGCTTCAACAAGATGCGCATGGGCGTTTTTCCGAAGGATTATCCCTATAACGTCAACGAGCCGCTGCATGCCAGCTTCGAGCAGGGCGCGGACGGCAGGCAAGATTTCGACCGCCCGAACCCCGCCGCTTTCCGGCATTTCGAGCAACAGGTCGCGGCGCTCTGCGCCCTCGGCATCGAAGCCGATATCATCATCTTCCATCCCTATGACCGCTGGGGCTATGCCGACATGTCGGCGGCGCAGGATTTCCGCTATGTCGAATATCTCGCCGCGCGACTTGCCGCTTACCGGAACGTCTGGTGGTCGCTCGCCAACGAATATGATTTCCTGATCGACACCAAGCCGATGGAGCAATGGGACCGCTATTTCCACATTCTGGAGGAAAACGATCCCTACCAGCACCTGCGCTCCATCCATAATGGCGACGTGACGGCCAATTTCGATCACCGCAAGCCGTGGGTCACGCATACCTGCATTCAGAACCCCGACGTCAAGCGCACCCAGGAATGGCGCAACGCCTATGGCAAACCCGTCATCAACGACGAGCCCGAATATGAGGGCGACATCCTGCAGTCCTGGGGCAATCTCCATGCCGGGGAACTCGTGCACCGCTTCTGGATCACCATGGCCCGCGGCGGCTATGCCGGCCATGGCGAGACCTATTCCCATCCAGAGGATCTGATCTGGTGGGCCAAGGGCGGGGAACTCCGCGGCGAGGCGTGGAAACGGATCGGCTTCCTGCGCGATCTGCTGGAGGCGGACGTCAAGCACGGCCTCGAGCCGCTCGGCGTCATCGGTGAATGGCCCTGGTCGCGCGTATCCGGCGCGCGTGACGGCGATGGGGATTTCCGCCTGATCTATTTCGGCGAGCATCAGCCTGTCGTCTGGTCCACCGGCCTGCCGGTCGATGGCGACGATTACGATGTCGATATCATCGACACCTGGGAGATGACGATCACCCCGGCCGAGAAGGTGGCGGCACCCGTTCCGCATCCGACGCGCCACGGCTCGGTCGTGCGCGGCGGCAAGCCGGACGCCGCCTTCGGCGTCAAGATCCCGCGCAAGCCGTTCCAGGCGCTGCGCGTGCGCAGGAAAGGATAGATCCATGTCCGGCTTGAGCATCAGAAACGTCAAGAAATCCTTCGGCCCGGTCGATATCATCCACGGCGTCGACGTCGAGATCGCCGATGGCGAATTCACCATTCTCGTCGGCCCCTCCGGCTGCGGAAAATCGACCTTGCTGCGCATGATCGCCGGCCTCGAAGACATCACCGGCGGCGAGATCAGCATCGACGGGCGGGTGGTGAACAATCTGCAGCCGAAGGATCGCGACATCGCGATGGTCTTCCAGAACTATGCGCTCTATCCGCAGATGACGGTTTCCCAGAATATGGGATTTGCGCTGGAGCTTGCCGGCGCTAAGCGGCCCGAGATCGAGAAGAAGGTCGGCGAGGCCGCCGCCATTCTCGGCCTGCAGCCGCTGCTCGACCGCAAGCCGGCGCAGCTTTCCGGCGGCCAGCGCCAGCGCGTCGCCATGGGCCGCGCCATCGTCCGCGATCCGAAGGTCTTCCTCTTCGACGAGCCGCTCTCCAACCTCGATGCGAAGCTGCGGGTGAAGATGCGCGCCGAGATCAAGGCGCTGCACCAGCGCCTGAAGACCACGATCGTCTACGTTACCCACGACCAGATCGAGGCCATGACCATGGCCGACAAGATCGTCGTGCTGCATGGCGGCCGCGTCGAGCAGATCGGCAGCCCGCTGGAGCTTTACGACAAGCCGCGCAACATCTTCGTCGCCGGCTTCCTCGGCTCCCCGGCCATGAATTTCCTCGAAGGGACGATCTCCGATGCCGGCAGCCCGGCGCTGGCGCTGAACGGCGGTGCGCGCGTCAAGCTGTCTCGCGCGCCGGCCAGTTCCGCCAACCGGCCGCTGACGCTCGGCATCCGTCCCGAAGACATCGCCTTCGGCGGCGAGACCGGCGTCGATGCCGTGGTCAAGGTGGTCGAGCCCACGGGATCGGAAACCCATGTCGCGGTGGAAGTCGACGGCAGGGAACTGACCTGGGTGGTGCGCGAGCGTGTCGATCTCGCTCCCGAACAGCCGGTGAAGCTCTCCTTCGAAACGTCGAAGGTGCATTTCTTCGACCAGCAGACACAACAGCGGGTGAACTCGTGATCTGCGGTGCAGCAACTGAAGCATAGAGAACTTTCAGTCAGATGGTTTCATGCCGGGATCGGTTGCAGCGACCGTGAATTGAGGGAAATAGCTTCCGTCGCCGCCTCTCCGAGCAGGCATTCGCAACCGCGGTCATTTGCCTCGCGCATGGTCGTCTGGATACAGACCTCCGTCGTCACGCCGGGAAACACCAGTTGCGTGACGTCCCTCCGCTGCAGTGTTTCTCGGGGGGCATAGAAGGCGCCGCTACCGGGCTTTTCGATGACCACTTCGCCCTAGGTCGGGCTGGTGGCATCCATCGTTGCGTTCGCGCCCCCCCGGATATCTCTTTTCCTGGTAGCAAATTCCACCGGCCGGAATGTCAGCCCCGACAAGGCGCTTTCGGCCGAGAAGTTGTCGTCGCGATCGGGAGATCGCGCGGCAATTGCCTGAGCAAGTGTAGCCTTGCCGGAACCAGAGGCTCCAATCAATATCGCTGCGGGCATGGTGTCCTCCGCGGGGAAGCCGGCGCCGGGCCGTCAACGAATAACGGAATCTTGATCGGTCGCAACGGTTTACCGATCGCCGCGTCGGCCTATGTGCAGGGTGATCACGCTGAAGACGCTGGCGCTCAGCCAGCGATGGGGAGGGTGGGATGCTCCAGATTCGCAAATCATTGGCAGCCGCAGCAACCGTCGTCGCGGTTGTCGTGTCCTTGTCTTCGTGCACGACCAGCTCAACCGACTCGGTGCAAACCGGCTCGATTGGATACAGCAGCGTCGACTATGGACTCAGACCTGCCTGCCGGGACGGCTTCGGCAACGATCGCCCCTGCAGCTACTAAATCGTAGAGCCGGTCGGAGCGACATCAGGAGATGAGCCGCCGGAAGCAGATATTCATCCCGCTTCAGCGTTGTCGTGAGCGTTCAAAGTAGCGATTCACGACGTCCTTGACTTCGCTTGAACGGAACCCCGGAACCCATCTGTGCGGTATCGCGACGGTCCTTTCAAGAGGTTGCCGCTTGCGCAGCACTTCAAGTATCTCCGGATCAGCCTCTTTCCGTACAGTTAGATAAATGAATCCCGCCCACCGGGCCTCTGGGATATCAACACGTTCGATCATCTGCCAAGGGATGAGCTTCGGCAGCCGTTGGCCAGCGATGCCGTCGGGCCCGATCACCATTGTGGGCTTCGTGAAGTCCACCTGCCGAGCCTTTACCGCGACATAGACGATGAGGGCGAGGAACAGGATCGCGAACAGGGCCTCTCCGACACCGCTCGTACGGGTGTGCATTTCGATCTGCCCAAGGGCGATAAGTAGGAGGTAGACGGAACAGAGTGCCATGACGCCAAGGATCATGAAGAGGTGTCTCACACTCCCTCGCAAGACGAGAATTGGTTGGGTGGCGTTTGCGTCACGATCAGTGGCGGGAGAATGTTCATCAGTCATCGGTTGAATTCAACGCTCCACGCAAGTAATTCCGATACTGTGTAGAGCCGCGGCCCTTCGTTACAACCATCTACCGGAAAATCGTTACGAACACCTGCAAGCGTGATACACAACCGAGGTAGTGCTCTAGGAAAGGCGGTCATGCGGTATCTTCGGTCAGGGCCGCGTCGGCTTCACACCCAGGAGATGGGCGGTCCGCGCGCCAAAACGGTGGGGCTCAGGTCAGGCGAGATCGCCGACCGGAATATTCGCGTCATCCTGGAAGCGATCCGCCGGCATGGGCCGCTGACGCGCACCGAGCTTGGGCGACATAGCGGGCTGACCGGCCCCGGCATCACCAATATTCTGCGGCGGCTGGCGGAGGAGAAGCTCGTCACCTCGAACCGCCGCAACGGGCTCGGCGGCGGCGCCACGGCGACGGAATTCGCGTTGCGGCCAGAAGGCGCCTTTTCGGTCGGGGTCAAGCTTCGCGAGCGGCGTGGCGAGATCGTGCTCGTCGATCTGAGCGGCCAGGTGCATGAGCGGGCCTATTTCGAGGTGGAGCCGGCGAACAAGGTCGGGCTTGTGCATGCGGCCGTCCGCGACATGGTCGATCGGCATGCCGCCAGGCCGGTCATCGGGCTTGGCATCGCCACCAACGACTGGACGGAGGACGAGAGCGACGCGATCGCCGCGATGTCGACGATCGCGCGCCCCTATGTCGAGAACGAATGCACCGCGGGTCTTCTTGCCGAGCGCACGATCGGCAGCGCCCTGCCGGAGGGTGGGCTCGCGATGATCGTCATCGATGACGACGTGCAGGCGGGCTTCCTCATCCGCGGCGCTCCCTATTCCGGCGTGCACGGGAGGGCGGGCAGCATCGGCGAAATGCTTACCGGGCCCGACAATGTTCGGCTCAACACCGTCGTCGGTTTCGGATCGCTGCGGGCGCGCATCGGCGACGAAGATTTCGCCCGGCTGCTGAACGGCGAGGAATTCTCCTGTCCCCTGCTGTCGCAATGGATCCGCGAGGCGGCCGGCCATCTTCTCGATCCGATCATCGCCATGGCCGGCTTCTTCGCCCCGAGCACCGTCATGATCGGCGGAGACCTGCCGCAAAGCGTGATCGAGGCGCTGATCCACCAGCTTTCCATCGAGCGGCGCGATACCGCGACGCGGCCAATCATCACGCCATGGATTTCGCCGATGCGGCCCGCCAGCTTCAGCGGCGGCGGCGTAGCGCTCGGCGCGGCGCTGCTGCCCTTCCTCAACACGCTGCTGCTGCCGCCGGCATCGGCTTAAGTGAGCGCTTCGTCTTTGTGACTGAGGTCGGAGGCGAGTGCCTTATCGAGCACCTTCTGGATATTCGCCGCGCGGCGGAACGACGGCTCCTGGGTTTTGCCCGCCCGCACCGCCTGGACGAAACGCTGGTAATTGGTCTCGACGGGATCGAAGGGCACGTCGCGCCAGGTCGCCGTGTGGACGTCTTCGCCGAGGCAGGCGCGCAGCGTCGATTTGCCGGTATCGTAGATCATCTCGACCGAGCCGGTTTCGCCGTAGACCCTGAGGCGCAGCTGATCCATCTGGCCGGCGGCGGTGCGTGTCGCCTGGATCGTGCCGATCGCGCCATTGGTGAAATCGACATTCATGGTGAAACTGTCATTGGCATCGAGATCATACTCGCCGATCTTGTGGTCGGGCGCCTTGTCGAAGGTCTTCAGCCGGGCGAAGACGTGGGCGACGTCGAGGCCGGAGCCATAAGAGGCGAAATCGACGATGTGGATGCCGATATCGCCGAGCGCGCCGTTCGAGCCGTGCTTCTTGCTCAGCCGCCACAGCCATTTGCTTTCGCTCTTCCAGTCGCCCCAGTGCCGGCCGACCAGCCAGCTCTGCAGATGCGACGCCTCGACATGGCGCACAGCGCCGATCTCGCCGGCGAGCACCATCTGCCGGCCCTTCTGCAGCGCCGGCGAGTTGCGGTAGGTGAAATTGACCATGCCCACCTTGCCTGCCCGCTCGATCGCCTCGGTCATCTCCATGGCCTTCGCCGCATCGGTGGCGAGCGGCTTTTCGCAGAAGACATGCTTGCCGGCGGCGATCGCCTGCAGCGTCGTCGGGTGGTGGATGCTGTCGGGCGTGACATTGGCGACCGCATCGAACTCGCCCCAGGCAAGCGCATCCTCGAGCGAGAGGAAATGATTGGCGATGCCGTGTTCGGTGCAGAAGGCCGCGAGCCGCTCCGGAACGACATCGACGCCGCCGACGACGCTGACGCCTTCGATCGCCTTGAAGCGTGCGGCATGCTGATTGGCCATGCCGCCGGTGCCGAGAATGAGTAGACGCATCTTATCCTCCATGGGCTGACTTCCGGCTGCGCCGCAGCCGGGCAAAAACCAGACCGGGCCATCGCGACCATCGCGATTGCCTCATGGCCTTCTTCAGGAAAATTGCGAGAGCAGATATACCGCGGGCCTGAAAGGCGCGCCCCGTCACTTTAATTGGCGCATGCCCCCTTCCGAAAATCAGGGCGCGCGCTAGCTGCTGTTGAATGTCGCCAGCATCTCAACCTCCCAGGCTTTCGCCTCCCAAAGCTGTGGCTTGACATCAAATCAAAGTAACTTAATCTAATTAATGCAGCACGGAAATGAGGAGAGGTCAACCGACCGCCAGGCTGTATTCGTTCAAAATGGGGAGGAGACCCATCATGAAGAGCGCCACCGTCAGCGCATTGACGCTGAGCACTGTCTTATTTTCAGCATCCGCCATTTTTGCCCAGGAACTTGCCACCAAAGACCGGATCGGCCTTGCCGATGCGCCGAAAACCCTCGTCGTCCGCCTGACGAACGACAGCCCGAACAATTCCGATCCCGCGATCGCCGAGGGCTATCAGAAGATCTTCGTCGATTTCATCAAGAAGCACCCGGACTGGAAGCTGCAGATGCAGTTCATGTCCTCCGACATCGGCACCGAACAGGCCAAGATGCTGGAGCAGGCCAAGGCCGGCAATGCGCCCGATTGCGCCGCTGTCGACTCCTTCGTGCTTTCGCAGTTCATGGTCAACCACGTGCTGGCCGATTTCACGCCCTATTTCTCCAAGGAAGAAGTGGACGATCTCTTCCCCTTCATCCGCGCCGGCATCACCGACAAGGACAAGACCATCCGCGCCTGGTGGTGGGATACTGACCTTCGCGTGCTCTACCGCAACAAGTCGATTGTATCAGATGCGCCTGCGACCTGGGACGACCTGAAGAAGGCCGCGATTGCCTCCACCAAGGAAGGCATGGAAGGCGTGCTCTTCAATGGCGGGCGCTGGGAAGGCACGACCTTCGACTGGCTCGCCAACTACTGGGCACTCGGCGGCAAGCTCGTCGACGACAGCGGCAAGCCGGTGTTCGGCGAAGGCGAGAACAAGGAGAAATTCCTCAAGGCGCTTAACTACTTCAAGGATCTCGTCGATTCCGGCGCAGCTCCCAAGCGCGTCAGCACCATTGCCAACTACGACGACATGAACGCTGCGGCCGCGGCCGGGACTACAGCGCTCTTCATCGGCGGCAACTGGCAATATGCACAGCTGAAGGCCACTCTCGACGAGGACGAATTCAAGAACTGGACCTTCTCGCCGATCCCCGGCCCCTCCGCCGACCAGCGCTCGACCGGCACCGGCGGGTGGACAATCGCCTCCTTCAGCAAGGACAAGGACAAGATCGAGATGTGCGCCAATCTGGCGCGTGACGTCTATATGGGCCCGGGCAACGCGCTGCAGCAGCAGCTGCCGACGAGGAAGTCGCTCTTCGACAAATACGAGGTCTTCTCGACGGAAGCCAACAAGACCTTCGCCAACGCCCTGGTCGACGGCCAGGCCCGCCCCGGCGTGCCGATCTATCCTGAAATATCGAACCAGATCCAGATCATGATGGGCGACGTGCTCTCGGGCACGAAGAAACCGGAAGAAGCCCTGGATGCCGCATTCAGCGCGGCGATCGAGGCCTACAAGCGGCTGTGATGCTGCGTCGCTAGGCAGCCCCTCATCCGGCTGCCGCCACCTTCTCCCCGTTGTGACGGGGAGAAGGGGACAAGCCGCAAGCTCCCCGTTTCCATCTACCCCTCGCAGGGCACGTCCCCTCTCCCCGCGAGCGGAGAGAGGTTAGGGTGAGGGGCAGCGGCGATCTCCAACGCTTCAGACAGCGGCGGCGCCTGCCTGCGGGCGTCGCCGGCTTTGCCAAATCAGGACAGGGAAGCCAATGAGCCCAATTGCCATCGAGGCCGACAGCCCGCCTCAAAGCAGAACGTTCATGCGCCGTTTCGCCGGCGCTCCCCTGCCCTGGATCATGCCCGTGATCATCGTCATCGGCATATTCTACCTTTATCCCGTCATCGATGTTTTCCGGCTTTCCTTCACCAATGCGACGCTGATCGGTGAAAATCAGGACTATACGCTCGGCTCGATCACCAATGCATTGAGCTCGCCGCAGCTGCCCGACATTTTATGGGCCACCCTGATTTTCGTCGGCGGCAGCGTCATCGGCCAGCAGATCCTTGGACTTGCCGTCGCCGTCACCGTCATCCGCGGCGAAAAGCGCGGCCTGTTCGGCACCACGATCCTCCGGACGACGGCGCTCATTGCCTGGGTCGTTCCCGGCATTGCCGGCGGTATCATCTGGCAGATGCTGTTTTCCGAGGCGCCCTATGGCGCGCTGAACAGCATTCTCAGGCTCATGCACATGCCGACCGTTGCCTGGCTCTCCGATCCGGCGATGGCGCCCTGGTCGACGCTGATCTCCAACATCTGGCGCGGCACCGCCTTTTCGATGGTCGTCATGTATGCGGCGCTAAAGGCGATCGATCCATCGCTCTATGAAGCCGCCGAGGTCGACGGCGCGACCGCCTCGCAGCAGTTCTTCTTCGTTACGCTGCCGCAGCTGCGCGCCGCGATCCTCGTCAACATGATCCTGATTACCATCCAGACGGTGAACACCTTCGATGCGATCATCACGCTGACCGGCGGCGGGCCGGGCCGCGCGACCGAGGTGATCTCGCTCTACGTCTTCAACATCGTTTTCCGGAACTACGACCTGTCGGGCGGCAGCGTGCTCTCCGTGCTCATGCTGATCATCAGCCTCGGCCTTGCCTTCGTCTATGCGTCGTTCCTGCCGAAGGAAGAAGAGCAATGAGCGGACGCACTGGAACGCGGCTCGGCGATGCCTTCAGCTATCTCTTCATGCTGGTGATGTTCGTCTTCTTCGCCGGCCCCCTCACCTATCTCTTGTCGATGGCGCTGCGCGACAAGCGCGAGGTCTATCGCGGCGCGGCGCGTTATATTCCCGACAACCCCACCATCCAGAATTTCATCACCGTTCTCAACAACAGCTATTTTCCGATCTATCTCTGGAACGGGCTGAAGCTTGCCGCCTTGAGCGGGCTCGGGGTGCTGATCGTGGCACTGCCCGCGGCTTACGCTTTTTCTCGCTTCCAGTTCCGCGGCAAGGGCCTGTCGATGATGGGGCTGCTGCTCTTCCAGATGATCTCGCCGCTCGTCATCATGGTGCCGCTTTACCGCTACATGAACCGGCTCGGCCTGCTCGACACGCATTTTGCCGTCGTCATGGTCTATATCGCGCTCGGCGTTCCGCTGGCGACCTGGCTGCTGAAAAGCACGGTCGACGGTATTCCGCGCAGCCTCGACGAAGCCGCGATGATCGACGGCTGCAACCGCTACTCGGTCTTCTGGCGCATCATCCTGCCCTTGTCAGCGCCGGGCATCGCCTCGGTCTTCATCATCACCGTCATTGCCGGCTGGTCGCAATTCCTCGTGCCTTTCCTGCTGCTCACCAAAAATGACCTGATGCCGATCGGCGTCGGAATCTTTAACTTCCGCGGCATGCAGACCGACTCGTCCATCCAGCTACTGGCCGCCGCCTGCCTGATCTCGGTCGTTCCGGCGATCGTGGCCTTCCTGTCGCTCCAGAGGCTGATCCTCGGCGCGATGACCAGCGGCGCGGTGAAGGGATGAGGCCGGTCCTGCTTTTCTGGCGCGAGGAAGGATGTGACGTATGAACCAGATGCCCGGCGCAAAGCTCTCCCCCGATCTGACGGGCGCCAATGTCGAGGACGCCGGCGAACACAACAGGGCCGTCGTCCTGCGCTGCATCCATCGCCAGGCGCCGATTTCGCGCGCCGAAATCGCGCGGCGCACCGGCTTCACCAAACCGGCGATCGCCCGCATCGTCGACCGGCTGCTGGACGAGGGCCTGATCATGGAGGCCCGCCGCCGGCACGGGCTGCGGGGCCAGCCGGCAATCGAGCTCGAAATCAATCCCGACGCCTGTTTCGCGATCGGCATCAATATCGACCGCGACCATCTGACGATTCTGGCCGTCGATGCCGTCGGCAATGTGCGCGCCCGCGTGCATCACGAAAAGCGCTTCATCCTGCCTGGTGAATTCATGCAGCTGACTTCAGATGCGATCTCGCATTTCCAGCGCAGCCGGCTGATCGACGATGCGCGCCTTGCCGGCATCGGCCTTGCCGTGCCGGATTGGCTGGGTGAAATCTCGCTGCTCGGCAAGCCGGATGCCTATCAGGAATGGACGGAATTCGACGTGCGCGCCGCACTCGAGAACCTGACACAGCACCCCGTCTTCATCGAGAACGAGGCCAATGCGGCAGCCCTTGCCGAGCTCGATTACGGCCTCGGCGCTGAAAGCAGCAGCTTCTTCTATATCGCCGTCAATGCCTGCCCGGGCGGCGGCCTTGTGCTCGACGGCAACGGCCATCGCGGCGCCATGGGTCTCAGCGGCGAGATCGGCTGGCTGCCGATCGCCGACGGCCGCGACGGCAAGGGCCAGAAGGTCCAGCTTCTCGGCGAGATCTTCTCGCTGTTCTTCCTCTATGATTTCCTGGCCAAACACGGCATCAAGGTCGACATTCCCCAGGATCTGCTGACGCTCGACGCGCATGGCAAGCGTCTCGTTTCGCAATGGCTGAAGGAAATGAGTGCGCATCTGGCGGTCGCCGTCAAACATATCGCCATGATCGTCGATCCCGACGCCGTGCTCGTCGGCGGCCGGCTGCCGATCCGCATCGTCGACGAATTGCTGCGTTATGTGCACGAACATCTCGACGCCGAGGATACCAACCTGCCCTCGCTGCATCGCGCCTCGATCGGCGAGGACGCCTCGGCCATCGGCGCAGCGGCGATGCCGATGGCAGCCGCCCTCATGCTCGCATCGGCGGACGTGGCGCAACGCACCCGCTCGCCGCTGAAAAACATGGATCGCCTGAACGGCTGAAACGGGCAACAGGCCCGGGAGGATATGGTGAAGATCGGCTTCTATACCTCGACATTCAATGACCGCCCGCTGGAGGAAGTGGTGGACTTCGCCGCCTCGGCCGGTTTCGACGCCATCGAGATCGATGTCGGCGGCCATATCAAGACGCCGGACCGGGTGGCGGACGCCGTCGCGCTTGCGAGGCAGCGCAACCTCTTCGTCTCCTCTCTCACCTATTTCGGCAACCAGCTCGATGCCGACCGCGACAAACGCCGGGAGCTCCGGGCAAGGACGGCGGAATTCGCCCGGGCGATCGGCGAGACCGGCGTGCCGATCTTCGTGATCTTCCCCGGACGCGACGACAGCGCGGGCGAGGAGGCCAATTATGACGATTTCGCCGACTTCGCGAACGGGCTGATCGCCGAGACGCGATCCTCCGGCCTGACCTTCGCGATCGAGAACTGGCCGGGACCGAAAGACAATTTCGTCGGCACGACGCCGAAGGGATGGCAGGCGCTTTTCGCGAGGATCCCGGACCGCCGCTTCGGGCTGGAATTCGATCCCTCGCATCTCATCCGCATCGGCGTCGATCCCTATCGGGCGTTGGAGGCGGTGAAGGATCGCATCGCCATCCTGCACGCCAAGGACACGGCGATCGATCGCGAGGCGCTGCAGGCGCTCGGTTATCACAGCAGGGGCTGGTGGCAGTACAAACTGCCGGGGCTTGGCCTCCTCGACTGGCCGCGTTTCATCAGGCAGGCGCGCAGCCACGGTTTTAACGGCACGCTTTCGATCGAGCACGAGGATGCCGCCTATGGCTGGCCGGGCAAGGATCTGGCCGCCCGCAAAGAGGGCGAGCGCCTCGGCCTCGATTATCTCAAAAATGTCTTGAACGGACTTTGACGGCGAATTCGGGAGGAGTTTCATGGCCCATGTTTCGGTCAACAATGCGCGCAAGGATTACGGCGCATTCAAAGCCATCAAAGGCGTCTCGGTCGATATCGGTGATGGTGAATTCGTGGTGCTGGTCGGCCCCTCCGGCTGCGGGAAATCGACGCTGCTACGGATGATCGCCGGCCTCGAAGGCATCACCTCGGGCCAGATCCAGATCGGCAAGCACATCGTCAACGAGCTGGCGCCCAAGGATCGCGACATCGCGATGGTGTTCCAGAACTACGCGCTCTATCCCCATATGACGGTCGCCAAGAACATGGGCTTCTCGCTGCGGCTGAAGCGCATGCCGAGGTCGGAGATCGACCACCGGGTCGGCAACGCCGCCAAGATTCTCGGCCTCGAAAATCTCCTGGAGCGCTATCCGAAGCAATTGTCCGGCGGTCAGCGGCAACGCGTAGCGATGGGCCGCGCCATCGTGCGCGATCCCGCCGTCTTTCTCTTCGACGAACCCCTGTCGAACCTCGACGCCAAGCTGCGCGTGCAGATGCGCTCGGAAATCAAGGAGCTGCACCAGCGGCTGCAGACGACCACCATCTACGTCACCCACGACCAGATCGAGGCCATGACCATGGCCGACAAGATCGTCGTCATGAAGGACGGGTTGATCGAACAGTCCGGCTCGCCGCTCGAACTCTACGACCGGCCGAGCAATCTGTTCGTCGCGGGGTTCATCGGCTCGCCGGCGATGAATTTCATCAAGGGCAGCATGACCGAGGACGGCTTCCGCACTGAGGATGGCCTGCTGCTGCCGAGCGAGCGCCGCCCGCGCGACGCGGTTATCTACGGCATCCGTCCCGAACATATCAGTCTCGACCCCGACGGCATCGAGGTGACGACCATCGTTGTGGAGCCGACCGGCTCGGAAACGCTGGTCCTCGTCCGGCTGGGAGGGCAGACGCTCACCTGCGTCTTCCGCGAGCGGATCAGGGCCGCCCCCGGCGATGTCCTAAGGATCGCGCCGATCCACGATGCCGTACACCTTTTCGGCGCTGACGAGCAGCGCATTGCCACAGGTGAAGCGCTGTTGAGTTAAGCCCGCCGAATGCCCCTCCCCTTCGGCCGGGCGCCGCCGGGGGCGCGTTATAAGCGCCCCCGGCCCAACTCCCCGGCCTTTCCGGACATCATGCAGCACCGACCGAAATTTGAACGCGCAGCCAAAAGGTTAATATGCGTTAACCTTAAAATTCTTGGCCGGCATCAGAGAATCGCGGATAATAACGGTTAGACGGGCTTTTGAGCCCGAAAATCGTTATCCGAGAGATTGCCGCCGATGAACGCTAATTTGAATGCCTTGAAGGCAGCACCACTGCATTTCGAGGATCAGATTCTCGAACATGGCGACGTGATTTCAAAGAAGCTGCATCTGCTCAGCGTGCAGCGTTTTCCGCCGAATGCGAAGAAGACGCTGCGCAGCTTCTCGCTGGCGGAGGTCGCCAATTATGTCGGGGCGTCGCAGAGCACGCTGAAGAAGCTGCATCTCGAAGGCAAAGGCCCCTGCCCCAAGACCTCGCCTTCCGGGCGGCGCTCCTACGGCGCCGAGCAGATGCTGGAACTGAGGCGCTATCTCGATGCGCATGGCCGCTCCGAAAGTCGCATGTATGTGCCCCATCGCCGCGGCAATGAGAAACTGCAGGTCATCGCCGTCGTCAACTTCAAGGGCGGCTCCGGCAAGACGACGACGGCTGCCCATCTTGCCCAGCATCTGGCGCTGACCGGCCATCGCGTGCTCGCCGTCGATCTCGATCCGCAGGCCTCGCTCTCTTCCCTGCACGGCTTCCAGCCGGAATTCGACCAGGCCTCCTCGCTCTACGAGGCGATCCGCTACGACGGCGAGAAGAAGAAGCTCTCGGAAATCATCCACCAGACCAATTTTCCCGGCCTTGATATCGTGCCGGCCAATCTGGATCTGCAGGAATATGAATACGATACGCCGCTCGCCATGGCCGACAAATCGAGCAATGACGGCAAGACCTTCTTCACCCGCATCTCGCGTGCGCTCGCCGAGGTCGACGACCGCTACGACGTCGTCGTCATCGATTGCCCGCCGCAGCTCGGCTATCTCACGCTGACGGCGCTGACCGCGGCGACCAGCGTCTTGATCACCATCCATCCGCAGATGCTCGACGTCATGTCGATGGGCCAGTTCCTGCTGATGCTCGGCGGCATACTGAAGCCGATCCGGGCGGCCGGCGCCGAGGTGAACCTTTCCTGGTACCGCTATCTCATCACCCGCTACGAACCGACCGACGTGCCGCAGGCGCAGATGGTCGGCTTCATGTCGACCATGTTCCACGAATTCATGCTGAAGAACCAGATGGTCAAATCGACGGCGATTTCGGATGCCGGCATTACCAAGCAGACCCTTTACGAGGTCGAGCGCTCCTCGATGAACCGGGGAACCTATGACCGGGCGATCGAGGCGATGGACGCCGTCAATGCCGAGATCGCCGGCCTCATTCACCAAGCATGGGGACGGTGAGTTTGTCGGCTGACAAATTCGCCGTTTCCTTGAAGCAAATCAATGGAATGCCCGCAATCGGAGAAAGTCATGGCACGAAAGAACCTGCTTGAGGGGCTGGCCGAAATGCCTGACGAGAGCGCCGGCGCGCCGAACTATCCGATGCGCGGGGCCGGCCGCTCGCTCGTCCGCTCGCTGGATGAGCTTGCCAAGCAGGCGGAAAAATTCCTCGAAGGCGAGGCGGTAGTCGATCTCGACCCTGACACCGTCGAGGTCTCCTTTGTCAAGGACCGGCTGTCGGAGGACGACGAGGCGTTCCGCGCGCTGGTCGAGGCGATCCGCGTACGCGGACAGGACACGCCCATTCTCGTGCGTCCCCATGGGACGATCGACGGACGCTATCAGGTGGTCTTCGGCCACCGGCGCCTGCGCGCCGCCCGCGAGCTCGGCCGCAATGTCCGCGCCGTCGTCAAGGCGATCGACGACCGCACCCATGTCATCGCTCAGGGCCAGGAAAATTCGGCCCGCGCCGACCTCACCTTCATCGAGCGGGCGCTCTTTGCCCGGCGGCTGGAGGAGCTCGGCTATGACCGGGAGGTGATCTCGACGGCGCTCGCCGCCAATGCGGCTTCGGTCTCGAAGATGATATCGGTGATGGAGCGGCTGCCGCAGGAAGTCGTCCAGGCGATCGGCCCGGCGCCCGGCGTCGGGCGCGAGCGCTGGGTGGAACTGTCGCTGCTCGCCGGCAAATCGGCCAATGCCGCAAGTGTCGCCAAGGTCCTCGAAGGCGACAACTTTCATCAGTTACCTTCCGACAAACGTTTCGAAGCGCTCTATGCGGCGCTGAACAAAAGCGCGCGGCCGGTGAAGAAAACAGCGGCCGCCAGGAAGGTGACATGGCAGCCGCTTGATAAGGCTGTCCACGCGGAAATGAGGAATGACGGCAAGGCGTTCTCGCTCTCGATGAAGGCGAAAAATGCCGGCCGTTTCGGTGAATTTCTCTCCGGCAGGCTGGATGCGCTCTATGAGCAATTCCTCGCCGAGGAGGGCAAACAAGGAGACTGAAACCGCAAAAGAAAAAGGCCCCCAAACGAACGAGTCGTGGAAGCCCTTCTCACATCCTTAAGCAAGACAGAGAATCGCATTTTCACGAATCCCCGTCAAGAGTCCTGAAGCGCGCACCCCGTGTCTTTTCAGACGCGCAAATGACGCTGCAGCACTTTTCCCTCGCATCGTTTCGGTGAGCGGACTTCTTTTGCCTGAACAGAGGTGAAGGAAATGGAGAGTGAATCTGTGACGACGCCCTTCGGGCGGCGGCCGATGACGCTTGCCTTTTTCCGATCCGTCTGCGAAGCCCGGGCAGGGCTCGGCGTGACCGACCGGGCGCTCACCGTGCTCGATTCGCTGCTGAGCTTCTATCCCGAGGACGAGCTCTCCAGTGAGAAAGGGCTGGTGGTCTTTCCCTCGAATGCGCAGCTTTCGCTTCGGGCACGCGGCATGGCCGCCGCCACGCTGCGCCGGCATCTCGCCTTGCTCGTCGAGGCCGGCCTCATCTCCCGCAAGGACAGCCCGAACGGCAAGCGTTATGTCCGCCGCGGCCGGGATGGCGTGATCGAAGAGGCCTATGGCTTCAGCCTCGCCCCGCTGCTGGCCCGCGCCTCGGAGATCGAGGTGATGGCGGCTCGGATCGCCGCCGACCGGCAGATGCTGCGCGCGATGAAGGAGCGGCTGACCATCTGCCGGCGCGACATTGCCAAGCTTCTTGCCGCCGCGGCCGCGGAAGCCGTTCCGGGCGATTGGGAGCACGTAACTTCAATGTTCCAGACGATCCTGCAGGGTATCCCGAGGGCCGCGACCATCGAAAGCCTCAGGCCGATCCTCGAAGACCTCGAGGCGACCCGCGAAGACATCGCCAACCTGCTGGATCTTCATGAGAAAATGCGGATAGCGAGCACCAGTGAATCCCAGATTGAGCGTCACATACAGGATTCCCACACCGAATCTATATCTGAATCTGAACCGAGCTTTGAAACGCGGCAGAGGCAAGCGGCGGGGCAGCCTGACTGGCTTTTGCGATCGGCAACGAAGCCGCAGAAAGACGGGCTGCGAGCGCAAACAAACCACCGGGAGGAATCGCGCTTCGCCGTTGGGCCGAGGGCAGGGGAACTGACATCCTTCCCCCTCGCCACTGTTCTCCTGGCCTGCCCCGACATCGCCGACTATGGCCCGGGTGGGGTGATAGGCAGCTGGCGGGATCTGCTGACAGCCGCCATCGTGGTGCGCTCGATGCTCGCCGTCAGTCCGTCCGCCTATGAGGCGGCGTCACGCGTGATGGGGCCGGAAAGCGCCGCCATCGTCATGGCCTGCATCCTGCAAAGGGGAGAGTGCATCAACTCCGCCGGAGGCTATCTCAGGCACCTGACGCGGCGCGCCGAACGGGGTGAATTTGCACTCGGCTCGATGCTGATGGCCCTGCTGCGTGTAAAAATCCCGGCTGTCGGCCGGGCCGGGAGCTAATCGTGCTTACCTCACGCTGCGTCGCGATAGCTCCGCGTGCCGGACTCTGCCCCGCCCAATTCGAACTGGGTGACCAGTTCGCGCAGCCGTTCGGCTTCGCTGGCCAGTGTGACGCTGGCGGCGGTTGTTTCCTCCACCATGGCCGCGTTCTGCTGGGTTACCTGGTCGAGTTGGCCCATGGCCGAATTGACTTCCGACAGGCTGGTCGCCTGATCGCGCGCCGAGGCGGCGAGCGCTTCCATGCGCTGGTTGATATCGACGATGAAACGGCCGATGTCGCTAAGCGCCGCGCCGGTGTGGTTGACCAGCTCGACGCCGCTCGCGACCTTGGCGGATGCCCGCCCGATCAGCTCCTTGATCTCCCGGGCGGCCTGGGCCGAACGCTGGGCAAGCTCGCGCACTTCCTGGGCGACGACGGCAAAACCCTTGCCGGCCTCGCCGGCGCGTGCAGCTTCGACGCCTGCGTTGAGCGCCAGCAGATTGGTCTGGAAGGCGATCTGGTCGATGACGCCGATGATATTGTTGATCTGCTTGGAGGATTCCTCGATCTGACCCATGGCGTCGACGGTCTGAGCCACCACCTTGCCGGATGCCATCGCGCTGCGATTGGCGTTGTCGGCAACGTTGCGCGCCTCTTCGGCGATCGTGAAGGCTTGGCTCACCTTGGCGGTCACGGCGTCGAGCGCAGCGGCGGTCTCCTCGAGCGTCGCAGCCTGCCGTTCGGTACGGCCGGAAAGTTCGCTGGAACCGTTGTTGATCTCGCGAGTGCCCGAATTGATGATCGACACGCTTTTTGAAACCGAAAGCAGCGTGCCGCCGAGCTGCTCCACCGATGCGTTGAAGTCGTGCCGCAGCGGCTCGAATTCCGGCGCGAACCGATCCGAGAGCTGGAAGGCGAGATCGCCCTCGGCGAGACGTTTCAGGCCGGCGGCGAGGCCCGAGGTCGCAGTCTTCAGCCGTGCTGCAGCGCTGCGCTCCGCCTGCTCCTGGTCGGCCAGCCGGTTTGCTTCGGCCAGACGCCGGTTTTCCTCGGCCTGGCTTTCCAGCCGGATCCGGGCGATGGCGTTCTGGCGGAAGATTTCGACGGAGCCCGCCATCAGCCCGATTTCGTCGCCGCGCCCGGCATAGGGGATCGCCTTATCAGTCTCGCCCGCGGCCAGTTCCTGCATGGATCGGGTGATGCGCTGGATCGGACGCGACACATGCCGGGCGATGGCAATGAGAATGCCGAGGCCGATGATGGCGGCAAGACCCGCGAGCGCCAGTTCGGCTTCGATCTTCGATTCCAGGGCCTTGCCCGCTTCGGCGACGCTTTCGGTCGCGATCCTGTCGACGATACTGTTGACGGTTGTGATGCCGGTCATGATCGCCTGCTGCGAGCGCGCCAGCTTCTCGGCCGTCGGGACTTGGTCTGCCTGCTGCAGGCCGAGGCTCACCTTGACGTCCGTTTCCCAGGCGCCATGCGCCTCGCGAAGCGAGCGCACCCCCTCGGTCAGCGACATTGCGAGATCAACGCGCCCAAGTTCATCGAGCGATTGCGAAAGTGCGCCATTTCTTTCCTCGAACGCTGCCTTGACCTCGGCTGCCGGCACGAAATTCGTCATCGATAGTACCCGGTCGACCACCGATGTCGCCTGCCGGAACTGTTGTTCGATATGGGCCGACGCCAACTTGGCGTTCACAGCCTCCTGCACCACAGCGGCGACCCGGGCCTGGCCGGTGATAGCCTGGTTGCCGATCAGGAGGGCGCTGCCGAAGCCGACGACGATTGTCGCCACCATGGGGAAGAGTATCTGCATGCGTATGGAGAGTGTCATGATATGCACCTCAGTTTGGCAACGTCGGCAGGGGAATGTCCTGCTTCTCGGCGGTCAGAGTTCCCAAAAAGGCGATCAGATCATCGCGCTCCTGGTCCGTCAGCAGGAAGGGCATCATGGCGGCATCTTGCGAGGGGCGGCCGACGCCGCCGCTTTCATAATGGGCAATCACCTCGTCCATGCTCTTCAGGCTGCCATCGTGCATATAGGGGCCGCGATAGAGCGTGTTTCGCAGTCCCGGCGTCTTGAAAGCATGCTGATTGTTCGGACTGCTCGGATCGATCTTGAAGCGGCCCATATCCTCATCCGGCAGGCCGATGTCATGGAACTTGTTGTCAGTGAAATTCCAGCCGGAGTGGCACGCGGAACAGCCGGCGCTACCGGTGAAGACCTCGAAGCCGCGCTTGGCGCCGTCGGAGACCGCCTTCTCGTCGCCATCCACCCAGCGGTCGAAGGGCGACCAGTTGGAAACCACGGTCCGCTCATAGGTGGCGATCGCCGTCAGGATCGTCTCCCTTGTGATGCCCTTTTCGGGGAAGACCTCGCCAAACCACGCCTTGTAATCGGGAATGTTCTGCATTTCAGCGACAGCAGTCTCGAGCTTGCCGTTCATCTCGGCGGCTGCGGTGATGGGGCCCGCCGCCTGCTCCTCCAGATTCTGCGCGCGGCCATCCCAGAAGAAGGGGGACACCCAGGCGACGTTCAGAACCGTCGGTGCCTGCCGGGCGAGCGCGGTATTGGCCGCGCCGATCGGTGTCTTCACCGGCGTCTCGAAGCCGAAGGAAGGATTATGACAGCTGGCGCAGGTCATGTTCTTGTTGCCGGAAAGCCGGGGATCGAAGAACAACATCTTGCCGAGCGTCGCGAGTTGCGGCGAATAGGGCGTCACCTTCTCGAAAGGCACCGTCAGCGGCCGCTTGTAGGCGGAAAGATCGGCCGCCGCGGACTGGGCTGCGGCCATTGCAAAGAGGGAAGCTGCAACCAGAAAGCGCATCGTTTTAGAACGTCCAGCGAGATTTAATAGCTGGTGCTTAAATTAGAGTAATAGCGTTAAAGCTCTGTAAAGCGTGAAATAACTGAAGTTATAACTACCTTACGTTGCACAGGAAATAGTCTGACCTGAGAATACACCAGCAGGTTATTCTTCCACTGCATGTCGAGCGCAATATTCTTCAAGACTTCTGCGTCATGGTTGCTTTGACGACGAGGAGGGCAGCGTCGGCGAGCCCCGCAAAGGCCGCGCCGGCGGCGAAGGTGATGGCCGGCCCCGCGGCTTCCCACCGGGCGCCCGCCACCACACTGGCAAGCAGAATCCGCCAGGCGCGCCGTCGTCGACCCGTTGCAGCATTCTTATGCGGCAAACGGCAACCTGCCGTGGAAACGCACCGGTCTGGCGGCAGGAGGAGCAAGACCTACGTCGGTTACCCTATTGGACGGCGTTTCTTTTGCGGAGGAGGGCGGCGCGGATCTGCTCGTTCTTGCTGATGACGGGAGGAGGGACCGGCGCCACCTCCTCGGGCGGCTCGGACTTGTGGGCGGTCTGCTTCAGGCTCAGGAAGCGCTTCTGCGCGACCAGCCTGTCCTCCTGCGACAGCGCTTCAACGGGTTCGCCCTCGAGATTATGGCGCATGGAATCGGGTTGGGCGCTTGCGAAATAATAGCGCCGACAGTGGACATAGGCAGCGGTCGCGCGCCGGAGCGCCGTCACGCCGGCATCAGGCTTTAAGAGCGGGCGCAGCTCGTTGAACAGGCCGACGACGAAGGGGAGGACGGGATCACCGGGCTTGGCCGGAAGCACGCCGACCGGCCGGATCAACAGCGAGTTGATCGCGTTTGCCTTCTCAACATCGAGCTCGGTCGCCGCTATCGGCCCGCGGCTGATCTTCCAGGGTTTGTTCATGTAAACTCCATAACGGCCGACTGTGATGGTATCTTGAAGGAGGGGGGGTAGATAGAGGCGCAGTTCGCAAATTGCTAGCCCCGCGCTAGCCGTGCGGCGAGCCGGGTATGAGATTCGATTTCCGAGTTGACTGGGCCAGCCTGATCCGCCGGCCATGCATCTAATCGTTTTTTGTCAGGAAGTGCATTGACCTCTGGCTTCGATTACATTTCTTATCCGCGCCCAAGAAGAATGACCGGCCGCGGGGAGGATGCATGCGGGTTTTCTCGAATATTGAAGAGCTGCGCCACACGCTCGACGCGCTGAAGCGGCAGGGGCGCACCGTCGGCCTCGTGCCGACCATGGGTTATCTCCATGCCGGGCACATGCAGCTCGTCACGCGCGCCCGGGCCGAAAACGACATTGTCGTCGTCTCGATCTTCGTCAATCCGCTGCAATTCGGGCCGGCCGAAGACCTCGGCAAATATCCGCGCGATCTCGAACGCGATGGCGCCATGCTCAAGCAGGCCGGCGTCAACTTCCTCTTCGCGCCCGGCGTCGAGGACATGTATCCTCGCCCTATGGAGACGGTGGTCGACGTTCCCGATCTCGGCCGCGAGCTCGAAGGCGCAGTCCGGCCCGGCCATTTCGCCGGTGTCGCCACCGTCGTTTCTAAGCTGTTCAACATCGTCCAGCCGCAGACCGCCTATTTCGGAGAGAAGGACTACCAGCAGGTCGTCATCATCAAGCGCATGGTGGAGGATCTCGCCGTGCCGGTGCGGGTGATTGCGGTTCCGACGGTGCGCGACAGCGACGGCCTCGCTCTGTCGTCGCGCAATGTCTATCTCAGCCCCGACGAACGTCGCGCGGCGGTGATCGTTCCTCAGACGCTCGATGAGGCCGAGCGCCTGGTCTCCGAGGGTCTCACCGATGCCGGGGAGCTCGAGAAAAAGCTCACCGCCTTCATCGGCCGGCAGCCCCTGGCAAAGGCGGAAGTTGTCGCCGTCCGGGATGCTTCGACGCTCGCGCCGGTCGCTAGGATCGAAGACCCCATCGTCGTGGCGCTCTTCATCAGCATCGGCACGACGCGGCTTCTCGACAATCGGGTGATCCGTAGCCAAAGCGCCGGGGACAATAACATCGTCCGGAACAACCGCATGACCGGGCAGTCCGGAAAGGGAGTGACGAAATGAGCGCCACCGGAACCCAGAAGCGCCTGACGCCAGCCCGCATCTCGGCCATGAAGGGCGGCAAACCGATTGTCTGCCTGACGGCCTACACCACGCCGATTGCACGGCTGCTCGATGAGCATTGCGACCTGCTGCTGGTCGGGGATTCGCTCGGCATGGTGCTCTACGGCATGGAGACCACCATCGGCGTCACGCTCGATATGATGATCGCCCACGGCAGGGCTGTGATGCGCGGCGTCGCCAAGGCCTGCGTCGTCGTCGACATGCCGTTCGGCAGTTACCAGGAATCGAAAGAGGTTGCATTCCGCAACGCCGTGCGCATCCTGCAGGAGACCGGCTGCGACGCCGTCAAGCTGGAAGGCGGGGAGGAGATGGCCGAGACCATCGGCTTCCTGACGAAGCGCGGGATACCGGTCATGGGGCATATCGGGCTGATGCCGCAGCAGGTCCAGACCGCCGGGGGCTATCGTTCCGTCGGGCACTCCGAACACGAGACCTCGAAGATCCGGCGCGACGCACATGCCATCGGCGGCTCGGGAGCTTTTGCCGTCGTCGTCGAAGGCACGGTGGAACCGCTTGCGCGCGAGGTGACTTCAGCCATACACATACCGACCATCGGCATCGGCGCCTCGGCCGCGTGCGACGGCCAGGTTCTGGTCTGCGACGACATTCTCGGGCTCTTCAACGATTTCAAGCCTCGTTTCGTCAAGCGTTACGACGATCTTGGCAAGAGGGTCGCGGATGCCGCCGCCGCCTATGCCGACGAGGTGCGCGCGCGGAAGTTCCCCACAGCCGACCATACCTTCAAGCGAAGGCCGTAACGCGAAGGCGCTGGCACTTATCGATCCTCAACCTTCCCCACAAAGGCAAGTGTTGGGCACCGACTGCGACAGCCGTCGTTCGTCACCCCTCGGCATACTGCTCCCGCATCGCCTCCGCCGAGCGGCGCACCGCCTCGGCGACCTCCTGCAACTGCTTGGCCATCGGCGTGGAATTGCGCCAGACCATGCCGATGGTTCGCGATGGCTGCGGCGACGGGAAGCGGGAGATCGAGACATGGGCCGAGCGCGTTTCGACCGGAACGGCCATCTCCGGGATCAAAGTGACGCCGATGCCGGCGCCGACCATCTGGACGAGGGTGGAGAGCGAGCTGCCTTCCATGATTTCCCGCGGGCGGGCGGGCCCCACCTTGCAGAATGACAGGGCCTGGTCGCGGAAGCAGTGGCCCTCTTCGAGCAGCAGCAGCCGCATTTCGCGTAGCGCCTCGCGTTCGGGCACCGGCTTGCCGCCATCCTCGTGCCGCCGGACCAGCACGAACTCCTCCTTGAACAGTTCGAGCTCGGTCAGCGAGGGTTCCGATACCGGCAGCGCGACGATCGCCATATCGAGCTGGCCCTGCGCCAGCTCCTGGACCAGCTTGCCCGTCTGCGTCTCGCGCACCTCGATCTGAATTCCCGCGAAGCTTTTGTTGAGATCGTTTATAATCGCCGGCAGCAGATAAGGCGCGATCGTCGGGATGATGCCGATGCGCAGGCGCGTGAGGAAACTGTCGCGCGAGGCGCGGGCAAACTCGCCGAGCTCGTCCACGGCGCGCAGGATATCGCGAACGCGCAGCGCGAAGGTCTGGCCGAACGGGGTGAGCTTCACCTCGCGGGCGCCGCGCTCGAAGAGTTCGCTGCCCAACTCCTGCTCAAGTTCTTTGATCTGCATGGAGAGCGCCGGCTGGGAGATGGCGCAGGCATCGGCGGCACGGCGAAAACGGCCGTCCCTTGCCAAGGCTTCAAAATAACGTAGCTGTTTCAGGGTAAGATTTTTCATAAGCTCAGCTTATCGCAGCAATCAGTAAATCCAACTTAAAATTATTGAACGCTTCCGATATGAAGACTGCAAGGGAGAGAGTGGGGCGCCAGCTCGGCTCATCTTTTTGAACCGCAGACAGATCAAGCAATGAAGGAGACGATCATGGACAACCCCACTGACACCGCAGGCAAATGTCCTGTGGCCCATGGCAACAAGCCGCGCGGCCCTTCCAACCGCGACTGGTGGCCGAACCAGCTGAACGTGCAGATTCTTCATCACAATTCCGGCCGCGCCGATCCGATGGGCAAGGATTTCGACTATGCCGAGGAGTTCAAGAAGCTCGATCTCGACGCGCTGAAGAAGGATCTCACCGCGCTGATGACCGATTCGCAGGATTGGTGGCCGGCCGACTTCGGCCATTACGGCGGTCTCTTCATCCGCATGGCCTGGCACAGCGCCGGCACCTACCGCATCACCGACGGGCGCGGCGGCGCCGGCCAGGGCCAGCAGCGTTTTGCGCCACTCAACAGCTGGCCCGACAATGCCAACCTCGACAAGGCCCGCCGCCTGCTCTGGCCGATCAAGCAGAAATACGGCAACCGCATCTCCTGGGCCGACCTTCTGATCCTCACCGGCAACGTCGCCTTGGAATCCATGGGCTTCAAGACCTTCGGGTTCGCCGGCGGCCGCGCCGACGTCTGGGAGCCGGAAGAGCTCTACTGGGGTCCTGAAGGCACCTGGCTCGGTGATGAGCGCTACAGCGGCGAACGGCAGCTCGCCGAGCCGCTCGGCGCTGTGCAGATGGGCCTGATCTACGTCAACCCGGAAGGCCCGGGCGGCAATCCCGACCCGCTCGCTTCGGCGCGTGACATCCGCGAAACCTTTGCCCGCATGGCGATGAACGACGAAGAAACCGTGGCGCTGATCGCCGGCGGCCACACCTTCGGCAAGACGCATGGCGCCGGCGACCCGTCCTTCATCGGCGCCGAGCCGGAAGGCGGGGCGATCGAGGACCAGGGCCTCGGCTGGAAAAGCTCGTTCGGCAGCGGCGTTGGCAAGGATGCGATCACCGCCGGCCTCGAAGTCACCTGGTCGCAAACGCCGACCAAGTGGAGCAACTACTTCTTCGAAAACCTATTCGCCTATGAATGGGAGCTGACGAAGAGCCCGGCCGGCGCGCATCAGTGGCAGGCCAAGAACGCCGAAGCCTCCATTCCGGATGCTTACGAGGCCGGCAAGAAGCATCTGCCGACCATGCTGACGAGCGACCTGGCGCTGCGTTTCGACCCGATCTACGAAAAGATCTCGCGCCGTTTCCTGGAGAATCCGGATCAGTTCGCCGACGCTTTCGCCCGCGCCTGGTTCAAGCTGACCCACCGCGACATGGGCCCAAAAGTCCGCTACCTCGGCCCTGAGGTTCCTGCCGAAGACCTGATCTGGCAGGACGTGATCCCGGCCGTCGATCATCCCCTCGTCGACGACAAGGACATTGCCGAGCTGAAGGCCAAGGTTCTCGCCACCGGCCTTAGCGTGCAGGAGCTGGTTTCGACCGCTTGGGCGTCTGCCTCGACCTTCCGCGGCTCCGACAAGCGCGGCGGCGCCAATGGCGCCCGCATCCGGCTTGCGCCGCAGAAGGACTGGGAAGCCAACCAGCCGGCCCAGCTCGCCAAGGTGCTCGGCGTCCTCGAAGGCCTCCAGAAGGACTTCAACGCCGCCCAGACCGGCGGCAAGAAGATCTCGCTCGCCGACCTGATCGTGCTCGCCGGTGCAGCCGGCGTCGAGAAGGCCGCGGCAGCCGGCGGCACCGCCGTCAGCGTGCCCTTCACGCCGGGCCGCATGGATGCCTCCGAAGCCCAGACGGATGCGCATTCCTTCGCAGCGCTCGAGCCGCGCATCGACGGCTTCCGCAACTACGTGAACGACAAGCGCCTGCAGTTCATGAAGCCGGAAGAAGCGCTCGTCGACCGCGCCCAGCTGCTGACGCTGACCGGCCCTGAGATGACCGTCCTCGTCGGCGGCCTGCGTGTCCTCAAGGCCGGCCAGCCGGAACACGGCGTCTTCACCGCCCGTCCCGAGACGCTGACGAACGACTTCTTCGTCAACCTGCTCGACATGGCCACCCAGTGGGTTCCGGCCGCCGGCAAGGACGGAGTCTATGAAGGCCGCGACCGCAAGACGGGTGCTGCCAAGTGGACCGGCACCCGCGTCGACCTGATCTTCGGCTCGCACTCGCAGCTGCGCGCCTTCGCCGAAGTCTACGGCCAGGCCGACGCCAAGGAGAAGTTCGTCAAGGACTTCGTCGCCGCCTGGAACAAGGTGATGAACGCCGACCGCTTCGATCTCGTCTGATCGGTTCAGTGAGTTTTGCCCGGGCGCGGTTTCGGCCGCGCCCGGGCTTTTTTGTCTGTACGGGATGCCTTGTATTGCTCAAGGCGTTCATTCTCCTGTCTCACCGAGTCAGATTAGGTGGATATAGGCACCTCTCCGCCGTCATCCCTGTAGCCTCAGGCTTCGCCCGAGGGATGTCACAGGGATCCAGTGCGCCCAAGTCCTTGGGCGCAGAAGACTCCTTTGCCTGGCAGTAAGTCATTCACCGCGCGGACGCGCGGTGGCTGGATTCCTGTGACAGGCACAGGAATGACGGCCGAGAGTGGGGCCTTGTCCACATGACCTGATTTCGTGAGGAGTGTGGGGTTGGCCTCCGGCCACTTTTCTGCAGCCGTTTCATTTCTACTCGGCGTCGTCCTCGGCCTTGTGCCGAGGATCTGCTGCCCTATCGACCGGAGGCAGATACTCGGGACAAGCCAGGACAAGCCTGAGTATGACGGACGAGATGTCAGGCATTCTCTCCCGCGCCGAAGCACCCGGCGCACCACCGCCCGATCATCCACACCATCCCCGCCACGCCGCGAACTTCTAGCCATGGCGGACCTCGCATGCGATAGAAGATCGACACAGTGGAGGAGTGGATATGAACGGTTTGCAAGGCAAAGTCGCGGCCATCACTGGCGCTGCCTCGGGCATTGGATTGGCGTCGACAGAAGCGATCATCGCGGCCGGCGGTACGGTCGTGATGATAGACCGGGACGAGGCGGCGCTGAGTGCGGCCTGCGGCAGGCTGGGAGAGAAGGCGATCGCGCTGCCGCTCGACCTCCTCAACCCCGAGGATTGCGCCGGCCTGCTCGATGGCATTCTCTCGAAGGTCGGTCAGCTCGACATCTTCCACGCCAATGCCGGCAGCTATATCGGCGGGGATCTGGTGGAAGCGAATCTCGACGCGATCGACCGCATGCTCAATCTGAACGTCAACGTGGTCATCAAGAACGTCCGCACGGTCATGCCCCACATGATCGAGAGAGGGACGGGAGACATCATCGTCACCAGTTCGGTCGCGGGCCAAGCCGCGGTTCCATGGGAGCCTGTCTATTCGCCTTCGAAGTGGGCGATGCACTGCTTCGTCCAGACCATGCGGCGGCAACTCCTGAAGAACGGCATTCGCGTCGGCTCCGTCTCGCCGGGCCCTGTCAGCAGCGCGCTGCTGAAAGACTGGCCGGAAGAGAACCTGCGCAAGGCAAAAGAGGCGGGCGCGCTGATCGAACCTCGCGACGTAGCGGAAGCCGTGCTCTTCATGCTGACCCGGCCGCGCAATGTGACGATCCGCGACGTGGTGATCCTCCCGAGTTCCTTCGACATCTGACACGAGGCCGTATGTCGGGAGAGGGGCGCGCTCCTCTCCGCTAGCGCGGCACGACACCGAAAGGCGATAGCGACAGCAGATCCGGGTCTTTCGTTGCCGTCGCCTTCGCCACCTCGGCATGACCCATGCTGTAGCCGTAGGACAGGACGCGGACACCGTCGATCATGAAGAACTGCGCCTGATCCAGGCCGGGCCGCAGCGCGCCCGTCACGGTGACGGTCTCATAGATTTTTTCAAGGTGCAGAGGCTCCTGCGGGATGACACGGACCAGCTGGTTGGGCGGCGGCGTGGGCATGTGGCTGCAGGCCCCGGCCCAAGGCACCAGCAGGAATTCATAGACGAGATCGCCGTCCTGATCGATCGGCAGGACGAAGCCTGTCAGTTCGACCGATTGGCCCTCGTCACGCCAGACCAGCGTTTCGCCCTGCGGGCCGCTGACCATTTTCGGCGACAGCGGAACCGTCGCCCTGGCCTGATCGGCCGGCCGCAAGGCGCTCCAGAAAATCGGCTGCGCCGTAGCGAAGGCGCCGGACACCGGCCATGCCGAGCCGAGCGCGAGCATCGCGAACATCAGGAATCTGTGCTTCATTATCGCATCTCCCGGGCCCGCCGCTTGAGTCTTGCCGCTGCCCAAGGATGCTAGCCGATACCGCTCGCCCATCAAAGCTCTATGATCGGTGCCAGCTTTCAAATTTACCCGACCTCGTCATGGCCTTGTGCCATTGGCAACCGGAGAGGGCCCCGGCTTCCTCATAATAGAACAACGCCCTCCGATTGTCCTGGCGGCGCAGCTGGAACCAGTCCAGCGACCGGGCCTGAAAGATCAAGAGGCCGAAGCGCGCCTTTCCCTCGGCCACATCCGCAGGCTCTGGCATATCGGTGGTTTGGAAGGCGCGCTGGTCCCCGGGCGGGCCGCCGGCATAGGTCGTCCGTGTCCGCGCGGGCAGCTTGTCCCATGCGGCCTCAGCCGCTCCGCTTCCCGGCCCGTGAAGCTCGACCTTTCCCTGTAGCCGAAGCTGCAGCCGGCTCCCGGCGCTGAAGCCCAGGACCGTGACGTGAGGATTGGCCGAAAGCTCCAGCCATTTGGGGCTCCGCGTATCCGTATGAAATTCGAGACGCCGCGCCGACCTGTCAGCCGCGCGGAGCACCACCATGCGCGCCTGCGGTCTCGCCTCGGCATCGACGGAGCAGAGGTTGAGATAGCGGAAACCGGACTGCGGGTCCGCCGCAGCCGTTTCGAGCTCCGCCCATGCCGCGGCGTCGATGTCAGTCAAATCCACCGGCGAGCTCCCGCTCAGACGGACCGGGCGATGCCGCCGTCGACGCGGATGTTCTGGCCGGTGATGTAGCCCGCGCCCTCCGACAGGAGGAAGGCGATGGTGGCCGCGATCTCCTCGCTCGTGCCGTAGCGGCGCATCGGAACGCTGTCGCGCCGCTCCTCGGTGGCGGGCAGGCTGTCGATCCAGCCGGGCAGGACGTTGTTCAGGCGGATATTCTTGGCCGCATAGCTATCCGCGAAGATCTTGGTGAAACTCGCCAGGCCCGCCCGGAAGACGGCCGAGGTCGGGAACATCGGCGAGGGTTCGAAAGCCCATGCCGTCGAGATATTGACGATGGCGCCGCCGCCCTGCCTCTCCATGATCGGCGCGACCAGCCGGATCGGGCGCACAGCGCTCAGGAAATAAACCTCCATGCCCTTGTGCCAGTCTTCGTCCGAGATATCGAGGATCGGCGCGCGCGGGCCGTGGCCAGCGGAATTGACCAGCGCGTCGATGCGCCCCCATCGCTCCATCGAGAGATCGACGAGCCGCTTCACGTCCTCGTTGGACTGGTTGGAGCCGGTGACGCCGACGCCGCCGAGTTCCTCTGCCAGCGCCTCGCCCTTGCCGGAGGAGGAGAGCACGGCGACGTGGTAGCCGTCCGCGGCCAGTTTCCGCGCGGCTGCGGCGCCCATGCCGGATCCGCCAGCGGTGATGAGAGCGACTTTTTCTTCAGACATTGAAATCTCCGACTGCTGAATTTCCAAGGCATTATGCCAGATGCGGTGCTGACTTTCGCGCGAGAAAGAAACATGCCAGACTGTAGAAAATCTACTGGGTGAATCAATGACTCAATCCCGCCGCCAGCTGCCGCCCCTGAATGCGCTGCGTGCCTTCGAGGTTTCCGGCCGCAGGCTGAATTTCCGCACCGCCGCCGAGGAGCTGGGCATCACGCAAGGGGCGGTTGCGCAGCAGGTTCGCGGGCTGGAAGGTCAGCTCGGCCTGATGCTGTTCCAGCGCCTTCCCCGCGGGCTCGCGCTGACCGCGCAGGGCGCGGCCTATCTGGCGGACGTGACCCGAGCCTTCGATACGCTCGGCGAGGCAACCGGACGGCTTCTCGCGCGGCCGGAAACCGTGACGATCAGCGTCACACCGACCGTCGCCGCAAAGCTGTTGATACCGCGCCTAGCCGAACTCTACACCGCCCTTCCCGACATAGATCTGAGAACGGTCGCCACCGAGGCGCTGGCGGATTTCGACCGCGACCAGGTGGATATCGCCGTGCGCCTCACCCGGCAGCCTTTTCCGGCGACCCTGCAGGCAGAGCTGCTGTTTCGCCAGGAACTGGTCGCGGTCGCGAGCCCGCATCTGGTCAAAGGCCTCACCCTTCCGCTCGCCAATGAAGCGCTTCGCAGCCTGCCGCTCCTGCATGACTCGCAAGATCACTGGCGGGTATTCCTGGGAAGCCGCGAGAAGCTGTCCGGCGCGGCATTCAACCACACGACGCTGGCCCTGGATGCGGCACTCGCCGGCCAGGGCGTGGTGCTCGCATGCCGCGCCTTCGTGGCAGCCGATCTCGAGGCCGGGCGCCTGGTGCAGGTCACGGACGCGACGGCGACCATCGGTCCCAATTACTTCCTCGTCCGCAAACGCTCGTCATCGCCGCGAAAGGCCGTGGACGCGGTATGGGACTGGTGCGCGACGCGGCTGTCGCTCACCTAACCGCCCAATGGTCGAGGCCGGCGAGAGCCGGCCCCATTGTTTCAGAACATAGTGTTCTTGTTGGCTGCTTCTTTCGGAACGGCCTGGATCACGTCCCAGTGCTCGACGATCTTGCCGTCCTTGACGCGGAAAACATCGACGATCGCCTCGCCGCGGTCGTCCGCGCCGTTCGTCGCATGAACATGCAGCCAGACGAGATCGCCGTCAGCCGCGGTGCGAACGATTTCTGCCTTCGATTGAGGATTGTCCTTGAAGAAACCGGTGAAGAAGGAAACGAGTGGCTTCCTCCCATCGGGAACCTGAGGATTGTGCTGTCGATAATCCTCCGCGACCACCGACGCCGCCTCGACATCATGCTTGTTGAAGAAGCGGTCGTAGAACTCCACCACCAGCTTCCGATTGGCTTCCTCGACCTTCAAATCCCGAGAGGCGGCAAAAGCGCCGGAAGGCATGGCGATGCCCCCTAGAATGGCGAGCGCGCAAAGCGATTTCCCGAATGTCATGCATCAAGCTCCTTGGTATGGCTCCGCGATCTAGTCTAAGAAACAGACTATAAGGCTTGGTCTAGGACAGCGCGAAATGCCCAGCAAGAAGGCAGTTTTCAGTGCCAAGGTCAGCGCGCGATGACCGAGAGGAAGGACGCCATGCCTGAGAAAACGGACGGGCCGGGCGCGGGATGCCCGATCAGGGGCGTGCTCGACCGCATCGGCGATCAATGGAGCCTGCTGACGCTCGAGGCGCTGGAAACCGAAAAGAAGCGCTTCAACGAGCTGCTGCGCGAGGTCGGCGACATCTCCAAACAGATGCTCTCCAAGACGCTGCGGCACCTGGAGCAGGACGGCTATATCAGCCGCACCGTCTACCCCGAGGTGCCGCCGCGCGTGGAATACGAGCTGACGGAACTGGGTCGATCTTTCCTCACTCCCATGAAAACCCTGATCCAATGGGCTGAGCAGAACCATCCTGAGATCATCCGATCGCGGCTCCGGCATGGGGCCGAGTAGGGTTTGAATAGAGGCAAGAAACAAGATCGGAGCGTGTCCTTCGAGGCTTCGGCCTTCGGCCTGCGCACCTCGGGATGAGGGGGTTGGTGGATGCCGCGCGGACAACAATGGGTGTTGGAGAAGGCCGCGGCCTCTCTCCGACCTCATCCTGAGGTGCCCCGCAGGGGCCTCGAAGGGCGAGGTCGGCCACCCGGGGCTGGGCGCAAGAAGCAAGGTTGGAGCGTGGCCCCTCAAGCGAGCAGCACCTTGCCGCCAGTCCGGAAGGGAAGGGCGGCTTGCAGCGCCTCGCCGATCCTTTCCAAGGGAAACACCTCCCGCACCTCGGTTGCGATCACCTTTGCGGCGATCTGCGCGGCCACCTCTGAATAAGCGCGCTGGACATTGTCGATGGTTTCGGAATGGACCCATTCCCGAAGATGGCAGAAGGAAAAGGTGATGTCGGAATGGGTGGCCCAGAAGGAATTCGGGATGCTTTCACCGGAGAGCAGCCCATAGTGCACGAAATGGCCGCCGGGCTTCAGCGCATCGGCAAGAACAGAGGCGCGCGGGCCGCCGACGCAGTCGAGCACGGCGTCCAGGCCATGCCGGCCGGCGAGCCCGGCTGCCAGGTCGCTGTCCTCCCTGTCGACGATGACAGCCTCGAGCCGGCCGCGCAGGCGCCGGCGGGATTCTTCGCTGCGGACGATCGCCACCGGCTCGACACCAACGGCATTCGCGAGGCCGATCAGGATCGATCCGATCGAGGAGGCGGCGGCATTGACGGCGATGCGCATGCCCGGTCTCAGCCCGATCTTGATATGCAGCATCAGCCAGGCCGTCATCGGGTTTACGTAGCTGGTCGCCGCCTCGAAATCGGAAAGCGTCTCCGGCACGCGCAGGCACCAGTTCGGGTCGGTGTCCTTGAACTCCTGCCAGCCGCCGGCGCTGCGCACCGGCAGTACGCGCGTCCCCGGCGGCAGTCCATAGACCTCTTCACCGCAGGCTTCGACCACGCCGAAGGCCTCGAAGCCCGGAATGAAGGGCAGGGTCGTGCGGCCGGCATAGGCGCCCGAAATGGTGATGATATCGGAAGGATTGATCGAGCGCGCCAGCAGCCGCACCCGCACCTGATCGCGCCGCAGCGCCGGCAGCGGCGTCCGCTCGATCCCGACGACCTCTTGGACCGGACCGAATTTTCGCACCACCGCCTGATATTGCATTTGCATCCCCCTGAGAACAGCGGTTAGAACAGCCCACCAATTTTGGGTGATCGAATGAGCGTTGACGACAGGCCTTTAGCATCGTTCCGGGTCTCGATGCGAGACATCGACATCTATGGCCATGTCCATAATTCGGTTTACCTCGATTATTGCGAGGATGCCGTCGTCGAGTTCCTCAGGCACCGCGAGATCCTCGGCCATTTCCGTCACACCACCTCGGGTGTGGCCTATCACGTCAAGAAGGCGGAAATCACCTTTCACAACCCGATCGACGTTGACGATGTCGTCGAGGCGAAGGTCGCCGTCGAGAAGATCGGGCGCACCAGCCTCGCCTTTACGATCGAGCTCTTTCGCCGGCGCGACGGCGCCCATTGCGCAACGGCTGGACTTGTTTGGGTCTGCGTCGCCCTTTCCGACAGCCGCCCGACGCCGATCCCGGAGGCGACCAGAGCCGCCTTGTCGCAGGGCTGATCCATGCCGATCCACGCAGCGCTTCTTCGCCACGCCAAGGACAGGCCCGACAAGCCGGCGCTGGTGATCGACGGCAGCACCCTGAGCTATGGCGCGCTCTATCTGCGCGCCCGGGCGATCTGCCGCTTTCTCCGTGAGCTTCCGTGCTCCGGCAACCGCACGTTCGATCTGCCCGGCGTCGAGAAACTCGTGGTCTTGAGCCTCGGCAACCACATCGGATTTGCCGAATATTTCACGGCAGCGACCGCCTTGCCGAATGCCTGCGCCGTCATCGACCCGATGATGCCGCCGGAAAGGATCGAGCGCATCATCGAGCGTCTGGCGCCCGACGTGCTCGTCGTCGACGACGATGCGAGCCGAAGTGCCGGGATCGCCCGCAGGCTCGGCGTTCCTGTCATCGTCGCCGGCGCCGAGCCCTTCGATCTCTCCGCTGCGGCAGCCGACCTGCCCTGTGATGCCGAGGGCATCTTCCTGATCGGTTTCACATCAGGCACCACCGCCGAGCCGAAGGCCTATTGCCGCTCACGCGAGCAGTGGCGCCGCAGCCTCGATCGCGGGCGCTTCATCTTCGAACTCGAAGACGCACCCTCGACGCTATGCCCGGGCGCGCTCGCGCATGGGCTGGCGCTTTACGCCCTGGTCGAAGCGCTCGATGCCGGAGGAAGCTTTCATTCGGTGCGGAAATGGGACCCGGCTTCCGTCGCGCGCATTCTCGCCGCCGAAAAGATCGAACGGCTGGTTGCCGTCCCGACCCATATCGCCGGGATTGCCCGGGCATGGGCGGGCGAGCCGGCGCTGAATTGCCTGCGCGACGTGCTGACCGCCGGCGCCAAGCTGAACCTCAACGAGGTCGGATCCATGCGCCGCCTCTTTCCCAAGGCGCGCATCCGGGAATATTACGGCGCATCCGAGATTGGCTTCATGACCGTCTCGACGCTTGTCGGCGGGCCGGTCGATTTCCCGATCGACCGGGTGGGGCAGGCCTATCCCGGCGTCGAAATCTCCATCCGCGACCCTGAGGGAAACGATGTCGGCGCCGATGTGCCGGGGACCATCTTCGTGAACAGCGATCTGATCGCCGACGGTTATCTCTGGGGCGACGACGGCCAGGCTTTCCGGGTCACCGAGGCGGGTGCCACGGTCGGCGATCTCGGCGAGATCGATGCCGGCGGCATGCTGCGGGTGATCGGCCGGGCGGGCGGAATGATGATATCGGGCGGCAACAACGTCTATCCCGCCGAAGTCGAGAGCGCGCTCAAAACCTGCCCCGGCGTCGAGGATGCCGTGGTCTTCGGCCTGCCGGATGACTATTACGGCCAGAGCATCGTCGCCGTCGTCTCCGGCGAGGCCGTTGATGCAAAAATTCTGGCCGGCCATTGCGCAGACAAGCTTGCCAGGTTCAAAATCCCCAAGCAGTTCTACCATATCGCCTCCTGGCCGATGACGAGCAGCGGCAAGATAGCAAGGGGGCGGGTGGAAGCGGCGGTCACCGCGGGAGATGGTCTTGTCCTACGCCTACCAGCCTGACGAGGATTGGCAGCCTGTCGTGGTTGCCGCCTACCGCACGCCGATCGGCCGGGCCTTCGGCGCGCTTGCGACGGTGACGGCCGAAGACCTGCTTGCGCCGATCATCCGCCGCATCCTCGCCGAAACGGCGATCGCGCCCGAGGACATAGACGACGTGCTGGTCGGCAACGCCGCCGGCGGCGGCGGCAATATCGGCCGGCTGGCGGCACTCGCTGCCGGCCTGCCCGTTGCCGTTCCCGGCGTCGCCATCGACCGGCAATGCGGCTCGGGGCTGGAGGCGATCATCATGGCCGCACGGCTGATCCAGGCAAAGGCCGGCGCCTGCTTTCTCGCCGGCGGCGTGGAAAGCGTCAGCACCGCGCCATGGCGTGTCGAAAGGCCGAAAGCCAATGGCGCGCTGCCGCGCTTTTACGGTCGCGCCCGGTTCTCGCCCGAAACGGTCGGCGACCCGGATATGGGCATCGCCGCCGAAAACGTCGCCCGGGAATTCGCCATCTCGCGTGAGCGGCAGGATGAATTCGCGCTGCGCAGCCACCGGCTCGCCGTCGCAGCTGCCGAAGCGGGCGCCTTCCGGCCCGAGATCGTCGGCATCGCCACCGGCCACGGCCTGATCGAACGCGACGAGTGCCCGCGCCCGACGACATCGCTCGAGGCACTGGCCAACCTCCGGCCGGCTTTCTTGACCGACGGCACAGTGACTGCAGGCAATGCCTGCCCTGTGAATGACGGCGCATGCCTGGTGCTCGTCATGAGCCGCGGCATGGCAAGACGCCTGGGCATCGAAAAAGGCCTCGCCTTCATCGACAGCGCCGCCGCCGGCGTCGATCCCAACCTGCTCGGCATAGGCCCGGTCGCCTCGACGAAGAAGCTTCTGCAGCGCCAGCCCGGGCTCTCGCTCTCCAGCGTCGACGCCATCGAATTCAACGAGGCTTTCGCCGCCCAGGTTCTGGCTTCGCTGGATCAGCTCGCAATCTCTTCGGATGCGGTCAACAGGGAAGGCGGCGCCATCGCACTCGGCCATCCCTTCGGCGCCTCGGGCGCGATTCTCGTTACCCGGCTACATACCCAGCTGGTGCGCAGCGGCGCTGCCGGAACAACCGGCCTCGCCATGCTCGGCATCGGCGGCGGCATCGGGCTGACGGCGCTGTTCGAGACTGTCGCGCTTTCCTGAAGCGACGCTCTTCGTCCCTGCGGATCAATTCTCGGATCGTTCGACCGATGATGAGAATGAAGGCGTCTCCGGCGCGGCGAGCGCGTGCGCGATTTCGCTTCGCAGCCATGCACTTCCCGGATCGCCGTCGAAACGGCGAAGCCAGTACATGGTCACATCCATTTTCGGCGATTCCATCGGCGGCATGAACACATCGAGCTTGAGCCGGCCGATCAGGGTGCGGGCAAAATGAACCGGAATGCTTCCCAGCATTTCGCTCGATTCAACCGCGAGGGCGACTGCCTGGAAATGCGGCACCGTGACCATGACGCGCCGGGCAAGGCCAAGGCGGGCGAGGGCGGGATCGATCGTTCCGGTGCGGCTCCCATCGGCGGAGCGCAGAATGTGAGGGACGGCGCAGAAGAGATCTGCCGGTATGGCGTCTCCCGGGCGAAGTCCGTGGCTGGCAAGAAGCGGATGCCCCTGTTTTGCGATGCAGACCAGCCATGACTGGAGCACCTTGCGGCTCGCAACCCATTCGGGCGGTTCGAGCGATCGGTCGATGACGATATCCGCGCGGCCGTCGCGCAGCATCTCGAAGACTTCCGACGAGGCATGATCGATCATCTGCAAGGTGACGGAGGGCGCAGCTTCGGCCACGCGCGCAGCCAGCGGCGGCATCAGCAATGTCGAGAAGTAATCCGATCCGATCAGCATGAAGGAACGGGTCGAGGTGGCGGGATCGAAAACAGCGGTCGTCGCCAATGCCTCTTCCATGCCGGCCAGCGCCTGCCTGATCGGCTGGCGCAATTCGAGGGCGCGCGCCGTCGGCATCATCTGGTTGCCTTCCCTGACGAACAATTCGTCATCCAACAAGGCGCGCAACCTGCCGAGCGCCGAACTCACGGCTGGCTGGGATAAGCCGACCCGCTCGCCTGCCCGCACCGTCGAGAGCTCTGCCATCATGGCGTCGAAGACGCGCAACAGGTTCAGGTCGAGGGCGGAGAAATTCAAGCGGTCAATATCCCTTATACGATCATTCGATTTCCGTGCGGCGGCCGTCGGCGATAGCGATGGAGAGCAGCCTGGAACTCTATTCCAAATGACCTCGGAAGGAAATTGCCATGAACGTTGCGGCGAGAACCGTGCGGACGGTAAACTGGATGAACACGACCTACGCCATCAATATCGGCAGGTTTGAAAGCGGCGGCATCCTTGGCGTTTTCGAAAGCAAGGTGCCTTCAGGCGGTGGGCCACCGATCCACATTCATCACAACGAGGACGAAGTGATCCATGTGATCGAAGGCGACTACGAGTTCTGGTGCGATGGCAAGCTTGTTCCGGTCGGTCCCGGCAGCTCGATCTTCCTGCCGCGCGGCGTGCCGCACACTTTTCGGGTCACCGGCACGTCTCCCGGACGCAACCTCACCATCCTGACGCCGGGCGGCCTGGAGGAATTCTTCATCGAGGCGGCCGCCGAGGCACCGCGGCTGCCGGAAGACATGGATCGGCTCCTGCAGCTGGCGGAACGCTACGGCATCGAATTTCGGGGGCCGGCGAACTGGGAGGCGGACCGGACGCACTGACGGCCGCGACTTGCTGCTGCCCGTCAATCAACGCCTCACAGGTGAAGATCGCCGCTGCACTCAGGATCGGCGGAGAGGAAGACGCCAGCCACAAAACATGATTGAGCCCTGACGAAGCGCTCCGCCCGGTTCTCCGCCTGCGCCCAAGGCCGATCGCCGGCCCTGTTCCAGCTGCCAATCGCCGCAAGACGCCTCGCCGTAAATATTCGTCAAGCGCACGGCTTTCCGTGATCTGCACGAGGGCTTCGGTCATCGTTTGGCCGTTTACCTCGGTCGCAAGGCGAGCAGCACTACTGCCTTCGCATAGGATGACAGCGACTAGCGAAGAATGGCTCGAGGGCAAGATCCGGCGCATTCTGCGGCCGTCGGTTTTGGCCGGCCAAGCCGGACATCGCGAGCGGGACGGCCACAGAAGCCTTCGCCAGCCTCATCGGGACCATTGTTTCGGCGCCTGCCTTCAAGTCAACAGAGGATACTCCTCGCAAAGGACAAGGAGACTACCCATGAAAATCGTCATTATCGGCGGCACCGGCCTCATCGGCTCGAAAACCGTGGAAAGATTGCGCAAGAAGGGACATGACGTGCTGCCCGCTTCGCCGAATTCAGGCGTCGATACGATCACCGGCAAGGGTCTTGCCGAAGCGCTGGCAGGCGCACAGGTGGTGCTCGACCTCGCCAACTCGCCCTCCTTCGAGGACAAGGCGGTGATGGAATTCTTCCAGACCTCCGGCCGCAACCTGCTGAAGGCAGCAGCTGCCGCCGGCGTCAAGCATCACATCGCACTGTCGATCGTCGGCATGGAGCGGCTGCAGGACAGCGGCTACATGCGCGCCAAGAAAGCCCAGGAGGATCTGATCAAGGGCTCCGGCATTCCCTACACCATCGTGCACTCCACGCAGTTTCATGAGTTCATGGCGGGCATCGCCCAGGCGGGCGCGGTCGGCCAGATGGTGCACCTGTCGCCGGCTTACGTGCAGCCGATCGCCTCGGACGACGTCGCCGACGTCATGGCCGACGTGGCCCTCTCAGCACCCGTCAACGGCACGATCGAAATCGGCGGCCCGGAGAAGATCCGCCTCACCGAGGTCGTGACGCGGCTCTTCAAGGCGACGAACGATCCGCGTCAGATTATGGCCGATCCGCACGCCCGCTATTTCGGCGTCGAGCTTGAGGACAATTCGCTCGTGGCAGGGCCGAAGGCCCGGCTCGGCCGCATCCGCTTCGATGACTGGCTGCGCCAGCATCCGCCCCAGAAGATGAGCGCCTGATCGCCGGGGCCGCTTTCGCGGCCCTCGCTGCAACCGTTCCCGCCAATCCAAGGAGACCAGACATGTCAGGAAAAAAAATTTCGGCAGCGGCATTCGCCGTTGCCCTTGTTGCCTGCACCGCAGCCTATGCCGCGGGCGACAAGGCCAAGGTAACCCTCGTCTACGACCATCAGCTTCCGAACGTTCCCGGCAAGAGCATCAAGGCCGTGCTCGTCGAATATAAGCCCGGCGGTACATCGCCGGGCCATACCCACCCGAAATCGGCCTTCATCTACGCCACCGTTCTGGAGGGCTCGATCAAAAGCCAGGTGAACGACGGACCGGTGAAGATTTACAAAGCCGGCGAAAGCTTTCCCGAATTCCCCGGCGATCATCACAGCGTCAGCGCCAACGGCAGCAAGACCGAGCCGGCGAAACTTCTCGCCGTCTTCGTGGTGAACTCCGACGAGACCGAACTGACGACCGACGACAAGTAGGCAGCCCTCGATGCCCGGCGCCGCCGGGCATCGTTTCCTGCCTGCGCCGTCAAGCGGATTGCAGCGCCAGTTCCAGATCGGCGATCAGGTCATCGGGATGCTCGATGCCGATCGACAGGCGGATCGTCGATTCCAGCACGCCGATCCGCTCCCTTACATCGGCGGGCACGCCGGAATGCGTCATCGTGGCAGGATGGCTCGCAAGCGATTCCGTGCCGCCCAGGCTGACGGCGAGCTTGAAGACCTGCAGCGCGTTCAGGAATTTGAACGAGGCCGGCTGGCCGCCGCGGATATCGAAGGAGAAGGTCGAGCCGGCGCCGCTGCATTGGGCGGCGAAGGTGCGGCCCGATGGCGATTCCGGATCGTGGTAAGGCAGGTAATGAACCTTCTCGACCTTCGGGTGATCACGCAGGAAATCGGCGACGGCCCGCGCGTTGCTGTTTGCCCGCTCCATGCGCAGCTGCAGCGTCTCGAGCGACCGGCCGAGCATCCAGCAGGAATGCGGATCGAGCTGCGTGCCGATCGCCCCGCGCAGCGCCTTGACCTGCTTGATCACGGCCTTGCGGCCGAGAACGGCGCCGGCGATGAGATCGGAATGGCCGCCGACATATTTGGTCAGCGAATAGAGCGAGATATCGGCGCCATGCTCGATCGGCCGCTGGAACACCGGCCCGAGCAGGGTGTTGTCGCAGACGATGATGGGCGTGTGCCCCTGCTTTGCGCCGATCGCATCGGCCACACGCCGGATCATCGCGACGTCGACCAGGCTGTTGGTCGGATTGGCAGGTGTCTCGATCAGGATGACGGAGACGCGGCCCTTGGCGACCGCCTCGTCGGCGGCCTTCTGCACCGAGCCTTCGCTGACGCCATCGGCAAAGCCGACGGCGGCGACGCCGAAATTGAGGAATGTCTTCGCCAGCAGGGTTTCCGTGCCGCCGTAGAGCGGCTGCGAATGCAGGATCGCATCACCCGGCCGGACGAAGGCGAACAAGGTCGTGGCGATCGCCGCCATGCCCGAGGAAAACAGCGCCCCGCTTTCCGTCCGCTCATAGACGGCAAGCCTGTCCTCGACGATCTCGCTGTTGGGATGGTTGAAGCGCGAATAAACGAGGCCGGCGCCCTTGCCCGCCGGCGGCTCGCGCCGGCCGGAGACATAGTCGAAGAAATCGCGTCCGTCCTCGGCCGAATTGAAGACGAAGGTGGAGGTGAGGAACACCGGCGGCTTGACCGCCCCTTCCGAGAGCTCGGGATCGTAGCCGTAGTTCAGCATCTGCGTTTCGGGATGCAGAGCGTGATTGCCGATATGGGTTTTGGAAGGATGCGGGGCGGTCATGATCGTCTCCTCTATCGAGCCTGCCGAGAGATACGGTACATCAAAATCACATCCGAGGAGCAGTCATCGACAATGCTCCTTGACGGTCAGTTTACGGTCTCGCCCAAAGTGTCCGCGACATAGGCACCGCGCGCGCCCATCGGCAGCGGATATCCCGTCGTCGTGTCGCATGCCGTCTGATGCTCGAGCTCGGCGTTGAGTTCGGCCCCGACGATGAGAATGACGACGGACAGCCAGATCCAGATGAGGAAGCCGATCAGCGCACCGAGCGTGCCGTAGGTCGCGTTGTAATTGGCAAAATGATCGAGGTAGAAGGAAAAGCCGATCGACATGACGGCCCAGGCGAGCGTCGTCAGCGCCGCCCCCCATGTCATCCATCGGATCCTGGCAGGCTCACGGCTCGGGCCGAAGCGGTAGACCAATGTCACGGCCACCGCGACAACAAAGAGCAGCAGCGGCCACCTCAAGAGAAGGGCCAGGTGCTCCTTGAACTGGTCGAGCCAGAGATAAGACAGCATGACGGGCATGACGCCGACGAGCACCACCATGACGACCGCAAAGACCATCGCGCACAAGGTGAAGCAGAGGCCGGTCAGGTTCAGGCGGAGGAAGCCACGCTTCTCATTCTCCTCATAGGCGACGTTCATCGCGTCGAAGATCGCCAGCGTGCCGCTATGCGTGCTCCAGAGCGCGATGGCAAGGCCGACGAAGAAGGTGATGCCGAGGGTGCTCTCGCGCTTTTCGACCAGCGCCTTGATCTGATCGGCGATGAGATCAAAGGCGCCGGGCGGCAGGAGGCCGGCGAGCTCCCGCAGATGTTCTGATATCGTGACCGGATCGGCAACCAGCCCGTAGAGAGAGACGAGTGCCGCCAAAGCGGGAAACAGCGCGAGCAGCAGATAGAAGGTCACGCCGGCGGCAATCAGCATGATCCGGTCATCCAGCACTTCATGATAGACACGCCAGAACACGTCGCGAAGGCCGCTAATCGGAATCGCCTCAGGCACGGCGGCGCTGCGCCCATGATCGTCACCGACCCGGTCGGGTTTCCCGGGAGCCATCGAAGCTTGCTGCCGCGCTTCCAACAACACGAGCGCGCCGACCGCAGCGGCCGTTATCAGAGCGGCGGTGGGGAACCTCTTGAGGTGAAGCCCGTCTGCCATTACCTTATCCTCCGATTTGCTGCGTGGATAACGCCCGAGTGTCGCTAAAGGATGCAAGCCGTTGCTTCCTGGCGAAGATTCCGAAGAGGGAAGGGGTCCGGCGCGCTGAGAAAGGCCGGGATCCGCCACAGGTTCAAAGATTATAAGCCGATGATTTTGTTGGATTCGTTTCGCGCTACGGAACCGAAAGCGAAGTTTAGTTTCGTTACTGCTACGCCGATTTCTTGACCGGGTCGCCGATAGCGATCGCTTGACGGCCGTTTACGGCGTCACATTGGAGCGCTGAAACCGTTTATGAGCGCAACTCTGCTGGAATTCCGCCTGCTATCATCGTCGGTCTTCAGGCATCACACGAAACAGCTGCGCGACAAATCCGCCAAGCAACTCCGCCTTCACCAATGGGCCCAGCGGCAGCGGCCGGCAAGACTTGACTTGTCATCCACAACAAACATTGGATCCGATTGATGAACCGGCGTCCCGTTCGGCGAGGCCCACAAGCGTGCATCGACGAGGCCGGAACCGCGCGACTCGATCGGAGCGATGATGGACAAAGCGTCAGCTTCGCCTCACGTCTAGATCAACACAGCAGACAGCAGCCGACGCCGCTACGCGCGGGCGAAGCGCGCCTTCTCCGGAATTCACCCCTCTCGAAGTCCTGCATCGAACTCGGACCGACGCCCTCCCCGACAGATATCAGATGCGCGGCCTCGGCAATCCCCGGGACACCGTTCCAGAGGACGGAACATCCTCCACGCCCCTGCGAGCACACCCGGTTGCCCGCGGACAACCAACTATCCCGCCAACGTCGCTCGATGACTCGGACCTAAAACATGGCTCGAACAAAACTCGTCTGCGCCGGGAGCGCCAGCGCTAGCTTCCAGGAAACCTCGCCCTGATCTCCCGGAAGGGGCCTCGAAAGCTAGACGGGTGCGCCGAGACTGGAAGGATGCAAGAAGTAATGCTGCGGCGTGTCCTTCGAGGCTCCGGCCTCAGGATGAGGGACGCTGGAGGTTGCCGCGATTGCCCCTCGCCGCGGGGAAGGGACAGCTTGCGGCTTGTTCCCTTCTCCTCGCAGGCAGGGAGAATATCGCAGCAGCAGAATGAAGGCTGCTGCGGTTAATAGCCAACGCCAAAACGCTTAAGAGAGCCTGATCCCGAGCGCGCCCGGGGCCTCGAAGGACGAGGCGGGTACGCTAGCATCGCCATCGCTCAAGGAGCCTCACTCTGAAGTGCGGAGGCTGGAGGCCGAACTTCACGGGGCGAGGTGGCACGCCGTGGGCGGATCGATGCAAGAAGCAGCACTGAAGCGTGCTTGAGGCCTCGTCCTTTTAGCGCTCGCACCTCAGAACGACGGAGGTTGGAAATGCCGAACCGGACATGAGCAGAAGAAATCGGCTGCCGGAGGGAGCAACACGGCCTTCCGCGCCGGCTCGATCGGCACTCTCGATCCCAACTGGCAGGAATTTCATGCAGGCTCTCCCCCTGTGGGCGAACCGGTTGCCCGCGGACAACGGAGCGGTCAAGCGCCATCGTTCGCCGATCCGCGCCTGATGAAGTCCGCCAAAGGCAGTCCGGCTCGCCCGCTCGCAGCCAACCCCAGCGCAGCCTGGCGCATCGTTGCGGAAGCGGACAACCGCGCCCTTGCCACCGACGGCCACGTCGAGTTGCGCCTTTGAGGATCGATGGCAACCACGAAAGCTTGAGGGGCATGCATGCCCGCGCCTCCTCGCTTCGTCGGCTCGAAGCCCAGCCAATCGTTCCAGCGGAGAGGATGCAACGGAGACGCTCGTGAGGCACGGGTTCAAACCGAGGATGACGCTCGTGTCACACCGCTCAATCCACAGATCCCCAACATACAAAGATCAGGGAGACTAGGAATGCCGCGCTGATGACGACGCTTGGCGGGAATGCCACACTCTCGCTCCGACCTCCCCTGGAGCCCTTCCTGGTTAGATTGAAGCATTCTGCCGGAGCAGGTTTTCGTCAGGGCAGAGGCGATTGGCGACGGGCATACCCCAAGGTACGTCCGAGCCGATCGCCTCTGATCCTGGCTAGAGATGCCCGGCCCACCGGACCCGCCGCTTCGCCGCGGCGAAGCAATCAGTGCGTCCTACGATTCCCAAGTCTTGCAGATTTGCCTGAAGAATCTGCGGGAGGCTGACTGAAACGGGCCGGCTGATCGACCGGCCGGCTCCGCTTGAGCCAACAGAATGCTTCAATCTAACCCGGAAAAGCTCTCGATGTGAGCTTTCAGGAGGTTGTCCATTCTGTCCTGGTCGAGAAAGCTGAGGTTGCCAAGCTTCAGTGATTCTCGGAGGACCGAATGAACATTCACAAGAATGCCCGTTTGACACCGGGGCGTCGAGAGGAGATGGCACGCGCCGTTCTTGAGGGCGCTTGCTCCAAAGCCGATGCTGTGAGGATATATGGGGGTGACGTCGAAGGTGGTCGCTCGTTGGACGGCGCGTTTTCTGGCGGATGGCACCGCCGGCATGGCGGACCGGTCGTCGCGGCCGAGGAGAAGTCCGAGACGCACCGCGACCAACATTGCCGGCGAGATTGCAGTGTTGCGCTGACAGCGGCTGACAGGCAAGCACATCGCCAAGCAGACGGGCGTGTCGGCGGCAACGACGGCGCAGAGCTTCGAGTTGTCCGCGGACAACCGCCGGAGTCGGTCACCTTGACTCTCACGGCGAATTTCCGCCGCCGGCAGTCGACGCCCGCAGCTATTCCGCGTTAGCAGCCGCCGGCCGCCTGCGGGCCTGGATGATTTCTTCCACCGCGCTGTCGTATCTCTCATCGGGGAATTCAATATTCCAGAGGAGGCGATGCAGCACCTCCCGGGGAAGGTTCCGATATCCAAGCTCTTCCAGCCGAAGCAGCATAAGCAGATGGTCGGTCACGACGACCAGTCTCGCATAGGCGCTGAGTTGATGCAGCGTCGGACGCATGGCTGCATAGGAGTTGAAGCCAAAAGATGCGGCGATGGCTTCATCGAGGTGCGACGACTTAATGTGGGGATATTGCCGCCGCAGAGCTTTCTTCAAAGCGGCGACATTCGAAGGCGAGAATCTCATCGATGGATGGAGCATAGGACGATCCAATGTTCTTGGTCGAAGTCTGCCGATTACGCTTCGACCGCGGTGAACATGGCCGTCGATAAACTCCAAGCGCCCTTCAACCCGGCAGAAGGTTTGGAATGGGCCCCCAGACTCAGATTCTAGCCTTCAAATCCGCCACCCTCAAGGGCCGCGCTTCGCCGGTCTATGCTTATTCACGATGTCTATCACATGACGGATTCAACTAGCGACCGAGCTTCGTTGTCCACGGACAACGATCATATATTCACGCGGGTCACCCGAGACCTGACGGCATTTGCCGCACGCAGCCCGCCTCTCGCCCGCATTTACATCTGCGCAATATCGACGCAACCGCCCGGCTTGAATTTGCCGCATTGGGTCACTAACTCATGATGAGCTGAAGCGCTGCACCCTCCTAAGCGGCTTCGGCCCGACGGGCAGCACTTCTCCTCCCAGGCTGTCGGTCACTATCGAAGCCCGGCGCATCTCCCCCCCCCGCGCCGGGCTTCTGCCCTCCCGAAAAATGCCGACACCTCCTCCTCATCCTTCGAGGCACTTCAAGCTGAGGCTCTCATCGTCGCTCCGTTCCTTACCCCCGCATCTCTCATCGAATGCTCCTCGGACATTCGACAGGACCAACAGCAAAGCAAGCGAGATTGGACATGGAAAGACTTGCACAATGCCACTGCGGATCGCTCCGCGCGAAGACCTCAGGCGACCCGCTGATGGTGAGCCTATGCCACTGCCGTGATTGCCAGCGCCGAACGGGCGCCGTGGCGGGCAGCGGCGCGATCTTCGAGAAATCCGAGGTGACGATTGAGGGAGAGCGGAAGGTTTTCGTGCGCGACGCGGCGCAGGGGCGCACCGTTCGGTTTCACTTCTGCCCGAATTGCGGGACGTCCTTATACTGGGAAGGCGACTTCAATCCGAACCTCTGCGTCGTCGCCGTCGGCGCCTTTGCGGACCCGACGTTTCCTGCGGCCTCGGTGTCCGTCTTCGAACAGTCCAAGCACGAGTGGCTCCATCTGCCTGACGACATCGAGCACGCACAGCGCGGATTGGTTTCGCCGGCCGCTACCGTAGATGACCAGCCGTGGGGCAATTGAACGCTGATCGAAGGGGCGCCTTGCCCGGGTTTGACCGCACTGTTCCGATCTAGGTGCACCCGCCTCGCCCTTCGAGGCTCCAGCCTTCGTCTTCCGCGCCTCAGGATGAGGCTCTCTTGAGCGCTTGCGGGATCTTGGAACTACTTGAGTGTTGGCGGCCCCGTGAAGGCTTCTCGTCAGCGCCGGCGCGGCATCCTCCGACGCTCATCATCCTGAGGCGCGCAGCCCAAAGGGCGAAGCCTCGAAGGACCCGCCGCAACGTTGCTTCTTGCATGAACGAAGATCGGCACACCCGCCCCGAGATTTAAGGTTCCAGCCCTCGGCAGAGATTTCACGCATCCCTCCATGCGGACACGATGTAGCGGAAATGATTCATAGTATTACTTCCATAAGGCAATACGGCGCAGAGAAATCAATGCGTTATGTTCCAGATTTTTCTCTCGACAGTGAAAAGCCGAGCCAACCGAGTGCCAACTGTGGTGCGACAACAGCACCTCCTCTAAGGCGGGCCAAAATCGCCGGCGGCAACGCTCAAAACGTGATGCTGGATTGCTGCTGCGCTGGCCTCTGCGGTTTTGGCAGTCACGTCCAAGTCCAGGGTAAACCGATGTTTGGGATCGAGCACGCGCGCTTGCCTGCATTTCTCTCTGGAGGCTTGCGCGTCAATTGACTTCAGCCGGTCGCGACGCGCCGGCGTCGAAACACGGCGCGCCAATTCCTCCTCGTCGCAAAGCAATCTAATCGGAACCAGCAATGCCTCGCACCGTCGGGCCGCGTCGGAGATCTGCTGATACGTGCGGGCGCTACGCTCGTCGCCGTCGATACAGGCATGGGTGAAAATGAAGTTCGACGGGGGAGGGCAGTATGCGACAATCGCATCCAGCACCGCTTGCCGCACTCTGCCGGTGTATTCCCAGATTCCTTTCGGAAGCGGTGTCGCGCCATCGTCATCGAGCAGGCGGAGTATCGGATTATTGAACCAATGATTATCGATGATCTTTGCGGGAAAGACAGAACTCAGTTCGGTCGCGATCGTCAGCTTTCCGACGCCGGGGAAACCCATCAGCAAAACGAAAACGCTCATGGCAGTGTCAGCTTTCCAATTTCCCGCTGAGATATGCTCAGAATAGGGGATATCGCGGAGGTCGCAATGGCCGTAATCGCCCTGCATCGGATCCCCCGCCGCTCAAACCACCAGCAACCCCTGCCTTTCCGCGACGGTTACCACCGCCCGTGTCCCGGCGTTGAACTCCAGAAAATCCGCCTCGATGCCGTCGCTGAAGATCACGCCGTGTTCCGGCATTTCCGAGACGATGGTCAGCGGATGGGTATTGGAGACGAGGCCGGCAACGATGCTGGCGCCGGTGGTGCGACTCGGGAAGGGTTCGCGAACGAAATAGCGCAGGTAATCGGCGTCCCAGGCAAACGACATATCGATCGTCCTGTCGCTGGGTTCGAGGCCGAGGGCGCTTGCGGCTCCGAGCCAGCCGGAATAGAGGCTCTTCAGCCAGCCGGTCGAGCCCATGCCTGTCGAGACGATGATGCCGCTGGAGGACTGGCGCTCCTCGCGCTCCTCGGCCTTCAGGAGATAACGGGCCGAGACATGGCTTTGCGGGCCGATGAAGAGATCGTTGACCGCGTGGATGACGGCGCCGGTATTCAGCGTCGCCTTGGCCATGCTGACGCGCTTGATCGGCCGCTTGTTCCTGAGCGCCTCGCCGATCACCTTCTGAAGGCTCTTCGGATTGAAGGGAAGCAGCAGGCCGTCCCAGCGCTTGGGATCGGGATTGACGCCAAGCACCGGCTGACCGTCGAGATATTTCAGCGTATTGGCGACCAGCCCGTCCTGGCCGAGCACGACGACGACATCGTCGGGGCCGAAGACGAAGTTCGGGAGGTAGCGGCGGTCGAGTCGCTGCACGCGGGCGACCGCGCGCAGGCTGGCCTCGACCTCGGCGATCGCCGTTTCATAGCGCTTCTTCTCGGCGAGGTAATCGCTGAAATCGGCGCCGAGATGTTCGACATAGAATTGCGCCTGCTGCACCGTGTTGAACCGGGCGATGAGTTCGTCGAGGCGGGTCGGGCGGACGACCAGGATGATCTTGCGTTCGTCAGAGGCCGGCACGGTCCTTGCCCTCCTGCGGCTGCAATATCTCGCGCAGAAGATCGGGCGAAACGTTGAGCTGGCCGATCTTCGTGGCATTGTCGGCAAGGTCGCGGAAGGCGAGCGCCATCAGCTGGCCGGGCTTCATGCCGACCGAGGCGAGCGCCTGCAGCACTTTCGGATCGGCCTGCTCGAAGGATTTCATCATCGCCGTCAGCGCATAGGCCTGCGCGTCGGCCTCGGCCTTGGCGTTGGTCGCGGCAAGCGTCACCAGATCGCGGTTCTGCTCCTCCAGCGCGATTTTGCCGGCCATCTCCTCCCGCCGGATCTGCAGCTGCCGTTCCTGCACGGCGCGCTCGGCTTCCATCTGCGCCTCGCGCACCTGGCGCCTCTTGTTCTCCAGCATGATCTCAGTGGCGATCTCGTTTTCCTTGATCGTCCGCTCCTGCTCGATCGCGGCATTGCGCCTGCTGTAGATGGCCTCGTCGGCCTGGCGGAGCAGGGCCTCGCGGGCCTGCGCTTCCAGCGCCTTTGATGTCTCGGCCTTCGGCATGACGGCGAGCAGCGACAGGCCGAGGATTTCGAGGCCGAGCGCTTCGATCGTCGGGTGTACCCTGAGCGCTTCCGCCACGCCGGCGACGAGCGCCTCGCCGGAAGCGAGAACTTCCTTCAGCGACAGCATCTGCACCTCGGCGCGCATCGCCACCTGCACCCGGTCGATCACCCGGGTCGAAAGCTTCTGCGGATCTTCCGAGACATAACGGCCCTTGCGGTCGAGCGTGAAGTTCAAGAGTGCTGCCGTGCGGCGCGGCTCGGCGATGCGGTAGGTGATCTGCCCCTGCACGGTCACTTCCTGGAAGTCCGACGTCACCAGCGGAAAGATGAAGGGGTCGTTGACGCTCGCCGTCGGCACCAGGACCAGCGAGCTCGATGGCGCGAAATGCCAGAAGGCCAGGCCCGCACCTTCGCGGACGGCGGTGCCGTTTTGATATTGGATGACGTATTGCGTAGGTTCCGTCTTGATGAAGCGCAGTCCGAACATGACCGTTTCCTTGTTCCTGGCACGAGCCCCCTGCTCGTGTCGAAATGGAGAAAACATGACTTAGTGATAAATGTCAACTAACTTAGTTGAAGATTTACACTAAGACTTTCGCATGCTATGTTCGCATTATGACAACGCACGACAATGACGCCTTCAAACCGATCGCGACGGTCGATCTCGCGATCTTCTCGCTGTCGCCGGACGGCCTCTCCGTGCTTCTCGTGCGGCGGGCGAACGCGCCCTTTTCCGGCGAATGGGCCTTGCCCGGCGGCTGGATCCATATCAATGAAGACGCCGATCTCGAGGCTGCGGCGCGGCGCGTGCTGAAGGAAAAGACCGGGGTCGAAACACCCTATCTCGAACAGCTGCAAACCAGGGGCAGCCGCGGCCGCGACCCGAGGGGCTGGAGCATCAGCATCGTCTATATCGCACTGCTTTCGGCCGATGACGTCGCCGAACGGCAGGATGAGATGGCCGGGGAGGCGGAATGGCGGCTAATCGAGGGGGAGGGCGTCGGCTTGTCGCTTGCCTTCGACCATCTATCGCTCTTGAAGGAGGCGCTCGGCCGCATCCGCAGCAAGGTCGAATATTCGAGCCTGCCCGGCCACTTGCTGCCGGCCCGCTTCACATTGAGCGAGCTGCAATCGGTCTATGAGCACCTGCTCGGCCGGAAGCTCGACAAGTCGGCCTTTCGAAAGCGCGTCGCCGAAGCCGATTTCCTGGAACGGATCGAGGGCGAAATGCGCCGGGCGAGCAACCGGCCTGCCCAGGTCTTCCGATTGAAGGACACCCGGTCGCTGGCGCTCTTCGACCGGACGATCTGACACACCCGATCAGACGTTTGTCGCTGCTGCATCTTCCGGTCGAAGGCTCCGGACCTACCGCCTATTTTGTCAACGGCGGTGGCGGAACAATGACCTGCCGTCGTTGTTGTGGATAGGCCAAGAAGGCAAAGTTCCCCAAGGAGGAAATCGCAATGCATATGAAACTCGTAGCAGCCTCGCTTTTTGCTCTGGGCATGGCCACGCCCGCTTTCGCCCAATCCAACCCGGCGCCGGCCGGGGCCACCATCGACAAGAACCAGGCCGATCAGGGTGGTGGCGCGACCAGCGACACGAAGGCCAAAAAGCCGATGGCAACCGACACCACCACGACCGGTTCCACGACCGGCGGCACGATGAAAATGGACAAGACCAAGTGCCCCAACCCGGTCGATAACTCGGCAAACCTCCAGACGCAGGGCGGCACGAGCAACGCCACGCCGATGGACGAAGCCTGCGCTGCACACAACAATTGAGGAAACCCTAAGGGAAAAACCCCGCTTCGGCGGGGTTTTTACGCGTGTGTACCGCGCTTTCCGAAACTCTCACTTTCGAACATCGCAAGAATTCTGGTTGAATTGACCAGAGCGCTCGGTCAAAGCTCCGGGAACAGGCATTTTGCGTTCAGCAACGCCATCCCAACTTGACTCCCGGCAAAACGATCGGTATCTAATTGGGTAATCGATAACCCAAAGAGATCCCGTGACCGCCTCACTCAGCGACATAGCCATCCGCGCAGGTGTCTCCGTCAAGACGGTGTCTGGCGCACTGCATGGCGGCTCGGCGCGCATGTCGGAGGAAACCCGGCAACGGATCAAGGAAATTGCTGAGGAGCTCGGTTATGTCACCAACTTCGCCGCGCGCAGCATGCGGCAGGGCTGGATGCCGCTCGTCGGCCTTGTCGCCGACGACCTGATCACCTCGCCTTTTGCGACCGAGATCATCAGGGGCCTCGATGGCGCCGTGCGCGCCGCCGACATGGCTGTCTTTGCCATGACGCTTGGCGGCCACAGGAGCATCGCCTCGATCCTCGACGAAATGCGACGTTTTCGCCCGCGGGCGATCGCCTATGCCGCGATGTATCACAAGAGTGTCGACCTGCCGCGCGAATTTGCCGATGTCGTCGGCGTCATGATCAATTGCCGGGATGCCAACGACCGCGTCACCTCGCTGGTGCCCGATGAAACGGGGGCGGCGCTGGAGATTACCAACTATCTCATCGATGCCGGCCGCCGCAACATCGCCTTCATCAATCTGCCGGGGCTGCTCGCCGGCGAACTCCGGGAACTCGGTTTCCGGCGGGCGCTCGATCAAGCCGGCATCGACGGAGCCGGCGCCATCGTCCTGCCCGCCGTCAGCAAGGCGATCTACAGCGACCGGGCGCACAGCCTCGTGGCCACGCATGTGCAAGCGCTCATGAACGGTCCTCGGCGCCCCGATGCCATCCTGTGCGGCAATGACCGCGTGGCCATGGAGGTCTATGCCGCGCTGCGCCGCGAAGGGGCGGCCATTCCCGACGACGTTGCCGTTGCGAGTTTCGACAACCAGGTCGAGATCGCCTCGCGGCTCGACCCGCCGCTGACCACGATGGCGCTTCCCCATCGCGCCATGGGCCGCCAGGCCGCGCAAATCCTGCTTGCCGAAGACCGGGCTCCGGTCGGGGTGCAGAAACTGCCGTTCCAGCTGGTGGAACGGGCATCGGTATAAATTGAAATAGGTACATTCAAATGGAGGAGGAATTCTAATGGGTAAACGTTTACTTTGGTCTCTGGTCCTGTCCTCGGCACTATCCGGCATGGGCGCTCAGGCCGCGGAGAAAACCGTCATCCAGGTCATGCATCAGGGCGATCCCGGTTTTGTCGCCGCCTATGGCAAGGTCGCCGAGCGCTTCGAGGCCGCCAACCCCGATGTCGACGTCCAGTTCATCTACGCGCCGCACGATGCCTATAACGAGAAGTTCAGTGCCGCCGTCATGGCCAAGCAGCTGCCCGACGTGATGGAGCTCGATGCGCCGTTCCTCGCCAATTACGTCTGGTCGGGCTATCTTCAGCCCATCAAGCCGCTGATCGACAAGGATGTCCTTGAAGACATGACGGAGTCCAACATCGCCCAGGGCACATACCCGATCGACAAGGACCTCTATGCGATCGGCCTGACCGACTCCTCGGTCGTTCTTTACGGCAACAAGAAATATCTGGAAGCGATCGGCGCCCGCATCCCGAAATCCGTCGACGATGCCTGGACCCGGGAGGAGTTCGAAACCTATCTCGAGAAGCTGTCGAAACTCGACGGCGTGAAGTGGCCGATCGACACCTTCCGCGGCTACGGCATCAAGACCGAATGGATCACCTATGCCTATGGCCCGATCCTGCAATCGGCCGGCTGCGATCTCATCGACCGCAAGGCCTGGAAATCCGAGGGTACGCTCGATAGCGACGCCTGCGTCGATGCGCTGGCGATGATGCAGGAATGGGTCAAGAACGGCTGGGTCGTGCCGCAATCGGCCGGGACCAACCAGTTCTTCGCCGAAGGCAATCCGGCAGCACTGGCGCTTGGCGGACACTGGGTCTATGCCGAGGCCGCCGCGGCCATGAAGGACAACATCGTCGTGCTTCCGCTTCCGAAGTTCGGCGCCAAGGGCGCGAGCCCCGACGGCACCTGGATATGGGCGGTCACCAAGACGTCGGCCCATCCCGATATATCAGGCAAGTTCGTCAGCTTCCTGCTGAAGGACAAGGAGTTCCGCACTTACGTCGCCAGCCAGTCCGGCTATCCCGGCCTGAAGAGCTTCGCTGCCGAATCTCCGCTCTATGCCCCTGGTGGCCCGATGGCGATCGCCTTCGAGCAGGCATCGAAGACAGCCGTCGCCCGCCCGCCGCATCCTGCCTATCCGACCATCACCTCCGCCTTCATGCAGGCCGTCGACGAGGCCTTCAATGGCGGCGATCCGAAGGAGGCGCTGGCGTCCGCCGCCAAGAAGATCGACCAGGATATCGAGGACAACGACGGCTATCCGCCATTCGGCGACGAGCAATAGGCATCATCGCCGCCAGGTCGCGGCCCGGCGATGTCTCCAGCAGATATCGCCGGGCGGGACCGGCAGTCAGGTTGGGAAAGGAGGAGCCATATGGTCCTGCAGCAATCGACATCTTCGACCGTCGTTCGAAAGGCCTCGGCGCGCCGCCATGACAGGGGACGGCTGATGCAGGAAGCCGCCATGCTGGCGCCGGCCGTCATCCTGTTGACCCTCTTTCTGATCGTGCCGTTCCTTCTGTCCTTCTGGACGGCGATGACCAACCAGCCGCTGGTGCCGCGGCCGACGCCCGTCCGGTTCGTCTGGTTCAACAATTTCATCCGTATCTTCCAGGACGATCTCTTCTGGACGGCCCTTTGGAACGTCTCGCGCTTCACCTTCTGGATCATCCCGGCACAATGCGGCCTCGCCTTCGCGACGGCGCTGCTGCTTCACCAGAAGCTGCCGTTCCGCAATCTGTTGCGCGGCATGTTCTTCCTGCCGGCGATCACCTCGATGGTCGTCGTCTGCGTCATCTGGGGCACGCTGTTCCAGTATCCGACGGGCCCCTTCAACCAGATCCTCGGCTTCCTCTCCGGCGGCGCGATCCAGCCGATCGATTGGCTCGGCGATCCGCAATGGGCGATGTTTTCGCTCGTCCTGCTCTCGGCCTGGCAGGCCTACGGCTTCCAGATGATCGTCTATCTCGCCGGCCTTCAGGGCATTCCCGATGAACTCTACGATGCCGCCAAGATCGACGGCGCCAATGCTTTCCGCCGCTTCTGGCATGTGACCATGCCCGGCCTCAGGCCGACCCATGTCTTCGTTCTCGTGATCACCACCATCCAGGCCTTCAAGCTCTATACCCAGGTCGCCATTCTCACCCAGGGCGGGCCGAAGAGCAGCACCGAAACGGTGGTGCACTACATGGTTCGGGCCGGCTTCGAAGAGCAGAAGATGGGTTATGCCTCCGCCGTCTCGGTCATCCTGTTCGTGATCGTTCTCGTCATCGCGCTGATCCAGCGCCAGCTCCTGAGGCGCTTCGATGTCTGATCTCGCTCTCTCGATCCCTGAGGCCCGCGCCGCACGGCCCCGCTCAGCCACCAGGATTCTGCGCACCGTGCAGACCGTCAGCATCTTCATCATCGCATTGGTGATCGTCTCGCCTTTGCTGCTGCTGGTCGTCGCGAGCCTCAAGGACGACCGGTTCCAGATTCTCGCCGACATGGGCAGCTTCCGGGCCTTCTGGGTGTCGAACCCGACGCTTTCCAACTATGCCGAAGTCGGCCACCTCTCGGGCGAACTCGCCTTCGGGCGTTACCTCATCAACTCGCTGATCATCCTGATCACCACGGTCTGCTCCGGCCTGATCGTCAATTCGATGGCCGGCTTCGTTCTCGCCTGGGGATCGCACAAGGGCCGCGCCGTCATTCTGTCCATCGTGATTGCGCTCTATGTGATCCCGCAGGAAAGCATCATCATGCCGCTGGTGATCATGGTCTCCAGAGCGGGTATGTCCGATACCTTCGCGGTGCAGATCGTGCCCTGGATCGCCAGCCCGCTTTACATCTTCCTGTTCTACCAGTTCTTCGCGCAGCTGCCGAAGGAGTTGCTGGAGGCGGCAGAGATCGACGGCGCCTCCTTTTTCCGGGCCTATCGCTCGATCTTCCTGCCGCTCAGCCTGCCGGCGCTCGCTACCGTCTCGATCCTCATGGGCATCGAGACCTGGAACCAGTATCTCTGGCCGATCCTCGTCACGCAGACCGATTATGCCCGGCCGATCGCGGTGGCCATCGCCACTTTCTTCGGGCAGGACAGCATCTACTGGGATCGGGCGATGGCGGCCTCCGTTTTGATGATGATCCCGATTCTGGGGCTCTACCTCGCATTCCAGCGCTGGTTCGTGAGCTCCTTTATCGGCTCTGCCGTGAAAGGTTGAATTGATGACAAGCCAAGCGATTTCTCCGTCCGATGACGCGGGGCGGGAGACGATCAGCGCCGTCCTGCCCGCCGGGTCCACGATCCATGCCTGGATCAAGGCGTCGCATGGCGGCGCCGCAGGAAGGCTGAGCGTCTGCGTCGGCGGCGAGCTGTTCGCTGCCATCGACGTGTCGAATTCCGATGAATTCCAATTCCGGCGGCTGACGCTGGAAAGAGGCGGGGAGACCGCTTTCGCCTATGATCCCGTCACGACCGAACTCTCGGTCCTCTATGCTTTTGCCCAATCCCATGTGCTGGAAGACGGCATCCGGCTGCTTCACACCGGGCCTGCCAACGCCGCACCCGAGATTTCCGGCGGCTACCACTTCCGTCCGCCATTCGGCTGGATGAACGATCCCAACGGGTTTGGTCGTTTCGACGGCAGGCTGCACCTCTTCTACCAGCATTATCCGCACAGCCTTCGCTGGAACAACATGCACTGGGGCCATGCGATCTCGGACGACTACCTTCGCTGGAAACATCTGCCGGTGTTTCTTCCTCCGTCGGACGAGGTTGCCGCACGGGCCGATGGGCGCGGCGGCGCATTTTCCGGCTCGGCGATCGCGCTCCCCGGCGAGGAAGCCGGCATTCGCATCTTCTTCACCGAGCACGTGAAGGATCGCAAACCGGAAGAGCAAGTTCAGCTTACCGCCGCCAGCCGCGACCTGGTGGCCGCCGAGCCGGCCAAGCTGATCCTGCCGGCGCGCCCCGCGGGCCTCGATCTGACGACCGATTTCCGCGATCCCTATGTCTTTAAGGGACCGGACGAGAAGTGGAAGATGCTGCTTGGGACCCGCGACCGTGAGGGCGGCGTCATTCTGCTCTATGAGACGGATGACCCGGCCGCGGCGGCGGGATGGACCTTCCTCGGCATGCTTCACCGCGAAAACCGCTTCGGGATGACCGCAGCGGAGTGCCCCTGCATGGTGCCGCTCGACGGTGCCGCGAAGGATCCTTCGACGCGCTGGGCCCTGATCTTCGGCCTGCTGACCAGCCGCGACCCGGTGACCGGCCGGCGCAACATGACGCTTGCCACCGTCGGCCGGTTCGATGGCCAGCGGTTTCTGGTGGAATTCGAACAGGAACTGGATTTCGCTACCGATGCCTATGCTTTCCAGGCCTTCGTCGACGATGCCGGCCCGATCGGCATTGCTTGGCTTGCGAACTGGACGGATATATCAAGAGAACTCGACATGCCGACGGCGATGACCCTGCCGCGCCGGCTGGCTTTGCAAGGCGGTGCGCTGATCACGCCGCCGGTCTCAGCCGTCGAAAGCCTGCGGCAGCGCCGGCTGGATGCCGTAAGTCTTCTCGTTGGCGAGACCGTCGATCTCGCCAACGGCTCCGTCGAAATCCTGCTCACCCTCGGACAAGCCGGCAACGCTTTCCGCCTCGATCTCGAACATCCCGATGCGACGATCGCGGTTCAGTTGAACGACGAGGGGCTGAGCATTCCCTTCTCGGTGGCGAATGCCAAGGCATCGCCCCGCTATATCGCCGCCGGTGCACGCCCGTCGACCATCCGGATCTTTCTCGATGCGGGCTCGATCGAAGTCTTCGCCGACGATGGCCGCTGGACGGGAACCAAACGGCTGCCCGGCTTCAAGGGGGTGAGCTCGGCGCGTCTGATCGCAGACGAGGGAAATGTAATCGCGGCCGAAATCTGGCAGCTCGGTCTTTGATCTCGGCATGAGCCGGTGCAAAGCACGGCCGCCGGGAAGGCGGCCGTTGCTGAATGGACGAGCTCAGGCCGCCTTGCCTTTGCCTTTCACATTGGCCGAAGACTCGGCGATCCGTGAGAGCTTCTTGTCGGTTGCTTCTTCTTCGGCGAGCGTCGCCTGCAGCAGCGGCACGGCATCCCTGAGACCAAGCTGCTTTGCCCATGCGATCAGCGTCCCATAGCGGGCGATTTCATAATGCTCGACGGCCTGCGCCGATGAGATCAGGCCGGCATCGAGCGCGGGCGTGCCCTTGAACTCATCCATGATTTCTTCGGCCTCGGCGATGATGCCCTGAATGGCTTCGCAGGTCTTGCCGCGGGCCGGCTTGCCGATCATTTCGAAAACCTGTTCGAGACGCTCAACCTGGGCCTGGGTCTCGTCGCGATGCTGCAGAAACCCTGCCTTGCCCTCTTCCGATTGCGCGGCACGGGCCATCTTCGGCAAAGCCTTCAGGATCTGCTTTTCCGCATAGTAGATGTCCTTGAGAGTATCGAGAAACAGATCATTCAAAGTCTTCTCGGTTGCCATGTTGGTCCTCCTATGGCGTGCATGACGACAAACAACTCTCGCATCGGTCGGATGTTCCGATTGGAGATATGACGCCTCCGCGGCCGGAGGCGTCATCTCTATCCGGCCAAGGAAGAGGCCGGCCCGACAGCATCGGGCGGCGATGACCGAACGATTGCAAGAGGTGGTGGTTCCATTCGGCCGGCGGGAGTTGCCCGCCGCCCTCGGCGTCTGTCCGGTATCGTACGGCAACGAATAGGCAGTCAGCGACTTTCCTTCACATTCCGGGAGAAAAAAATGACTTCCTTGTCCCCAGGACGCTCCGCGTCGCAATGTAAAGAAAAGTCCGCAATCGAGCTGGAGATCGTCGAACTGACACCGGCATTGCGCGCCTTTGCCCGACGGTTTCTGCGTAGCGAGGACGACATCGATGATCTTGTGCAGGAAACATTGCTCAAAGCACTGAACTCGCTCCATCTCTATCAGCCCGGCACCTCACTTAAATCCTGGCTTTTCACCATTCTCCGAAATACGTTCTGCACTAATTATCGCCGCAAGAAGCGCGAGCCGTCGGGAATGGACGCCGCGATGGAGCAGGTCGCAATTGCGCCGACCCAGGAGTGGGTGCTGCGGGAACATGAGCTTCAGCGGGCGTTGACGCTTCTATCCGAGGACCGGCGTCGCGCGCTGACATTGGTAGCCGCCGGAACGAGCTATGAAGATGCCGCCAGAATGTGCGGGTGCCGGATCGGCACCTTGAAAAGCCGTGTCAGTCGTGCCCGCGAATCCCTGGTGGCGATGCTCGGAAACAACTTGGTCGACTGAGCGCTGTTTCGCCGGCTTTGGCCTGTGAGGCGGAACAAAACGGCCGTGGTGCTGGTTCCAACCCAGCCGATAGGATCACTTCAGACCATCCGCTGCGGAGGGCCTGCTGCCGCCGATTGAATACCATGAACGCACGAAGCCACGCCATCTTTCCCAGAGTGAACCGCGCCGGGTGGATCGATACGCTTCGGGTGATGACGAGGGTCATAGTCCCGACGGTTGCCAAGGGCACCATCATCCGCCGCCAGACAATGGAGCGTCTGGCGGAGCGGCAGAGCCTTCATATAAGGGCTGTGAAAGAGATGCAGCGGCTGAAGGACAAATACGGTCCGTCACCTCTTCTGCTGCCTATCCCATTCCGACCACAGCTCCTCATCCTGGATCCGGCAGACCTTGCCACCGTGCTCCGATCCTCGCCCGAGCCTTTCGCCGCGGCAACTGCGGAAAAGCATGCGGCCCTTGCGCACTTCGAACCGGAAAATGTCCTGATTTCATCGACCGCTCGGCGGGCCGAGCTTCGGCCGGCGCATGAACACGCTCTGGCGACCGCAGACCGGCTCCATCCATATTCGATTCATTTCAAGCGTATCGTCGACACCGAATTCCTGCAACTAATCAGCGGCATCGGATCCAACCGGCCGAATGAGCTCGACTGGCTGGGTTTTTCGCAAGCTTGGTTGCGAGTGGTCCGGCGAGTTGTCCTTGGCGAGCGCGCGCGCAACGACGTGACCTTGACCGAAACCTTAAACGAACTGCGAGAACGGGCAAACTGGCCGTTTACCGCTCGGGTCGACCGGCGCAAGCTTGCGTTATTCCATCAGCAACTCGCTGGCTATCTTGGCGAGCCAGACAAGCACAGCCTGGTCGGCCGTCTTCCGACAAGCGACCAGATCGCTTGGGAAGACCAGGTGGCTCAGTGGCTGTTCGCCTTCGATGCTGCCGGCACTGCCGTCATGAGGACGCTGGCCCTGCTCGCCAGCCATGCGAGCTATTGGGCCCCAGCCGTGGAAGAGGCGATGGGCGGGCATCTTGATCGTCCGTTTACGCGCAGTTGCCTGCTCGAGGCCTTGCGGCTCTGGCCGACTACGCCCGCCATCCTCAGGCAAGTGACCACAGAGATCAGATCCGCCGACAGGATCGTCCCGAGCGGCGCGGGCGTCGTCATCTTTGCCCCCTTCTTCCATAGAAACCCCGCGCTTCTCTATGCCAATCGGATGGAACCGAGCATCTGGGGAGAGAATGATGCTTTGCCGGACGCCGGGCTCGTGCCCTTCAGCGCCGGTCCCGTCATTTGCCCAGCACATAATCTCGTGCCGACGATCGCAAGCCTTGCTGTGGGCACGGTGTTATCGGAGAGCGATCTTGCGCTGATCGACCCCGTGTTGCCCGTGGACAACCTGCCCGGCACGCTCGATCACTTCGCCATCCGGCTCCGGCTGAGCGCGCGCCGCAGAGAGAAATAGAGGCGGCACATTACCGCGACCGCTCACATCCTCTGCATCACAGCGTAGACGAGGATCGAGACGTAGAGCAGAAAAGCGATGGCGATCGTTGTGGCGAACAGGGCGACGGCCAACCATAAGGCTTTCAGCCCGTTCCGCTGCTGCTCGGCGCTCAGCCCATCCACCGGGGCCGGGTCGTCTTTGGGCCGTTTCATCACGGCTTGGCTTCCCTCGAAAACTGTGTGCCGTGATCGCTTATGCCGTTAGCGTTCCAGGAAAGTGTGGCGCCGAGCACGATCAGTAGTCCGACCAAAACGATAGCCCCGATATAGATTGCGAAAGCGCGACGATCCGATTCGTGGTTCATCTTCCTCTCCTTCGGCTCTCGAACCAGCCGAAAGGCGGAATGTTCCAGTCAACAGGGTGACAAGGGCTTCACCAGCGGAGCAGGCGAGGCCCGGTAAGGGCGCCGAGAACGCCCGTGATCAGGATACCGAGCGTGTACCAGATCAGCACGAAAGGCATGCCGTTTTCGGTGCAGAACCAGGAATAAACCCAGGCGCCGGCCGCTCCCGCGGCAATGCCGGCGACGAAGCCCGTCAACTGCAGATCCGAGGGCGCTGCCCGCCGTAGTGCCCAGACAATACCGGCATAAACGGGTAGCGCGAAACCGAAGATCAAGAGCGGGCAGTGGAGCGCCGAGGAGCCGAGAATCAGGACCGGATAGGTTTCAACCGGAGCCATCATGAGCTGGGTGGCTGCGACCGCCGCCATGGCAGCGAAGATCAAGGCAAGCAAACCAAAAAAGCCGCCCTCGGAACCATCAGGGCGGGAAAGCCGATAAACGGCGACGATGCCCGCCATGGCAATGAGGGCATTGTAGGCCGACTTGATCCAGAAAACCGGCAGCATCAACACGTCGGGCATATCGATCCTGAGGCCGAGACCGATCAGCATCAGCAGCAGGGAGACCGAGAGGGCAGGGACTATGCCGAGCGCGAAGCGGCGCCGCAGTGCTTGGCGCGGGACGGCCTTCAGATCGCTTGCCAAGCGTTCGATGATGTCATCCGTCTTTGTCACGATACGCCTCGCAATCTCTCCCCGAGCGCCTTCAGCGCACGATGGATACCGACTTTCACCGCCGATTCAGACTGGCCTGTGCGGGTTGCGGTATCGGCGACCGACTGGCCCTCAAGCTTCACCTGCCGGATCAGTTCCTGCTGCCGCGGCGGCAGCCCGTCAAGCAATCGCTCGACATCCATGCGGGCCGTCAGCGTATCCTCGCTGAACCCGCTCTCGATCTCCTCGCCAAGTTCGGTCTCAGCCAGCCTGCGTCCGCCGCGGCCGCGATGATGGTCGATCAGCTTGTAGCGGGCGATCGAGAAGAACCAGGCGGTGAACGGTCTTTCACGGTCATATGTGGACCGACGGGAATGCAGCGCCAGCAATGTCTCCTGGACCAGGTCTTCCATATCCGCTTTCGTCGCCGCCGCCATTCTGCGGCCGTAATAGCCGACAAGCAACACGCGCAAGGCGGTCAGCAAACGCCGATAGGCTGCCTCGTCCCCATCGAGGGACAGAAGCATCAATGCTTTCAGGGCTTCTTCCGAATGGGCGGTTGTCATGCTGTCACGGAATTCATTCGCAGAAACGGCCAACCGGTTACAGGAAAGATCAAAACAATTTTGTCATCACAGCTCTATCACATGCGCGTGAGCCTGTAACGCATGCCGACACTCCCTCGAATAACCGGATGTGAGCCATCGGCAAGTCGCCGGTGGACACGAAAATCCTTTCAGGAGAGTTCCATGACCAAGCTTTTTCCCCGTTTCGCAGCTTGCACCTTCATCCTCGGTCTTTCGCTTGCCGGCGCCGCCTCGGCGGAGGACGCCATGAAGTCCGGCACGATGAAGAAGGACACGATGAAAAAGGATGCGATGCAAAGCAGCGCGATGTCGAAGGATGCGATGAAGATGTCGGGCACCAAGACCGACTGCATGCATAAGGCCGGCATGGAAAAGGACGCGATGAAAAAGGCCGACATGATGAAGAGCTGCGACGCGATGAAATAGCAATCTGCGCGGCCGCTGAAACTCTATCCGCTGCGGCCGCGTCTCCTCCTCTCGAAACGTCCGACCTTCGGAGAACGATCATGGCGACGATCGATGCCGGCGCGAAAACCGGCCGCATGCTTATATACCGCCACAGCCTTGTCGTGCGCCTGTCGCATTGGGTGAACGTGCTTTGCCTCACCGTGCTGCTGTTCAGCGGCTTGCAGATATTCAACGCGCATCCGGCGCTCTATTGGGGCCAGTACGGCGCCGACAACGACCCCTCCTTCATCGCGATGGAAGCCGTCGAAGATGGTGCCCGGGTGAAGGGGCTGACGCATATCGGCTCGTTTACTTTCAACACGACGGGCTTTCTTGGCCTCTCAACGGCTGAAGGCGAGGCGACGGCTAGAGGTTTTCCAAGCTGGTTGACGCTTCCGAGCTATCAGGATCTGTCGAGCGGTCGGCGCTGGCATTTCTTCTTTGCCTGGCTCTTCGTCGTCAACGGCCTTGCCTACCTGGCCTATGGGCTGATCAGCCGGCATTTCCGGCGGGATCTGGCGCCCGCCCGCAGTGAACTGGCGCTTACCCATCTCGGCCAAGAGGTCGTCAACCACGCCCGGTTGCGCTTTCCGAAGGGGCCCGAGGCACGGCACTACAACACGCTGCAGAAATTGACCTATCTCGTGGTGATCTTCCTGTTGTTGCCGCTGATGATTGCGACAGGTCTCACCATGTCGCCGGGGTTTAATGCCGTTGCGCCCTGGCTGCTCGATGTCTTCGGCGGACGGCAATCGGCCCGCACCTTGCACTTCCTCACGGCTTTCTCGCTCGTCGCCTTCGTCATCGTGCATATCGTCATGGTGGTCCTGTCGGGTGTGTTCAACAATCTGCGTTCGATGATCACCGGCTACTACGCCATCGAACAGGGAGAGAAATGATGAGCCGTCTGATCACCCGCCGCCGCTTCCTGGTCGGCTCGGCCCTCACCGCCTCTGCAATGGGTCTCAGCGGCTGCGACGCTTTGGTCGAAAGCGACCGGACGAAATCGGTGCTGAAGATCGCCGAGCGCTTCAGCATGAAAACGCAGCGCTTCCTGCTTGGTGACGCCGCGCTCGCCCGTGAGTTCACCGAGGCCGATCTGTCGCCGATTTTCCGCTCGAACGGCACCAGCATGCCCGATAACCCGCAATATCTCGACTGGATGAGCCGGCAGTTCTCGACCTGGAGGCTCGACGTCGGCGGGCTTGTCGAAAAGCCGTCGCAGCTCTCGCTCGCGCAGCTGAAGGCGATGCCGTCGCGCACGCAGATCACCCGGCACGATTGCGTCGAAGGCTGGAGCGCGATCGGCAAATGGACGGGCCTGCCGCTTGGCGCCCTGCTGCAGTCGGTCGGGCTGAAGCCGGAGGCGCGCTACATCGTGTTCCATTGCGCCGACGAATACGAAAAGACGCTTGATGGCAGCGGTTGGTACTATGAGAGCGTCGATCTCGTTGACGCCTTCCATCCGCAGACGATCCTTGCCTATTCGATGAATGGCCGCGACCTGGAAGTGGCGCATGGAGCGCCGCTGCGGCTGAGGGTCGAGCGGCAGCTCGGATACAAGCAGGCGAAATATCTGACCCGCATCGAGGCCGTCGCCGATCTCGGTCAGCTTTACGGCGGCAATGGCGGATTCTGGGAAGATCGCGGCTACGAATGGTATGCGGGAATATAAGTCATCGACAGAGCTTCGACCCGCTTGCTCAGACGGGGCGCGGGATAGGTACGTCGATAAGGCCGCGCTTCGGTTTTCTGAGAGGCCCGATCAGCCGCTCATATTCGTCCTCCGCCTTGCCATAGGCGTCGGCGGCGAAGTCCTCCAGGCCGGCGCGATTCCTGACGATCACCATGCCTCGGACGGAGCGGATGAACCGATAACCTTCGAGCAGATGCAGGGCGGTGGTGACACTCGGCCGCCGCGCCGCCAGCATCAAGGCGATGAACTCATGCGTCAGCGCGAGTTCGTTGCCGTCGATCCTGTCGTGGCACATCAATATCCAGCGGGCCAACCGCTCATCGATCTCATGGACGGCGTTGGAGAGTGCGGTGAAGCCGGCCTGCGTTGCCAGAACATGAGCGGCCTTGTGGAGGAGGGCGGCGAAGAACGGCTGCGTTTCCATCAGATCCAGCAATGCGCTTTGCCTCAGGCGATATGCGAAACCCGGCACCTGGACGGCGACCTGAGGGACGCTGATGCTTGCACCAATTGCCGCCGCCACCGGTGCAAAGCCGTCGCGGCCGAACAGCCCCGCTTCGACGCGATTGCCCTCAGGCGAGATATTGATGACCGAGCCTACGCCCGAGCATGGGAAATAGGCATGCTCGATCGCGGCGTCTGCCGGGACGATAACGTAACCGCGGGGTGTGGCGCAGGGTTCGAGATGGGCGGCAACCGCTTCATACTCCGCTTTCGGCAAGAGGCCGAGCAAGCAATTCTCTCTAGGCTGCATCGTCGTTTCTGCCATATCGCCCTCCTACGAGTGCGGGATCTGCAGGCAGCGTGGCGCCGTCATTGGCCGATTTCGTCATTTCAACTTGCTTGAGCGTGATTGGTTCCGCTCTGGCGACCGGTGAGCCGCTGACGGCCAAGACCTACACTTTGGCCGTTTCACCCGACTGGCGCAGCGACAGGAACTTTGTCGTGAGGGCGACCAGATTGCCATTGATCCATTCCGCCATCGCCAGCTCCTCGCTCAAATTTGCCTGAAGACCCGTCGTCGCCGTCCCGTATCCGCCCGCCTCGGCAATCGCCAACAACGATTTATAAGCGGCAGCTTCGTAATTCTCGAAGGCGAAATTGGCAAAGGCATTCTTCAGAATTTCGTCGCCGGCAACCGCATGGCCGAGCGCAGCCGCGGACCCGGTGAAGGAAAGCACCATATCCTTCAGGGTCGACTTGTCCTCGTCCAATCCATCGAGGATCTCTTCCAGCCGCACGATCTGCCCGTCGGTTTCGCGAATATGCCGATCGAGCTTTTCAGCGACTTCAGGATAGTTCTCGATCCGTTTCAATTGCGGTTTCATGATGCTTAGCGCCTGGTTTTCCATGGCGTGCGCATTTCTCAAGCCTGCGACGAAAACATCGCGAATTTCGCTCTCTGCCATATCAGTGCTCCTTTTTCGCGCCGGTCTAACTGCAGGGGCTGCTCCTGGTTCCGAAGAAGATTCAAGCGCCGGATGCCATCAACGTCCGGAACCGTCCCCGCATCCGATTGTTGGGTTGCGTTCGCAATCGCGACGTCGGTGGATCAAGGACGAGGAGAACAATCATGCGGCTGATATCCAAGCTTTGCCTTCTCTTGTTGACGGCCGCACCCGGCTTGGCTGCCGACGATGCCGCTCGCAGCAAAGCGACCGTTTTTGTCACCAGCGCCGCCACTTCGAACATGTTCGAAGTGGAGGCAGCAAAGATCGAAACTGCCAAAGGCAAGGCTCAGGACGCCAGAGGGTTTGCCGACGACATGCTGAAGGATCATGGCCGCGCGGGATCGATGCTTGCCGACGCAGCCAGGGAGGACGGAATTGCGCTGCCCACCGCGATCGACGACGAGCACAGCAAGAAGCTTGAAGCGCTTCGGCAAAGCGACGCGTCAATCCTCGACCAGGCTTATCTTTCGACGCAGGTGACGGCGCACGAGGAGGCTGTCACGCTTTTTGCCGATTACGCGCAAAAGGGCCCGGACGGCGCGCTGAAGCGCGCAGCGCAGAAGATTTTGCCGGACCTCAGAATGCATCTCACCAGAATTCAGGGGTTGGCCTCGAAGTGAAGAAGGCTGCGCCAGCAACGGCACCGGGTTTGTGCCTGCTGCCGGTGACCCGTCGAGAAAGCGGCCGCTCGCGCAGGCTCAATGCTCTGCTCAGGCTTCTTCCCCGATATCACACCAACCGTCGCTGGAACGCCAAGACCGTGCAGGCCGCGGTGCGCACAGCACAGTTCCTGCTTTCCGACGGATTGATCGGCCGTGGCGAAGTCGCCTGCCGCACCATCCTCATCGATGGCAGGCGGCTCCGTCTGAGGCTGCTATTCCCGGCAGGCTCTCGCCGTGGCCTTTACGTTCACTTCCACGGCGGCGCGTGGGTCATGGGAAATGCCCGCCTCGATGACGGCATCACTCGCCCGATCGCGGCGGAATGCGGAATGATGGTCGCAGGCGTCGACTTTCATAACGCGATCGATGATCGCCTCGACATTACGCTGCAGGACTGCAAGGCGGCGGTCGAGTGGGTGGTCGAGCATCTAGGCGAACTTCAGGTCGAGCGCATCATCATCGGCGGCGAATCGTCCGGCGCGCATCTTGCCGCCGAAGCGCTTCTTCATCTGCGCGAGCGCGGCAGGGCTGGCGCCGTCGCAGGATTTGTTTCGGTTTGCGGCGCCTTCGATTTGACCGGATCGGACAGTCTCCGGCGCTCCACAGGCACGAGCCTCATCATCGACGGTCCGGCGGCGCTTCATAACCTCCGGCGATTGACGCGGAGCCTTTCGGGACGGGAGGCCGAGGGGCCTTTGTCTGCCGATCTCTCGGGACTACCCCCAGCCCTGCTCATTGCAGGCGCGCTCGATCCTATCGTCGACGACAGTCTTTCGATGGCGCGGCAGTGGCAGGAGCAGAGCGGCAACGCCGACTGTGTCGTCGTTCCCGATGCCCCCCACGGCTTCAATCGGCTCCCAACGAAGCTGGCGGCCAAGGCAAACGCCCTTGTCCGGGAGTGGATTTTGCGAACGCTCGCACCGCTTGACGGCTGATCAGGACCGACGCGGTGGCGGCGATTGCCTCTGTACGCTATTGCACAGTGCATTGCTCAATGATTCTAGATGGTTAGGTTCGCCCGCAACGACGATCGCATGATCATCGATGCGTGGATGGATATGGACGACGAACAATTGAATTTTCGCAATGAACTGCTGCGCGCCATGGGTCCGCAAGAGCGTGAGCTTCTGCTGCCGCATCTGGAGCCTGTTGCTCTTGAGGTCCCCCAGATTCTGGAGACGGAGGATACGCCGGTCAGTGACGTCTACATAATGGAATCCGGCCTTGCCTCGATCGTGGCGCGGTTCCCCGGCGGGCGCGACATCGAGGTAGGGATTGTCGGCCGCGAAGGCATGACCGGCGCCGCCGTCATCCTCGGCGGCGATCAGTCCGCCAATCGAACGTTCATGCAGGTCTCCGGGCACGGTTTCAAATTGCCGGCGCGTATCCTCTCGGCGGCGATGGAAGAAAGCCGGGCCCTGCGCGGTCTTCTTCTCGCCTATGTCCAGGCGCTGCTTGCGCAAACGACGTCGACGGTTCTTGCCAATGGCCACGCGAAACTCGAGGAACGGCTTGCGCGTTGGTTGCTGATGGTTCACGACCGCACCGACGGCATGACCATCGGGCTGACCCATGAATTCCTCGCAGTCATGCTTGGTGTACGCCGCGCCGGCGTCACCGTCGCGTTGCACCTGCTCGAAGGCAAGGGTCTGATCCGCTCTACGCGGCGGCAGATCGTCATTCTCAATCGGCGGGGCCTGATCGAAGAGGCGCACGGCTCCTATGGGGCGGCCGAGGAAGAATATCGGCGTTTGATCGGCAGGCAGCTTGCGCGTTGACATCAATGCAGCCGCCGCCGGGCTCGTATTCCACTTTACGATCCGGCCATTCCGCCTTTCGTTCTGCGAGCGCCCGTTACGATCGCAGCAGCTACGCCGGGCGCCTTCTGCGCCAGCGCCAGACGGCCGACTGACAGCAGCTTATCGTGGTCCATTACACCGTGACGATAGAGTCCGATCAACAATACCGCGATCCTTTGCATTGCCGGGCCGCGCAACGGTTCATCGGCTTCGCAGCTGATCACCTTCAAGATCGCCTGCAATCGGCCGAGATCGGCTGAATCCAAGGCTTTCAGATGAATGGACTGACAGTTGGGCATAGCATCTTTCCTGATGCCGATGTTTCCATCGTAGCCTCTGATAATGGGACCCGATGATACTCGATACAACTCTCCCCGCCGAACTGTACGGAAGCAGACACCCTCAATGATAGTAGGAGAGGTCCGGCCCGAACAACGCTGTGATCATCGCGTCAATATCGGCGCGACGGCCGCTGAGAATAAAGCCGCCGGCAGGTGCTTTTGATCGCTGATCATGCGCAAAGACGAACGGTATTCCTCGTGTCTCCAGCCATTCATTCAGCCAGAGCATAGCCTCGTCGGAGATCCTGACGTCAATGATCGCCGCCTCGAACTCGAGGCCCTCGCTCAAGCAATCCATCGCCGTGGAGACGACGATGGGCCCGGTGATCGAAGCCTGACGGGCGATCAATGCCTGTTTGGCGCCATCCGAAAGGAAGCCCGGTTCACCAATGATAAGAATAGTTTTGCCGGCAAGGGGGCTGAGCGATTTCATGAGGGATGACCACACTAGCCTTGGTTCGACGGCACTCATGCTTTCCAATGGCGAACTCAAACCTCAGCCGATCCGCTTCCTCGTGCGTAACACAGCCAAGCCTGCCGTGCGACATCTTTGTCGTCCCCGTCGAACCTGATCGGACGGCGTTGGTTCCACGGCTTTCGGCGCGGCAAGTCGAAGGCGATTCCGAGGTCAGTACGCTTCCGTACTCGTGGTTGAAATCGAGAACCCGAAGATTAGGATCGCCTTACGTAACCGGGAGGAATGCGGATGAGCCAGCATTCGGGAATTACGAAGCCGGCACTGCAACCCGATGACATAGCCATGCTGCATGCTGTGCTGAGGGAATGGTGTCAGGAAAAATCATGCGAGATCGGCAGTCCGGACGCGCAACACGTTGCACGGGAGCTTGTCTCCTGGTTCGAATGCGGCATCCGCAACCGGCAAAAGCTCAGCGGCCTGATGCGACACATGCACATGGAGGTCCCGAGTGCAGCGAATGCGTGTTGCGAGGGTTCGCTTCCAGCTGCGAAAGCCGGTCGCCTAGCGTGTCATGATGGATAAGAGCCAGCGCAAAGCGTCCATTGCCATCGCCGGTCTCAGCTTCCCTGACCGGCAGAATGTGCTTAGACGCATCGTCGACGAACTTCAGGATCTTTGCGACAGCGCTCCCGGCGGCGAGCGGCGTCCGGCGCTCGACAGCCTCCTTCACACGATCCGCGCGTCGACCGGGTTAATCGCCGGCGCCGACGAAGATTGCTGGGATGACATTATCGGAGAACTTCTCCAGTTGCGCGCGACCATGCTGCACCTGGCCGGACCCGCGAGGATCTGCCATTGATCCGCTTCCCGGAGAGGGATAGCGGGTGTAAGACAGGGGCTCTTTTGCTTGATTGGTGAACAGGTCCTTTTCCGAGGAACTTATCCCAAGTTGTGGCATTGCTTCGGCAACGATGGGGCCGCGGATGCCAAGATATTATTTCAACATCGTTTCGAATGCAGCAACTGTCGTCGACCCCGACGGCACGGAACTTGCGACGATCGAGGATGCGAGGGGTGAAGCCGTGAAGGACGCCAGGGCTTTGATGAGCCAGGCAGTGCTCTCAGGGAAAGATATTTCTGGACGGAAAATCCACATTTGCGACGAGCAGGGGGCGCTCCTGCTGGTCGTGGCTTTCAGCGAAACGATTAAAATGGCTGACTAGCGTTGGATGACAACGCATGGCGCTTTCGGCGACATTCTGTTTATCTAGCTCAGGGATCTCGGAGCACGACGGATCGGCAGTCCGATCAAGCGGTGGTATTCCCGTTCGGGGACGCCAATCGAGGCCAGTCCATCCTCAATGAAACAGACATGTTCGTTCGGGCGATCGACCAAGATGTGCTTCACCGGGAGTTCGATCGTCTGCGCATTGAAGACGATCAGATTGGCTTCGACAGGCAAGGCCTTCAACAATAAATTGCGGGTGTTGTGCCGATCGAGCGTAGCCATGACCGTCTCCTGCGGGAGCGACCCCGCGCTCATACCTTCGTCATCGCGGCAATGATCAGCTTATGCGCCAAAACAGCCGCTATGGCCATCTGCGTTCGAACTTTTGTACGGTTCTGACAAAACTGACGGTGGCCCGTGCAGGAAAGCGGAGAAGGTGACCGTTCAAATATTTCTCGGCAGTCGAATGACAAAACTTGTTCCCGGACGACGGTCCTCGACCTGGAGTTCGGCCCGCAGTTGCTGCACCAGCGCTCGCACGACCTTCATTCCAAGGCTTTTTCCGTCGTTTTCGTCAGCTGAAAATTCCGCAGGCAGGCCTTTGCCGGCGTCGGCGACCTCGAGGCAAATTTCATCGCCGGTGCTGCGCGCAATTACGCTAACCGTGCCACATGTGTCGGAATAGGCGTGCTTGAAGGCATTGGTCACCAGTTCGTTGACAAGAAGGGCGATCTGGATTGCCCGATCCGCATCGACCGTGCATGAATCCACATCAACGGAAACTGCATGACGGGACGTCGACTGCTCCAGGCGCTGGCAGAGGCTCGACAGAAAATCCGCAAGATCAACCGTTTCGATATGCGGCTGGCGCCACAATTGATCATGCACCTGGGCAATCGTGCCGACACGCGCCTCCGCATCACGCAGCGCCTGACCGACCTCGGCCTGTTTCGCCGAGCGAGCCTGCATGGCAAGCATGCCCGCAACCAGCGCCAGGCTATTCTTGATGCGATGGCTCATCTCCCGCATCATGATCTCCTGGTGCTCGTCGGCGAAATGGCGCTCGGTGTCGTCCCGGAGCACTTTAAGAAACCCGGCGCGCTGATGACGGGCTCGAAGCGGCATGGTCAGTCCGCTGCCCCAGAAGGTCGATCCGTCCTTGCGTAAGTGAAAGCGTTCATTTTCGGCGCGACCACGCTCCAGCGCCGTCTTCATCTCACGCTGCGGCGCCCCATCCTCGCGGTCCGTCGGCAGGAACAGGGTACCCACGTCGCGACCGAGGATTTCACGCTCCTCATAGCCGAAGATGCGACAGGCCCCGGTATTCCAGCTGATGACCCTGCCATCCCGGTCGAAGGCAAAGATCGCATAGTCGATCGCGCTTTCCAGTATGAGCTGCAGCCGTTCTTCGCTGGCACGCAGCGCTTCATCGTCCTGAAGCGCCCGTGTTCGGTCACGGACGATTTTCATAAGGCCGTAGATCTTGCCGTCATCGTTACGCAGCGGCATCATCAGTCCGGAGGCCCAGAACATGCTGCCGTCTTTTCTGACGTGCCATCGATTGTCGTCGGCGCGACCGGTCGCCAGAGCAACCCTCATCTCCTTCAACGCCGCTCCGGCAAGCTGATCCTCGAAGGTAAAGATGACGGCGCCGCTCTGCCCGACGACCTCGTTCGCGCAATAGCCGAAAAGATTTTCCGCACCAGCGCTCCACGTCGCCACAGTGCCGTCGAGATCCATCGAAATGATAGCGTAATCCAGCGCGCTCTCGATCATATGCCGGTAGATCCCGGCCTCGTCGCTTGGAAAGGGATACCGATCCATGCCAGCGCACTCCCAGCCTTAATGCTACGCATATTAACACCTATTGCAGCGATTTCCTTTCGCGTGCGTTTGCGTACAAAAGTCCCGCTGGGTCGAAATTTCTCCATCGCTCGTATAGCGTCACCAATGGCTTACAAATCCGGGGGCATCCCATCTATTCAGGCAGCGGCAGGGGCATCCCTATAGTCGTCCCGCTCGAAGAGGGATTCCGCCTAGTGAAGGCCGCCAGCGCTCGCGTGACCGGCAGGCTGCCTTGCATCGGCGCGCCGCTTTGATCGCTCCGGCCGGCGAAGCCAGTCCTTGTAGGGCCGCAGCATCTGGCCGGGGAAGCGTCTTTCGATAGCGCTTTCGGTGAGCACGAGCTTTGCAAAGATTTCGTCTGCCGGCGAGGGGCGGTCCAGAGCCTCCCCACGCATTTCCAGGTCCCTCATCAGATTAAAAAGCTCGTCATCCGTCATCTCCTCGAGAGCTGCGGCGAAGGCGCGCTCCTGAACGATTGCAAAGCCTGTCATGATATGTACCTCCTGCCGATTTGCGGGCACGGCAGCTGCCACCTTCACTTTCCGGGCAGATCCTTTGGCGTCGTTGCAGCCGCAGGAAGCCTGTTCTGCGATCCCTCCCTGTCCGACGCGCGCAAGGGTGCGGTCGGCGCAGTGGCCACATAGAGGCCAAGGCCCAAAGCCCCGACCGCAACGATAAAGGCACCGGCAATGGCAGCAATCGAACGCCGGCCGTCCTGCTTGATCATTCCAAAGGCCAGAGCAACACCCAAAAGTGTTGCTCCTCCCGCCACTGCGAAAAGCCAGATATAATTCATCATCGTCGTCCCATATCAGGCCAACCCAACCCTGGATGAAAGCCAAAGGTTCCCGCAGTCACCTGGAACTGATCCTGGGCGCGCACCGGTGCCGCCGGCGCTCGTGTTAAGCGTTTATGCGGCGGATTGACGCACAACCGCCAGGGTGGTACCTCTAAGGAAATTGGTCAGGCCAGTTGACCAGCAACGAGGAGAGGCCGCCAGGGAGGCCAGCATGTTTTCGCCCGTTGAATCCCGCCGTCTTTATCGCCAGGTGGCGGATCAGATTCGGTTGATGATCGCGAGCGGCGAGTTGGCCGTCGGCCAGCGGCTGCCGGCCGAGCGCGACCTGGCGGAGCAATTGTCGGTATCACGCCCGACGGTTCGCGAGGCGCTGATCGTCCTGGAGGTCGAGGGCCTCGTCAACATCCGCATGGGATCGGGCATCTATGTGGTGCGCCAGCATGCCGCCAATGCCGCGGCAAGCGACCGCGAGCCAGTGGAGGGACCTTTCGAACTGCTGCAGGCGCGCGCCATCATCGAATGCGCCATTGCCGAGGAAGCCGCGGGCTGCGCCAGGCCGGACGGCATCGCGCTCCTCGACGAGGCGCTGATGCGCATGAGCGGCGGCGTCAATGATGCGAGCACGGTGCTGGCTGCCGACCGCGCCTTCCATACCGGCATTGCCGCCATCGTCGGCAACGCGACCTTGATCCGCGTGACGGGCGAAATGTTCGACATGCGCATGACCCCGTATTTCGCGAAGCTCGCCAGCCATTTCGAGGGACCGACGACGTGGCGCAGCGCTCTCGATGAGCACCGGGCCATTCGCGATGCGATCGCCGCCGGCGATGCCGCCGGCGCGAAGGCCGCCATGCGGGCTCATCTTACCATGTCACAGAAGAGGTTTTCCGAGAGCTTCGGGGAGGAGTTTTCGGGAGAGGAGAAGCGCGACCACAAGGGGCGCGCGAAAGGAACGGACAAGACCTAACCGAGCTCGGAGGAGAGAGCGATGAAGAGCAGACTGGCAACGATACTTTGCACCGCAGCCGCGATCATGGCGACGACCGCGATCGCCCACGCTGAGACCGTACTGAAATGGGCGCATGTCTATGAAACGTCCGAGCCCTTCCATACCGATTCCGTCTGGGCCGCGGAAGAGATCGCCAAGCGCACTGACGGACGTTACAAGATCGAGGTCTATCCGGCATCGCAGCTCGGCAAGGAAGCCGATATCAACCAGGGTCTCAAGCTCGGCACGGTCGACATCATCATATCAGGATCGAGTTTTGCGGCGCGCGACTACAAGCCGATCGGCGTCACCTACTTCCCCTATATATTCCGCAGCCCCGACCACCTGATCGCCTATACCAAGAGCGATATCTTCAAGCGGCTCGCCAAGGGTTATGAGGACAAGACCGGCAACCACATCGCCGCCGTCAGCTATTACGGCACGCGCCAGACGACCTCGAACAAGCCGATCGCCAAATGCGCCGATATGCAGGGCCTGAAGATCCGCGTTCCCGACGTCCCGGCCTATCTCGCCATGCCGCGCGCCTGCGGCGCCAACACGACGCCGATCGCCTTCGCCGAAGTCTATCTCGCTCTGCAGAACGGCACGGTCGAGGCGCAGGAAAACCCGCTGACGACGATCGAGGCGAAGAAATTCTATGAGGTTCAGAAGAACATCATCCTCACCGGCCATATCGTCGATCACCTCAATACGGTGATCTCCAAGCAGCTGTGGGCGAAACTTTCCGACGAGGACAAGAAGATCTTCGGTGAAGTGATGCAGCAGGCGGCCGAGCGGACCACCAAGACCATCGCCGGCAAGGAGAACAGCCTGGTGGCGACCTTCAAGGAAAAGGGCGTCAACGTCACCGAGGTCGACAAATCAGACTTCGAAAAGACGGTGATGGAAAAGGTCAAGTTCGAGGATTTCGGCTACGAGAAGGCCGATTGGGAAGCGATCCGGGCGATCCAGTAAGAGCCGCCGGAGGCATTGCCGGCCCCTCATCCGGCTGCCGCCACCTTCTCCCCGCCCACGGGGAGAAGGGACAAGCGGCAACCTCTCCGTCCCCCGCCTACCTCTCGCAGGGCACGTCCCCTCTCCCCGTCAGAACGGGGAGAGGGCTAGGGTGAGGGCAGCCCCGGAGACAGGCAGCAGCAACGTGGGGCCGCGCCGCCCAGTAAGGAACAGGACTCGTCAACAGACCAAAGGTCGCGCCGCCCGCGCCGCGCCCTCCTTCCCCAACAGGAACAAGGCCGATCATGTCGCAAGAAATTCACACGCCTATCACGGCCGAGGAAATCGGCCACGAGTTCGAAGATCACGCGCCGACCGCAAATGTCTCGGATTACGCCGTCGAGGACTGGATCACGCTGATCGTCTTCTGGCTGATGGCAGGCTGCGTCTTCCTGCAGTTCTTCACGCGTTATGTGCTGAACGACAGTTACGCATGGACCGAGGAAATCGCGATCAACTGCCTCATCGGCGTCGTCTTTCTGGGCGCCGTCATGTGCGTGCGCACCTCGCGGCATATCCAGGTCGACGTGTTCTATCACTATATGCCGGCGGGACTGGCGCGCGTGCTTGCTACCTTTGTCGATATCGTCCGCATCGGCTTCTTCGCCTACGGCTGTTATCTGATGTGGCGTTATGTCGGCATCGTCGCCGACGAGCAGATGGTCACCATCGAACTGCCGCGCAACATCGTCTTCTACTCGGTGCTGATCGCTTTCGTGCTGATGCTGATCCGCGCCGTGATCGTCTTCATCGCCAACATGCGCCGCGGCTACTCCGTTCTGGAGCGCCCGGAAGAATTCCAGACTGTCGAGGGTTGATCCAATGCTGCTGCTTCTTGGCTCCTTTTTGGTGATGATGTTGATCGGCGTGCCTGTCGCCATCTCGATGGCCGTCGCATCCGTGCTCTACATCGTGCTCTACGGCATCGCGCCGGACATCATTGTCGCCCAGCGCATGATCGCCGGCGTCGAAAGCTTCCCGCTGCTCGCCGTGCCCTTCTTCATCCTGGCCGGCAATCTGATGAACTCGGCGGGTGTGACCGGCCGTATCTATTCCTTCGCGGTCGCATTGGTCGGCTGGATGAAGGGCGGGCTGGCCCAGGTCAACATCATTGGCTCGGTCATCTTCTCCGGCATGTCGGGTACGGCGCTCGCCGATGCGGCCGGCATCGGCACGATCGAGATCAAGGCGATGAAGGATCACGGCTATCCGGTCGAAGCGGCGGTCGGGGTGACGGCGGCGTCTGCCACGCTCGGGCCGATCTTTCCGCCGTCACTGCCTTTCGTCATCTACGGCATGATGGCGAACGTCTCGATCGGCGCTCTGTTCATGGCCGGCATCCTGCCCGGCATCGTCATGACGCTGCTGATGATGATCACCGTCGCCGCTTTTGCCTATTACAAGCGCTGGGGCTCGGACGCGCCCTTCGACGTCAGGCAGCTGCTGTCGGCCGGATTGGAGATCGTCGTCGTGCTGATGGTACCGGTCGCGATCTATCTGATGATGCGGGCCGGCCTGTCGATGAATGCCGCCGCCGGCATCGCCCTTCTCGTGCTTCTGGCGCTCGACTGGTATTTCGGCTTTTCCGCCGTCATGGCGCTGATGACCCCGGTCATCCTGATCGGCGGCATGACCATGGGCTGGTTCACGCCGACCGAAGCCGCCGTCGCCGCCGTGCTCTGGTCCTTGTTCCTCGGCCTGGTGCGCTACCGCACCATGACGTTCTCGACGCTCGCAAAGGCCAGCTTCGATACGATCGAGACGACGGCGTCCGTTCTCTTCATTGTTACCGCGGCTTCGGTCTTCGCATGGCTCTTGACAGTCAGCCAGGCCGCCCAGCTGCTTTCTGATGCGATCCTGTCGATCACCGACAACAAATGGGTGTTCCTGATCCTCGTCAACCTGCTGATGCTTTTCGTCGGCTGCTTCCTCGATACGATCGCCGCAATTACCATCCTCGTGCCGATCCTGCTGCCGATTGTCGCGAAGTTCGGGATCGATCCGGTTCAGTTCGGCCTGATCATGACGCTGAACCTCATGATCGGCCTGTTGCATCCACCGCTCGGCATGGTGCTGTTCGTCCTGTCCAGAGTCGCGAAACTCTCGGTCGAACGCACCACTATGGCGATCCTGCCCTGGTTGGTCCCGCTCTTCCTCGCATTGATCCTGATCACCTTCATCCCAGCCGTATCGCTCTGGCTGCCGCAGCAGCTCGGGCTGTTGAGATAGGAGGGGGCGATGCAGACGCGTCTGGCACGGCTCTACCAGAAAGGCGATCTGAGGGTCGAGACCGACAGCGTTCCGTCGCCCGGTCCGGGCGAGGTGCTTCTGAAAATGGCGGCCGCAGGCATTTGCGGCTCCGATCTGCATTATTACCAGGATGGTGGATTCGGCCCGGTCAGGGTGCGAGAGCCGATCATACCGGGTCACGAGGCATCAGGAACCGTGGAGAGGGCAGGGGAAGGGGTCGAGCTGAAACCCGGGACGCTGGTCGCAGTCAATCCGAGCCAGCCCTGCGGCCAATGCGAATATTGCGGGAAGGGCCTGCCGATCCACTGCCTCGACATGCGCTTCATGGGCAGCGCGATGCGCCTGCCGCATGAGCAGGGCATGTTCCGGGAATGGCTGGTCGTGCCGGCCAAGCAGTGCGTCGAAATGGGAGCGGCGACGACGGCCGCGGAGGCGGCCTGCAGCGAGCCCTTGGCCGTTTGCCTGCACGCGGCATCGCGTGCCGCAGAGATCTCGGGCAAGCGCGTCCTCATCACAGGCGCCGGCCCGATCGGCTGCCTGATGGTTGCCGCCGCCCGCTATCATGACGCGGCCGAGATCATCGCGACCGACCTGGCCGATGCGGCGCTGGAGAGAGCCGAGGCGATGGGCGCGAGCCGGACGATCAATGTGTCTCGAGAGGCTGCAGCGCTTGCCGAATTCGAGACGGGGAAGGGCTATTTCGATCTCGTCTTCGAATGCTCGGCCGCTGCCCCCGCAATCCGCAGCGCCATTGCTGCCATCAAGCCGCGCGGCACGGTCGTGCAGGTCGGTGTGACGGGCGAGATCCCGGTCCCGCTCAACGCCATCGTCGGCAAGGAGCTCCATATCCACGGCACCCAGCGTTTCCACGAGGAATTCGCCGCCGCCGCCGAGCTGATCTCAAGCCGCAGAATCGACGTAAGACCGATCATCAGTCACAGCCTGCCGCTTGAGGAAGCCGCAACCGCCTTTATCCTTGCCGGCAATCGCATGGCCGCCTGCAAGGTGCAACTGACCTTTTAGAGCGCAGGAAGAGCTTCCGGGCGGCAGTTTCCGCTAGCACGAAAGCTCAGGCCCCCTTCACCATTCTGGTCTATTATCGAAACGGTCAACGTTCCGATTTCCGACCCGGTCGTAGCAGCTATTCGGAACAGCTGGGCTACGAGAGCGTTTCCACCTTAAATAGATGTGACCTGGAGACTGACCGGCATGAATACGGCTTTTGACAAACCTGCGGGAAGGGTTGTCTTGGTCGTCGAGGACGACTACGTCCTGGCGAGCGATCTCGCCTCGAAGCTGGGCGACATCGGCGTCACGGTCGCCGGCCCCGCACCCAACGTCGAGCAGGCCTTGAAATGTATCGAGGAAGGTCCCCGGATTGACGTTGCGATCCTGGACATCAACCTTGCGGGAACGATGGTATTTCCCGTCGCCGACGAGCTATCAAAGCGGAAAATCCCCTTCTTCTTCGCAACCGGCTATAGCCGAGACGTTGTTCCTCCCCGCTTTGCGGACCGGATCTTCGTGGAAAAGCCGCTGGACAAGAACGCGGTTTATAGCGCCCTTTCCGACTGCCGAGGTCCGGCGGAAAACAAACCGGACCGTCAGAAGAATCACATTCTCTCGGCACTCTCCCATCGGGAAAGTGAAGTGATCCGGCCACATCTGAAACCGGTCCGGCTGGCACAAGGCGAAGTCATCGAACAGCAATTCGGAGAAATAAGCGCGGTCTCCTTTATCGAAACCGGCGTCGTTTCGCTGGTCGCCTTGTCTCTCGATGGCTCACAGGTGGAGGCCGGTCTGATTGGCCGCGAAGGCTTGACCGGCACCGGCCTGCTGGAAGGGGATTGGCGGACGCCCTACAATCTGATGGTGCAGATCGAAGGGACGGCTCAGCGCATCGACGTCGACAGCTTCCTTCGCCTGACTCACCGGGCGCCGCAGCTGCGATCGCTTTCATCGTCGTTTTCGAGATCGCTCGGAATCCAGATCAGCTATACGGCTTTGGCCAATGGCCGATATTCGATAGAGCAGAGGCTGGCACGGTGGCTGCTCATGTTGAACGATCGAGTGGACAGCCAAGTGCTGCACCTTACCCACGAATACATGTCTGCCATGCTTGGCGTGCGGCGATCCGGGGTGACGGGCGCACTTCATGTGCTGGAAGGCGAACGGCTGATCAGGTCCGTGCGCGGGAAAGTCATTGTCGTCGATCGCGATGGCCTCATCCTCAAGGCCCATGGCTCCTACGGCATTCCGGAGGCGGAATACGAGCGTTTGATGGGTTTTCCGATCAGGGGCGCCGACACAACTGCAAAGAACACAGCCTATGTTGCCCCGACCTTCGCAGGTTCCAAATAACCCGCGCTAGATGTGGAGCCTCAACAGGTTGTCCTTGATCAGGCCGAGTCTACTGACGGGCGGTTTGGATTGTAGGCTGCCGTGCGGGCGATGCCAATTGTAACGGTGGAGCCAGAGCGGCAGGTCGGCGGCGCGCTGCTGCGAGGTTTC
>NZ_ML133577.1 GCF_003985125.1 Rhizobium phaseoli
TGGCGCGGCCAGCGCCACATCGCCGGCGGCCGCGCCACCGTCCGATGTGCTCTCTACATGGCAACGCTCTCGGCCATCCGCTGCAGCCCGACCATCAAGGCCTTTCACAAGCGGCTGCGAGACGCCGGCAAACCGCCCAAGGTCGCCATCGTCGCCGCCATGCGAAAGCTCATCATCATGATCAACACTATCCTCAAAAGACAAACGCCTTGGAACGAGCCGCAACAACACGGTTGCTGAGGCGCGGAAGCCGAAGGCTGGAGCCTCGAAGGGCGAGGCGGGAGCGCCAACCTGGCGGCGCCACCCTCTTTACTTGGCAGGCCGATCAACTGGCAGCTTACAACCCTTGCTCATGCCGGCGGACTGCATGGCGGAAACCTTGCCTTTTGATGCGGCAATTTCGCCTTCCTTGTCTCCTCCGGCAACGCTGCCGATCGGGACGCCGACGAGAAAGACGCCGAAGGCATCGCCGTTCGCCGCGCTGATCTGCTGCTTCGACAAATCGTCCAGCTTGGCGCGCTCCTTCTTGAGTTCGCCAGCGAGAGCTTCGCAGCTAAGGTTCGTATAAGCCGCCATTGGAATATCGACCTGAACGATGGCGTCAGGACGTTTGGCGCAGCCGGCGAGTGTCGCCGTCGCCGCGAATGCGATAATGATCTTTTTCATGAATGGTCCCCAATTCCCGTAATAGCTGTAACATTGCCGCCCGCAATGCGGGAGACGACCATACCTTCAACCACAGACTTTTTATTTTCCCACTCGAGAACCGATTGCTAACTCTTTGCCGGCATTCCGCGCCCAACATTATTCACCAATCCGAACGATTCATTCGTTTCCCTTTTGTACTCTTTGCCTCTTCCCTTTCGCGCTGACTCTCTCCATATTCGCGCCATGGCCAAATCTCCGAAGAAATCCCCCGCCCCGAATGGCTTCGAGGAAGCCCCGCAATCGTCTTTTGAGGGAGCCCCTCTGTCCGGCTCGGTTGCCGATTGGGTGAAGCAGCTGGAGGCCGATGCGGAAGCCTCGGGCGTCGAGAGCCAGCGCGAAATCGCCTCCAAGGCCGGCAAGCACCGCAAGGCGGTGGAAAACCAGGCGCGCAAGCATTCGGAGGCCGTCAGTGTCAACAAGAAGGCGACCGCGAGCAAGACCGCGCGCGGCGTCTCGATCGGCGGCTCGACCGATCCGAAGACCCGCGCCGCCGCCGGGCTCAACCCGGTCGCCGGCCTCGATATCTCGCTGGAGGATGCCGGCAATATCTCGCCCGGCGGCGTCACCGCTACGGTCGAGGCGCTGTCGAAGCTGATCGAGAGCGGCAATCCGCTGCACAAGAACGGCAAGATTTGGACACCGCACCGCCCTGCCCGCCCCGACAAATCCGAAGGCGGCATCCGCATCCTGATGAAATCGGATTACGAGCCGGCCGGCGACCAGCCCACAGCCATCCGCGACCTCGTCGAGGGGCTGGAGAATGGCGACCGCAGCCAGGTGCTGCTCGGCGTCACCGGCTCCGGCAAGACCTTCACCATGGCCAAGGTGATCGAGGCGACGCAGCGCCCGGCCGTCATCCTGGCACCGAACAAGACGCTGGCCGCCCAGCTCTATTCCGAATTCAAGAACTTCTTCCCCGACAATGCGGTGGAATATTTCGTTTCCTACTACGATTATTACCAGCCGGAAGCCTATGTGCCGCGCTCCGACACCTATATCGAGAAGGAAAGCTCGATCAACGAGCAGATCGATCGCATGCGCCACTCGGCGACGCGCTCGCTGCTCGAACGCGACGACTGCATCATCGTCGCCTCGGTCTCCTGCATCTACGGTATCGGCTCGGTCGAGACCTATACGGCGATGACCTTCCAGATGTCGGTCGGCGACCGGCTGGACCAGCGCCAGTTGCTGGCCGACCTCGTTGCCCAGCAATATAAGCGCCGCGACATGGATTTTACCCGCGGTTCCTTCCGCGTGCGCGGCGATACGATCGAGCTCTTCCCCGCCCACCTGGAGGATGCCGCCTGGCGCATCTCGATGTTCGGCGACGAGATCGATGCCATCACCGAGTTCGATCCGCTGACCGGCCAGAAGGTCGGCGATCTGAAATCGGTGAAAATCTACGCCAATTCGCACTATGTCACCCCGCGCCCGACGCTGAACGGCGCCATCAAATCAATCAAGGAGGAACTCCGGCTTCGCCTCGCCGAGCTGGAAAAGGCCGGCCGCCTGCTGGAAGCGCAGCGCCTGGAACAGCGCACTCGCTACGATATCGAAATGCTCGAAGCCACCGGCTCCTGCCAGGGCATCGAGAACTATTCGCGCTACCTCACCGGCCGCGACCCCGGTGATCCGCCGCCGACTTTGTTCGAATATATCCCCGACAACGCCCTCGTCTTCATCGACGAAAGCCATGTCACCGTACCGCAGATCGGCGGCATGTATCGCGGCGACTTCCGCCGCAAGGCGACGCTGGCCGAATATGGCTTCCGTCTGCCCTCCTGCATGGACAACCGGCCGCTGCGCTTCGAGGAATGGGACGCCATGCGCCCCGACACCATCGCCGTCTCGGCCACCCCCGGCAGCTGGGAGATGGAACAATCCGGCGGCGTCTTCGCCGAACAGGTCATCCGCCCGACCGGCCTGATTGACCCGCCGGTCGAGGTGCGCTCCGCCCGCACCCAGGTCGACGACGTGCTCGGCGAGATCCGCGAGACCGCGGCCAAGGGCTACCGCACGCTGTGTACCGTGCTGACCAAGCGCATGGCCGAGGACCTGACCGAATATCTGCATGAGCAGGGCGTGCGCGTGCGCTACATGCATTCCGACATCGACACGCTGGAGCGCATCGAAATCATCCGCGACCTGCGCCTCGGCGCTTTCGACGTGCTCGTCGGCATCAACCTGCTGCGCGAGGGCCTCGACATTCCCGAATGCGGCTTCGTCGCCATTCTCGACGCCGACAAGGAAGGTTTCCTCCGCTCCGAGACTTCGCTGATTCAGACGATCGGCCGCGCCGCCCGTAACGTCGACGGCAAGGTCATCCTCTATGCCGACCAGGTCACCGGCTCGATGCAGCGCGCCATGGACGAGACCGCGCGCCGCCGCGAAAAGCAGATGGCCTATAACCTCGAAAACGGCATCACGCCGGAATCGGTCAAGGCCAAGATCTCCGACATCCTCGACAGCGTCTACGAGCGCGACCACGTCCGCGCTGACATATCCGGTGTCTCGGGCAAAGGCTTCGCCGACGGCGGCAATCTCGTCGGCAACAACCTGCAGGCCCATCTCAACGCGCTCGAAAAAAGCATGCGCGACGCCGCCGCCGACCTCGACTTCGAAAAAGCCGCCCGCCTGCGAGACGAAATCAAACGCCTCAAAGCCGCCGAACTGGCGGTCATGGACGATCCGATGGCGCGCGAAGAGTCCAAGGCAATGGAAGGCATCAAGCGGAACGCCAAGGCCACCCGCGAGTCCCTTCTCCCCGCCGGGGGTCCGGAGGACGGGTCGAGACAACCGGCTCGACCCCAGTCGGTGCCCGACAGGGCGGCGGATGAGGGGGCAACACCCTCCTACTTCTCCAGGCCCTCCCTCGACGACATGGGCCCAGGCACCGACACGACCACGCCCCTCTTCCGCAAACCCGATCTAGATGAAATGGGCCGCGACCCCACCACCCCCGCCGGCAAGAGCCTCTTCCGCAAGAACGACCTCGACGAGATGACAGTTGGCCGCACCGAAAAACCGGTGATCGGCCGCGTGCCGGAGAAGCCGGATGCCTCAAAGAGTACGAAGCGCTTCTCGCCGCTGCTGGAGGGACAGCCGGAACGCGATGACGGCGTGCGACCGGTGGCGCGTGGCCGCGTCGGCGCCGGGAGCTATGAGGAGCCGGGCGAGCAGAAGCGCAAGGGCCGGACGAAGGGGAAGACCGGGCGGCCGGGGCGGTAGCGAACGCAGACCGTTTGGTGCGTAGAACGCCGGGTAATCGGTACTCGGTAAGCGCTGTCTCGCTCCCACGTTGACCACGGTGCTTCTGCCTTTTCGAAGACTGCGTCGTGAAGGTGCGACGGCGCTTCGCCGCAACATCGGGCGTTCCGATAAGGTCGATCAGCGCTATTTTCGGGGCCGCATTGATGCCCACCACTTGTTCGAGATGCCGTTCAGATGGTCACGAAGCCCATCTTCAACATGCTCAGGGCTCCAAACAGCAGCGCATTCTAGGCGGTCGGCCTCTTCAAAGCTGAGCGGGGACTCGGCATTCGCGATCACATCATACGCTAAAATTCTGCCCGAAACCCTATCCTGCTTGAAAAACACCGCGCCGTCCAACGCGAACACCGTGGGTGGATCAACCTTTCCAACAATGGGCCATCGCCCGGACTTCGCAGCGCTGTCCATCACCCATAACTTGAAGAGAACCGCTCGATCCCGCACGTCTTGAACCGGTTCTTCACGTTCGAAAACACCGTCGAGAAAAGCGAACAGCGGATGTGTTAGGGCAACGGCGTGAAATCGCTTTCCGTTTCCAATGTCGATCCTAACGATATCGCCTCGCTTCTACTTTCTGCTTCTGACCATCGCGCCCTCGCTGTTCCAGCGGCACGTTTAGCTGGTCCCGAGAAGTCCGCAAAGGGCGATGGAAGCCTTCGGCACATATTACCAGCCAGATGATTCCACGGTGGGATGCGGAGAGGTGACCGGCCTCATGTCAAGGCAGAGAGGAGTTTGCCCGCCGCAGCGATGAAACCTATTGCGAAGTGATCGCAATCGGCAGAAAAAACCCAGCAAGCACCGCGACAAACAAACCGGTCCCATCCCATGCCCGAACTCCGCATTGACCCCTTCCCCTCGCCCGACGAACTCACCACACTCTGGTCCGCTGCGTGGAACACCCCCACCGTGCCGGACTTCTCTCGCATCCTGCCCCGCAGCCTCGCCCATGTCGGCGCCTATCACGACGGCAGCCTCGTCGGCTTTGTCAACGTCGCCTGGGATGGCGGCATTCATGCCTTCCTTCTCGACACCTGCGTCCGACCCGATATGCGCCGACAGGGCATCGCCACGCAGTTGGTCAGGGAAGCCACGGGGATTGCCCGCGAGCGCGGCGCCGAATGGCTGCATGTCGATTTCGAACCGCACCTTACCTCCTTCTATCGCGCCTGCGGTTTCCGGCCGACCGAAGCTGGCCTCATCAAGCTCGCCTAGTCTCGCCCTCACCCAAAACCATCCTCTCCTCGCCCTTCACCAGCGCAAAATAAATCCGCTCCACCCGACAGGCCGCACTCCTTGCGCTCGCTTCATACCCCGCCGCTGGCCAGCCGCGCCGGGGGCTTCCATCGGCCGCGATCAGCCAATACCAGCGCTCGCTTGAATCCATCAGGTCGATCTTGAAGATCCGTCCCATGCAGGCATCGCCGTCAAAGCCGATGAAATCGTCGCCGGGCTTTTCCTTCCAGGCGTGGCGCCATTTGCCCTTCGGCTTCTCGCCGCTGATAATCAGCTCCCAGCTCTTCCAGCCATTATAGTCCGATTGCGCGGTCAGCGAGCCGTCATAGGGCCTATGGTCGATCTGCAGGCAGCCTTCCAGAAACTCCGCCACAGAATGACAGAGGGTCGTCCACGCCTCGTCACTGTGCCGGGTCAGCTTGAAGGCAAGCTCGTCGGAGACATTCCTCAAGGCCGCGGCGATGGCGGAGGCGACGCCTTCCTTGCTTGCCGGTTCGCCGCGCAGGCTGATGCCGAGATAGGTGCAGAGAAATTCCGCCGTATCCCGCGCGATCGGTTCGATGACATGCAGGTTGCGGCGCTTGCCGACCTGATAGCCGCCGAAATCCCGGATGCGGCGCTGAGACTGTTTGCGAAGGGCATTGTTGAGGAACGATCGCAGGAGCGTTCCTATATCGTCTTGCATGCGTGGTCCTCTCCCCGTGAGGATGTGTTTGCCGCATGGTTTCGTAAAAGGCCCCCGCCCGAGCCGGTAATATCAGAGCCATTCCGGGCGCAAGGCGCCACGGCTTTGCCGGAACTGCGCTAGATCAGCGTCGGTTCGGGATCATCCTCGACCTCTTCGATGATCTCGGGCCTGTCGTTCTTCGGCGAGCCGACATCCCGGCCGATTTTCCACATCGTCATTCGTTCCACCGGGAAAGGTTTCATCAGATCGTTCGGGTCCGGCTCGGGAGACAGCCAGCGCTCGTAATCCTCGCGATGCAGGATAACGGGCATGCGATCGTGAATCTCCGCCATCATCGCGTTCGGCTCGCAGGTGACGATGGCGAAGTTGCGGATGGACACGCCATTGGCGTCCTTCCACGTCTCCCAGATGCCGGCGAGCGCGAAGGCGGAGCCGTCCTTCATGGCGATGGCATAGGGCTGCTTGTTCTTGCCGGTGCCGTGAATGTCCTTCCATTCGAAGAAGCCGTTGATCGGCACCAGGCAGCGGCGCGAGCGGTATGCGGCACGGGACATGCCATTGGAGCTGATCCCTTCGCAGCGGATATTGACCGGCGGCGGCCGGCCGCCTGGCTTGACCCAGGAGGGCATCAGACCCCATCGCGCCACCACGAACATCGGGCCTGACGTATCGGGTTCGCGCACAATGTCCCGGATGATAATAGGATAGTCCTGCGACGGCGCGCCATTCCAGCGAGGGAAGCGATTTCCAAGCCCATCAATATCCCCGCCCTTCACGGCAAAGGGAAAATTGCTGATCAGTTCTTCAAGCGATGTCTTGACGAAAATGCGTCCGCACATAGGGCCCTCGCTGCCGACAGAAGATTAGATGTTCTTATTATGTTCCGGAACGAGGCCCGGTCAACAAAGCGTCAGTTGTGTGCTTGCCGGAATGCCCCTCCCGCCGGGGACCGGAGCGGCAGGCCGATTGCCGATCTTACTAAACTGAAGCGCGCCGGGAAGAATAGTTTCGCACCACCCGGAATCGGCGGGGCCGGCGGCCATGCGGACACCCTCCGAAAATGCCGCTCCACGTCGACGCCGGTTTCGGCTATGATTCTCCACCCATCCGCGGAGAGCCTGCATGCGTCTGCCCACCTTCATCCTCGCCCTCGCCGTCTCGGCTTTCGCAGCCCTGCCAGCTCTGGCGGAGACCTACAAGACGCCGAAAGCGCTGCTCAAGGCGCTCTACAGCTACGACACCGACAGAAGCGACGCCGAGGCGCCCTCGCCCTATTCGATCTTCTTTTCCGATCAGCTGAACAAACTTCTCAAGGCCGATCTCGACAACACGCCGGAGGGCGACGTCGGCGCGGTCGATTTCGATCCTGTCATTGCAGGCCAGGACGGCGAAGCCAACAACGTCCGGATCGGCCAGCCGATCCTGCTGGACGACAAGGCCGAGGTGGAAGTGCAGTTCGAAAACGGCGGAGAGATAACGCTCTTCTATACCCTGGTGCGCGAACACGGCGGCTGGAAGGTTGACGACATCGCCAATCAGAAAGGGGATGCTCCCTGGAGCCTGAGCGCGCTGCTGGGGGATGCGCAGTAGGCGGGGGCAGACCCAGGCGCGCCGCCCCTCTCGTCAGAGAAACGTGCTGGCATGCGGTATGCACCGAGCGCGAGCAAAGAGCAATGCAGGGTTGTTGCGCGCCATGTTGTCCCGTTTCGGCACGCCGATCCCGCTATGGCACAGCTGTGCAAGGATCTGCTAACTTTTGGTCAAGTATCTGAATCTTCGGCATTTCCTGTCACGATAAGCGGCATGCCACAATAATGGCGCTTGCATTTTGACCGAAATGATGGCACCAATCCACCTACTCGGGCATTTGCATGCCGGTGACTGGACTGATGTGGCAATCCCTTCCATTACGGAAGGAGACGCGGGAATACCCGCCTGCGTAGACGTTCTTTCCCCGTACGTGACTTCTCCGACTGACCCTTCGTCCCCTCGATTCGGGGCGAAAGCTAAAGCCGTCCGCTTCCCCTCGGGGGCGCGGATACTACACAGACTAAGGGAAAAGGACGATCCCAATGGCCACCAAAGGCACCGTAAAATTCTTCAACCAGGACAAGGGTTTTGGTTTCATCACGCCGGACGGGGGCGCAAAGGACGTTTTCGTCCACATCTCCGCGCTGCAGGCTTCTGGCATCCAGTCGCTGCGCGAAGGCCAGCAGGTTACCTTCGACACCGAGCCGGACCGCATGGGCAAGGGCCCGAAGGCCGTCAACATCTCGGCTTCGTAAGTCGGACTTCCGCTTTCTGCGGCATGAACGGCGCTCCGCAAGGGGCGCCGTTTTTGTTTGCGCTTGCGAATGAACGGGCTCTGATCCACGGTAATATGGTTGCGATGCGGCCAGCCAGACACCCCGGCGCTGTCCCTATTGGAGACAGTCATGAGTGCTGTGATTTCTGCATGCGGCCAATTCCGCTACAGGCTTGAAAGAGAATGCTGCGGGCCATTCGAAGGAAGCAAGGTCTTCGCATATTTTGGAATCAACCCAAGCACTGCGGATGCCACGTTTGACGACGCCACCGTCCGCAAATGGCGCGGCTTCACTATCCGGAACGGCGGACATCGTTTCATCGTCGGGAATGTATTCAGCTATCGCGCAACTGACGTGCGCGAACTCGGCACCGCCGATGTTTGCACGGGAGAAGGCCATTTCGAACACCTCGACCAGATCATTGCTGAAGCTGATGTGTTGGTTCCGTGCTGGGGTAACTCGGATAAGGTGCCGAAGAAACTTCGCCCCCTTATCGTGACGATGCTACACAACCTCCGCACAAGCGGTAAGCCGGTTTTTCATTTTGGACTCACCGCTAGCGGCGACCCTAAGCATCCGCTAATGCTCGGCTACGACACGCCGCTTGTGCAGTGGTGCTAATCACCTGAATACTTTTCTGTTTTCTAGACTCTTCTACCCTCATTTGCTATACGAGCGGTCAAAATCCCGACAAACCGCTCATGTAGAAAATTTGTGGCAACGACGCCGACAAAGGGCGTCGGGACAATCACCCTCTAATATAAAACGGCGCTTAAGTGACTGAGTTTAAGAATGTTTTCGCAGTAGCGCCGATGATCGACTGGACGGATCGGCATTGCCGTTATTTCCACCGCCAGATCAGCCGGCAGGCGCTGCTTTATACCGAGATGGTGGTGGCTGACGCGATCATCCATGGCCCGCGCGAGCGGCTGCTCGGCCATGATGCTGCGGAACATCCGCTGGCCCTGCAGCTCGGCGGATCGGATCCGGCCAAGCTTGCCGAGGCGGTGAGGATCGCCGAGCCTTATGGCTATGACGAGATCAACCTCAATGTCGGCTGCCCCTCCGACCGCGTGCAATCGGGCACCTTCGGCGCCTGCCTGATGCTGACGCCGGAGACGGTGGCCGGATGCGTCACGGCGATGAAGGCGGTTTCGACCGCGCCGGTGACGGTGAAATGCCGCATCGGCGTCGACGAGCAGGAACCGGAAGAGGCGCTACCCGCGCTTGTCACGCGCGTTCTCGATGCCGGCGCCGACGCGATCTGGATCCATGCGCGCAAGGCCTGGCTGAAAGGCCTGAGCCCAAAGGAAAATCGTGAAATTCCGCCGCTCGACTACGAGATCGTCTACCGGATGAAACAGCGCTGGCCCGACGTCTTCATCGGCATCAACGGCGGCATCCGCACGCTCGACGAGGCCGCCGACCACCTCGCCCATGTCGACGGCGTCATGCTCGGCCGGGCAGCCTACCAGAATGCGGCGGTGCTTGCCGATGTCGACCACCGCTTCTTCGGCGCGCCGGCGGCCGAACCCGACTGGCCGGCGCTATGTGAGCGGATGATGGCCTATGCCGAGCGCCATATCGCCGGCGGCGGCCGGCTGCAGCACGTGGCCCGCCACATGGTCGGCCTCTTCACCGGCCTGCCCGGCGCCCGGCGCTACCGCCAGATCCTCTCCACCGACGCGGCAAAAAACGGCGCCGGACCGGAGGTGCTGGCGGCGGCCTTCGCGGCAGTGGATTTTTCCGGGACGGAGCAGGAGGCCGTCAGCGCCTGACATGGCCTTATCTCTTCGTCGCTACCTCCGCATGCGCTTACCGTCTGACGAAATCTGCCACGGCTTATGACCGCGCCATCGGCCGCAACGTCTTCTTCTCGATCCGGCCGGCCACCGAGAACACCAGGATTTCCGTTTCTCCGCCGATCCTGCTGCCATCCATCAGCCGGACAATATCGTCGACGCCGCCGACCGGGCTGGCGTCGATGGCGAGAATGTAATCGCCCTCCTGCAGCCCGCCCTTTGCCGCCGGCCCTTCCGGCTCGACACGCCGGATGCGGACGGAGGTCGTCTGCACTGTGCCCGCTGCGAGCGCAACCCGGCGCGGCAGCACGATCGTGTCGCCTGAAATACCGATGAAGGCGCGCCGGACCTGGCCGTAGCGGAGGATTTCCGAAACGACGAAATTGGCCGTATTCGATGCCACGGCAAAGGCGATACTCTGCGCGCCCTGGATCACGGCGGTGTTGACGCCGATGACCTCGCCGCCCGAAGACACCAGCGGCCCGCCGGAGTTGCCGGGATTAAGCGCCGCGTCGGTCTGGATGACATCCTCCATCAGCCGGCCGCTTGCCGCCCGCATCGAGCGGCCGAGCGCCGAGACGATGCCGGCAGTGACGGTCCATTCGAAGCCCAGCGGGTTTCCGATCGCGATCGCGATATGCCCCCGGCGCAGGCGCTGGGAGTCGCCGAGCCTAGCCCAGGCCCCGGTGCTCGCATTGGCCCGAACAAGAGCAATATCGGTATCGATATCGCGGCCGAGCACACGCCCCTCGGTGATGAATCCGTCCGGCGTCGTAATACGCACGAGCTTGGCGTCGTCGACGACATGGCTGTTGGTGATAACAAGGCCATCGGGCGAAACGGCAAAGCCCGACCCGTGCCCCTGCCGGCCTCCCACCCGCTCGATCCGGCTGACCGCCGGCCCGACCGTGTCGACTGCGGCTGCGATCGATTGCGAATAGGCATCGATCAGCGCCCCGTCATTCTGGGGCGCGATGTCCTTGTCCATGAAACCCATGATCTGATCCTCTGGCGGCAGCAACGGCCGTCCCGCCGCCGGCAAAGCAATCGCGATTGCGATCGTTTGGCCATGGCGCTGTTGTGAGAATTAGATGGTTGGGCGTCGATCCGCGTTCAAGTGAGCGCCGGCAGAGCCCGCGTCCCGGCGCAACAGGAGGAAACTGAACCTAACCGGACGGATAATCGAACTACCTCGACAGATATATTGAACGAATGGAAATAAAATGGCTCATTGCTTATATCCGCTGGCATCTCGGCCGCGGTCCGCAACCGAGATGCGGGCGGCCAGAGGAATGTTGGCAGTGCGAAGCAGCTTGGCAACGGGCGCCATGTCCCGTTGCCGTGCCATCGGAGAATGGGCGACAAGCATGAAGACAGACCTACCAAACCCCTGTCATATCAATAATATAGAATAATACGCTCAATAAGCACATTAGCATATCTTGAGCCGATTTTGATCCCCGCAGGGTGGGTCTCAGGCCCTGGGACGTAACGATCCTCCTGGCCTTGCCGATCCCATCTGCAACCGTCTGTCTTAGTCCAACCAACCAATCAAGGAGTCATGACATGAGCACAGTCACAACCAAGGACGGCGTCGAGATTTTCTACAAGGATTGGGGGCCGAAGACCGCCCAGCCGATCATGTTCCACCACGGCTGGCCGCTGAGCGCCGACGACTGGGACGCTCAGATGCTGTTCTTCCTCGAGAAGGGCTACCGCGTCGTCGCCCATGATCGGCGCGGCCACGGCCGCTCCACCCAGGTCGGCGATGGCCACGACATGGATCATTACGCCGCCGATGCGTCAGCCGTCGTCGAGCATCTCGATCTCAGGAACACCGTGCATGTCGGCCATTCCACCGGCGGCGGCGAAGCGACCCATTATGTCGCCCGCCACGGCCAGCCGCAGGGCCGCGTTGCCAAGCTCGTCATCATCGGCGCCGTGCCGCCGCTGATGGTCAAGACGGATGCCAATCCCGGCGGTCTGCCGATCGAAGTTTTCGACAGACTGCGCCAGCAGCTCGCCGCCAATCGCTCGCAGTTCTATCACGATCTGCCGGCCGGCCCGTTCTACGGCTTCAACCGGCCGGGCGCGAAAGTGTCGGAACCGGTCATCAACAATTGGTGGCGCCAGGGCATGATGGGCGGCGCCAAGGCGCATTACGACGGCATCAAGGTGTTCTCGGAGACCGACTTCACCGAAGACCTGAAGATCATCACCGTGCCGACCCTCGTCATGCATGGCGACGACGACCAGATCGTGCCGATCGCCGATTCCGCCCTGCTCTCGTCCAAGCTGCTGCAGAACGCCACGCTCAAGGTTTACGAGACACTCCCGCACGGCTTGTGCACCACCCATGCCGATATCGTAAACCCCGACATTCTCGCCTTCGTCAAGGGCTGATGCCGGGCCGGCGGGCGCTAAAGCGTGTCGCGATCTTTCAGATCCGCTTGTCACGCTTTAGGTCTTTGTTTTTACGCATGTCTTTATCGCAAAACCGCAGCACACTTTTGCGAGACATGCTTTAACGAGGCGCCCGCCGGCCATGCCGTTTTCCGGCAAAACGGCTTTCGCATGAAACCGTTTTCGCCGATTTGCGTTTAGCGGCCATGAAAAGAGAACGCGAACCCTCATCAAAGGCTTATCGGCAGGATCGTTTTGAAAACACCGAGCGAGCCGCCAAGGAAACCATCGAGGCGGAGCAGCGGGCTCGCCGCGAAAAGACGAAGCGGCTGAAAGAATTGCGCTTGTCGAAGCAGGGCGGCAAGGACCCGGCACCGAGGTAAACCTAGCCCAATGCCATCAACCCGCGCATCTCCATGCCCTCGCCTGCGTTTCGCACGCCCTGTTTTCCAACGCGCTTTGAAGCGGCGCCCTGGTTTTTCATTTCGGACGTTCGCCCATCTTGCAGAGCGAGGTCTGCGAAATTATCTTTTTCGCAATAGCGATTCACGGCATCGAAAAAGGGCTGATTGCGATGTCAGACAAGCTGTTCAGCACGCGTGACGAACCGCTCGCCTCGGAGGACCTTGCTGTCTGCAGGCGTGTCCACGAAGCGCTTTGCAGGGGGCTCAATATCGACAGGTCAGGCGAGGAAGCCGATCGTCTTGGCGCCCTCATCATCGAGCTCTATCGCCAGGGTGTGCATGATGAGACCCAGCTTCGCCTGCTTGCCGGCGGGAAACGAGGCTGACCGGGCACGTCATGCCATGCCCGGCGGCCCCTTCTTTTCCGCGCCTCTGACCTTCCTCGCCACGATCGAGATAGGATCGACCTTTTTCCGATGACGCCTGCTTGGCGCGCGATCAGAGGCCGGTGGTGTCCGTGCTCGTCGGCGCCGAGGTTTCAGTCGGATCGATGGCCGGCGTGGATTCGGTCGTTCCCGATACTTCTTCCGAGCTGCCCGTGTCGGCTTCCGGCGTCTCCGCAGTCACGGCAGGATCAGTCGTGTCGCTACCCGCGGCCGTATCGCTGGTCTCGGTTTCGGTTCCGTCCGCAGGGGTTTCCGCCGCCGGAGCCTGCGCCGCGATGGTCTCCCGCATCTGGTCAATCGTGCCGACCGCCGTGCCGACGCCAAGCGTATCCTTTGCCCAGCTCAGGGCCTCAGGACTGACCATGCCGGTCTTGGCGGCGGAAGCGAGCGCGGCGGCCAGCGTGGCGTCGCCGAGAGCGGGATCGTCGGCCGGCGGTGCAGCCCCGTTAGCCAGTTCGTACTGCGCATAGGCGGTGGCGAATGCCGAGATCGCCGCCATCCGCGGATCCGCCGTATTCATCAGGGCATGGAAGTTGCGTTTGAGCGAATTGAGACCGGCGAGCTCGGCCGCAGGCTTCTTCGCGGTCTTTGCCGCAGGGGCCGAGGCGACGGTCGTCTTCTTGGCCGAGCCCTTCGTGCTGACGGTCTGCTTGGCCGACTTCGCGTTGCCAGCGCTCTTGGCGCTACGGCCGTTTTCGGTCTTGCCGCTGGAATGAGCGCTGCCCTTGCCACTGCCGCCGCTGTTGTTGCCGCCGCCGCTATGGCTTCCGCCGCTGTTGCCGCTGCCGCTTCCGCCGCCGTGGCTGCCACCGCCGCCGTTGCCGCCGCCTCCACCGCCTCCGCCGTTGCCACCGCCGCCGCCGTTGCCGCCCTTGGCGAACGCCGGCGAGAGATCGGTGGAAACAATGGTGAGGGGTGAAAGCGCAACTGTCGTCGAGAGACAGAGAACGCCGAGAAGCCTGGAGAGCCGCATGATAATCCTTCCGCACTGGAGTGCCGTTGCATCAGGATTGAACCAGCAAGCTCATAAAGATCCAATTGAGCAACTGCTTTCAATTTGAACTTCTTGCCGAATATTTCGGCGAGAAAGGCCTTCATCATTCCCAGAATGAAACTAAGTCCCTGCCCTTGCGTTATCCCCCCGATACATTCGTTTACCCAAGGTGAGTGAAATGAACAAATTCGCCATCATTGCCCTGTCGATAGCGACGGCCTTCTCCGGAATGCCGGCTTCGGCAGGCCCCGTCTTTGTGCCAAGCGCGGAGCAACAGGCAGCCGCGCAGCCAGTCCCCGGAGGTGGCGAGGCCAGGATCATCACGGTCGGCTGCAATAACTTCACGAACTGCCCGGGCCAATTCGGCAACAACGAGGACTGGTACCGCAAACGCCACCACTACCGAGACCGCAGCTATTATCGCGACCACGACTACTATCGTGACGACCGCTACGGCTGGGATCGCCGCTATCACCGGCGGTATCACCATCATGACAATACCGGGGCCATCATCGGCGGCCTGGCAGCCGGCGCGCTGATCGGCGGCATCATCGCCTCGCAGCCCCGCGCCTATAGTTCGAGCGGCTATAGCTCGCATGCCGAATATTGCTATGCCCGCTATCGGTCGTACCGCGCCTACGACAACACCTACCAGCCGAACTACGGCCCACGCCGCCAGTGCCGGTAACCCAGTCACCCGGCACGGCAGCTAGCCCCGCATGAGATGCGGGGCTTTTTGCTGCGCGACGGAACGAGCCTGCCCCACTTTCCATTGCCTCTCCGCCATGCTTGTCTTCTCCGGATCAGAACCGGTCGCATGGAGCGAGGTGATCGATGACATCAGCAGACACCGCAAAACCCGCCGGCCGCGTGGCCCTGCTGGCGCCGGATCTCGAAAACCTGTCCGGCTTCGAGGCAGCGCTTTCCGCCGGCTGGTCGCCCGATCCGCGCCGCGCCGGCGACGAGGCCTATATCGGCGGCGAACTCCAGCGGCTGCGCCGGGATAGGGCGAGCTTCCTCGACAATCTCGTCCAACCTGCCGCATCGGTGCCACCGCTCACCAACCATCTGTTCGGGGTCTGGGACGGCGAATTCTGCGGCGGCATCGGCCTGCGCTTTCAGCCCGGCGCAGAATATCTGCCGCCAGAGGTATCCGGCCATGTCGGCTATTCCGTCGTGCCGTGTAAGCAGCGCAAAGGCCATGCGACAGCCGCTCTCGGGCTGCTGCTTGAGGTGGCCGCACGGCATGGCCTCGCCCGCCTACTCATCTTCTGCAACGAGGATAACCACGCCTCCAGGCGCGTGATCGAGCGCAATGGCGGGCAATTCTTCCTGCGAGGCCCGCATCCTTCCGACACGCCCGAGCAAATCAAATTATATTTCTGGCTACATCCCGCCGCCATCTGACAATCCCTTCACACAGCAAAAGACGGACGGAGCAAGGCCTGTCGACCTTTGCCCCGCCCGCCCCGTCAGCCCAGGAGTGAATCACTCCGGGAGTGTTTCACTCCAGGATGAGTCGCTCCCGGAGTGACGGCACCACTCCCTCGGGGTTAGGGCTGAGCGTTCGGTTGGTAGACGGCGGCCGGCTTCGGCTTCTTCTCCGTCCATTGCGGCGGCGCGCCATATTTGGCGGCGACGGCGCCGACCAGCCCGGGCTCGCGGCCGAAGGCATCGCAGGCGACATATTTCGGTTTGCCGCCGAGCCAGGATTTCATCCGCTGGCCGGAAGGAAGGGAAATATCCAGCCCCTTCGGCTCCTTGCGGGCAATCAGGATACGGGAAAATTCGCTGCTGAACTTCGAGGCAAGGCCATAGGCGTCGCCCACCTCGGAAACGCGCGGCTCGTTCTGCAGCGAGTTCGCTCCGCGCGACCAGACCATCGCCGCCCGCTGCACGCCGGAGCCGTCCACTGCCTCGGCCTCGACTGCCAGCCCGCCGAGCCCAATCGGCAGGCGCGGCAGGCCGACCGGCAGCGCGAAGCCGCTGCCGACGGTCACGACGGTCGAAACGCCGGCCATCGCCTTGTTGGTCGGCACGATGTCGGTGACCACGGAGCGGATCGTCAGGTCGGCCGGCTCGCCCGGCGCCACCATCTTGTATTTGTCGCTGAGCGAGATGCAGAGCGCCCGGTCAAGCGCATTCGCCACCATTGTCCGGTCGGCCGGTGACTTGATCCGGGTGGCGGCGCTGAAGGCAAAGGTCGTCGGCGCAATGGCGACCGTCTTCGCCGGCGCAAGACCGGCGCCATCGACATAGATGCGCGATTTCTGAAGCTTGCCCTTGGGCGGGCCGAGATTGGAATAGGAAGAAAGCGTGCCCGCTTGCTTCAGCGGCACCGTGCTGCATCCTGCCGCAGCCGCCGCAAGCGCCAGCGGCAGGGCAAGAGAAAAAAGCTTCGAAACCCGCTTCGAAAAGGATGAAGTGAATGGATTGCTGCGCACTCTGTCTGGCCTCCATCGCCGATGATCTCTGGCAAAAGTGGCGGCCAAGAATTGCCGCAGCATTACATCTTTCCCGCGCCGTCAAAGCCGGATTGCCACCTCGGTGCCGGCGTCTCGGCTCTCGATGCTGACTTCGCCGCCATGGTTTGCGGCGATCTGCTTGACGAGACTGAGGCCGAGCCCTGCCCCCGTGCTCTTCGGCGTGACGCGATAGAACGGCTCGAACACCAGCTCGCGGTGCTCGGCCGGAATGCCCGGCCCCTCGTCGGCCACGCTGATCCGCCCGCCGCCGGAGGCCGACACGGAGACCGTGATCATGCCGCTCCCGCCGCCATGGTCGATCGCATTGCGCGCGAGGTTGCTGACCGCCCGCGGCAACGCCGAGGGGCTGCCCTTGCGCTTCAGGCTCTCGACCTCGCTTTGGAATGAGATCTGGTAGCCGGCGCCGATCGCCAGCGGCGCGAGATCGGCAACGACGGAGCGGGCAATCTCGACGAGATCGACCATTTCGTGGAGATCGGTCGCCTGGTCATTGCGCTCGAAATCGAGCAGCTGTTCGGCCGTCTCCGCCAGCCGCGCGACGTCGTCGAGCAATCGCCGGCGGTCCTGCCCCTCCGGCGTTCCGTCGATCCGGGTCTGCATGATCGCGATCGGCGTCCTCAGCTCATGCGCCGCATCGATCAGGAAGTGTTGGCGTTTGCGGTACTCGTTCTCCAGCCGGTCGAGCGCCTCGTTGAAGGCGATCACCAGCGGCGCGACCTCCCTCGGAATGCCGTCAAGTGGCAGGCGCGCATCGTAGCGGCGGGCGTCGATTTCGGAGGCCTTGCGGGCAACCTCGCTGACGCTGGCAAGACCCCGCCCGACAATCCTGGGGACGGCGAGAAAAACCGCCGGCAAGGCAATGGCAAACAGCGGCACGTAGATCGGGTAAACCGCGCCCATAAGGGTCAGGACGGGCCAGCCCTTGTCGGCGACGCCGCCGAACAGAACCCTGAGCTCGCCAATGCCGGTCTCCACGCTTTCGACCGAGGCAATTTCGTTCGTGCCGACCGATCCCCGGATATCGGCCCCCTCGAACAAATAGGTCAGACGTGCAAGCTCGGTGTAGGCTGGCGGAATGGTCCCGTAGGAGACGAAAGAACCGTTCGTCGTCGCGGCGACATACCAGAGCCCGTCATATTGCTGCTTGAGCGCATCGAGCTCCGGCGTATCCCTTATCTCAAGCCGTCCTTCGGCATCGAGCGCAACGGCAGGAGCCAGCGCCGCGGTAACATGATCCTCCAGCGCGACGTTTGGAGAAAGGATCGTCGCGCCGTAGAAGCAGAGCCCGATGGTGACAGCCGTCACCACACCGACGAAGACCACACTGAGCTGCCAGCTGAGCCGCCACCAGAGCGAAGGGTTGATCTTGCATTTTTCGCCCATCATTCTTCCCTCAGGAGATAGCCGACGCCGCGGATATTATGGATCGAAACTTCGGCGCCGGCCTCGGCAAGCCGCCTGCGCAGCCGCGAAATATGCGCATCGAGCGCGTTCGACTGGATTTCCTCTTCGTAGTTGTAGACCGCCGCCTCCAGCGTCGCACGCAGCACGGTCTTCTCCTTGCGCTTGGCAAGGGCCACCAGCACCAGCAGCTCGCGTCGGGGCAGATCGAGCGGCGCGTCATCGACGGTTACGCTGAGATGCAAGGGATCGATGACCATCCGCCCGGCGGTGATCTTGAGTTCGGCAAGGTTCGGCGGCCGCCGCAGCACGGCTCTCAGCCGCGCCATCAGTTCCTCCACCAGAAACGGCTTGCCGAGATAGTCGTCGGCGCCGAGATCGAGCCCTTCCACCCGCTCCTTCGGCTCGTTGCGCGCCGTCAGCACGATGATCGGCGTTTCCCTGCCCGTGCGCCTGAGCTCCGGAATGAAGCGCAGGCCTTCACCATCCGGCAGGCGCCGGTCGAGCAGGATGGCGTCATAGAGATTTTGCTGCGTCAGCTCGACGGCATCGGCCAGATGCGCGGTGTGATCGGTCACGATCCCATGCTTGCCGAGCGCCGCCGATAGCGCCTCGGCCAGCTCCTTCTCATCCTCGATCAGCAGAATCCGCATCGCCCACCCATGCCTTGCGCCCCAGTATCGGCCGCAAGGGTTGCAGCAACATTGCGGAGCTTGAAAGGCAGCGGTGGTCATGCTGCCGCAATTGTTGGGGCCGAGGGTGAGCCATCGCAATCTCAGGACTTCAAGATGATCCGCCTAAAATCGATCCTCCGCATCCTCGAAACCTACCTCCTCTCCGCCTTCATCCTCGCCAGCCTGCTGGCCGGGCCGCTGATCATATTGGTCGTGAGGTAGGGATGAAGCTCAAGCCAAGGAAACGATAACGACATTGAAGATTGACCGGAATTGGCTTTTCCGGCCAGCAAAGGCGTGCCGTGCGGCCCCCTCATCCGACCCTCCGGGCCACCTTCTCCCCACTGGGGGAGAAGGGGAGAATGCCGCTTGGCCAGCGATCCTATCAAATAGAGTGCCTTGAACAGACGCATCGTTTGGGCACAGTGCCCAGGCCTTGCTGCCTCTTCTCCCCAGCGGGGAGAAGGTGGCCCGAAGGGTCGGATGAGGGGGCTGCACGGCACACCATCCAATATCGCCCTTGGCTTACGCTGCCCCCGCCGCCATTCTCTCGCGCACCTCCAGAAACGCCGCCGTCAGCCTCGCCAGCACCGGCGAGGTGACCGTCCCATTCGCCCCGCCGACCGGATCGACGATGTGGATCTGCCGGAGATCCTCCATGAATTCGTCCCAGAGCGGCTGGCCGCCCTCCTCCAGCAGCTCGGCGCGAATGCTCAGATCCTCGCTCACCGGCAGGTGACGTCGTCCCCAGGCGCCGATCATGGCGAGAACGGGCACGAGCTGGATTGCCGGCTCCGTCAGGCTGTAGATTGCCTTCTGGCTGTGGCTCGGATCGTCCCGTTTGCTGATGAAGCCGAGCGAGAGCAGCCGCTTCAGCCGCGCCGCCAAAATGTTGGAGGCGATGCCCTCCTCCGAATTGTTGAGCAGATCGCGGAAGTGCCGGCGGTTGCCAAACATGATATCGCGAACGATGATCAGGCTCCACCGGTCACCCAACACCTCCATCGTCAGGTTGATCGGGCAGCCGGACCGCAATTCAATATCCACGAAGCATCTCCTGTAAAAACCAGTTGCATTATAGGATCACTCATGCGAGAAGCCAACTAGTTTCAATTTGCAATCACACGGAGGAGAGCATGCCCAAGGTACGCGTTGCAGGGTTTTCCGTTTCCATCGACGGTTTCGGCGCCGGCCCCGAGCAGAGCCTCAACGATCCCCTGGGAAAACGGGGGCCGGAAATGTTCCAATGGTTCTTCCACACCCGCACCTTCCGCGCCATGACGGGCAAGGATGACGGCTCCGAAGGCCTCGACCAGGATTACGCCGCCCGCGCCATGGCCGGTTTCGGCGCCTTCATCCTTGGCCGCAATATGTTCGGCCCGATCCGCGGCGAGTGGCCCGATGACGCCTGGAAAGGCTGGTGGGGTCCGAACCCGCCTTACCACGCGCCGACCTACATCCTGACCCACTATCCGCGCGAGCCGATCGTCATGGAAGGCGGCACGACATTCCACTTCGTCACCTCAGGCATCGAGGAAGCGCTCGACAAGGCGAAGGCTGCCGCCGGCGACAAGGACGTCAAGATTGGCGGCGGCGTCGCCACCGTGCGCCAGTACCTGCAGGCGGGCCTCGTCGACGAACTGCATTTCGCCGTCGCACCCGTCGTGCTCGGCAAGGGCGAAGCGATATTTGCGGGCATCGATCTGCCCGCGCTCGGCTTCCGTGTCACCGAGCATGTCGCCAGCGAACACGCCACCCATATCGTGCTGGCAAAATAGCGCCGGCATCAGGCAAGGCGGCCCAGAGGGCCGCCTGCTCCTGCGTCATGGGCGTCACATCTTGCCCATGCTTTTCATGGCGTTCTCCATGTGCATCTTGCAGTCGTCCATCTTCTTGGCCTTCATGGAATCCTTCGCCATCTTCATCTCCTTGGATGCCATTTCCTTCTTTTCCTTCATGGCCGGATCGGTCATGGCGTCCATGTCGGACTGCATCTTCATCATCGATGCATCGTCGCATTTCATCATCGTATCCTGTGCGAAGGCAGGCATGGCCGATGCCAATGCGAAAGCGATGACGGCAACTGTGCATTTCAACATTGTCTTCTCCTCCTTGTGGGCATCATTGCCCGTTGCAAGATCATGAAATGCATGTCGCCCATGAGCGTGTAGCGGTTTGGGATGAAGACATGCACGAAACGACGACTGGAAGCGCCCGCCGCGAACGGGTCACACCGCGCGGCCTGCATCCCCCGCCAGAGTCTACGCAGACCGAACCTGGTTGGTTACATCAGCGGCGGACTTTTTTGTTCGTGGCGACGCAGCGCCTTTAGCCCGGCGTCACCCGGTACACGCATGCCGTCCCCTCGACGCCGCGAAGCGGGGCCTCGAAGGCGGTCAGCCTGTGGCCGGAAAGCAACTGCGCGACACCAGGTGCCGAAAACAGCGCTTCGGAAATACAGATCTCGCCGGCGTCGGCCAGCGACTGCACCCGGGCGGCGACATTGACCGTCTGTCCGAAATAATCGAGGTTGTCGTTCAAGGTGACGGCGATGGACGGGCCGCAATGGGCGCCAATCTTCAGGATGATGCTGGGATCGCCATGTTCGCTGTTGAACCGCTCGATTTCCCCAAGCATGTGCAGCGCCGCTGAAACCGCATCGGCCGGGCGAGAGAAGGCAGCCATCACGGCATCGCCGATCGTCTTGACGATTGCGCCCGCATGCGCCTGCACTGTGGCTTCGAGCAAGGCGAAATGCTCGCGCACCAGCGCATAGGCATTGAGATCGCCGAGCCGTTCGTACATGGCGGTCGAGCCCTTGAGATCGGTGAACAGAAGCGTCACCTGGCGGATGCCGAGCCCCTCCCGCTCGTCGACGCGCTCGGAGCGGAACAGGCGCCGGAAGGTCTGGCGTGCCAACAGCATTCCGCCCGACATATAGGGATCGAAGTCGAGAACCGGTTTGGCGGTCTGTGCCAGGATCTCGGGCGGCCAATTGATCAGCAACAGCGAGCCGCGCATGGCCGCCGAGTTCTCGATTTCGACGATGACAGGGCCGGGCTGCACCGCGGGCAGCGAAGCGCAGAACCGCTGCCCGTCATACCGGACACGCAGGCGCGTCGGCGCCGTCACGGGCTCGCCCGCCACCGGCAGCGCGAAGCTCGCCTGGGTCTGCACATTGATGCCGGCGAGCGCCCCGGGGCCGAGCTCGGCCCTCACCGTCGTGACCGACCCCGGCGCCAGGTAGGTGAGGCCGCGCACCATCCCCTTGAGCACGTCGAGGAAGCGGGCATGCTGGCCGGGCAGCCGCGCATCGCTCAGAAACCGCGCCTTCCAGTGAAAGTCCTCGACCGAAAGCAAGCCGGGATCATGAAACGACAGCCGCCGCAGCTGCGGCGACACCGTGAAGGTCACCTCGATGAAATCGTCGAGGTCGGTTTCTCCGGAGACGTCGCAGAGCCCGCAGACATAATAGGTCTTGAGCGTTCGCAAGGCGCCAAAACTGTCGAGCACCATGCCGGACTGGGGACACACGACATCCCAGCTCATCTCGAACAGGCCGCTGCGCGTCGCATGGAGGAAAAGATCGATGCTTTCCGCCTCGGAGATCGCGTAATCGCGCGCGAAAGCCAGCGGGTTGACGCGATAAAGCGAGAAATCGTCGCCGCTGCGGATCAGGCTTTCGAATTTGGAGATGACGCGCGGGCTCCAGGACCGGGCAAGCTCCATCTCGGTCATCTTATTGTCGAGGAGTCGTTCCTGAACATGGCTCATTGCACAGCTGCGCCTCGATTGGCCAGGCCGTGGGATCCACGGCGGCACCTGCAATTATAACAAAAAAAGGCTCTTGCGTCCGCCTCCGGCAGCCTCAGACGCGCCGGCAGCAAGGCTCGCCGAGCCTGCCGACCGTGCCAAAACAGCGCTAGCATTGCCGCGGAATGAGCGTAGAGTGAGCGTCATCGGCCCATCGCATTATCGGCGCGACCGCTTGGGAGATCATAAGTGCTCTTGCCGCTTTATGGAGGGTACGACGATGCTCCTATCGTTCATCTCACTCGACGACCAAGAAATAACCATCGTCATTGATGCCGTTCGGCAATGGTGCGGAGAGAAGAAGCTCGACATCGACAGCGTCGAGGGACGCCGCGCCATTACGGTCGCGGTCGATCTGGTCCAGATGAACACCAGCTGCGACAAGCTTTTTGCCGAACTGTCGAAGCAGCTGGACCACCAGTAGATCCGTATCTCATCGGTGCGCTCGGGCGTCCTTAGAGCCTTTCCTGGTTAGATTGAAGCATTCTGTTGGCTCAAACGGAGTCGGATGGTCGACCGGCCGGCGCGTGTCGTAGCCCAGTTCTACGGCCAAGCCGGCCGGTCGATCAGCCGGCCCGTTTCAGCCAACCCTCCCGCAGATTTGCCAGGCAAATCTGCAAGACTTAGGAAGCGCCGGACGCACTGATCGCTTCGCCATTGGCGAAGCGGTGCGGCCGGTGGGCCGGGCATCTTTCCGGATCAGAGGCGATCGGCTCGGACGTACCTGGGGGTATGCCCGTCGCCAATTGCCTCTGCCCTGACGAAAACCTGCTCGGGCAGAATGCTTCAATCTAACCAGGAAAGGCTCTCTTATGTTCGTTTTCAAGTTCTTTGGTCATGATTTTTCCTTTCCGACTTTGACGACGAAAGCACACACGCGAATGGTTGAACAAAGGAGGAGGCAGAGCATTTAGACGACGGCTGGCATACTCTCATGCGCGGGTTGGATACCGCATTTCCGTATGTTCGTCTGGGGCTGCCTCGGTCTAAGGTCGGGCATGGATTTACCCGCCACATAGAGCCTGCGAGGGTTCCCCACCGGAGCTCTGCCTCCATCTTTGTCCAACACAGATGAGTTCAATTTTCGGTCAGGCGTTGTTCTTTAACGGACCCTCGGCATCATGCTTGCGCTGTGGGAGCAACCTCCTGTCCGATCGCCCAAAGGAACGCTGCCATTTCCCGAGCAATGGCGGTCACCGCGACGACCTTGGGCTTGCCCGCCGTCACCAGCTTTCGATAGCGAGCACAAAGTCTCACCTGACCTTTCCAAGCAATCTCTCGAACCGTCCTTGGCAATCCCTCCAGCCGTGCCTGGATCGTTGGGCTGACACGTGCCGGGAAGCGATATGTCCAAGCACCTTCTATGAGCACTCTTCTGGCTCTTGTGTTGCCTGCCTTGGTGATCCCACCGCGCTTGACCCTTTCTCCCGTCGAGCTTTCCGACGGCACCAGACCGAGATAGGCCATCAACTGGCGGGGATTGTCGAAGCGCCTGACATCACCGATTTCGACGACAAAAGTGACCGCTGTCATGAATGCAACGCCGCGCATCGCTTGGTAGGCAGCCACAACCGGAGCCATCGACCAGGATGCCGCAGTCTCCATCACCAATTTGGTCAGCCTGTCCAGACGCACGCCGGCATCCTCGATGGCCTGGCGATATTCCGCCAACAGGATGTGGTGGGCGGGATGATCAAAGGCCTGGCTCGCCAGCCATCTTGTATGGGCTCGCGTCCATGGTTTGCGGCCGCTATAGATCCGGCCATGGCGCAACAGGAAAGATTGAAGTTGCTGACGCGCTTGCGTCAGCGCATCGCTGGCCGCCTCGCGGGCGCGCACCAGGTCGCGGATCGCCTCATGGCCTTCATCCGGAACCCAGACCGCGGTCAGTTCGCCTGCACGGTGCAGGCGCGCCAGACTTACGGCATCCCGACGGTTGGTCTTCACCCGGTCGCCTGCACGCTTGGGAACCAGAGAAGGCGCCACCACCGTGCATTCATGCCCCAGTTCGACAATCTGGCGGTAAAGGCCGTAACCCGTGGGACCAGCCTCATAGCAAAAGTGAAGCTTGGCTCCCCGCTTGGAAAGCTTGTTGACCATCGATGCCACGCAAGACGGCTCCGAGGAGATGTCGCCAAAAAACCGCACCTCGCCATTGCGGGATCCGTCGGCAATGGCCACCGAAATCTTCAACTTCGATGTATCCAAGCCGATGAAAATTACGCTATCGTCTGCCATGGTTCGCCCTCGCTAAGCATGGGGCAAGGCTCCGGCCGATCCAGAGCAACCCCCGACTCAGCTTACCGCGGGGGAGGGCCACTTTCTCCACACGAACATACGGTCTAATTGCCGGTGTCGACAGCGACGAGATCGCGCACGTCCCGGCTCCGAGATCGAAGCCCTTCGAGATAACCGCAAATCATGTCGGCCATGGCCTCAGCATAAGTTCCGATCTCGTCGAGACTTCGGGGAGCCTCCGAGAACTGCTTCCCCACCGTGGCGAGCGTTGTGACGATCAGGTCGCCGGCAAGCGCCCGGGTTGCCTCCGGGACGCCAGGCAACGCCTCCTGCATGAACAATTCGATGATGCGGTCCGCCGACGCTCTCGCCGCCTGCGCCTCCGGCGCATCGCGATAGAGCGGTGCGGCGTCGTGGAGCGCCACCCGCATCGCCGCCTCCTCGCACTCGGAGCGGAGAAAGGCGTGAACCAGGCTGCGCAGCCGGTCGAGCGGCGGCCTTTGCGCTTCGGTGAGGATGCCGGAGAGCATATCGGTTGTCTGCCGCCACTCATCGCTCTGCAGCCGGAAGAGGATTGCCGCCTTGTTGGGGAAGTATTGGTAAAGCGATCCGATGCTGACACCGGCCCTTTCCGCTACCCGCGCCGTGGTGAAGCGATGCGCACCCTCCCGTGCCAAAACCTGAGCAGCGGCATCGAGAATAGCCGCCACCAGCTCCGTCGAGCGGGCCTGCTTCGGCTGCTTTCGTGAGGAAATCCGGGCACTTGGCCGGTCGGTCATGGCGGCGTCCTGCAATGCGATTACCAGACGCGACGAATTATTCGTATTTTTCACCCGAGGCAACACCCTCCCAAATCCAAGGAGAATCACCCATGACCACACTGACGACCGCGCCATTGGCGCCCCTGCTCGATGGCCTGTTTGCGGAAGCCGCCGCGGCAACGAGCCCTGCCATGTCAGGGCTCACAGGCGAGGAGCGCATGCGCCTTATTGAGAGCAAGACGGAATATCTCGATCTCTACGGCCGCCTGAAGGACCTCTGGCTTCCCGTCTCGCGTGAAGCCGGCGCCCTGCTCTATATGCTGGCCCGCAGCATCCGCGCCCGCACCATCGTCGAGTTCGGCACCTCTTTCGGCATCTCGACCCTTCATCTCGCCGCAGCCCTGCGTGACAATGGCGGCGGCCGGCTGATCACCAGCGAGTTCGAGCCCTCGAAGCTCAGGCGGGCGCGTCAAAACCTGACGGTCGGTGGCCTGATCGACCTCGTCGACATGAGGGAGGGCGACGCCCTGCAAACGCTGAGTGTCGACATGCCCGAAACGATCGACCTGCTCTTCCTCGATGGCGCCAAAGCGCTCTATCGCGATATCCTGGAATTGGTGGAAGACCGCCTGAGACCGGGCGCCCTCATCGTCGCCGACAACGCCGATGTCAGCCCGGGCTATCTCGCCCGCGTCCGCACCCTCGCCGCCGGTTACCTCTCGACGCCATTCGCCGACGATATCGAGCTGTCGATGCGGATTTGATATCGGGAGCCTGAGTGGGCGCTCCACAGCGAAGTCTGCCTTGGCGTTGCTACACAAAGCGAACGGCAAATATCGAGCAACCCACTGCCCTCACACTCACCACCCATCTTGCACATCCCCATTCCCTCACCTAAGGCAATGCAACCTCCCTTCCGCAAGGCCGCCCGGTGCTCCGCTTCATCCTCCACGCCCTCGCCGCTCTCATCCTGACGCTGCTCACCCAGATCGGCGGCGTCGCCTATCTCATCGCTCTCGCCGCCGCGCGCATATGCGGCCTCAGGCGATTTCCCGCCAAGTTCGTGCTCTTCCTTTTCTGCTACGCCGCCGCGACCGTCGCCACACAGTTTGCGGCACCGGCATTCGGCCGCGTTCCACTCTCCTGCCTGTCAAGCGCCGAAGACAGGCTCATGGTCCGCTCGGCGATCTACTGCGCGCTGAACCGTAACTACGTCACGCCCAAGCTTCGCGATCTTGCAGAGGCGCTCGCCGCCCATATGGACGCGCAATTCCCCGGCACCGTCACTGTCGCGCTGGATGCCAACTTCCCCTTCGTCAACGGTTTCCCGCTGCTGCCGCATCTCTCGCATACCGACGGCAAGAAGCTTGATTTCGCTTACTATTACAAGGATGCCGGCGGCGCCTTCCTGAACGGCGCCACCCGCTCACCGATTGGTTATTTCGCTTTCGAGGAACCTGGCCCGGGTGATGAACTGCCCTGTGCGGGTCGCCACGACTGGCTCACCACCCGCTGGAATTTCGACGCGCTGCAGCCGTTGTTCCCGGCCTACCGGATCGAGGAGCAGCGCACCGCGGCGGCGGTAGCCTGGCTGACGACGGAAGGAGTCGCGCGCTTCGGTCTGCAGAAGATCTTCATCGAACCGCATCTGAAGAACGCGCTCGGCATCACCGATGCCCATGTCCGCTTTCAGGGCTGCCGGGCTGCTCGCCACGACGACCATCTTCATATCCAGGTCGAGTGAACGCAGTCGAACGTCAGCTCGCATCGGGCGCCGCAACCATCCGTGGCAGCGCCCCTTTCCAGCTGCCGCCCGATTGACTATTTTCGCTGTCCATATCCTTAAACGAGAGGTTTGCTTGTGAGTGTCGGCCTGATTGCCCTGCTTGATGATGTTGCCGCGCTGGCAAAGGCGGCCGCTGCTTCCCTGGACGATGTGGTCGCTCAGGCGGGCAGAGCCGGCGCCAAAGCCGCCGGCGTCGTAATCGACGACGCTGCCGTCACGCCGCGTTATGTGACCGGCCTGTCGGCAGCGCGCGAACTGCCGATCATCGGGAAAATCGCCGTCGGCTCCCTCAAGAACAAACTTCTGTTCCTGCTGCCGGCAGCACTCGCCCTCAGCCTTCTCCTGCCGCAGGCTGTGACGCCGCTGCTCATGCTCGGCGGGCTCTACCTCTGTTACGAAGGCGCCGAAAAGATCTACGAGCTCGTCGTGCCGCATGCTGCCCATGCCCACGAGGCGGAGCTCGAGACGATCAGCGTCGATCCCAAAACCTTCGAGGACGAAAAGGTCGCGAGCGCCGTCAGGACCGATTTCATTCTGTCGGCCGAGATCATGGCGATCACGCTGGGCTCGCTGTCCGAGTCGGGGCTGGCGGTGCAGGCGCTGGTTCTCGCCCTGGTCGGAACACTGATCACGGCTGCCGTTTACGGCGTCGTCGCGCTGATCGTGAAGGCGGATGATTTCGGCCTCTGGCTTGCCCAGCGCTCCTCCCCGTCTCAAGCCGGCGCATTCCTGCGCATGCTCGGGCGCGGCCTCGTGCAGGGCATGCCTTATCTTCTCAAGGTGCTCGGTTTGATCGGGACGGCGGCGATGATCTGGGTCGGCGGTGGCATCATCGTGCACGGCGCCGAAACCTTCGGCTTCGGCTGGCTGAGCCACCTCCTCCACGATGCCGGTGAAGGCGCCGCCCATGCATTGCCGGCTGTCGGCGGTGTGCTTTCCTGGCTGGTCCAGGCGGCCGGCTCAGGCCTCGTCGGCATTTTGATCGGGCTCGCAGCGATCCCGGCTGTCGGCTACGTCGTTGCACCCGCATGGCAGTGGTGCGCAACACGCCTGCGCCGGATCAGGACCGCATGAGAGGTGGCAGCGGCGCTACGCCATCCTGACCACGGCAGAGATACGGGCACTGCGGGCCGACTAATGCATTGGCAAGGCCCCCGCCCGTCAACCAGCATCTCTTTCGTCATAAGCACGCTGCGCCGCGAGGATCGCGTCCATGTTCTTCTCCGCCCAATGGGTGAGCGCCGAAATGGTCTCCGTCAGGGTGCGCCCGAGCGGCGTCAGCGCATATTCGACGGTCACCGGCACGGTCGGGAAGATGGCGCGTGTGATCAAGCCGTCGCGCTCCTGCTTTCTCAACGTTTGCGACAGAACCTTCTGCGAGATGCCCTTGATTTCCCGGCGGATGTGGTTGAAGCGCAAGGGCCCGCCCCGCAGCCGGTCGAGGATCAAAAGCGCCCATTTGTCCGCCAGCCGGTCGAGTACCAGCCTCGTCGGACAACGATCCTCGTAAACATTATAAGCCTGCTCTGGCATCGTCATCCGCTCCCGCCTTGCCGCTCTGGTTTCCTCGGAGAAACCAGGTGAGAAAAAAGTGCTCTCTTTTCCAATCCCATTTTCCCTGTATCTATCCCACGGAGAGATAGTTTCCAATAGAAACCATGGAGAATGACATGAGCAGCAAGATTCTAGTTATCGGCGCGAACGGCACCGTCGGCCGTCATGTAGTGGATGGGCTCTTGGCAAAGGGCGAGGCCGTCAAGGCCGCCTCCCGCGCCGGCAAACCCGTGGCAAACGCCGAGGGGGTCGTCTTCGACTATGCCAAGCCGGAGACCTTCGGGCCGGCCTTCGATGGCGTCGATCGCGCCTATGTGCTGCTTGCCTCCGGCTATGCCGACTCCAAAGGCATGCTGCTGCCGGTCATCGAGGCGGCCGCGGCCCGCAAGGTCAAGGTCGTGCTCCAGAGTGCGTTCGGAGTGGATGCCGATGATGCCATCCCCTATCGCCAGGTCGAGATCGCCCTGGAAAAATCCGGCACGCCCTATGTCATCCTGCGTCCGAACTGGTTTTCCGACAACTTCCACACTTTCTGGAAACCCGGTATCGACCACGGCCAGATTGCCCTTCCCGCCGCCGAAGGCAAGTCGAGCTTCATCGATGCCCGCGACGTCGCGGCAAGCGGCGTGGCGGCGCTTACCTCCTCCTCCTTCGACGGCAAGGCCTTTAACCTGACGGGGCCGGAAGCGCTCTCTTATACGCAAGCCGCCGCCATCCTCTCCGAAGCGATCGGCAAGCCTGTCTCCTATAACGCTGTCTCCGACGAAGCCTTCATCGACATGCTGACCGGCGCCAGCGTATCGGCCGATTACGCAAGCTTCCTCGCCTCGATCTTCTATCCCGTCCGCCAGGGCTGGACCGCCGTCGTCGCCGGCGATGTCGAGACGTTGACCGGCAAGGCCCCGCGTTCACTGCAGACTTATGCGGCCGATTATGCAGCCGCGCTGAAGGCGTAATCAGAACGATGCATGCAGACGGCGGTTCTCCGCCGTCTGCCCGCGGCACCAAGGATAACCGATCGGCCGCGCACCTGCTTGCGCGGCCTTGCTGCCGATCTCGAGCAGCAGCGGCGCTCCTCGATCACGCATCAGCCGACCTGGAAACAGCTTTCTTGACGTGGCCGGATCGGCAAACGCTCCAGATCCAATGTCCCAGGCGGTACAGGGCGCGGCATGCGTAGAGGATAACTAGGACTGCGAAGACTGCTATCGCCAGCAGAAAAGTGATGTCGCAATCTGCCTCCAAGAGAATGTCAAGCGGCGTCTCAAAATAACGAAAGAATCCCCCATTGCTTGCCTTCTGCTCTTGGCTGTCCATGGCTGCTCCATAGCCTCTTCCTTGACACGTGGTGATGCGGCGACGATCCTGCAACCGGCCACCGCCCTCGTCCTTCGAGGCTGCTGCTTTCAGCCTCCGCCCTCAGGATGAGGGCTGATCGGCGTGCCTCTGTATCGACACGCCCTTCTCTCCCACCCGCATCCAGAGGTCCCCACCTAGCAATGCCAAACACGCCTTTTCTCCAGCCGTCTCAGGCGCCCGCTTCTCTCCAGCCTCATCCTGAGCCGCCCCGAAGGGGCCTCGAAGAACGGGGCTGGCCACCCACATGGTTGGAGATGGTTGGAGGCCCATATGGTTGGAGGCCCATATGGCTGGAGGAATGAGCGACACCTATCGCAGCGGCAGCTCGTAGCTCCGCTTCAGCGTTTCCATCGGCACGTCGGTCTTGACGCTGAGCACGCCCGGAATGCGCGTCAGATGGTCTGCCTGGAAGCGCCAGTAGCTGTGCAGGTCGGCGGTGACGATGCGCAGCACGGCGTCGCATTCGCCCGTCGTCAGATAGCATTCCATGACTTCAGGAAACCGCCGGACGGCCTCGGCGAAGCGCAGCGTCACCTCGGCGTCCTGCGTCTTGAACCAGACGCGGGCAAACACCGTCAGCCCCGCGCCGACCTTCGCGGGGTCGAGCACGGCGACATAGCGATCGATGATGCCTGCCTCTTCCAGCAGCCGCACGCGGCGCAGGCAGGGTGAAGGCGACAGCCCCACCTCCCTTGCCAGCTCGACATTCGAGATGCGTCCGTCGCACTGGAGCACGCGCAAGATATGCCGATCGATCGCATCCAGGGTGACTGACATTTTATAGCCCCATGAGATTCATTAATGGTATATTATGCCAAACTTTCGCAACTTCAGGGATGCTTCGCAAGCTCATTGCGTGAGGTTTGGCCTATCGTTCCACGCATCAATGTGGAGAAGACCTGATGGCAAGAAAGATAGGAAAAATCGTGCTCGCTTATTCCGGCGGGCTGGATACCTCGATCATCCTCAAATGGCTGCAGGAGACCTATGGGTGCGAGGTGGTCACCTTCACCGCCGATCTCGGCCAGGGCGAGGAGCTCGAGCCTGCGCGGGCGAAGGCTGCGATGCTTGGCATCAAGGACATTCGCATCGTCGATCTCAGGGAGGAGTTCATCGGCGACTTCGTCTTTCCGATGCTGCGGGCGAACGCGCTCTATGAGGGGCAATATCTCCTCGGCAGTTCCATCGCCCGGCCGCTGATCGCCAAACACCTCGTCGCCGTCGCCCGTAAAGTCGGCGCCGATGCCGTCGCCCACGGCTCGACCGGCAAAGGCAATGACCAGGTCCGCTTCGAACTCGCCGTCAATGCACTCGACCCCTCACTCGAGGTCATCGCCCCCTGGCGCCAATGGGATATCCGCTCTCGCGCCCAATTGCTGGACTATGCCGCGAGGCATCAAATCCCCGTGCCGAAGGACAAGCGCGGCGACGCCCCCTTCTCGATCGACGCCAACCTGCTGCACACTTCGACCGAGGGCAAGGCCCTTGAAGACCCGGCGGAGATCGCACCCGATTACATCTATCAGCGCACCGTCGATCCCGTCGACGCTCCGGATCGGCCCGAGACTGTCGCGATCGGCTTCGAAAGCGGCGACCCGATTTCCGTGGACGGCAGGCCGATGACGCCGGCCGCGTTGCTCACTGAACTCAACGCGCGCGGTGGACGGCATGGTATTGGGCGGCTCGATCTGGTGGAAAACCGCTTCATCGGCATGAAGTCGAGGGGCGTTTACGAAACGCCGGGAGGCACAATCCTGCTTGCAGCCCATCGCGGCATCGAATCGCTCACCCTCGATCGCGCCGCCGCGCATCTGAAGGATGAACTCATGCCCCGCTACGCCGAGTTGATCTATAACGGTTTCTGGTTTTCCCCCGAACGGGACATGCTGCAGGCCCTCATTGACCGCAGCCAGACCTTCGTCAGCGGCGAAGTCACGCTCAGGCTCTACAAGGGAAACGCCTCGGTCATATCGCGGGCCTCGCCGTCGTCGCTCTATTCCGCCGATCTCGTCACTTTCGAGGAAGGACGGCGCGCCTATAACCACCACGACGCCGACGGCTTCATCAGGCTGAACGGATTGCGCCTCAAAAACTGGGCCGCCCGCAACGGAAGATGACGCGGCTGACCTGGCAGCGGCCAGTCTGAATGACCGCTGCCATCCCGCCGATTAACCCGATCGGTCGTCGCCGCAGCATTTCAAACGATTTTAAAAAAATCTCACGGAAGAATTAATCGATTTTAATTTTATTATTAAAATTTTCTTGTTGCGGCGCAACAGAAACTCGGCATTAGCTCTTAGCAGATGCTCAGTTTGTCGTTTGGAGGACTCGCATGACTGTGACATTTCCGCTGACCGAGAAGCGCGATGCAGAAGCGTTGCTCAAGCATTTGACGCTGCACAAGCTCACCTATCCCGGAAACTGCGTCGTATCACTCAAGGCGCACGTCGCCCAGGTTTCATCCTCGCACACAACGGCCCTGGGCACGGCCCGTACCGCCTGGTAGAACTGGGTTTCAGACGTTCTTCGCCGCTCACGGATGACAGAATTTCGGAGCACCCGGCACCCACCGGATAGAGGCCAGCAGACATCATTGGCTGCCAGCCGCAGAAAAGCGATCATCGCGGTATGTACGGAGTTCCTACTCCCCGCGGTGCCGCCGGAGCGGAAACCGGATTCCAGCTCGGCGGCGGCAAATCGGATGAGTGACCCAAATGACCTACCTGAAACATGGCCTGCTCGCTCTGGCATTGATGCTGGCAGCCTTGTTGCCCCTGCATCAAGCCCGTGCCGAGCAATGCGCACAGGAGACTTTCGATGAGGCGAAATACGTCGTCTGCACATTAGAAGTGGGTAAAGTCGACCTGCGTCTGTTCTGGAAGGGCGCCGACGGCGAGCCATACCGCGCTTTTTCAAGCCTTGCCGACGCCGTTCGCGCCGAAGGACGAAAACTGATTTTCGCCGTCAATGCAGGCATGTACCGGGCCGACTTTTCGCCGATGGGACTGTATGTCGAGAACGGCAGGGAACTGAAACCCGCCAATATGGCGACTGCCGAAGGCGCCGCGGGTCAGGTGCCGAATTTCTACAAGAAGCCGAACGGCGTGTTCTTTCTGGGCGAAGCCGGCGCCGGCATCCTTCCGACCGATGCGTTCCTCAAACTCGCCCCCAAGACACGCGTTGCCACCCAGTCCGGCCCGATGCTCGTCATCGCCAACAGGCTCAATCCGATCTTCATCAGCGGTTCGACGGACCGGACCCGCCGAAGCGGTGTCGGTGTCTGCGAGAACGGGACCGTTCGCTTCGCGATCAGCGATGACGGTGTGAATTTCCACGATTTCGCGCGGCTCTTCCGCGATCGTCTGCAATGTCCCGACGCCTTGTTTCTCGATGGCGGTCGCGGCGTTGGACTTTACAATCCGGCGATGGGACGCAACGACTGGTCGTGGCACGGCGGCTTTGGCCCGATCTTCGGGCTGGTGGAATAGCGCACGGGGAAACCTTGTCAGCTAACCTCTGCGCTGGAACAGGATGATTTTAGACCCGGTCGGCCTAAAATCTTAATACTGTTCTAAATTAAAGAGTTAGAGCATGATATCGTCCGAAAACCGCTCACAGTTTTCGGCATCATGCTCCAGGCCGGATGTCGAGAACGCCATACCTTCCCCTAAGATTCCCAATCCGGCTCTAATCCTTTCCCGCACGCGCCATTTCGGCGCGCATCCAGCTCGAGTCACCCCAGGTGGAGAGCCAGATCATCAGGTCGGTCAGGGCGCCGATGAGAGGCAGGAGCAAGGCGTGGCTCAGGCCTCGCCTCTTCTGGCTGTTCTCGGCTTTCCTCAGATGCGCCAGTTCCTGTTCCTGTATCGCCGCGATGAGGGCATGGAGTTCGGGATTGCGCTTGGCGAGGAAGGCCAGTTGGTCTTCGAGATGGCGATGGACCGTACTTTCGACGGCCTCGGTACAAATCCAGATCATGTTTCGCCCGCCAAGCGATGTCATCAAGCCGAGCAGGTAACCGCCGAGGCTCCAGAACGCCATCACTCGGCAAGGCTTGGCGCCTCTTGCGGGCATTGCCTCGCGGAACAGGCGGCAATGGTCAATCTCGTCTTCGCGCATTTCTTCCAGCGCTGGCACCATGTCGGGAAACAGTCGCCGGGCCACCAGAAGCTGGGCGCCGTAGATCCTGACGGCGCCGAATTCGCCGGCATGATTGACTTTGAGAATGCGGCGGATGGTGACATCGAGGTCGCGCATGCCCGACCGGATTGGCGTATGACTCATAACACAGCCGCCCCCGAGCCCGGCAATGGATCGTCGATGTCTTCAGGAATGAAACCGCCGGTCTGGCGTTTCCACAGGCGGGCAAACAGGCCATCCCGTTCGACCAGTTCGTCCGGCCTGCCCTCTTCCACGATCCGCCCGTGATCGAGCACGACGATGCGGTCCATCCTGGCGATGGTCGAGAGGCGGTGAGCGATGGCGATCACCGTCTTGCCCTCCATCACGAGGTTGAGCCTTTCCTGAATCGCCGCTTCGGATTCGCTGTCGAGGGCGGAGGTCGCTTCGTCAAGCACCAGGATCGGCGCGTCCTTCAGCAGCACGCGGGCGATGGCGACACGCTGCCGCTGGCCGCCGGACAGTTTAATGCCGCGGTCGCCGACGAAGGCGTCATAGCCCTTGCGGCCCTCGCTGTCGGCAAGATCGGCGATGAAGGCATCGGCACTCGCCATCTTCGACACCCTTTCGATCTCTTCCTGCGTTGCCCCCGGCCGGCCGTAGCGGATATTGTCGCCGACCGAGCGGTGCAGCAGCGCGACATCCTGGGCGATCACGCCGATGGCGCGGCGAAGGCTTGACTGGGTGACCGCGCGGATATCCTGTCCATCGATCAGGATCGCGCCCTCCTTGATGTCGTAGAAACGCAGGAGCAGGTTTGTGAGCGTGGTCTTACCGGCCCCGGAGAGACCGACGAGCCCCACCTTCTCGCCCGGCTGCACCGTCAGCGACAGCGCGTCGATGACTGGTTTGCCCGACTTATAGGCGAAGCGGACATTCTCAAACCGGATCTCGCCCTGGTGCACGGCGAGTTCGCCCGCATCCGGCCGGTCACGGATCGTCGGCGGCGTCGTCATGACGGGCATCGCGTCCTTGATCGTACCGATCGCCTGGAAGATCTGTTGGCCCATCTGCAGGAAGACGAAGATCTGCGACGACAGGCGGTGGAGGATGTAGACCGCGCCGACGAACTCGCCGACCGTGAGGAAGCCTTTAACAAGGCCGGAAAATCCGATCGACAGCATGGCCAGCCACAGCAGCGTGTTGAGAACAACGACGGTCACTTCCGACGAGCGATAGATACGCTGCTCGCTGTGCTGCGTTTGCACGGCTTTCTGAATGATGCGGCGGATTGCGCCTGCCTCACTGTCCTCGGCCGCAAACTGCTTGATCATCTGCATGTTGGTATAGAGATCGGTGATGGCGCCGGCCACCACGCTGCGCTGCTTGGCGGTGCGGCGCGAGCGTTCGACGAAAACAGGCACGATCCTGGCGGTGAATGCAACGTTGAGCGCGATCCAGACGACGACTGGCAGGGCAAGCTGCCAGGCGAGAGCGCTCAGCAGGATAACCGAGCCGACCAGTTGCATCAGGAAACGCGGAATGGTCTGGAAGCCGGCAAGGATCTGCTGCTGGACGGCGGAAGAGACCTGCTGCAGCCGCGAGGAAACCTGGCCAGCATAAAGATCATGGAAGAAAGCAAGATCCTGCCGCTCCACCGCCTTGTGGCCCTGCCACTGAATGGCAGCCGGCATGGCGATGCCCAATGTATGCGAGCTCAGCGTGTTGAGTGTGAACGAAACGATCGGCATCACGGGAAAGATCAGAAAGCCGAGGACAGCAAGCAGCCGCCATTCCCTCTCCAGGAAGGCGGCAGCACCCTGTTGCGTCACGCCATCGACGATGACCGACAGCCCCCAGACGATCGTCAGGTTGATCACCTCGAATACCATGGAGCAAAGCGCAAGTGCGATCAGCACGCCGCGAAACATCGAAATGAAGTGCAGAAGGACGGCCACGGGCCCCTTGGACGGCAGCGGCCGATAGGCAATGTCGAGCGGCCGGATCCAGGTTTCGAAAGGACGATAGATCGCATCTGAGATCGACATTTGGCCACCCGATCAAATGGGAAAGAGACGTGGACTCAACTACGTCAGGTCGCATCGGATCATCTTCCAGCCTCAACCTCAATTAGAAATTTCCAAATGATCGAATGGCGTCATCGCGATGGCTCAGGCCCGGGAAGCAACGTCGCATGTCCGATTGCGGTCGCTATCCGATTGAGGCAGGATGCGGCGCGTGAAGAGGCGCAGGGATTGAACACGCGCATGCTGACGGGCTCATGTCATTGCAGCAAGGCGAGTTGGACGCTCGAGGGCGATCCCGGCTCGATTACCGCGTGCAACTGCACCCTTTGCCGACGCTATGGCGTTCTGTGGGCCTATGACTATGAGGGCGAGCGTATCGCTCTCACCGGGCAGACCGCTTCCTACACCCGCGCCGACAGAGAGAATCCATCTCTCGAAATTCTGTTCTGCCCTCCTGCGCCTGCGTCTTGAGCTGGCGCGGCCTGCGGCTTCAAAAGGACGGCCGTCGCCGCATGGCCGTCAACATTCGGCTTGCGCCACCGGATCGCGTGGCCGACTTGCCCATCGATCATTTCGATGGGCTTGAGACGTTCGAAGACCTTCCTTCCCAAGGGCGCTGCGTGCGCGATCTCTGGTTCTGAAAACAGCCGTATACCTGCCGCAGCAGGTGGGCACAGATCGTCCGCCCGGGCCGGCTCAGCCGCGCCGGGCGGCCTCGATTGCGGCAACGTCGATCTTCCGCATGGTCATCATTGCATCAAAGGCGCGCTTTGCCTGATCACCACCTGCGGCAAGCGCCTCGCTCAATACCCGCGGCGTGATCTGCCAGGACACGCCCCATCTATCCTTACACCAGCCGCACTCGCTTTCCTGGCCGCCATTGCCGACTATGGCGTTCCAGTAGCGGTCGGTCTCTTGCTGATCCTCGGTTGAGATCTGAAATGAGAAAGCCTCGTTGTGTTTGAAAGTAGGACCGCCGTTCAGGCCAATGCAAGGAATACCCGCAACGGTGAATTCAACAACCAACACGTCTCCCTGCTTACCCTCGGGATAATCTCCCGGCGCACGAGTGACCGCACCGACGGCGCTATCCGGAAAAGTCGCGGCATAAAAGCGGGCGGCAGCCTCAGCCTCTTTGTCGTACCATACGCAAATCGTATTCTTTGCCATCACGGGGCCTTTCGCGTTTCGTTCTCTGGTCCACCGGGAAATAAGAGCCGAACCGTCTTTCTCCAGCCCATGCGACGTATTTCTTGCAACCGATGATGATCGATCTGCCAAATGGTTGCTGGGTGTCGAATCGCCGGATGCCGCCGATAGGCAGGCGACAAGAATCGCTTATCCCTCACAAGATTTGGAGGACTCGCGTGGCAATCACTCCCGAACGATTCCTGGCCGGCATTCGGCTCAATCCGGTGAACCTCCTGCTCCTGGAAAAATTGCCGGCTCTTGGCCTGCCGCAGTGCATGCTGACGGCTGGTTGCCTCTTTCAGACGATCTGGAACTTGAAGGCTGGAAAGGATCCAGAGCACGGCATCAAGGACTACGACGTTTTTTATTTCGACGACCGTGACCTCTCGTGGGAAGCCGAGAACGAAGTGATCCGCTGTGCCGGCGCTCTACTCGGAAACCTCGCGGACAAGGTCGATATAAAGAACCAGGCTCGTGTCCATCTTTGGTATGGCGCAAAGTTCGGCAAGGACTTCCCGGCCTTCAAACGCACCGAAGACGGCATCGATCATTATCTCATTTCCTGTACCCGGCTAGGGGTGAGAGTTTCGGATGGCGGTCTTTACGCGCCCGATAACCTCGACGACATGTGGCATGGCAGGCTCAGGATGAATCCTCTGAACGTGCAGCCGGAATTGTTCGGTCGGAAGTGCGAACAATATCGGCAGCGCTGGCCATGGCTGCGCGTCGAGCCGGAGGCTGCAATCGACGAGCCAAGGTGAGTTTGGGATGACCTGCGGGTGACGGCGATTCTCGTTCGGGCGACGCAGGCTAGAACAGGCCTGAGACCGATAACGCTGCGGAACTTCGCACCGGCTTCGAAATGGGGCCGAAGCAGTCGCATGAATCCAATTCCGCGGCGCGGTTTTTGTGTCCTCAACGCGAAACTCGTGTCAGACTGCCATGCCTGCGCGACCATCAAGAGGCCGAAGCCATGCACAAGTATACCGTATCAATTACCCGCGAGATCGAGGCCGATACCGCCGAGGAGGCCGCTCTGCTTCTGTACCAGGAATTATCAAAAGGGCCGGTTCCTGACGGCTACTCGGTCACCGACGAGACGAAAGTGACGACCGAGGTCAAGCTGGACCGGGACAAAGCTGACGAGTTTGCCAGCATCGATCACACCGCCGACCCCGGCAACTGGTAGATGCCGGGGCAGCCCAGGGGGCTAACGCGCATCCGATAAATACCAGTCTCTGAGACACCTGATGGAATACGATCCACATTACCCGACAATCCTGCCGGAATTCCTGGCGCTTTCGATTGTCTTTGTTTCGAATGTCCTAATCCCTGCTTCCGCGATTGTCATCACGCGAATGCTCAGGCGACATAGATGGGCACCGCATGCATCGGCATTTCTATGGGTGTTTTTCTCGCCAATCACGCTCGCCCTTTTGGCAACGCCGACGATGGCGCCGGGAGAAGAGGCCGGGCCGGGCGACGGCATCATTCTGATTCCGGTCTTAGGGGAAATACCGATCGTACTCGTTGTCTACACCATCGCTCTGCTTTATTTGCGTCCAGCGCGACAAAACCCCTCCGCCGCGCGCTCACTCTCCTGAGTTAGGAACGAACGTGACCACACCAATCAAAGTAGCCGTCGCCGGCGCGAACGGTCGCATGGGTCGAGCCATCTTGTCGCTGCTGGCGGCCGATCCGGATTTTGCCTTCGTCGGCGGCATCGGCCGCGAGGCCGCCGACGGCGCCGGGTTGATCGCTCGTTCGGCCGCGATGGCAGCCGCCGACGTGATACTGGATTTCACGACGGGAGCTGCCGCCGCCGAACTTGCCGGCTTATGCGCCGCGGCGGGCGGACCGGCTCTGGTGATCGGCGCCACAGGTTTCGAGCCGGAGGAGCTCGAACGGATCGCTAAGGCCACGCGCAGCATTCCGATCCTGCGCTCCGGTAATTTTTCGATCGGCGTCAATATGCTGGTCGGCCTCGTCACCCAGGCCGCGCGCGCTCTTCCTGCCCATGGTTGGGATATCGAAATCCTGGAAGCGCATCACAACCAGAAGATCGATGCGCCGTCCGGCACGGCGCTGATGCTCGGTGAAGCAGCCGCCGAAGGACGCGGCGTTTCCCTCGCATCGGTCGAGCGGCGCGGGCGCGACGGCATCACCGGCGTGCGGCCGCCCGGCGAGATCGGCTTCGCCGTGCTGCGCGCCGGCGGGCTCGTCGGAGAACACAAGGTGCTGTTTGCCGCCGCCGAGGAAGTTCTCACGCTTTCGCATTCGGCTCTCGATCGCGGCATGTTCGCCCGCGGCGCGCTTGCCGCTGCCCGCTGGATCGTCGGGCGCGCGCCCGGCGAATACAATATGCGGGACGTCTTGGGCCTGACGTGAGACAGGCGAACAGACGCTGCGCGCACCGCGATCAGCCCTCATCCTGAGGACCTCGAAGGATCATCCTGAGGACCTCGAAGGATCATCCTGAGACCTCGAAGGATCCTGAAGTGCCCGAAGGAGCCTCGAAGGATCATCCTGAAGGGCCTCGAAGGTCGAGGGCGGGTGATCGGAGTATCGCCGAGGCGACGACGACCTCCGTTCCAGCCAGGCCCACCGAGCAGAACAGCGTTATCTCCTCGGACGATCGCCGTCCGGCCGCTTTCCCGGCAATGATGTCGGCAAGATCGGCGATGCGATCATCGTTGCCGGAGCCGGTGAGGAAAAACGGCGAAGCATAGGCCCGTGCCTGTTCGGAAGAATCCGTCGCGATCTGCGGCATCGGCGACATCCAACCCGAGTTCGTATCCTTGAAGCGTTTTCGGGCCGACGGTGGTGACATGCACGCCGGGCTTCAAATCCCCGGAATGGATGACAGGCGTTTGGCTCGTGGTCGCGCAGATGACGATGTCGGCGTCATCAACGGCTTTCGAGGCGCTGTCGACCGGCTCCACATCAAGGCCCAGGGCGTGCTGCATCTCCCTTGCGAAGACTTTGCGATTTGTGTCGTCGCGGCTATAGACGCGGGCGCGGTCTAGGTTGCGAACGGCGGCCGCCGCGGCAAGCTGGGTTCGCGCCTGCGCCCCACTGCCGATGATCCCGACATTCCTGGCATCGGGCGCGCTGAGATGGCGGACGGCGAGCCCTCCGATGGCGCTGGTCCTGAGGGTGCCGAGGCGTTCGCCGAGAATGACACCCTCGAGCCTGGCGCTATCGGCCGACCAAACCGCGACGATCTGCGTATGCTCCGCCCCATTGAATGTGTCGTAGACGCGAAAACCGGCGATCGGCGTCTCATCGATAAGGCCACCAACAGTGAAAACGAGGTTGCCTCGATCGGGGAACGACACATGATGCCGAGGCGGAGAGATCAAACGATTGCCGGCTCTCGCGAGAAAGGCGGCCTCCAGCGCATCAATGGCGATGGGCATCAACGCGCTGCCGACCAGATCCTCGTCTCGCAGAATTTTCGCCATGGCACACCTCCCGCTCCTGGCCGCATCCTGCGACCCCAACCGCGGTTGAGGTCAAGAGGTGAGATAAACCGCTACGCGAAGAAAATCCGCCTAATGTCTAATCGACGATACGGCGCGCCATCATCACGTCGTCGATCTCCCTGCCCTCCTCCAGCACCCCGCCGGGAATCCTGCCGATTTCGGAGAAACCCTCACGCTGATAGAACCGGATTGCCGGCGGGTTCTCCGCGCTGACGAACAGTTCCAACTGCCGGACGCCGATATCACGCGCGTGATCCGAGATCGTCTCCAGCAGCTTCGCGGCAAGACCCGTTCCGCGCAGCTCCGCGCGGACATAGACCATGATAATGGTGGCGCGATGGATCATCTTGCTCGACCGTTGCCGAAGCAGGCCCATAATGCCGACCGGTTCGCCATTCTGAAAAGCGACAAAAACCGGGTCGCTCAGCCGATTGCGCCACTCCTCGATGGAAAGAACCTCCCAGTCTTCGTAGCGGCTGGCAAAATGCGACGGTTCGGCGCGCAACGCTTCCAGTCGGACACGCTGGAAAGACTCCACCTCGTCTGCCTGGATAAGCCTGATCGTCACGCAGCTCGCATCCATCGAAACCTCCTGCAATCAACGCGATACTGTCAATACTGACAGTTCGGAACAATGCAACCGAGGCCGGTGCCGACAATCGCGACGCGACATCGCAGCCGTGTAATGCCCACAAGTCGCTGGCGCCGAACGGTAGGGGCAGCCTGAAATTACCAACTGTTATTCTGTAGGCTGTGCACAAGCATGAGGAGCGTTACCAGTCTTGTGCCGGCGATGGCCGCGATTCTGCCTGGTGGCGTCGCCGTGATTTTCATCGGTCCTGCCGAGGGCCTGACGGCGTTGTGTGGATGCTGCATTTTGCCTGGCAATCGTCGTCTAGGTTGCCATAAATATGGCCAAGGGGGGTCGTGTTCCTGCGCAGTGTGGAACAGCGTCTTGGAAGTTGCGCAAAGGACGCCGAAACAGTGACAACGCGCGTATCAGCTCTATTTTCGGCTGATGCTTATAGGCTCATCAGGTGTCGCGCCCGCGGCGCTCCACCGGTCACTGCATCGGCGTTCCCACCCGACCGCCCTTTCGTGCGACCGCTGAATCGAATGGGTCCCCCGCCGGCGAATTCGTTGGCCGAAGGTCCCATTGATCAGATTTCCGGACGGGTGGTTCATAGGGCGCAGGCGCAGGAGTTGACCTTACGACGAGGTCATCTGGCCGGATTGGCGCACTGCCTACCGTCCCGGTCGCAGTGTCATCAATCATTCGGTCGGCGATAGAATGGCTCGGCCCGTCCGTATCGAACGGTGTGATCTGATGGATAACGACGAGAAGGACTACCCCAACCGTCGAGCACACGAGCGCGTAGAGAACAAAATATTTCAGCGTATATCCCTCGCTGTTGGCAGAACGACATTGCAGAACTGCGAATGATATTTTCACATCTTGATCGATACTTACAAAAAGGCAATGAATTTTAAAGTTACCCGGAGTGATTAGAAGTTCCGGCAGGAAAACGCTAACAATATTAAAAATTACTTCTCGCAATGATCGATTTCATCGTGCGTATCGCGGCTAAGATGAAGGATCCTCATATAACGACTATTGGCCGCGCACCTCACATTCTCCGGTACCGCGCTCGAAATTGGCTTGGGCTGCAGCTTTCACGCTCGCGAAAGAGGCGCGAGAAATAAAACGGATCGTCGATGCCGATCCTGGCGGCGATGGATTCAATCTTTTCATCGCTGGTGGCCAGCAATTGCTTGGCTTGATCCATGCGGACACGGAGCTGAAATGCCTTAGGCGGCAAACCTGTTTCACTCACGAATCTGCGCCGCAGTGTGGCCGGCGACATTCCGTGCTCGACAGCGAAAGCAGCAAGGTCGAGCGGCTGTAGCGCCCGCCCCCGCAAGATCTCGACGATGTCGCCGGCATCAACCTGGCGCTCGCTTGCCGCAGCGCTCACCTCCCTTGCGGCTGAGATTACGATGTGATGCAGCGCCGATGCCGCTGAGGCCTGGCCTAGAGGGGTGTCGTTGATGAGGTCAGCGTGCAGAGATGCGAAGAGCCGCGCCACCTCCTCGACATGGCGCAGAGCCACGACAGGGTGCCGCTCAGCGATCAGGCGCAGGCGTATGAAATCCCGCGTGAACGAGCCGCCGAACAGCGCCCATCGCTCGTCCCAGCCGCCCTCATCCGGCCCATAGGAATGGAGGCGATTGGGAAAGAGCCAGAAGAGCGCCGGTCCCTCGATATGCCGGCGCACGCCGGCGGTTTCGAGAAAGCCCCGCCCGCGCTCCACCAGCACGACCGCAAAACTCGGGAGCTTCCTCCTCTTCACGACGTGGCGCGCATGTTGTCTGCCGCTCCCGATGACAGCAAGCCCGCCAGCTGCGTCCAGCGGCGATCGATAGATGGCCTCAGCCGCTCTCACGCTGAGCGAAAAGTCCAGCTTTGACTTTCCTCCATGTCTTCCGGCCTTGTTATCGGTCATTTTAAGCGACAATAGACCAAGCGATGGACGGACGAAATGTCAATTGCTGCAAATGTCGAGGCGCCAAAAGCCGACCTTTCCCTTGCCGCCCATGGCCGGACGATCCCGGCGGAAAGGCTTGGTCCGCTTCAGCCGACGGACCCGGCCATCGGTATCGACGCCATCCGCCACCGCTATGAGGAGGACGGCTATGTCTGGCTGAAGGGCCTTTTGCCGCGCTCCGAAGTGATCGATTTTCGCCGCTGGGTCTTTTCACGCCTTGCCAAAACCGGCCTGCTGGAGCCGGGCCATGATTTTGCTCTCGGCATCGCCGCCGCCGAAGGCGTCGACTGGAGCCTGGCCGACCGGCGCCTGATGTCGATCGTCCGGTCGGCGGCTTATGAAGGCTTCTGCGCTCAGCCGCCGCTCGTGCGCTTCATGGACGCCTTTCTCCAGGGCATTTCCTATCTCCATAAGCGCAAGCTGATGCGCTATACCAAGCCGGGCACGGCAACGGCGACCCCTGCCCATTACGATCTCGTCTATCTCCGCGGCGGCACCAGCCGGCTGGTGACTGCCTGGATTCCGATCGGCGATGTCCCGGCCGAAATGGGCGGCCTTATCTATCTCGAAGGCTCGCATGCCATCGGGCGGGGGATGGAAGCCGAATTCCGGCGCCGCAGCGGCGATCTCTCGCCGGAGGAGCGGATCAGCGCCTATAACAGCCATATGGCCGAAGGCGGCTGGGTCTCGAAGGATCTCCCCGACATGGCCGAACGCTTCAACGCCCGCTGGCTAGCCGCCGATTACGAAGCCGGTGACGTGGTCCTGCACTCGCCCTACATGATCCACGCCGCCACGACCAACCAGGACCGCGCCGGACGTCTGCGCCTCTCCACCGACATCCGCTTCCAGAACGTCGATGACGAAATCGACGCCCGCTGGAACAATCATTGGAGCCTCGGGGATATGCTGTAGCGACGATGGCCGTGCGGGAAACGAAAAGACCCTGCGCCTATCCGATCGCCCCGAAGACTAGGCCGCCACCCGTATCCGGATTTCCGGCTGAATGCCTGACGAAGCCATGCCCGCGTGTCGTCGTGACCGCCTGTTCAGAGGAGCGGCAAGACAGCGTCGGCAATATCGACTAGACTGCCTGCGTCACAGCCTGCTGTGAGGAGGTCCTGTCAGGGCCGGCAGCCGTTGGCGCGGGGGATCCGATGTCGGCAATTGCAACTCTGTTTCAGGAGGCCGCCCGGCTTGCGGCCGGGTTTCGGGAAACGGCCTTTGCCCGCCATATGCCAAGCGGCAATTACGCCACCTCCCTTGCCGTCTTCGACGAGCCGCTACCAGGGGCGGGCTCCGATATGCTCGAAGTCATCCGGCAGCTCGCCGTTGGCGCCGAACCCGGACTGCATGCAACCACCGGTCCACGCTTTTTCGGCTGGGTCATCGGCGGCTCGCATCCCGTCGGCGTTGCAGCCGATTTCCTCACCAGCGCCTGGGGCCAGAATGCCGGAAACCACGTCGCCGCTCCGGCTGCCGCTGCCGTTGAAACCATAGCGGCGCGATGGCTTCTCGATCTCCTGAAACTGCCGGCCGAAAGCTCGGTCGGCTTCGTGACCGGCGCCACGGTCGCAAATTTCACCTGCCTTGCCGCCGCCCGCGGCGAGCTGCTGCGAAAGGTTGGCTGGAATGCCGATGCCGACGGCCTGTTCGGCGCGCCTGAGATCACCGTGCTGATCGGCGACGACGCCCATACGACCGTCTTCTCCGCGCTTCAGTTCCTGGGTCTCGGGCATGACCGTGTGCTGCGCCTGCCCACCGACGCGATGGGCCGGATCGACCCGGCGGCGCTTCCCGGAGCGCTTGACGCGATCACCGGTCCCTTGATCGCCGTTCTTCAGGCCGGTCAGATCAATACCGGCGCTTTCGACGATTTTGACAGGCTCATCCCGCCGCTGAAGGCGAAAGGCGCCTGGGTGCATGTCGACGGCGCCTTCGGGCTGTGGGCACAGGCATCGGCGAAGGTGCGCCATCTCAGCCGGGGCATCGACGGGGCCGACAGCTGGGCAACCGACGGCCACAAATGGCTGCAGACGCCCTATGACTGTGGCTATGCGATCGTCCGCGATGAACTCGCCCACCGCCGCGCCATGACGATCGCCGCAAGCTACCTGCCGCTCGCCGGCGAAGGCGAGCGTGATCCCTCCCATTACGTGCCGGAGCTTTCGCGACGGGCGCGCGGTTTCGCCACCTGGGCGATGCTGAAACATTTCGGCCGCAACGGCATCGAAACCCTCATCGACCAATGCTGCGCCTCGGCCCGCCTGATGGCCGACGGCTCGCACGCGAACCCGGCATCGCCATCCTGAACGAGGTGGCGCTGAACCAGCTCGTCGTCCGTTTCGGAGTCGATTGCCCGGACGACGAAAGCAACGCGCTAACACGAAAGGCGATCGAAAAGATCCAGTCGGACGGCATCCTCTTCGCCGGTGGCGCCAAATGGCGCGGCCGCGACGTCCTGCGCCTCTCCGTCACCAATTTCCAGACGACATCGGACCAGGCGGAACTGGCTGTAGAAAGCATCATCGCTGCGTTCAGGAGCGTCAGCAATGACGCTTTGCGGCGCTAAACTGGTTTGGCATGTGGAGGGCAGCCATCCTCGCCATCATCGTCGCACGGCAATGACGGAGCTTGCCCGATAGCGCGACAGCTGAACCCGGTTGGATTGATTGCCGCCGAACAGATAGACGTACTGACGCCGCTGGTCGAAGTGATCGAACAAACTGACATGGAATCGCCTGCCGCTTCGGATCACCACCACATCTCCCCGCCTGGCGAAGCGGAAGAAGACGGGCTTACCGAAGTTTCTCCAGGACACCGCCATATTTGGATTTGCCGGCGGCTCCCGCGAGGATCGTTTGGCGATGAAGGCAAGAAAGGCGCCGCACCACGACGTTCTGCGGGGATTGATGTCGAGGAAAGAGATGGAGCGTTCGTGCATGCGGTCGTATTTGGAAGCCGTACCCAACATATCGGCCTCACAGGGGATGGCGAAAAGCGTGAGGGCCATGACGAGAATAATTTTCATTGTTTCTCACCATTGTTTGGACAATTTGGAACATCCGAAATGTGGCGAAGAAAAAATCGCGGCCGGGAACGTATATTTGAATCATGGCGGCAATTAGAAACAATCTGGCGGCGAATTTTTCTAAATTGCGCAGACAATCCCGCGGCATTCAAAATGCAATACTGTCTCGAAAACGGTCATCTCGGAAGGTTCGGCCTATCGCAGACGAAACCAGAATCCTACCGCAGGAAGGGCCATCGTCGACAAGCCACATTGGACGACGTCGCATAACACCGTCATCGCCCGCAGGACTTATAGTTCCAACGACACGGATAATACTTTCGGCAGAGACGGCAATACGTCGTGGGACTTGCGAGATCAGGCCTTGGAGGAGATCGCACTCAGCTCCTCAAGATCGAGATCGCGCTCCAGTTCGTGCAATGTCTCGTCATCGATCTCGCCGGCGCGATGAAGACGAATGAGTTCCCGGCGGCCGGTAGCGACCGCCTCGAGAACGACGTCGAAATGCGCATGGAGCATCGGCACGTAGTGTTCCGTCCGCGCGGCATAGTCGACGATAGCTGTCGCTCTGCGCTGGTATCGCTCCAGCAATTGAGGATGAATAAGCTTGCCATCTGCGTCATAGGCGAGGTTTTGGACGGTCCCAAGCTGCGCCTGCGCCATGGCGGCTTCAGCCTGGCTCATTGTCAGTCGCGCGCTTTCGGACTGCGGCTCCACCAACCCCGCCCAGGCGATCACTTGCCCCAGTGTCGTGCCCTGGACAAGCACCGTTCCGAGGATGACGGCGAACGATGTGACGAGGATGAAGTCGCGGCCCGGGAATGTCTCGGGCAGGCTGAGGGCCAGGGCGAGCGTCACCACGCCACGCACACCCGCCCAGCCCAGCACGGCAGCGCCGCCGGCGCCAATCGGATGTGCGTGTTTCGAGCCGAAGGCGGCACAGAGCCTGATGAGGAGATCAGAGCCAAAGACCCAGGCAAAACGCGCGATCACCAGCGTCACGAGGATCGCCAGCATCGGCAGCCCCATGGTCGCAATCACAGTGGCGAAGCCGCCGCCGCGCTCGACTACGTCGCGAAGCGACAGCCCGATCAATGTGAAGACCGCGGCTTCCATCAGGAAGATCATCACGGTCCAGAACGATGTGCCGCGCATGCGCATGGCCGCTGAAAAGACGGTATGTTGGTGCCAGGAGGCGATCAGTCCTGTTGTCACGGTGGCGATGACGCCGGAAACATGCAGCAGTTCGCCGAGCAGATAGGATATCCAGGCAAGCAGCACCGTGGCGGCGATGATGAGATATTCGTCGCCGAGACGCCGGACAAGCTTGACCCATGTCGCGCCCACCGCCAAGCCGACAACGGCGCCGCCGAGCGCCAGCACCAAGAAATTGCCGACCGCCTCCATCGCGCCGAATGTTCCGGTCGCGGCGGCGGCAACGGCGAAACGGAAGAGAACCAGGCCGCTCGCATCATTGAGCAAGCTCTCGCCTTCGAGCAGGATCTGAATTCGCCTCGGCAGCCTGACACGCTCCAGCACGGCGCGTGCTGACACCGCATCCGGGGGCGAAACGATGGCGCCGAGCGCTGCGCAGGCAGCCCAGGGAAGTGATGGAAAGAGGAGATGGGTCGTCACCGCCACGACGGCGCACGTGAACAACACCGCACCGACGGCGAGCGAAGCGATGCCGATCATATGGCGCCGCAGGCGCGCCAGCGCGATGGCCCAGGCGCCATCCATCAACAGCGGCGGCAGGAAAATGACGAGCACCAGCCCGGGATCGACGATGATCGCCGGCAGCCCCGGCACGAAGGCGAGCAAAGAGCCACCTGCCAGCAGCGCGACGGAGGGCGGCAGTCCGAGCCTGTGGGCGGCGTAGTGCAGCGCGATGATCGCAAGGAACATCGCGATGACAAGCTCGAACAATTGGGTTGGTTCCATCTGCCTCGCCCCCGGCTCGGAAACTGATTTCGAATGCCTACAACAAAATATCCCGTATCGAAATCGTTTCATTCGGGCCGTGTTCCAGGCCATCATGTGGGCCCGCGTCTGGCGCCTGGCCGTCACGAAAAGTTTGCATCAGCGTCAATTTACTTGCCGTTCTCCAATGCGGCATATGTTTCTGTATGTAAGCAAGCGGCATGAGCGGGGGACTATGACTTCAACACATGCAGACAAGACCGGTGACGCCGGCAGCCGGAGCGGCTTTGTCGGATTGGTCGTCGGCGCGATAGGCGTCGTCTACGGCGATATCGGCACCAGCCCGCTCTATGCCTTCCGCGAGGCGCTGAGGCCCTTTGCCGCCGATGGCATACACGAGCCGGAGGTGATCGGTCTGATTTCGCTGATGGTCTGGACGCTCACCGTCATCGTGACCTTCAAATATGTGCTGTTCCTTCTCAGGGCCGACAATGACGGCGAAGGCGGAACCCTCTCGCTTCTCGCTCTGCTGATGAAGAAGATGGGGCGAAACGTGCCGGTACTGTTCTTCGCCGGCCTGATCGGGGCGGCCCTTTTCATCGGCGATGCGATGATCACGCCTGCCCTGTCGGTGATGTCGGCGCTCGAGGGCTTAAAGCTGGTTACGCCGACTTTTGCCGACTACGTCCCGCTTGCCTCAGCTGCGATCATGATCGTTCTCTTTGCCGTTCAGTCGAGGGGCACGGCCGCCGTCTCAATCTTTTTCGGGCCGATAACAGTTTTGTGGTTTCTGGCCATGGCAGCCGGCGGCCTCATCCATATCGGCGACGATTGGAGGATCCTGGCCGCGCTCAATCCGATCAACGCGCTCTCATTCCTCGCCCATGCCGGTACCGTCGGCCTGATCGTGCTCGGCGCCGTCTTTCTGACGGTGACGGGCTGCGAAGCGCTTTATGCCGATCTTGGACATTTCGGGCGGCGGCCAATCCAGACGGCCTGGTTCGTGCTCGTCTTTCCGGCATTGCTCCTGAACTATCTCGGCCAGGGCGCGCTGGTTCTCGCCCATCCCGAAACGGCGACCAACCCGTTCTTTCTGATGTATCCCGACTGGATCTTGCTGCCGGTGGTCATTCTGGCGACGATGGCAACGATCATTGCCAGCCAGGCTGTCATAACAGGCGCGTTTTCGCTCGCCCGCTCGGCGGTCCATCTCGGCTTCCTGCCAAGACTGCGCATCAAATTCACCTCGGAAACTAACACCGGCCAGATCTACGTGCCGAGCGTCAATCTTCTGCTGTTGGTCGGCGTCCTGATGCTGATCCTTTCCTTTGGCGACTCCGAGTCGCTCGCGACCGCTTACGGCATCTCTGTGACCGGGACCATGGTCATCTCAACCATGCTGGTCTTTCAATTCCTCCGTGTCGTCTGGGGCTACTCCCTCGTGCTCGCCGCCGCCCTGCTGCTGCCGCTCTTCGCCATCGAAGTCATGTTCCTGGCGGCCAACCTGATGAAGATCTACGACGGCGGCTGGGTTCCGGTTGCCCTCGCCTTGGCGATCATGATTTTGATGTGGACCTGGACCCGCGGGCAGGCCTACCTGAAGAGACTGCGCGCCAACAATGAGATCCCACTCGATTCCTTCATCCGTTCGATCGAGCGAAAGTCCGACCATGCACCGGTCACCGTGCCGGGAACGGCAGTCTTTCTGACCAGCGTCCCCGACCGGACGCCGAACGTTCTGCTGCACAATCTCAAGCACAACCATGTGCTCCACCAACAGAACGTGATCCTGACCGTCTGGACCGAGGATGAACCCTACGTCCCTGACAACAGACGCATCAAAATCAGTCAGCTCTCGCCGCGTTTCGTGCGCCTGGACATCACCTTCGGCTTCATGGACGACCCCGATGTCACCAGGGCCTTGGCACTCTGCCGGGAGGGAGGGTTCAAGTTCGAGATCATGAAGACTTCCTTCTATCTCGGTCGCCGCAACCTCGTCAGGACCCCCAACACCGGGCTACCCGGCTGGCAGGAACGGATCTTCATGGCGCTGGAGGGCTTGGCAATCGACCCGTCCGATTATTTCAACTTGCCTTCAAATCGCGTCGTCGAACTTGGCGAACAGATTGCCATTTGAAGCCTGACATTGCCTGGAATTAACTGGAAGCCTCGGCCCATCCTCCTTACACGCTAAGCCTTGAAGCCGAGGAGAATATATGAAAAGGCGGACCATTGTGTTTGGCGGTGCGGCGATTGTCGCATCATCCGTCGCTGCGGTGGCAATCTGGCCGCGGCGGCAAATCGTCATGGCCGCCAGGACATTCGACTGGAAGGGCACTGATTTCCTCAGCGGTGGCACACGGTCTGTTGCTTTGGAAAAGCTGCCCGCGCCGCGCTTCCGGACGCGCCCGAATTGCGTCGCGACCGTCGCCCAGACCCTTGGCCCCTGCCATGTCGACGACATCCCTGCTCGTCAGGACGTCAGCGAAGGGAAGGCTGGGTTGCCCTTGCGGCTGGCCGTCCGCATTGTCCATGCAGCCGATTGCCGACCGGTCGAAAACGCCGATATCGAAATCTGGCATACCGATCACCGCGGTATCTACTCGGGCCGAGAAGCTGCAAACATGTGTACGCTCAACGATGCCGAGGCGATAAGCGGGCTTGCCTTTCGCGGCCGCCAGCTGACGAATGCGGCCGGGCAGGCAAGCTTTCTGACGATCTATCCCGGATGGTACAAGGGCCGCACGCCGCATGTTCACTGCCGCATTCTTGTCGAAGGCAGGGAACTTCTCGTCAGCCAGATTTATTTCGACGATGCGCTGAGCGATATCGTCTATGGCGGCCATCCCGACTATTTCCAGCGCCCTCCCCGCGATACGCGCAACGATGAGGACGGCCTGATCCCGCAGGACGCCGTCGATCACATATTCGATTTCGAAAGGCTCGACAGCGGCGTGCTTTCCGCCACGATTACGATCGGTCTTTCCTCCTGAGCCTGTAGGAGCGAGAACCTTTCTTCCATCAGCCATGAAACCAGACGCAGGATTTCTGCGTACTACCTCTCGACCGCAGAACCTCACCAAAGCATGTCTCGCGAAAGGGTGCGGCGGTTTGGCGATAAAAACATGCGTAAAAACAATGACCTAAAGCGTGACAAGCGAATCTGAACGACACGCTTTAGTTTCAGGCAGCGAGGGATGATGGCATGATCAGAAAGGAAGGCATCGCCCCGATCGCAAGGCATGCCGCCGAACAGGGGCTGGCCCGGCTGATGATGAAATTGCCGGCCACGCGGGCGACGATCAGAGCCGCCGCAGCAAGCCAGTCCCTTCTCTACGAGTTGTGCGGCGCCTATGGCGAAGCCTGCTCCGTCCTCGACCGCATGCGCAAGGATAGATCGGCCGATCCTGCGATCATCGCCGAATATGAGATCATTTGTGCGGAAATCGAAGCCGACGTCCAACGGATCCTGCTCGGCGACCGCTGAGTGCCCTGCCGCGGCGACCCTCAGTGCAGCAGGTCGTCTTGAAGGATGGAGACGATCGTCCCGTCCGCTTGTGAATGATGCAACGGCTGAGGTGCGATCTCATGATGGAAAATTCCGCTGCCGTTTTCCGGGCCGGCGAGATCCGCAGCTTCGATCGTGAAGCTGTGATCATCGTCGCCAAGGTTCGGTCCGTGTTTTTCGAAGGCAGCCTTGCCGAAGTGACGAAGCAGCAAGGTTCCATCCGACACGCCGTTTTCGCCGACAGGATCGTCGTGATGAGCGCCGGCCTTGTCCGCTGCGGTCTTGTCGGCACCAAGTTTCATGCCGTCATGGGATGTGAGCCCGGTGTCCGACACGAGGTTGATGCTGGCATCCGTGGCGACCAGACTGTCGGCGCTTGCCAGCGTGGCGGCACTTCCTTCGATACTCGTGTTGTCGCTGACGGGAAACGTGCCTGCGGCAATGATCGAGGGGGAGATGCTGTAAGGCGTGACATCGCTCGCAATGAAATTGTCGTGGAAGGATCCGGATGCCGGCCGGTCGACCTTCAGCGCCGCCTGCGTCAGGTCGTCGAAAAGGTTGCCGTAAATATCGATGTCCTCACGAACGTAGGTTGTCGTGCCGGCTGCGCTGACTGACACGCCCCACGCGCCGTCATGGATATAGTTGCCGGAAATATCGTAGTTGCGCGTATCGCCCTGGTCGCCCAGGCCGATGGCATAAGACCAGCTGTAGCCGCCATAGCCGGAAATATCGTTGTCATGGATAGCGATATTGGTGCCGGCCTGCGCGCTGATCCCGAAGCCGCCGCCGATAATCGTGTTTCCCTCGATCACCGCATCCACCGGCCGGACCAGCGTCAGCACACCCTTCGGCGTCACCGCACCCGTTTGATCGAGATAATTGCCACTGATGACGATGTTGCTGCTGTCGTTGATCTGAACGGCATCTGCCGCAGTTCCATGGGCGTTGGTGACGGTATTGTTGAGCAGAGTGATGCCGTTGATCTTCTCGAGCCAGAGGCCATCGCCATTGACGTCGTTGATCGTGCTGTTTTCGATCGTGATGTTCGAGCCGGTCCGAAACGTGATGGAACCGGCCTTTCCCGCCAAGCCGGTGTGGTCAACCTCGACATTGTTGACTGTCCAGTTTGAAACATAGCCGCCATAGATGGCCGCGCCACCCGTGTCTGAAATCTTGATGTTCTCGATAACGATGTTGGAAGCATAGAGGCTGTGAATCCCGTCGCCAGGGCTGTGAATGATAGGGGCGTCGCCGATGCCGTAACTGCCGATGGTGATCGGGGCGTCAACCGTGCCAGAATATTTCAGGTCGAGCTGGTCGTTGAACACGCTTCCGGCGGCGAGAAGCACGCTGTCGCCAGGCTGCAGCTTCAGGTTTTCAACCGCCCAAAAGGTTGCAAAGGGCGCGTCCTCACTCGTTCCGGCGTTCGTGTTCGAACCCGTCGCTGAATTCACATAATAGATTGTCATTTCGCCTTGTTCTCGCATTGTCGCTCAGCCGTCTGAGACGGCTGAAGCGCGTGGATCGGATGCGGTCGGGGGCGGAGGCCATCCAGGATGACGTCGATTGCCGTTACGGCGGCGGCAGGCATGGGGCCTGCCCCGCTCCCGAGAAGCGCCTGGCGGTGGCTGCATGCTCAACAATACAACTTTTAAGAAAATAATCTAGAAAACAACGACCGGAAGGTGAACGAATGGTAACGCAGCGTCCGGCAATTCACGTCCGGCAAGCTGGACAGCAGGCCGACGAGCGGCGGCTGCCGACAGGAAATCCTTCGAGGCGCCCTCCCAGGGCGCCTCTGCGTCAAGTCCGCGAGGGCTGCTTGCCCGCCCCTTAGCTCAGCAGGCCATCCATATGGATGAAGACGGTCATCGTATCCCCGTCGCTATGCTGCGATGTTCCATCGTTGATCCCGTAGTGGAAGGTTTCGCTCACATGTCCATCATGATCGGCAGGCAGCTTCGTCTCATCCAGCGTATAGGCATAGCTCCCGTCCCGGTCGACGTGGATGACACCGTATTCTCCGGTCAGGGTCAGACCATGCTTCCCGACGCTTTCATTCCCGAAGCGGCGAAGCAACAGGGTGCCATTGTCGGAGCTGTCGTTTTCCAGGAGATTGCCGCGATGGGCCTCGCCCGTATCTGTGATGATCTTCAAATTGTCATGAACCGCGACAACCGCCGGATCCGCGACCGCGTCCGTCGTTGCCGCCGCCGTGGTGGCAGTCGTCGCCAGCGCCGTCTCGACATTGGCGACTGTATGGTTGTTGCTGACGGAAAAAGTATGCGCGTCGGCGACCGCCGGCGATATGCTGTAGGCCTTGACACCGCTTTCGATGGTATTGTTGTAGAAGGAGCCGGATGCCGGCCGGTCGACTTTCAGCGCCGACTGCGTGAGGTCGTCGAAGACATTGTCATGGACCTTGATACCGCTGCGGACATAGCTCGTGCCGTCGACGGGAGCAGTGACGACCACGCCCCATGCTCCATCGTGGATATGGTTGCCCGCGATATCGTAATCTCTGCTATCGCCCTGATCGCCGAGACCGACGGCGAACGACCAATCGTAGCCGTGAAAGCCCGATATATCATTGTCGCGGATGGCGACATTCTTGCCCGCGGGGGCGCTGATACCAAAGCCGCCGCCGGTCAGCGTATTGTCCTCGACTACGGCATTGGTCGCCCGCACCAGCGCTATGACGCCTTTCGAACTGTCGGCTTGCGTCTGATCGAGATGATTGCCCTGGATCAGAATATTGCTGCTGTCGTTCACCTGGACCGAATCGGCCCTGGCGCCATGGCTGTTTGTAACCGTGTTGTTGAGAAGTTTGATGCCATCGACCTTTTCGATCCAGATGCCGTCGCTGTTGACACCTGCTATCTTGCTGTCTGCGACCGTGATGTTCTTGCTGTTGCGAAAAGTCACCGAACCCGCTTCTGCCGACGATCCGGCCTTGTCGACCTCGACGTGTCTGACCGTCCAGTTCGAGACATTGCCGCCATAAATGGCCGCACCGCCGCTATTGGATATTTTGAGATTCTCGATGACGATGTTCGATGCGTAAAGGCTGTGAATGCCGTCATCGCCGCTATGGATGACGGGTGCGTCACCCGTGCCGTAACTGCCGATCTTGATCGGCGCGCTCTCGGTGCCGGAATATTTGATATCGAATTGCTCGTTGAAGACGCTTCCCTTGGCGAGCAGCACGCTGTCGCCCGGTTTCAGCGTCAAGGATTCCACTTTGGACAAAGTCGCAAAAGCCGAGTTCTGGCCCGTTCCGCTGTTGCGGTCGGAGCCAGTCGCTGAGTTCACATAGTAGATTGTCATATCGCCATGTTGCCCTGTTCATCGGATCGCTATGTCGCCGCGCGACCGGCCGGAATCGGCTGATCGGGAATGCGGCGCGGGCAAACGTCCACGGCAAAAAGGCGAGAAGATGTTGTCAATGCGGCAGCGGTCCAGTTCGCGAATCTTATTCCCAGGCAATGGCGCGAGCTCCGATCATCCGCGAGAAAGCTGCAACCCAGCCTCATAAACGGGCGACCCAAGGGCGAATAAATCGCGGTTGTACGCTATCGTACCTTCCCTCCCCTTCGAACGCGCCACAGATGATTCGCTCCTGGCCTCGCGTCATTCAGGAAGACTCGCCGCGCCGAGCCCTTCGGCGAATTTCGCCACCAGATCGGCGGACTGGCGCCCGGCCCAGATCCGTGGACCGGGCGCTGTGCGGCGATCCTCTCGCTCGCCATCTTCGAAAGCAAAATGGGGGCAGCCGCGACAGTCGCCGCGGCGCGGACACTTGGCCGGAATGCCGGCCTCGCCGTTTGGCTTGCACATGGGTCTTCTCCTGATATTCACCGGATGCCGCGGGCGGAGCTTCGGACCGCCGCCCGCGGCCGTTTTCTCAGGCCGCCAGCTTCAGCGCGTCGGCAAGCTTGGCGAAGTCGCCGGCTGAAAGCCCTGGGCGGACGGCGAAGTCGATGACCGCCTGGAAGATTTCCGGCGGCGCATCCTTCTTCATGGCGCCGAGCAGTGCGGCCCGCTCCGCCGGATTGATGGCCGGGATCATGATACGCATGAAGGCCATGCTCTTCTCCGGCGGCAGGGAGCCGATGATGCGCATCTCGATGCCGAAGATTTCCTGGTCGTCGAAGTTGCGCCACAGCAGCGGGCCGGTCACCGCCTCCTCCTCGTGCATATGCGCGAAGTCGTCGGCGAGATAAGCGGCAAAGGCGAGATAAAGCTTGCGGCCGCAGGCCGCCTTGTTGAGCGGCCATGCTCTTTCCCAGGCGACCACAAGTTCTTCCAGCTCGCGGAAGGCAGTGCGGTGGTCGTCGTGCTGCTCGTCGAGCGTGACGGTCGAGACGCCCTTGTCGGCCAGCGCGGTGTGGATGTTGTCGTCTTCGTGCGTGACATGGGAGGCGGCCAGCATCAGGTAATGGCGCAGGTCGCCGATCAGGAAGACCGTCTCCTCGACATTCTGGAAATCGGCCGTGCCGAGGCGTCCGAGCAGGTCGCAGCCGGCCTTGCGCAGGCCCTTGTGGATCGCACCGTAAATGTCGTAACGGCCGTTGAGATCTGGAATGCTGGTAAGCGAGAATTCATGGCTCATGATGGTTTTCCTCTCGTTATCAGGCGCCTCTTTTCGTGCGCCGGGCTGATGACCGGGAGATAACCGAGGCGCTTGCGAGGCGCTTCCTAAAACCATCCTAAGCACTTGGAACGATTGCTAAGAATATCCTAAGTCACTATTATCGCCTGACTTCGGGATGGGGAAAAGCATGCTGGGGCCGGAACTCGCAGAATTCATAGAAAGTCCTGTCATGATCCTGTTCGCGACGCGCGACGAGGCCGGCCGGCCGATGATCGGCCGCGGCTCCGGCGTGCGCGTCGACCGGCAGAGCGGGCATCTGCACTTTCTCGCCTCCCGCTGCCAATGGCCGGAAGCCGTCAGCGAGGCGCAGGTCGGCCGGCCGATTGCCATGACCTATGTGCGGCCCGCCGACTATAAGGCCTGCCAGATCAAGGGCCGGATCCTCACGGCGGGGCCGGCGGATGCCGCCGCCCGGGCACAGGGCGAAGCCTATGTCGCAGAACAGCTGGCGCGAATGCTGGCGTTGGGCGTCACCCGCATGCAGCTCTCCAGCACGCTGTCGGACCGGGACCTCGTCTGCCTGACGATCGAGCCGCAGGCGATCTTCGAGCAGACGCCGGGACCAGGCGCCGGACGCAGGCTGATGCCGGAAGCCGCCGCATGATTCCGCTGGAAGCGCTGCGGGACAGCTTCGAGGGCATCATTCCCTCCATCATCGCCACCGCCGATGCCGACGGAATGCCCAATATTTCCTATCTCTCGCACGTGCATTACGTCGATGAGAGGCACGTGGCACTCTCCAACCAGTTCTTCTCCAAGACCGCCACCAATGTGGAGCGCAACGGGCTTGCGAGCGTGATGGTGGTCGACGGCTATAGCGGCCAGCAGCACATGCTCGACTTGGTGTTCGAGCGTTCCGAGACGGAGGGCGAGACGTTCGAGCAGGTGGCGATCCACCTGGAGATCCTGGAAAGCCGGATGAGCGGGATCATGAAGCTGCGCGCCGTCGACATCTACCGGGTTGAGAACTGTCGGGCAGTGCCGGCGGCCAATCCGCTGGTCGAACCGGAGCCGCTCTTTCTGCCCGACCTGATGGGCAAGGTGGCACGGCTGACGGCACGGATGTCGGATTGCGGCGATCCGGAATCACTGCTCGACGCCACGCTCGAGGGCCTGGGCGAGCTCTTCGGCTACCACAATTCCATGGTGCTGGTGCCGGACGGCGAACGCGGCGGGCTGACGACAATCGGCAGCCGAGGCTACGACCAGTTCGGCTTCGGCGCCGAGGTTCCGGCGGGGCGCGGTATTATCGGGCTTGCGGCCGAGCGGCGCCGCAACGTGCGGATCACCGATCTCAGTCGCGGTCTGCGCTATCTCCAGGCCGTGCAGGCCATGGCGGGCGTCGAGGATGCGACACCGATCCCGCTTCCGGCGCTCGACAAGCCGCTGAGCCAGATCGCGCTGCCGCTTGTCGCGCGGGGAAGGCTTGTCGGCGTGCTGTTTTCGGAATCGACCGAGCGCTTCACCTTCCGCCATCGCGACGAGGAGGCGCTGATCGTGATCGCAGCCCATCTCGCCACCGCGCTCTCCTTCCTGTCCGAGGAACGCGAGCGGGCGGAGACGAATGGGCGGGAAAAGGCCGACGCCCCGGCCGATCAGGCCGGCAGCTTGCCCGCCGGCCGGCGCATATCCGTGCGCTTCTATCCGCGCGACGGCTCGCTGTTCGTCGACGACGACTATCTGATCCGCGGCGTGCCGGGGCGGCTGCTCCTGCATTTCCTCGAAGATTATGCGCGCACCGGCAAGCGGGACTTCCTGAACCGCGAGATCCGCCGTGACCGTCGCCTGCAACTGCCCGATTTCAAGGACAATCTGGAAACCCGGCTGATCCTCCTGCGCCGGCGCCTGGAGGAGAAGGCAGGCCCGATCACACTCGAACGCGCCGACCGCGGCCGCCTGCGGCTGACGCTCGCCGGGCGGCCGGAGATCGAGGTGGTGGATGAGTGAGCGGGTGGCGGGTTTCGCTGCTTGGCGCGTTTCGCTCGCTAAGGCACTGGAAAGCTGCAACGTGTAAGGATGGGTGCAGGCAATAAAAGTTTTGCCGTGTGGCCCCCTCATCTGCCTGCCGGCATATTCTCCCCGCTGGGGCGAAGAGGAGTCGAGGCAACGTCTCGCCCTTCTCGGACGCATCCCTTATGGACGCGAAGCTCGCGACTTGCCCGCTTCTCCCCTCGGGGGTCCGAAGGACAGGCGAGACCCGTGGCTCGCCCAGGCTGATGCCGGCAGGCAGATGACGGGCCACAAGGCACAGCCTCCAAGACAGCCGGAATCGTGTTCCTACCCCCTCGCCCGCAACGCGGCGCTGAGCGGCAGCCGCGCGGCCGCCAGTGCCGGCAGGGCGCCGCCGATCACCCCGACCGCCAGCCCGAGCAAACCCGCCGTCAAAAGCACCTCCGGCGTCACGACCAGCTGAAATGCCATCTTCGTGTTGTTGGCGCCCATCGTGCTCGCCTGCCAGCCGTCAAAGGCGAGCCGGGAGGCGATGGCGCCGATTGCCGCTCCAACAGCCGAGAGCAGCACCGCCTCCACCCAGGTGGCGGCGAAGGCCGGCAGGCGGGCGAAGCCGAGGAGGCGCAGCGTGGCGATCTCGACCGCGCGATCGGAAACCGAGCTCATCATTGTGTTCAAGGTTCCGGCGGTTGCGCCAATTACCATCAGAAGCGCGATCGGCCAGCCGAACAGGCGGATCAGGCTCTTGGTGCGCTCGGCCTGGCCGGCATAGAGATCGGCCTCGGAGACGGCGGCAAGCGGCGGACCCGGCAGCGTGGACAGCCGTTCCCGCAGCGCCGCCAGCGCCTTTTGCGGATCGTCGCCGGCAAGCCGCACCCGCAGGCTCTGCACCTGCCCCTGCCGGTCGAAGGCCGATTGCACGGCTTCGAGATCAGCCCAGATCTCGGATTCGAAGGCGCTACCGCCTGATGTGAAATGGCCGGCGACCCGCCAGTCGACAGCGCCGAGCCGCACCGTGTCGCCGACGGCAAGGCCTGGGAAGGCATCCGCGAGGCGGGCGCCGACGACAATCTCACGGCCGCCCGGGACAAACGGCCGCCCCTCTGAAAGCCGGGCACGCTCGCGCATCGCAGGCCCGGCCGGGTCCATGCCCCGCAGCGACAGCGTCTGCTCGACACCATCGGCGGCCCTGACATCGAGGGGAACGACGACCTCGCGCGACATCGTCAATCCGCCCGCCCCATCGCCCCGACCGCCGCGAGTAATCCCGGGGTTGCGAGCAATCCCGGTGTCGCCCGTCGCAAGGCTGCGGATCGCCTCGGCAGGCACGTCCGAGCCGGCCTCCTGGTTGGTGCCGCCGCCGAGGATGACGGCGATATCCGGGGAGCCCGCACCGGCAAGCGCTGCCTCGAAGCCGCGTGCCATGGCCAGAAATCCGGCGAGCACCGCCACGACGAGCGCCACCGACAGCACCATCGACAGCGAGATCGCGTGCCGCCTGGGCAGGCTGCCGAGATTGACTCTGATCATGAGAAAGATCTGCTTGAGCGCTGAAGACATTGGATTATCTCGTTCTGAAAGCGTTGACGATGGGCAGCCGCATGGCGCTGAAAGCCGGCAGCAACCCGGTCAGCAGGCCGAGCCCGGCGATGATGGCGGCGGATTTCAGCAGCACCGCCGGACTGAAGACGAGGCCGAAAGCCGGCCCGATCAGGTACGTCGCGAGCTTGGCAAGCGCGAGCCCGCAGGCGCCGCCGACGGCGAAGATGAATAGCGTCTCGCCGAGGATCAGCGCCACGATCCGCCCGCCCGAAAATCCGAGCACTTTCATGACGCCGATTTCGAAGCGACGTTCTCTCAGCGCAAAGAGCATGGTGTTCACAGCGATCATCAGGATCGTCACGAAGGCGGCGCCGACGACGAGGCCGACGATCAGGCCGATATCGGCGAACTGCCGGAGGAACGCCTCGAGGAACTGCTTCTCCGATCGGGTGCGCGTCTCAGCCGCCGAATTGGCGAAGAGCGCATCGATGCGCGCCGCCAGCACGGCTGGCGAAATGCCCTGGCGCGGACGCACCACGAAGGCATCGACCGTATCCCTGTCGCGGGCGCGCGCCGCATTGATTGCATCGTAGCGGGCGATGATGAAATAGGTGTCGGTGCTGGCATCGGCGCCCTGGAAGATACCCGCGATCGTAAAGCTCCAGTTGCGGCTGCCGTCGGCCCTGATCATCTGGCTGGTGATGCCGATGCGCTGGCCGACAGACCAGCCCTGCGCATCAGCCAGCGCCCGGCCGACCAGCACCCGGTCGTCGCCCTCCACGAGCGCCGCGATCAGATCGGGCGTCAACCCGAGCTCCTTGCCATTGGCGGCGGCGATCGCCTGCGGATCGACGGCGCTGACGGCCACCACATTCTTCTCGACATCGACGAACCCGCGCATGCGCGCGATATAGGCGACGGCAGCGACATGGGGCTCGGCGGCGATCCGGCTCAGATAGGCAAGCGGCAGCGGCAGGCCGCGGCCCGATTTGTTGAAGACGCCGAGCAGATTGTCGCTGGCGCCCGCCGCCCCCTGGCTGCCGGCAACGAAGCTCGCGGTCAGCCCGTAGATCAGAAAGGCGATGCCGACCGAAAGCATCAACAGGATGGCGCGCAGCCGCTTGCGCCAGGCATTGCGCCGCATCAGCTGGAAGAAGGTCATCGGCCCCGCCCCTCGGTGAATTCGCCCTTGTTGAGCGTTAGCGTGCGCCGGGCAAAGGCAGCGGCCTCGGGATCATGCGTGACCATAACGATGGTCTTGCCGAGCTCGCGGTTGAGGAAGCCGAGCATTTCGAGAATGTCATTCGCCGATTTCCGGTCGAGATCGCCGGTCGGTTCGTCGCACAGAAGAAGATCGGGATCGCCGACGATGGCGCGCGCGATGCCCACCCGCTGCTGTTGCCCGCCCGACATGCTCGAGGGAAACTGCCGCTGCCGCCCGGAAAGCCCGACGAGATCCATGACCGTATCGACGCGCGCCCGCCGCTGCCTCCGTCCCAGCGGCTTCAAAGCAGAGGCAGCTCGATATTCTCTGCCGCATTCAGCATCGGCAGCAGATTGTAGAACTGGAAGACGATCCCCATCCCATGCGCCCGCCAGGCCGCCCTGGCGCCCTCGCCCATCTGCTCGAGACGGCTGCGCCCGATCCGGATTTCGCCCGCGTCGGGACTGTCGATGCCGCCGAGCATATTCAGCAGCGTCGATTTTCCGGAACCCGACGGCCCCATGACCGCGACGAAGTCGCCGCGCGGCATGGCAAGATCGAGGCCGGAAAAGATCGGGATGATCTCCGTCCCGATCCTGAATGCCTTTTTGACGCCGGCGAGCGCGATGAAGGGATCTTGCGTGTCGGTCATTGTTTTTCTCCTTGGTGATGAATGTCACGTCGTAGGGGCCGCGCCGCCCGCGTACTTCGAGGCCCTGCGGGGCCTCAGGATGAGGCGGAGAGACCGATCGCCCAGCCACACGGCACACCGATCGGCCCTCATCCTGAGGTGCGTAGGCCAACGGCCGGAGCCTCGAAGGACGGGGGCGGGTGATGAGCGCCCGCGCTCCCCTCGCCCACCACAAGCCGGATGCGCGCCGCCATCGCAGGCCGTATGCCGGAGGGCGGCGACGTGAACGACAGGCGCAGCGTCGCCGTCCCCTTCTCCCGGGAAATGACGGGCGCGATCTTCGCCACTTCGACCGCGAAAGGCTGATCGGGAAAACCGTCGAGCACCGCTTCGCCTGCGAGACCCGGCCGCATCAGCGCGATATTGGTCTCGGCCACATCCGCATCGATGACTAGGCTTGCCGTATCGGCAATCGCAAGCAGGCTTTCATTCTCCCGCACGCTGTCTTCGCGCGACAGCACGGTGTCGCCGACATGCGCATCAAGCCGCGTCACGGTGCCCGAAATCGGCGCGGTCAGGACAAGCGCCTCGACCTGTTCGCGCGCCCTGTCGATATCGAGCCTGGCCTTTTCGAGATCCTGCCGGGCCTGCTCCGCGCCATTCTCGGCCGTGTCGAAAGCGGTTTTCGCCTCTTCCAGCGCCTGCGCGGACATTGCATCGCGCCCGGCAAGCCGCTCGATGCGCGTGAGCGAAGACCGCGCCTGCGCAAGCGCTATGTTCCTCGCCGCAAGCACCAATTCCGCCGCTCGCCATGATATCTCCGCGCCGCGAAGCGCAAACCGGGCGCCCGCATCGTCGAGCCGCACCAGCACCTGCCCCACCGCGACCTTGTCGCCCCCTTCGACTTCGACGGCGACAATCCGGCCCTCATATTTGGAAAAGACGACGGCGGTGTCGGGCGCCACGACATAGCCGGAGCCGGTAACCTCACGGGTCGGCAAGGCCGTGCGGTTCGCGCCATCATCGACCGGAGTCCGCCTTCCCTCGACAGCGGCACCGCGTCCCGCCGGCGCCGCCGCTTCATGAGCAGCTATCGCAAGCTGGCCACCCGCAATTACTGCGTCGATACGTTCCATCGTCGGAGCTCCATAAAAAGGAACCAGCGCCAGCGATGCCGCCACAGCAAGGAGGAGCATTGCCCCAGGGATGATGCGCCGCCGGGGAAGAGCCTCCGGCAACTCTGTCTTGAAGGCCGCCGGCTCGATCGAAAGCGATCTCAGTTTGGTGGCAAGGTCTCGGTCGTGTTCTGATATCGTGTTCATGCCGCCAAACATCGCCGACCCGGCAGAAATCGCGCCCTCGAACGCGATCCGAAACGTCCTCGATCGCGATTGTGTACCCTGCAGTGGCCGGCCTCGTCCTTCGAGGCCCCCGCGGGGCACCTCAGGATGAGGGCGGAGGCAGGTTGCGGCTTATGTCAGTGGAGAACGCGGGCGCCCTGCCACCGAGAGCCAAGCCGCAGCGCGCAACAATTAGCCCTATGGTGAGCAGGCCCGCCAGGCCGCCGCGAGGGCGGGTGGCCTGCCCATACGTCGAAGCGCTGGTGGCCGCTCGGTCTCTCCGCCCTCATCCCGAGGCGCCCCGCCTGGGGCCTCGAAGGACGATGGTCGGCCACCGTGTCCGCTCCGACAATGGACAAGGCTTAAAGCGCGTAGCCACCCGCCCTCGTGGTTCGAGACGGCCCTACGGGCCTCCTCACCATGAGGGCTGATCGTCGTGCCGGGCGGCAGGTGAGATGAAAGCGCGGAGAGGGCGCGGCGCGGCGGCACTTATGAGATCAGCCTGAATATCCCCTACCCCTCCGCCTTCCTCTGCCGCCAGGCCACTGGCGTCATATCCGTCACCCGGCGGAATTCGCGGTTGAAATTGGACTTGGTCTGGAAGCCGACCTCGAACATCACCTCGGTGACCGGTTTTTCCGTTCCGGCGAGCAGCCGGCATGCCTCGCCGACCCTGTAATCATTGACATATTGCGAGACGTTCTTGTCCATCGCCCGATTGATCGCTGCCGAGATCTGGCGCGCGGGAATGCCGGCCTTGCGGGCCAGCCGGTCGAGATTGAGATTGGCGTCGCGATAGAGCTTCTTTGCCTCCATCAACGCATCGACAGTTGCGATCGTCTCCCTGTCCTCGGTCGTTTCGGGCCTCGGCGCCGTTTCCACTGTTTCATCAGGCGCCCGGCTGCGGCTGGCCGCGGCAGCGGCAATCCCGAGAATGACGAGGGCGACAAGATTGCCGACGCTGATCAGCGTCAGCGCGTGCTCGCCATGCGCCCAGGTGAAGTCGAAGAAGACGAAAGCATCGACGGCGGCCGACAGGCACAGTGCGGCCGCCGCAAAGATGATCGCCCGATAGGCCGGCACCGCTCCTTCGAAAGGCGCAAGGCGAAGCGCATCCGCACCCGGACGCATCAGCAGCAGGATCGCCAGGGCGTAACCGACGAAGATGAGCACCAGCGCGATGTCGATCGCTTCCCGCCAGAATACCATCAGCAGCAGGATGACGGCGGCGGGCACGGCATGCAGCGCAATGCGCGCCGGCAATGGCCGCCTGCCATCATCGCCGACATCCTCGTCCGGCGCGACCTCCATCATGTTTTAGGACCCGATTTTTTACGCGGATTTTTTGGATTGGAGTCCAGGGAGCGAGCAAGCCGGGAACGCCGGATCAGCGGCGCTTCAGGAATTCAATGACGCGGGCAGTCAGGAGCGCAGTCGCATGCGCATCATGGGACGGCAGCGAGCTGTCGGCGAAATAATGCTGATCGCCAGGGTAGAGAAAGAGCTCGGCGTCCTCGACCTTCGCCACGATCTCGCGGGCGGCATCGATGTCGCCCTCGCCGACGAAGATCGGATCGTTGTCCATGCCGTGGATCTGGACGGCGACGCCGTCCGGCCAGGGTCCGAAGGCCCACTCGCCGCTGATCGGCAGGCAGGAATAGAAAAGCAGAGCTCCACGCGCTCCTGGCCGCGTTTGTGCCAGCTTCTGCGCCGGCAACACGCCGAATGAGAAACCGGCATAGACAAGTTCGGCAGGCAATTCGTCGGCGACCCGGACGCCGCGCTCCCGGACGGCGCCGAATCCGATCTCGCCGATATAGGCGAGACCGTCCTCGATGCTGCCGAACGTTCGGCCATCGAACAGGTCAGGCGTATGCACGATGTGGCCGGCAGCCCTGATATCGTCGGCGAAGGCGTGCACTCCAGGCGTCAGCCCCTGCGCGTGATGGAACAGCAAGATTTCAGCCATAGGCGCCTCCCGTCGAGATGTCGGCACATTTGATAAGTTCTGAGCAGTCCGGATTTAGGCTCGCGGCGGTCGTCCCCGATGTCGCACCTCTGCCGCGATGGCCGGTTCTACGGCGCCGCGCCGAAGAAGGCGAGCCGGGTGAAGATCGTATAATGCGATTCCGATACCATCAGTGCGACGAAGACCAGCACCAGCACCGGCGGCAGCAGGATGGCGTAGACGAGCGCCAGCCGTTCCCAGGCCATGTGCATGAAGACGGCGACGATCAGCCCGGCCTTCAGCATCATGAACAGCAGGATCAGCGTCCACCTGAGATAGCTCTGGATGCCGAGATAATCGACCATGTAGGAGGCCGCGCTGAGCACGAAGAGCAGGCCCCAGACGAAGAAGTAGAGCCCGATCGGGTGCTGCTGTCCGGTATGTGCCTGTGCATGCGCCGTTTCGATGTGTGCATGCGCCGTTGTCTCGTTCATGACGACCTCACCACAGATAGAAAAATGCGAAGATGAAGACCCAGACCAGGTCGACGAAGTGCCAGTAGAGGCCCATGATCTCGACGGCCTCGTAGCGGCCTTTCCGGCTCGTGAAGAAGCCGCGCCGTTCCACGTCGAAATCGCCGCGCCAGACTTTGCGGGCGACGATGAGGAGGAAGATGACGCCGATCGTGACATGGGTGCCGTGAAAGCCCGTGATCATGAAGAAGGTCGATCCGAACTGCGCCGCCCCCCATGGGTTCTCCCAGGGGCGAACGCCTTCGGTGATCAGCTTCGTCCATTCGAAGGCCTGCATGCTGACGAAGGTTGCACCGAGAAGCGCTGTCAGCAGCATCAGGATCGCCGTCGTGCGGCGGTCGCGGCGATAGCCGAAATTGACCGCCATCGCCATGGTGCCGCTGCTCGAGATCAGCACGAAGGTCATGATCGCGATCAGGATCAACGGCACGTCCGCACCGCCGATATGCAGCGCGAAAACTTCGCTCGGATTGGGCCATGGAACGGGCGTCGACATGCGGGCGGTCATATAGGCGATCAGGAAACAGCCGAAGACGAAAGTGTCGCTGAGCAGGAAGATCCACATCATCGCCTTGCCCCAGGAGGCGGTCTTGAAGGCGCGCTGATCCGAGCTGAAATCGGCGGCGACACCGCGAAGGCCTGCCGGCCTGAGGTCTGCCCCGCCGTGTGTCTCGATAGTCTGTGCCATCTGCAAACCCCTTAGTTCAGTAGTGTGCGGCAGAGATCGACGAAGTCATTCGCCCAGCCGGCAAAGAGCGCGAAGAGCAGCAGCCAGACGGCGAGCATGAAATGCGAATAGATCGCGGAAAGATCGACGCTGAGGCTGAGCCTCTCCGGCGCGACGTCTGATGAAAATGCCCTGGCCGTCGTATGCGTGAGCACGGCGAGCCCGCCGAGGATATGCAGCCCGTGCAGGCCGGTCAGCATATAGAAGAAGCTGTTAGCGGGATTGTCGGCAAGCACGTAGCCCGCCGCCGTCAGCTCCCGCCATACCTGGATCTGCCCGGCGAGAAAGAAGACGGCAAGCGCAAGCCCTGTCACGAGCGCCGGCCGCAGGCTTTCCATGCGGCCATGCCCCGCTTCACGTTTCGCCCATTGCAGGGCAGCACTGCTCAACGCAAGCGCCGCGGTGTTCACCCAGAGGAGGCGCGGAACCGGCATCCCCCACCAGTCCGCCGACGCCGCACGCATGAAATAGGCGCTGACGGCAAGGCTGAAGAGCGCGCCGACGACGCCGAGAAACACGAAGAGGCCAATCTTCACCGCCGGCAGCGGCGGCCGGTCGGTGCCATGATGATCGGGCAGCTGCACAGACCCAGTTTCCAGCCAGGGCTTCGAGGTCAGCCGCTGCCCTGAAAGCCACCAGATGATGATGGCGGCGATGGCGGCAAGGAAAAGCAGGATGACGTTCATGCCGGAGCCTCGCGGGTGACGCCATCGCTTGCCGGCACATTCTGCGGAATGAAATCCTCGGCCGCCCCCGGCACGCTGTAGTCATAGGCCCAGCGATAGACGACAGGCAGGTCCCTGCCCCAGTTGCCGTGGGCAGGCGGCGTCTGCGGCGTCTGCCACTCAAGCGTCGTTGCCCGCCAAGGATTGCCGCCAGCCTCCCGGCCGCAGAAAAGGCTCCAGACCAGATTGAACAGGAAGACCATCTGGCCGGCGCCGACGACGAGCGCCATGACGGTGATGAAGATGTTCAGCGTATGCGCCGAAGGCGGAACGAAGGCGGTCTCTCCCATCTCGAAGTAGCGGCGCGGCACGCCGAGCAGGCCGAGATAATGCATCGGAAAGAAGATTGCATAGGTACCGAGGAAGGTGATCCAGAAGTGGATGTGGCCGAGCGTCTCGTCCAGCATGCGCCCGGTCACCTTCGGATACCAGTGATAGATCGCCCCGAAGATGACGAGGATCGGCGCAACCCCCATGACCATGTGGAAATGCGCGACGACGAACATCGTATCCGACAGCGGCACGTCGACGACGACATTGCCGAGAAAGAGGCCGGTGAGCCCGCCATTGACGAAGGTGACGATGAAGGCGAGCGCAAAGAGCATCGGCAGCGTCAGGTGGATGTCGCCGCGCCAGAGCGTCAGCACCCAGTTGTAAACCTTGATCGCCGTCGGAATGGCGATGATCAGCGTCGTGGTGGCAAAGAAGAAGCCGAAGGCCGGGTGCATGCCGCTGACATACATGTGGTGCGCCCAGACGACGAAGCTTAAGCCCCCGATGATGACGATCGCCCAGACCATCATCCGGTAGCCGAAGATGTTCTTGCGCGCATGCGTGCTGATCAGGTCCGATACGATGCCGAAAGCCGGCAGCGCGACGATATAGACCTCGGGATGGCCGAAAAACCAGAACAGATGCTGGAACAGGATCGGGCTGCCGCCGCCATGCTGCAGCTGCGTGCCCATCTCGACGATGGCGGGCATGAAGAAGCTGGTGCCGAGCACCCGGTCGAAGAGCATCATGACGCAGGCGACGAAGAGTGCCGGAAAGGCAAGCAGCGCCATCACGGTGGCGGTGAAGATGCCCCAGACGGTGAGCGGCATCCGCATCAGCGTCATCCCCCGCGCCCGCCCCTGCAGCACCGTTACCACATAGTTCAGCCCGCCCATGGTGAAGCCGATGATGAAGACGATCAGCGAGGTGAGCATCAGAAGGATGCCCCAATCCTTGCCGCCCGGCGTGCCTGATAGAACGGATTGCGGCGGATAAAGGGTCCAGCCGGCCCCCGTCGGCCCGCCCGGGGCGAAGAAGCCGGCGGCGAGGATCAGCACCGCGAGCAGATAGATCCAGTAGCTCAGCATGTTCGCGTAAGGAAATACCATGTCGCGCGCACCGACCATCAGCGGAATGAGGTAGTTGCCGAAACCGCCGAGGAAGAGCGCCGTCAAGAGATAGATCACCATGATCATGCCGTGCATGGTGATGAACTGGTAATAGTGATCGGCATCGATGAAGGCGAAATAGCCTGGAAATGCGAGTTGAATCCGCATCAACCAGGAAAGCACCAGCGCCACCAGGCCGATCGAGATCGCGGTGATCGAATATTGCACGGCGATGATCTTGGCATCCTGGCTAAACACATATCTCGTCCACCAGCTGTGCGGATGATAAAGCTCGACATCCTCGACTTCGGCGGAGGGGATGCTGCCGGACGGAATCTCGACCATAATCTCTCTTCCTTTCCCCGATGCGGCCTCCGGCCGTCTTCCCGCCGGTTCCCTGAACCGGCCTACGACCGCGTCACCGCGTCAATTGGCCGGCGGCAGCTCTCCCGATGACGCCGTCAGCTGGGTGAATGTCTGCTGTTGCCCGAGCCAGGTCTGGTAGTCCGTGTCGTTGTCGACCACGACGGTGCCGCGCATTTGCGGATGACCGACGCCGCAGAGTTCGGCGCAAAGGATCTCGAAGGTGCCCGTCCGCGTCGGCGTCAACCAGAAATAGGTGACCATGCCGGGGATCATGTCCATCTTGGCGCGGAATTCCGGCACGTAGAAATCGTGAAGAACATCGATCGAGCGCAACAGGATGTGCACCGGTTTGCCCATGGGCAGATGCAACTCGCCGCCTTCGACGATCACGTCGTCGAGGCCGTTCGCATCGTTCTTGTCGAGGCCGAGCGGGTTCTCGGGCGTGACGTCGCGCGTCTCGGCACGGCCGAGTTTGCCGTCCGCCCCCGGCAGGCGGAAGCTCCACAGCCATTGCTGACTGACGACCTCGACCGATGCAGCATCGGCCGGCACGGATATGAACTGGTTCCACACGATGAGGCCGGGCGCCAGCATGGCGGCGACACCGACCGCCGTTCCCGAGGCGAGCAGCACCTCCAGCCTGCGGTTTTCAGGCTCGTAATGCGCCTGGTTGCCCGGCTTGTGGCGAAAGCGGTAGACGCAATAGGCCATGAACGAAACCACCGCCACGAAGACGATGCCGGTGATCCAGAAGGTGATGACGAGGGTACTGTCGATATAGGTCCAGTTGGACGCGATCGGCGTCCACCACCACGGACTCAGCACATGGAACAGCACGGAGCCGACGACAATCAGGACGAGGATCAGCACGACAGCCATTTCCGCTCCTCCTCGAGCAGGTTGACCGTGAAACCGTATTCCGCAAAAAGTCCGTGTTTATTATCGCACAGATAGAAAATACCGGCAAATACCGCAATTTAGCCATCCGCCGCGGGCCCGCGACCCGTCATTTGGGGTATTGCCCATCATTGCGAATATTGCTTGAGATAGGCGATAAGATCGGTAATTTCCTGATCGTCCTTCACGCCGGCAAAGGCCATCTTCGTGCCCTTCACCTTGGCTTTCGGATTGTGGAGATAGTCTCGCAACGTCGCCTCATCCCACACGAGGCCGCCCTCGCCAGCTTCCTTCATCGAGCTGGAATAGGCGAAGTTGGGATGCGTTCCGGCCTTACGGCCGAACAGCTTGTTCAAGGACGGACCGACCTTGTTCGTATCGGAATCGGCGATGTGACAGGTTGCGCATTTCTTGAAAACGGTGGCACCCGCCGTCGCGTCCCCCTCCTGCGCACCTGCGACACCAGGGGAAAGGGCCATGACGGATGTGGCGATCAGCAGAACAACACGATAGTCCACGGCAAACCTCATCCTCCCAGGTCGCCAGCCACTCGCACCCTTCGCATCATTCGCGTGTGGGTGGTGGTTGTCATGCCTTAAAGATTAGTCCTTCGCCGGTGCAAGTCAATCGGTCTCACAATTCGAAGCATCTGAGCGCGGTCTGATAGCGTGTCGATCCCACGCCTTTGGCCTAGACGCCGATCGAAACCGCCTCCTGCACCGCCAATTCGGCCATGGCAAGGGCCGCTTCCCGAGTCGCGGCGGCCGCGATGAAACGGCCGTTGTGGCAAAAGCTCGCGCCCTCTACGCCGCAAACCGCCTCCAGCTCTCCATTGGCAAGACCGGCCCAGGCCTTGGGCAGGTCGGCCCTGAGCGCGAACCCCTCCTCGGCGCGGCGAATGCCGGTAACGCACCAATCCTTTTCGCGCGGGTGGACGACGAACAGCAGGTGATCGGCGCCAGCCTTGACGATAGCAGCACGGAACGGCATGCCCCTCGGCAGCTCCAGAACACGCGCTTGCCCCGCGGTGTCGATTGCCTGACGCACGATTGCCTCGGCCCGCAACTTTGCAGCGCTCTGGGCGATCCTCGCCTCGACGAAACTGCGGGCGATGGCAAGAGCCGCGTGGAAAGCGCGATCGTCAGCCTCGGGCTCCGCTTCGTCGAAAACCGGTTTCAGGGTCTCGAGCAGCGTCGGCAGCGTCAAGTTCGCCAACGGTCCTGAAGGGCTGAGCGCACCATTGTCGGTCAGATCGATCGGCAGCACGAAGCTGGCATCGAAAGAGCTATGCACGGCTTCGACATGGTCTGCGGGAAGGCCGCAAGCCGCGAGATAGTCGCGGCCATAATGTTTCCAGATCAGGCCGAACGAGCTGTAGGGCTGGCCATCGTCGCGCAGCGGCGCGCCGCGCTGGTGATGATCGAATATGCCGGCATCAGCGTCATAAACGCCGCCGACATCATAGATGATCCGGTCCTGCCCTGGCGTGATCCACGCCGGCGCCCGGCTGCGGATCAGGCGCGCCTCCGGAAAAAGCCGGGTCAGGATGACGCTCGACAGCAGTTCGTCGGCATGGAAGCCACCGGAATGGGTGACGAGGAAATCGGGGATCATGAAAATTATGCGCCTTGTCGTTCGCAGCAGGTCCGCTTGCGGGGTCCGAACCAGATAGCCGTTGCCGGCCACGATCTCAACCCGTCTTTGCGCATTCCGCAGGGCGCCAGCCAATTGCCGGAGAGAGCAGCAGTTTTGCGATCAAACGATATGTCTGAAGGGCAACTCTAAGACAGCACCGGTCCCGGCTGCGCCGCGACAAGCGCGCGGCTGGCCGCCGCGCCGGCATGTAGGCAGATGAGTCCGATCGCGGCCAGAGAATTGATCAACAGAACCTCGGCGACAACAGCTGCCGAAAACGCCCCGTCGCCGGACGGAAGCACCGCCGTGGCGGCAAATAGCACGCCCTCGTAAGCAACGAACCCGGCCATAAAGGCGCCGGCCATGGTGACGGCAAGGCCTGCCGCAAGGCGCAGCACCCCGAGCGCCGCGGCAAGCGATGCAAATGCGGCAATCCCGATCGCCAGTCCCCAGGCAAAACTGTCGAAGGTCTGGGGATAGCCGAGGACGAGATATCCGACCGCCTGGTTGGCAAGCCAGGTCAGCAGCACCGCCCTCAGCGCCATCCGCCGGGGAAGTATGACTGCCGAGACCGCCGCAAGCGCCACGAAAGGCGTGACGCAAGCAAGAACCAGGCTGAGAGCGACGCTGGCGCCGGCAATGATCGCGACCCAGGCGGCGGCAAAACTCGTTGCGGCAGGGCGCAGGGGAAGCTGATTTCGTTCGAGCATGGCGGAACTCCGTCTGACCGGGCATGGCCCAGGAAAATCATAGCGAAATTGCAGAAAAAGACCAGCGAGCGTGCGCAGTCCGAAGGGCGAAGCCTCGAAGCATCCGCCACAATATCGCTCCTTGCGTTCCTACAGCGCATCCAGCGGTATCTTCAAATACCGCCGGCCATTCTCCTCCGGCTCCGGCAACCTGCCTCCCCGAATGTTCACCTGCAGCGCATGCAGCATCAGCTTCGGCTTGGGCAGCGTGCGGTCGCGCGCCTGCCTGAGTGCGACGTAGCCGGCTTCGTCCTTGCCTGATATGTGCGGATTGTCGCGTTTCTGGGCGGCGACCGTGCTCTCCCAGCGCGGATGGCGCCCACTCGGCTGGTAGTCGTGGCCGGAAAAGAGGCGGGTGTCGTCGGGCAGCGACAGGATCGCCTGGATCGAACGCCACAGAGCGGCTGCGCTGCCGCCCGGAAAATCTGTGCGCGCGGTGCCGGAATCCGGCGTGAACACCGTGTCGTGCACGAAGGCGGCGTCGCCGATTAGATAGGTGACCGAAGCAAGCGTATGGCCGGGCGAAAACATCACCCGGGCCTCCATCGCGCCGATCGCAAACGTCTCACCATCAGCAAACAGCCGGTCCCATTGCGAGCCGTCGGTGGCGAGGTCCGGCCAGTTGTAGATCTCCTTCCAGAGCGCCTGCACCTCGGTGACATGCGCGCCGATGGCTGTCGGTGCCCCGGTCCTGCCCTTGAGGTAATGGGCGGCGGAAAAGTGATCGGCATGCGGATGGGTGTCGAGGATCCATTCAAGCGTCAGGTGCTCGGCCGCAATATAAGCGAGAATGGCATCGGCGCTTGCGGTACCCGTCGCTCCCGAGGTCTCGTCGAAATCGAGCACCGGGTCGATGATGACGCAGCGTTTCGTCGCCGGATCGGCCACGACATATTGGACGCTCGATGTGCTGGCATGAAAGAAGGCCTTCACCTGAGGCACCTGCCCTGCCCGCCTCTCCAGAAAGCGGAGCGCATTAGAAAGATCCAAGCCATGGTCCTTGCCCAGCGCTTCGACCTCCCCCGCGCTCATCCGCCCGTCGAGCGCTTCGCCGAGCGCATAAAGCGTCAGCGCCCGCGTACCGCTCTTGCAATGCGCAAGCACCGGCCCCTTGGCATCCGCCATCGCCGCCCGGAAGGCGATGATATCGGCCTCGGTGATCTCGGCGCCCTTCACCGGCACGAAGCTGTAGGAAAGGCCCGCGGCGACCGCAGCCGCCTTTTCCGCCGTATTGCCCGGCTGGCCGGGATCTTCGCCGTCCGGCCGGGCATTGATGACGCCGGCAAAGCCACGCACCGCGAGATCGGCAAAATCCGCGGGCTCGGGCTGACCCGCCACCGATATCAGCTCATTGACCCTGACGAATGTCATCGAAGCCCCGCGCCGTCCGCGTCAAGCAGATCACATGTATTTTAGTACAATCTCACGAGTATATTGCCGAGCGCAAGAAGAGTTACCCGGGATATGCCACCGGCCGGGCCCTGGCTCGGCTCTCTGGTCAAAACGACAGTGCCGCAGGACCCGCTTGATCTCGGCACGCACGGCGCCAGATGACGGCAGGCACTTGTCCGCCCGGCAGCAAAAAGCCCCGCCAATCATTGGCGGGGCTGTTCATGCTGAAAATTGATCGGCATTACGTCCTGGGAGGAATCAATGATTGGCTTCTGCCACCCAAAGCTGGTGCGAACCTTGCGCGGTCAATCCAGTTGAATCGCGGCTCAAAGCCCGCTGCCTCCAGTTGGAGCATCACCGATCGGCGGTCCTCGTCGGCCGCAGCCGCGGCTGAACGAGACTAGTTCTGACCCTGCAAGCGGTCCATCACCTCCAGCAGCAGGTCGGCACAGGCTTTCATCGGCTCGTCCTCGGCGCATTTCAGATCGATCCGTGTGTTTCCGTCCTCGATCTGGAAATGCGCGGCCTTGGACGGCAGTGGCATGCGATGCCCGCGGAAACCACGGAAGCCCATGTCGCCCCTCGAACCATGCCATCGGTAATCGGGGCGATCTCCCGACCGTCCATCCGGCGAGCCCATCATCCGCTCGTCGTCACCGGGAGCAGACTGCGGCGGCGGCGGCGGGCTGGGCTCGGCCGCTGCGGGCGGAGTTCCTGCCGATGGCGGGGCTGGCGGTTGTTGTGCGAAGGCGGTGCCGGCGAGTGCGGCAAGAGCAAGGCTTGATAGCAAAAGTCTTTGCATGGGATCGGTCCTTTCGAAGACGTGAGGCATGTCTATAAACACCGCGGCCGGCCTTTGGTTCACACCCTCCTCCGCTGGTGAGCGAAATCCGCAGAGGATATGGCAGCGATCCCAGAGCAACAATCACAGGTGTGTCGCCGCCCCGGACTTCTTTCGCCTCGCCTCCGCCTTGTTGCGCGTTTATCCTCACCGTCGATTCGCTGTCCGCGACGAGGGCGCGGGCGCAAGATTGCATCAAAGGAGAGTGCGATGACGGACGCCAAGAGCGGCATTTCGGGATTACGGCCGCATATTACGGTTATCGGCGTCGGCGGGGGCGGCGGCAACGCCATCAATAACATGATTGCGGAAAAGCTGGCGGGCGTCGAATTCATCGCCGCAAATACGGACGCCCAGGTTCTCGCCACCTCAAAGGCGTCGCGCCGCATTCAGCTCGGCGCGAATGTGACGGAAGGCTTGGGTGCCGGTTCGCTGCCTGAGGTTGGTCATGCAGCCGCCGAGGAGTCGATCGACGAGATCATGGATCACCTAGCCGGCTCGCATATGTGTTTCGTCACTGCAGGCATGGGCGGCGGTACGGGCACCGGTGCGGCCCCCGTCATCGCGCGCGCCGCGCGTGCGGCCGGCATCCTGACGGTCGGCGTCGTCACCAAGCCCTTCACCTTCGAGGGCAATCGCCGCATGCGCACGGCCGAAGTCGGCATCGAGGCGCTTCGTCAGGCCGCCGATACCGTCATCGTCATTCCCAATCAGAACCTCTTCCGCATCGCGGACGCAAAAACCACCTTCGCCGATGCCTTCATGACGGCCGACCGCGTGCTCTTTGCCGGCGTCGGCTGCATCACCGATCTCATCGTCAAGGAAGGCCTGATCAACCTCGATTTCGCCGACGTGAAGTCGGTCATGCAAGGCATGGGCCGCGCCATGATGGGCACCGGTGAAGCCGCCGGCGAAAGCCGGGCGATGAAGGCGGCGGAAGCGGCAATCGCCAACCCGCTTCTGGACGATATTTCCATGAAGGGCGCCAGGGGCGTGCTGATCTCGATTTCCGGCGGTTCTGATATGACGCTGTTCGAAGTCGATGAGGCGGCAAGCCGCATTCGCGACGAAGTGCAGGACGACGCCGATATCGTCGTCGGCGCGATCTTCGACCGCAGCCTGGACGGCAGGTTCCGCGTTTCGGTCGTGGCGACCGGCCTGGAAGCCAGCGCTCCCCCGCTATCGGCGCCCAATCACACGGCTGAACAAATCCAGACGCGCACGTTGCAGTAACACGGCAGTATGGCGTCGCTCCATCGTATAAAGTACGGGACGGGGCGACGTCACCGTTCGGGCGCTAAGGCTCATCAGGCGAACAATATCTCCGAGATGTTGTGCACCACGGAGATTTCGTCGGTCATCGAGTTGGTGATGTAGATGGAATCCGCCGCCGCGTCATAGACCACGTTGGTGGTGGAATCGTCGCCCGGTATGGCGATGTTGACATCGATTGCCGTCTTGATGCCGGTTTTGAAATCGAATGCCGTGCCGATGTGCTCGCTGCCGGAGGAATCGCCGAAGAAGAAGGTGCCGTCGACGGCAAAGCCATAGCCGAGCCCGCCCGCCGCGAAAGTCTTGGATTCGATCGGGTCCAGCGTGTCGGGATCGATCCTGGAGACCTGCCAGGTGGTATCATCGATGCGGCCCACGACGTAAATGCCGGTCGAATCCTGCATCGTGTTGACGGCGGTGAACCCGCCCCAGTCGAAGGTACCCGACCCATTCTTGCCGATAAGGCCGGGGATCGGATCGCCCTTCTGGTCGAGTGATCCGTCCGAAGCATCCCACTTTGCGAGATAGGTCTGATCGGGGAAAGGATCCTCTCCGCCCCTCGCCTCGTTGGTCCTGCCGATGATTGCGCCGCCGCGGACCGCAAAATAGGTTCCGCCGATGTCATATTGGCCCAGGTCATAGTCGCCAAGAGAGATGGCGCCGCTGGCTTGGTCAGCCTCGAATGCCGAGGCGTTGTCGTAGACGTAAACCATAGAATCGTCAGGGAAACCATGGCCAGAGCTGACGTAATACTTGCCCGTCAGCGGATCGACCGCGACCCCTTGGAGCTCGTAATGGTCGAGGAAAGGCCGCACGACCTCTGCCTGCGCCTCGACATGATCCGTATTTACCGACTTCCCATCCGTGACACCGTTCACGGTCAGCGAGATCACACCGACATCCGCGTGTCCGGTGCCGTCGGAGACCTTGTAATATTCGAGCGTCTCCGTGACATGCGCGCCATCGTTAAGTCCTGCCTTCACGGCCGGGTCGAGATCATAGGTGAAGCTTCCGTCGCCCGCGAAATGGAAGGTGCCGAATTGGCCGGCAACATCGGTGCTCCGATCGGCGCTGACGCTGGCGCCCTCGACCGAGCGGAGAAAGAGATGGCCCGCCTCCCCGGCGATGTCGTTGGCAAGCACATTGCCCGCCATCGCGCCGCCTTCCCGGAACGTAAAGGCATCGTCGACCGCGACCGGTGGGCTGGTCACCCCATGAATGTCGAGCGTGAAATGGCCGAAATCGGTATTGCCGGCCCCATCGGAGATTTTGTAGCCGATCGTCTCGCGCAGCGTCATCCCGTCCCGGAAATCCAGCTTGGCCGCCTCGTTCAGCGTGTAGGTATAGGAACCGTCGGCTTTGACGTGAAACGTCCCGTACTCGCCGGCGAATTCGGTGACCTGCCCGCTCTGCTTGGCGACAACCCGCTCGCCATTGAAGAAGTTGAGAGCCATATGGCCGCCGGGGCCGGCCACGTCATTGGCGAGCAGATTGCCCGAAATCACATCGTTTTCGGAGGCACTGAGGTAATCGTCGTTCGCTGTGGGTACAGACACTGTCATGGATATCTCCTTCAAGATCCATTTCGCTGGTCGGCCGGAAGGAAAGCAGCCGACGAGGCGCGCGTCAAATTATTTTCTAGCGAAAGTAGTATTTTAGATTTTCACAGCTTCGTAGTGCTATGCGTCCCAGCATGAGAAGCGTGGGACAATGCCGCACCCGGATGGCAGACTAGGGAGGATGCCGCAACGCGGCACGATATAAACCATTGAAATCCCCACCGCGGCTCGAAATCTTGCGCGCGTCGATCGACAGCATGACGGCAGATTTGTCGGGATTAAGGCGACGCAGTGATCTTGTTGACACTCGGAGTGCCTAAACCTGCGTCTCGTAACGATTGAGGGAAGCATTATGTCCAAACAGGACAATCCGGAAGTATTGCGCGAAGGAAGATTGATCGGCATTTGGTTCTCGTCGCTGGCGCTTCTGGGCATAAGTATGATGGTGACGTATGTCACCCCACAACCCGCCTGATCTTCTCCGCGTCCTCCGCCGTTGCCGGATTATACACCACCATGCTGAGCTCGGGCCGGCCATCCACCTGGAAGGCGGAGTATTCGAAGGAGAGCAGCCCGAGCACCGGGTGCTTGATGTGCTTGGCGCCCTCGCCGTGGGTGCGCACGTCATTGTCGCGCCACATGGCCAGGAATTCCGGGCTCTTGCGGCAGAGTTCGTCGACCAGCGGCTCGACTTGCTCTGCAGCCCCCGCGCGGGCGGCATCCACCCGGAAGGCGGCGACGACGAAGCGGGCAACACTTTCCCAGTCGTATTGGGCGGCGCGCACGCGCGGGTCGAGGAAGATGAAGCGCAACACATTGCGCTCCTCCGGCGGCAGCGCGCCGTAATCTGTGAGTAATACGGTCGCCGCACGATTCCAGGCGACCACATCCCAGATGGCGTTGCGGATCAGCGCCGGGCTCGGATCCAGCGCATCGAGCACGCCCTGCAGGCGCGGCGTTACGCCTTCCTGCCTGCGATAGCGCACCTCCGGCGGCCGACCGAGGCCGATGAGGAAGAGATGCTCGCGCTCGATATCGGTCAGCATCAGCGCTCGCGAAATCCGGTCGAGCACGTCGGCGGACGGCGCACCGCCGCGGCCTTGCTCCAGCCAGGTATACCAGGTGGGGCTGATATTGGCGCGGCTCGCCACCTCCTCGCGGCGCAGACCCGGCGTGCGCCGCCTCTCCCCGGCGAAACCCAAGGCGGCGGGATCGAGCTTGGCGCGGCGGCCCTTGAGATAGGCGCCCAGCCGGTTTTCGGAGGTCACGAATTCGCTCATCCTATTAGCCATTATACCATGATAAGGTCACTACTTTACCATGATAGCAGTCCCGCCGATATCTGTCTCCAGCCAATCAGGAGATATCGACATGCGCATATTCGTCACCGGAGCTACGGGCTGGGTCGGCTCGGCCGTCGTCAACGAACTGATCGCCGCCGGCCATCAGGTGCTCGGCCTCACCCGCTCGGAAAAAGGGGCTGAAGACCTGGCGGCCGCCGGCGCTGCAGTCCATCGCGGCTCGCTGGAAGATCTGGAAAGTCTGAAGCGCGGCGCGGCCGAGGCTGACGGCGTGATCCATACCGGCTTCAACCATGATTTCTCGAAATTCGCCGAAAACTGCGCGCTCGACCGGCGCGCCATCGAGGCGCTCGGCGAAGCCCTGCGGGGCACCGACCGGCCGCTGCTGGTGACCGCAGGCCTTGGCCACGCGCCCGGCCGCATCGGCACCGAGAAAGACCCGCCGATGCCGACCACCGAGACCTATCCCCGCGCCTCGGAAATTGCCGCGGTATCGCTTGCGGCGCGTGGGCTGCGCGCCTCCACCGTCCGGCTGCCGCCCTCGGTGCATGGCCATGGCGATCACGGCTTCGTGCCGATCCTGATCGAAACCGCCCGGCGCACCGGCGTCTCCGCCTATATCGGTGACGGACAGAACCGCTGGCCGGCTGTCCACAGGCGCGATGCCGCCTGCGTCTATCGCCTGGCAATGGAACACGGCGCTGCCGGCGGGCCGTTCCTCGCAGTCGCCGAAGACGGCGTCGTGTTCAAGGAGATCGCCGAACTGATCGGCCGTCGGTTGAACGTACCCGCCGTCTCGCTCTCGCCGGAAGAAGCGGCGAACCACTTCGGCTGGTTTGGAATGTTTGCCGGCTTCGACGTGCCGACCTCGAGCGCGCATACGCGGGCATTGCTCGGCTGGGCGCCGGAGCAGCCGGAACTACTCGCGGACATCGATCATCCGGCGTATTTCGGCGGATAGGCTTCCAGTGATGGAGCGAAGCGGCGGCGAAGTGCGTGCGTCATGCAAGTCATTTGCCTTTCGCTTGCCGCTCAAATGCGCTCGTCGCATATGCTCCTCACCCCCTCTTCTGCCTGCCGGCATCTTCTCCCCGAGGGGAGAAGCGGAATCGTGGCAACGTCTCGCCTCCTTCGGGGCCTCGACAGCCCCGAAGCCCGAGGCACGGCGCGTCTCCTACCGCATCCGCCCTTCATTCGTGTCGGCCGGATCGAAATTCACGTCCCAATCCTTCTTCCGCTTCTTCTTCCCCGGCGGATCCCGGTTCACCGTCGCGTCCTCCGAGCCGGTGATAACGGTCGGTTTGGCGCTGGCGACACCGCTGGCCTTGCGGTCGGCGCGGGATTTGGCGAACTGGCCGGCGGCGTCTTTTTCGGGGTTGGCCATCTCATTCGCCTTTCTGCTTCATCGCGTCGCCGAGATCCTTCATCTCGGGGTCGCGGTTGTTTTCGCCTTTTGCGTCGCGGTTCTTGTCAGGATCGTCCTTGGGTTTCAGGTAGCCGCGCGGGGTATTGCCCTTCGGCCCTTCCCAGCGGGGGGATTGATCGGTGGTGCCGGGAGCACCGTCCCTGGGGGTCGTCATGCCCATTGTCGTTTCTCCTTGGTTGAACAGGGAAAACCGCAAAGAGCGGCAACTGTTCCCGGCCTTATCGAAGCGAGGCAAGCGTCGTGCAGCCAAAGGCAAGCAGGGTGACTGCGGCATTGACCGCATGCGAATATTCCCACTGGCGGCGCAGCGTCTCCCAATTGTCCGGCTGCACGGTCCAGTTTTCGGTCGCCGCGTTCGCCGGCTGGGTGAAGAGCATGAAGATGACGAGGTTGAGCACGATCAGCGCCGCAGCAGCGACCAAGAGCGTCAAAGCCGCCGCGTCGGCCCTGAGCACGATGGCATTGCCTGTATTGGCGAGGAAGGCGAGCGGCAGCAGCAGGCCGACGATCCACCAGCCGGCATAGGCCTGTTGCGCCACGAAATAATCCGCCTTCGCCATCCCGATCTTGTTGACAAGCGAGAGGGCGTGCGCCGCCGGCGCGATGAGCGCCAGGCCGGGTGAGGATGACGGCAAGGAATCTCATGAGAGCTGAACCGTCGGCGGCAGGCAAGGTTCCCGGAAAATATGGAACACACTCCTGCCCGAACGGTTCCCCTCAAGTCACCAACCCGAGACACGGAGCCCGACATGAGCAAGACCAACGTCCGCGAACTTCAGAAACGCGCCGAACAGCAGGTCAGAAACACCAGCGCCGGCGGCCACCTCGGCGGCACCTATTTCGGTCAGCAACCCGACGGAAAAACCGCCTCGGAGACGACCAACGACAGCGCCAAGGCCCGGCCCAACGACGGCAGCAATTAAGCGAGTGCGGCCTCAAGGGCAAGATATGCCGGCCGCTCACAATCATTCACCGCGCGTCTGCGCGGTGAATGATTCTTGGGAACAACTGAGCGCAGGGCCGCTTGCCGCGAACGTCTCCCCGCTTCAGCGCCGGTCATTGAACGGCAACGCCTCTGCACTACCTTCTGCCGTCGGCGGGACGGGTATTTGAGCGCAGCAGGGGGCGACGTGGCATCCTATTCGATTGACGATGCAATTCGGGAGCTTGCTCCGGCACTCTCCAAGGCGCCGGCGCGCGCCGTCAGCGGCGAATGGACCTCCACCACCATGCAGGCCGGGCATTCCTCAAGCACGGGCGGCTACCGCGATGCGGCGGGGAAGACCGTCTCGGACGATTCACGCGATCTGCTGCGAGATATCGGCGATGTCGTCGAAAAACTCGATGCAGCGGCGACCGAGCGCTTCAACCAGGTGGTCGTCCGCTGGAAGAAGCCGGCCCTTCCCTTCATGCGGGCGCAGGTCACGATCGAAACCAGCTTCGACCAGGCGATCGTGCCGCGCGGCCCCGACGACGCGATCTACGAGCGCGCCGCAAGCGCCCGCCGTGCCTTCTGGCAGAGCCGCGGCACTGTGCGCGGAGGTTTTGCCGCCGAGCGCGCCACCGCCAATGTCTACGCCCAGACCAAATGGTTCCGCCCGCACCGCCGGATCCTGGTGATCGATGCACCGGGGAGAATGTTCCTTGCCACCGACGGCCTCTCCACACCCTGGGCCGGTATCTCCGATCCCGAGAACGGCGTCGAATGCGAACTCTTCATGGAATTCGGCGCCGCCACGCTGGATGCGACGACAATCGCCGACTGGGGGAACCTTTTGATCAACCTCGGCGATCTCGTGGCCGACGGCTACCGCGTTGCCCGCGATGTCGAAAAACATGGCGCCATCCTGTTCTGCCGGCTGACCGCGGATTACCTCCCCCTGACCCGCATCGTCCTGGGCCGTGATCCTGGCCGGCATGCCTTTCGGCTCCGTGCCGCTGATCCGGGCAACGGCAATCGCCGAAACCGAGATCGAGGGCGGCGATGCCGACGAGGACTGGGGCGCATCGGCGGCGCGCCAGGCGCTGGCGAAACGCGGCATCGCGCTGTAGCTCACGGCGCGTAACGTGTGAAAACATAGTCATGGTCTTTCACATTGCCGACATGGCAGGAAAGACAGGTTTCGTGCTGAGCGATGTCAACCGGCTTGCCATTGACGAACCTTCCGAAGCCCCAGCCATGGCTGTCGGGATATCTCTTGGAGTCCTTCACCATCACCTGCACGGTGGTCGGGGCCCCCGGCACCGTCGCCGGTGCAAATTCCGTCGATTGCATGCGTTTGTAGGCAAGTTTCACCAGGATCGACCCGTCGGGAAACGGCAGGGTGCCCTTCTTGTATGCCTCGACAGCAATGTCGTTGCCGAGGACGGCGCGCAGTTCATCAAGTGGCGGCGCTTCCTGTGCCGGCGCGATGAATTTCCAGTCCCTGTAGCCGTCAGGAACAGTGACGCCGTAGATCGGCGAGGCGTTTTCTGGCGATACGCCCGGGGAAGCGGAATAGGAGATGGCGACGCTGAGGGCGAGACTGGAAATGGCAAATACGCCAAGGAGAGCAAGCTTCATTGAAAACTCCTGCCGGACCGATGTTCTCAGGCAGGATCCTTTCGGATTGTATCTGACGAATGTCAGGCTCCAGCCGAAATGTATCGAAGTGTAGCCGTGTACGCACCGGCTCGTCGCGCCGATCATTTCATCGAGATGTCATGAAACTTCTTGTCCCGGATCGGCTTTCTACAACGAAGCGAAACAAGGAACTCCAAATGACCGGCGCCGAAAACCACGCTAAAACCGCCATCGTTCCAGTTCAGAACGTGTCATTGGCCGAGCAAGTCGCCACTGCGGCGGTGCTTGAAGACATGCAAAAGGCAAGCCTCGAGCCCCTTCAAGCCGCGCCGGCACCAGCAGCGGCGCTGTTCTCCTGGGACCTCGATCCGCAGGAGATGCTTAAGCTGTCCTCCGAGGTGATGACACTGCCGATGGTCTTCTGGTCGACGGGCCTATCCCTGGCCTATTCCCTCTGGCTATCCTCGCTGCCGTCCGCAGGCGGAACCACAGATCCGATCGGTCAACGCGCGGCTTAGCGGAGCAACCGATCGCCTGCCGCCAGCGACGTCCGGACCTCTACAAAAGGCCCACCTTTCCGCCCTCAGTCCAGGCTATTTGCCGGATGAGGGCGAAGAGGCAAGCGCCACGTTTCAAGCCTGGCGCAGCCGCTTATTCGTTGACATCCGGCTCGACGACCTTGGCGAGATTGCGCAGCGATTCCTGCCAGCCGAGATAGCAAGCTTCCGGCGGGATAAGGTCGGGTATGCCGGCCTGGGTGATTTCCACTTCGGTGCCCACCGAAACCTTCTTCAGCGTCACGGTGACTTCCATTTCGCCGGGCAGGTTCGGATCGTCGAACTTGTCAGTGTAGCGAACCCTTTCACCCGGGGCGAGTTCGAGGAATTCGCCGCCGAAGGCGTGGCTGTTGCCGGTGGTGAAATTGCGGAAGGACATTCTGAAAGTGCCGCCGACGGCCGGTTCCAGATGATGCACGGTGCAGAGAAAACCGTTCGGCGGAAGCCATTTGGCGAGCGCGTCTGCCTCGATGAAGGCGCGATAGACCTTTTCCGGGCTGGTCGCGAAAACGCGGTGCAGGCGTATGGTGTTCGGCATGGTGGTGATCCTTTGATGGACGGAATGAACGAGCTAAGGACGGACAAGCCTTTGCCGATCCGACATGGGATCGATCTTTTCTGCAAGAAAAATCGCTCGCAGGCGTGAGCGTGTCAGCTCGGCATGCCCTCGAATTGCGGGAGGTGGAGCGGCATTGCCCAGGCCAATCGCCGTTTGGTGAACATTTCTACCCCCGGCTCGATCAGCTCCGGCCGGTCCAGGCTGCCGAGGGTGACAAAAACGAGGCCGGGGAAGCTTTCGAGGTTGCTGCTGAACAGCCTCGCGCCGCAATCGGCGCAGAAATTGCGATCGAGCCCTTTGCCGGAATCGGCGATATAGTGAAATGCTTTCGGATTGCCGGCCATCAGGGTGAAATCATCCTGCGGCACGGCAAAGAAGGTGGCGGCCTCGCCGCCCGAGGCCTTCTTGCAATCCAGGCAATGGCAGTCGGCGACAAAGGTCGGATCGGTATCGAAGGCGAACCGCACTGCGCCGCAGGCGCATTTCCCGGTATATTTCCTGCTCATGCCAAGCGCCTTTCCCCTGATGTTGGAATGCCGATGGTCGAGTATCCGGTCGATTGGCCTCAGGCGGCGGCCTGCTCACCCAGCGCATTGAGCAGCAGGCGAGCGGCCTGCTTCGAAGACGCCGGGTTCTGTCCGGTGATCAACTGATCGTCCTGGACGACATGCACCGCCCAGTCTTCGGTCGCCGAAAACTTCGCCCCCTGCCCTCTCAGCACGTCTTCGAGCAGATAGGGCACGACCTCGACGAGATTCACGGCGGCCTCCTCGGAATTGGTGAATCCGGTCACCGTCCGCCCGTTGGCGATCGGCCCGCCATCGGGCGCCTTGACCTTCGTCAGGATCCCCGGCGCGTGGCAAACGAGCGCCAGCGGTTTTCTGGCCGCAAGCGTCGCCTCGATGAGCGCGTGGGCGTTGCTGTCGTTCGTCAGATCCCAGAGCGGACCATGGCCGCCGGGAAAGAACACGGTGTCATAATCGGCCTGGTCGATGTCAGACAGTTTCAGCGTATTGGCGAGCGCGGCCGTGGCCTCCGGGTCGCGTTCAAACCGTCGCGTGTCTTCCGTCTGAAAGGCCGGCTCGTTGCTCTTCGGATCGAGCGGAGGCTGACCTCCTTTGGGCGAAGCGAGTGCGACCTCGGCTCCGGCGTCGCGGAAGACAAAATAAGGGGCGGCGAGTTCTTCGAGCCAGAAGCCCGTCTTCTTGCCGGTATTTCCAAGCTGATCATGTGATGTGAGAACCATGAGAATTTTCATTGCCCAGCTCCTTCGCTCCGGCCGGAGGATAAAGCCTTCGCGTCCGGTTTAACGGTGAAACACTGCCTGCAATCTCATGCTGAATTTCCAAAATCATAGATCGGCCACCGGCGCGACACAAGCCTCCTGTTCCATTCGGAATGATAAGAACGCGCCTGATCCTCCCGCCCTTCAAATTCCTATTGGAGACGCATAGAAGATCGGTATCGCTGTTGCGCATCGGTTCAGCGGAACCTTCGGGGAAATTGGAAAGTGAACAAGCCGAATTATCGGGATATTGCCCGCCATGCCGGCGTCGGCACTGCAACGGTCGAGCGCGTCCTGAACGGGCGCGGCGGCGTTCGGCCGGAGCTGGTCGAGAAGGTGATCATTGCCGCGCGCGCGCTGGATTATCCCCGCAAGCTCCCGGACACCCATCGCAGCCTGCTGCGCATAGAGGTGTTGATGGTACGTCCCGAAACAACCTTCTATCAGCGGCTCTCCGCGGCATTCGAGAGGATTGCGGCGACTCTCGACCCGCTGGTCATCGTGCATCGCAGCTTTACCGAAGAGATGAAGCCGGAAGAAATCGCGCGCCGAATCTTGTCGGCCGGCCTGCGGCGCGCAGGCCTGATCCTGGCGGTACCCAGCAATCCGGTGATCGGCGCGGCCGTCGAGAAGGTCAGCGCCCAAGGTTTGCCGGTTGTCCACGTCGTCACTCGCGCCTCGGAACATACAGGCGAATTCGTCGGCATCGACAATTATGCCGCTGGCCGGACGGCAGCGCTCTTCATCGGCAGAATGGGACGCCGGACCGGTCCCGTCTTTGCGATCTGCCATCCGATCTATCAGGTGCACCGCGATCGAATCCGCGGCTTTTCGGACTATTTTCTCGAGCACACCGGTGCCACCAGCTTCCAGTGCCTGGGGTTCGGTCTCGACGAAGAGCATCTCGGCGCGGAACTCCTGTCCTCGGCCTTGCGGATGTATCCGGACCTTGCCGGCCTCTACAATGCTGGCGGCGGCAATTCCGCACTGATCAATGTGCTGCGACGGCATGCGCGCGAACGCGGCATCTTCTTCGTCGGCCACGAGCTCACCGACTATACGCGCAGCGCATTGCAGGACGGCACCATGGATGTGGTCCTCGACCAGGCGCCCGAGGCGCAGGCCAGGCGATCGCTCGATCTGATCCTGCGCCGGATTGGCTTGACCGATATTGAGCCGGATCGGGCGCCCATCCGCTTCATCACCATCACCAAGGAAAGTCTTTGATCTGATTTGATCAAGAATGGTTTCGGCGCCGCGGCGGTCTCCTGCTACTTTCAAGACAGAAGGAGAGCCGATGCGTCGACAGCCGCGACATCCCGACACGAAAGGCGCTCTCCTGCGATCAAGATGCAAGTGCGGGCCGACGATTCCGTCAGCCCGAAGGAGAGAACAATGGACGATCTGAAATTCGGCACGCGCAACAAGCGCGGCGACTGGGCACCGAACCAGCCAGCCGAAACCGCCCCGCTGTTTGCGTTTCCGCCGCGGCTGATGGCGATCCTGAAATGGCTGCCGCATTACTTCTTTCCTTGGAATGCGATTTTCGCCGCCTCCGCGATCGCTTATTGGGCCTGGGTCATTCCGCCGATGGAGACGATGCAAACGCTCGGCATCGGCTGGGCCGCTTGGCTCTACGCCGTGAACGCGATCTGCGTTTTACTCTTCTACGGCGCCTTCGAGGTGCATCTCTATGTGCTGAAGCGGCAGGAAAATCGCTTCAAATACAATGGAAAGTTTCCGTCCGAGCAGAAGAACAAAGCCTTCTGGTTCGAGCGCCAGAACGTCGACAACATGTTGCGCACTTTCTTATCGGGCGTGGTGATCTGGACCGCCGTAGAGGTCGGCATGCTCTGGGCCTATGCCAACGGCTATGCGCCCTGGCTAAGCTTCGCAGAGCACCCCTGGACGATTGCCGCCTTGGCCCTCGTCGTGCCGATCATTCACGAGTTCCACTTCTTCTGCATCCACAGGCTCATCCATACGCCCTTCCTCTATAAGTGGGTGCACTCGGTCCACCATAACTCGGTCAATCCCTCGCCTTGGTCTTCGCTGTCAATGCATCCAGTCGAGCACCTGCTCTATCTCGGCACGGCCCTCTACCACCTGATCCTGCCGTCCAATCCGATCCTGATGCTCTACCAGCTGCATTATGCCGGCTTCGGCGCCATTCCCGGCCATGTCGGCTTCGACAAGGTCGAAATCGGCGGGGACAAGCTCATAGATAGCCACGCCTATGCGCATTACCTCCACCACAAATATTTCGAGGTCAATTACGGCGACGCGCTGATCCCGCTCGATAAGTGGTTCGGCACCTGGCACGACGGCTCCGCCGAAGGCGAGGCGCAGATGCAGGCGCGCTACCGCCGGCGCAAGGAAAAACTCGCCGCCCGCAAAGCGCGCATGGAAGTCACGGGAGCAGCCGAATGAGCTGGATTACTGCTTGCAAGCTCGACGACATCGAGCAGGAAGGCGCCATCCGTTTCGATCACGGCAGCCGCACCTACGCCATCTATCGCGGCCCCGACGACAGCGTCTATTGCACGGCCGGCCTCTGCACCCACGAGGCGATCCATCTCGCCGACGGACTAGTCATGGATTTCGAGGTCGAATGTCCGAAGCATTCCGGCGCCTTCGATTATCGCACCGGGGAAGCCTTGAGGCTGCCCGCCTGCGAGAATCTGAAAACCTATCCGACAGAGGTGATCGACGGAGAGGTTCGCGTGGCTCTGATCTGAGCCCGCAACATAGGCAGGCCTGAACAGCCTCCGGAATGGATCGGGCGGCCCGGCGCCCCTTGGGAGGAAAATATGAAATCAATCTGTGTGGCGGCCATCCTGGCCGCCCTGACGACGACTGCTGCCTCGGCCGAGACGATCGGCGTTTCGATGCAGAGTTTCGACAACAATTTCCAGACGCTGCTGCGCGAAGGGCTGCAGGCAAGGGCCTCCAAGCTCACCGGCGTCAACCTGCAGATCGAGGATGCGCAGACCGACGTTTCCAAGCAGCGCAGCCAGGTGGACAACTTCATCGCATCTGGCGTGGATGCGATCATCATGACGCTCGCCGATACGTCGGCCGCCACCGGCATCAGCGAGGCCGCCCGCAAGGCCGGCATTCCGCTCGTCTACCTCAATCTCGAACCGGAAAATATCGACAAGCTACCGGAGAAGCAGGCCTATGTCGGCTCGAAGGAAACCGACTCCGGCAGGCTCGGCGCCGAAGCCGCCTGTGAACTGCTGAAGAAGAAAGGCAAGGCGAGTAACGCGCAGGCCTACATCTTGATGGGCGATCTCGCGCATCAGGCCTCGCGCGACCGCACCTCGTCGGTCAAGGCGACGCTGGCGGCAGGCGATTGCAAGGGCGTGACCATCGCCGACGAGCAGACCGCCGCCTGGACGCGCACGAACGCCATGGATCTGACCACGAACTGGCTCACGGCAGGCCGTCCGATCGACGTGATCTTCGCCAATAATGACGAGATGGCGCTTGGCGCCATTCAGGCGCTCAAGGCATCCGGCGTGTCGATGGACGACGTCATCGTCGTCGGCATCGACGCGACGCAGGACGCACTGGCGGCGATGGCGGCGGGCGATCTTGACGTGACCGTCTTCCAGAACGCCAAACAGCAGGCGGCAAGCGCCGTCGACGCAGCCGTGGCGCTTGCCCACGGCAACAGCGTCGATAAGGAAGTATGGGTGCCCTTCGAACTGGTCACGCCCAAGAACATGACCGAATACGCCAAGAAGAACTGATCCTCCCCGGCCGGCGTCTCCTCCTCACGAGCGCCGGCCGCTCTCTTTGGAGTACGCCATGGACGGTATCGTTATCATCGGTGCGGGCGAGTCCGGAACCCGGGCGGCCTTCGCACTGCGCGAAGCAGGCTATCACGGATCCGTCACGCTGGTCGGAGCCGAACCCCATCTGCCCTATGAACGGCCGCCCCTGTCGAAAACCGTCGACGGTGCGGTGCAGATGAAGCTGATCTGCGCCGCCGATGCGCTTGATGCAGCAGGCATCACCTATCTCAAGGGATTGTCAGCCACACGGCTGGATGCCGATGCCGCGACCGTGACGGTAAGCGACGGTCGCATATTGCGGTACGAGAAGCTTCTTCTGACCACCGGCGCACGGCCGAGACGGCTTGCCTGCCCCGGCGCCGAGCGCGCACTCGACTTCCGCACCCACGCCGACGCCGAAGCGATCTTCTCCATTATCGCCCCCGGCCGGAGCGTCGCGATCATCGGCGCGGGTCTGATCGGGATGGAACTTGCAGCGGTGCTTCGCGGCAGAAACGTTGCGGTCAGCGTGATCGAAGCCGCGTCGAAACCTTTAGGCCGCGCCGTCCCTGCCCGCTTTGCCGATAGACTGCACGCCCGACATGCCGCCGAGGGTGTGCGTTTTCATCTCGATCGGGCTGTTGCGGCAATCGGCGACGATGGTGTCACTTTGACCGACGGCAGCGTCGTGCCCGCCGATCTCGTCGTCAGCGCCATCGGGGTCCTGCCTGACATTGCCCTGGCGGAAGCGGCGGGACTGGCCACCGGCAACGGCATTCTGACGGATGCCTATCTTCGCACCAGCGCGCCGAATATATTTGCCGCAGGCGATTGCGCGGCGGTGGCTGAGCCCGGCGGAGGACATATCCGCTACGAAAGCTGGCGCAACGCCAGAACGCAGGCCGAGACCGCGGCGCGGAACATGGCCGGCAGCGCCGCGGCTTTTGCCGCCATTCCCTGGTTCTGGTCCGACCAGTACGATCTCGGACTGCAGGTGGCGGGACAGCCGCAGCCGGCTCATCAGACTGTCCGGCGCTTGATGCCGGCGGGCGAGCTCGAATTCTATCTCGACGATGGCCGTCTGGTGGCGGCCGCCGGCCTCGGTATCGGCGGTGGCCTCGCCAAGGATATCAAGCTTGCCGAGCTGCTGATTGCCGCGGCTGTCAGTCCCGCGGCCGCGGCGCTGGCCGATCCGGGGGTCAATCTCAAGATGCTTTTGAAAGGCGCGCGGGCCGCATGACGCAGAAGCTGCTGATCTTCCAGTCGCTCTGGGCCATGGAGCGCCGGCACACTGACGGAGTCGAGCGCACACTCGACGAGAACATCGCGATGATCCGTCAGGCGGGCTTCGACGGCATCAGCGCGCATTACACCAACCGCCGCGATGTTGTTGTGCTCAACGAGACGATCCGCGGCAGCGGGCTGAAGATCGAGGCGGTCTGCTTTCCGCGCTCGGTCGAGGATCTGCGGCTGCCGCTGGAGCTTGCCGCGGCCTTTCCCGTCAGCCACATCAACCTGCAGCCCGATATTCGCCTCCGCCGCGTCGAGGCTTGCCTGCCGCTCCTCGACGGCTGGATGCGGCTCGCCGAAGATGCCGGCATTCCCGTGTTCATCGAAACCCATCGCGACAGGATGACGACGGACCTGTTCTTCACGTTGGATCTGCTCGAGCGGCGTCCCGAACTGCCGCTGTTGGCCGATCTGTCGCATTTCCTGGTCGGCCGCGAATTCGCCTTTCCGGTCGATGAGGAAAACCACGCGCACATCCGGCGCATCCTGCAGAATGCCCGCGCATTTCATGGGCGCATCGCTTCACGCGAACAAGTGCAGATCGAAATCGCCTTTCCGCATCATCGGCCCTGGGTCGATCTCTTCCTGCAATGGTGGGATTATGGTTTTCGCCATTGGCGATCCCGTGCCGCCGATGACGCCGAGCTGGTTTTTACCTGCGAGCTAGGTCCCAAGCCCTATGCGATCACCGGCAGAGACGGCAACGATTCGACGGACAGATGGGCCGAGGCTCTGGCGTTGCGCCAGATGGTACGCGAGCTTTGGGATGCCCTTGCCTGAGCCGGCGAACGACGTTCGCACCATTCCTTATCTCGTCGGGGGCCTGAGCTGTAGGTGCGTCCACAGCCGCGATCAAATCGGTGCGGAGGTTAAGGATTGTTAATCAGGAATGCCTAATGTAAATCTTACCGAGCACAAGTTGTGTAGTAACGGAGTTGCTATAATATCTGGTAGGATATTCGATTAGGGAGAACCTCCTGCATGCGGAAAGTTCCTGCTGCCCGTTTAGCCCTCGGAAAGCCGGAGGCAGAAGCTTCGAGCTTGATCGACCGGCTTTTGTTCTTTGACCGCGATTTCAATCCCATCGAGGATCTGCACGGCAATGTGCTGCCCTCATCCGTCAAGCCAGCCGCCTCTTTCTGGGAGCATTTCCCCGAGCTGGACAAATCGGCAATCACGCTGGCTTTCCGTTCTCTGGATGATAATGCCCAGCCTTTGCGCATATCGGGCGATCTCGGCGCCGCCGGCTCACACGGCCTGACGATCTACCGGATCGGCGACTTGTTTGCCGTGGTCCGATCCGAGGAACGGATTGACGATGAGCGCGCAACGCTTCTGCATCTCGCGACCCATGATCCGCTGACCGGACTGCCGAACCGGCGCCAGTTCAGCGAAGACCTGACCGCCCTGTTGCAGGAAACCGCAGGCGCGAGCGAGACTCTGTCGCTGATGCAACTCGACCTCGACGATTTCAAACCCGTCAACGACACGCTCGGGCATGCCGCCGGCGACAAGCTCCTCCAATCGGCGGCAATGCGTATCCTGGCCTGCCTTTCCAGCGATGACAGAGCCTACCGGCTGGCCGGTGACGAATTCACGGTGATATCCGTGGGCTCGGGACATCCAGCCAAAGCGCACCGTTTGGCGGACGATCTGGTTGCTGCGTTCAAAAAGCCCTTCACGATCAACGGCATCGCAGTCTTTGTCGGCACCAGCATCGGCATATCCACGGCTCCATCGGACGGTACAACTCCGGAGGAGCTTATGAAGGCGTCCGACCTCGCACTTTACACCGCCAAGAAAGAAGGGCGCGGTCGGGCGAAAGCCTTTGACCCGGCAATGCTTGAACTGCTGGAGCAGCGGGAATTGCTCCGCCGCAGCCTGCGTATGGCCCTGGTGCAACAGCAATTCTATGTCGAATACCAGCCCATCGCCGAGGGCGGCTGCATGGTCGGCTTCGAAGCATTGTTGAGATGGCACCATCCCCTACTCGGAAAGATTCCGCCGGCGTCGTTCATTCCAATGGCCGAAGCGGATGGAATGATGCCCGAGATCGGCGCGTGGGTTTTGGAGCAGGCATGCCATGAGGCGATGAAGTGGCCCGAGAACTACATTGTCGCCGTCAATCTGTCAGCGGCCGAGTTCCTGACAAGCGGCCTCACCGACCGGATTTCCCAGACGCTGGATCTTGTCGGACTTCCGCCCGAACGCCTCGAGCTCGAAATAACCGAAAGCGTGCTGCTTGAGCGGACCGTCAACAACATCGACACCCTGAACACGCTCAATGTGCTCGGCATCCGAATTTCTCTCGATGATTTCGGGACGGAATATTCCTCCCTGAGCTATCTGAAAACATTTCCTTTCGATACGATCAAAATCGACAAGTATTTTATCACCGATCTCGAAACCGATCAGAAAAGCCAGGCAATCGTCCGCTGCATCGTCAACCTTGCACATGACCTCGACATGCAGGTGACGGCCGAGGGGGTCGAGACACCCGGTCAGGCGGAATGGTTGCACAGCGTCGGCTGCGACAGGTTGCAGGGCTATCTGGTGAGCAGGCCGCTTCCCGTGGAGGCAATTGAAGAATTCATTACCCGCGCGGACGCATCCAAAGTCCACGCCCGACAATAGTGCTTTATCGACTTTTCGCCGTGCTTTTAGATCGCATGCAAATTTGACGCTCCAGACAGACGAAAGGAGGGTGCATTGGAAGAGGAAGCATCCCGCTTCGACGATCACGCATTTGTGCCGATGGTATCGCTGGAAATGAACGTGGCGGTGTTCAAATCTCAATGGCAGTTTTGCGACGAGATTACCGAATATCTCTCCGACATTCTCGGCCAGGGTCACAGCGATCCCGCCCGATACGCCAACTTTCTTTCAGTCGCGGCAAACGAACTTATCGAACTCGCTTTCCGCGCGACCAACGGACGAGGCAAGATAAGTTTCAGCCTCGCTCGCAGCGCGACCTCCAATCGGCTGCGAATTGCGTTCCCTTGCGACGAGGAGTTTCCCCGCAAACACATGCAGACCGGATCACGCGAAATCCAGCCTGGCCTCGACGACGGGTCCGGTCAGCTGGTCACGAAGTCCGATGGGGCTTTGCTCAGCAATCTGGCGGCAATATTCGGCGCCGCCATCCACATCGAGAAAGACGGCGCGGACAGGATCGGCATCATTGCCGATTTCCCATCGGCCGAGGATTTTCAATGAACCTGCTGCCATTCACCGTGCGATTTGATCCGACAAATCAGGAGCTTGTTCTGTCCGGCAAGATGCGGCCCGAAAGTGTTGCCGAGATTGCCGATGCGCTCGAGCTGGTGCGGCAGAGTTTGGAAAAATACAGCGGCATCGTTTACCTCAACGTCAAACGCTTGACGCACATCAACATGACGGCCTTCGCCGCTCTGTGCGACATCCTCGCGGCCGGCTGCCGAATGAGGCCGGACCGGAACATCAAGATCATTACCTCAAGCGTAATGGCATGGTCTGCCTCGCTGTTCGAGATGCTGGCGGCATCGCTGCCGAACCTGTCGGTCGAGGTTTACGATTCGGCGTTTTATCCAGGGCAGAGCTTTGTCGAGGACGAGTCTTTCATTCCCATCCTGCGCACGCAGACGAAAATGACCTGGCGGCATGAGCGCGAACTCTTGCCGCGCCACGGTCTGCGCAACGGCCTTGCTATGGCGGATATCTGCTGCGGCATCGGTGATTTCGCCGCCTTGGTTCAGCGGGAATTCAAACCGGCCCGCCTTGTCGCGCTGGATCATTCCGTGCGCAGTCTCGACTATGCCCGCAGGGTCGCTGCCGACTTCGATATGCGAGGCATCGAATACACCTATGGCGACGCTTCCCAGATGTTGCTCCGAGACGATCAGTTCGATTTTGTTACCTGCCGGCACTCGCTGCAGATTTTCGACCGCCCCGAGATGCTGCTACGGGAGCTTTTTCGTATCTGCAAGCCCGGCGGCCGTGTCTACATCACCAACGAAAAGAATTCGCACTGCCTGGGCGAGCCGCATGCCGAATCGATCAAATGGACTTACGAGGAAGTCGCCAAGCTGTTCAGCCACTTCGACATGGATGTCGAGATGGGACCGAAAAGCCGCCATCTTCTCCTCAACGCCGGCTTCGACGACATCAAGGTCGACTGCTTCATGGTGACGAATCTCGACGGCGACCCCCAGGATTTCGCGGATGTCATCGAAGCCTGGGAAAATGTCTATGCCGGCGAGATGGCTGTGCGCCGCGGCGACTCGCCGGATTTCATTCGCAGGTTCCGGCAGGGATTCAAGGATCACGTCTTTGCCGCTCTTCACCCCAAGGGTTATGCAGGCTGGCCGATCTGGGCAGCCTCTGGTCGAAAGCCGCTATGATGGACGGGCACGTATCGAAGAGACCGGTGGGGTTGGGCTCGTTTCGAGCAAAGTTCATCCTCGTCGTCGGCGGCGCCGTCCTCTTCGACCTGCTGGTCAGCGGTGGCCTGGCACTTTGGAACGTTCAGCGGCTGTCGCGCGATGCAACGCTCGAGGTCGGCCAGGGCCTTGAAGCCGCAAGTCAGGAATATATCCGCACCTATGCCGATTCGACCGCGGCCCAGGTGAATTTGCTCCTGCGGCAGGTCCATAACGACGTCGACACTTTGGCAGGCGTGCTCCAGGCGCAGATCGACAATCCCGCCCGCAATTCCGATGTCGGTACGGCAATGGCCCGCACGTCCCCCGGCAGCGTCAGCCTGGTTTACGACGAAAAGGGGAAATGGTCTCAGAACGCGCCCGGCTCCGCTTCGGTCGTCAGCGTCTGGGGTTACCTGCTCGGACAGGACCACCAGCCGACGCCCGACATTGCTCGCGATATAGAGACAAGCGCGGTTCTCGACCTCGTCGCGCCGAGCCTGCTGCAGCATGGCGCCTCGAAGCTGCAGATGTATTACATCGGATCGAAAGAACGGCCGATCTTCAGGACCGCGCCCTACACCGACCAGGCCCAGACCTTCGACCGGCTTTATCCCGGCCACAACGAGGCCAATTTCTGGGACTTCTTTTTCCCCGGACTTTACGAGTCCTGGCAGGGCTGGGCCAAGGATGGGAAAACGCGGCCGGTCGCCGAAGACATCACCCAGACGGCGCCTTATACGGATGCCATTACCGGCAAGCTGATCGTCAGCTTCTTTCATCCGCTCTGGACCGCCGACAGGAAGGATGTCGCCGGGACGGCCGGCGCCGATATTACGCTCGACCAGCTCGCCCAGACCGTGGAAAACGTCAAAGTGGCGCAGTCCGGTTTCGGATTCCTGGCAATGTCCGACGGAAACGTGGTGGCAATCAACGCCACCGGCGAAAAGACACTCGGCCTGGTTTCGGCGAGCGGCGCGAGCGGAACCGGCGTGACCGGGCTGGAGCGCTCCCTGAAAGGAAGCTCACAGCCTGCGATCGCGAAACTGGCGCTCGACCGCGAACAGGGCATTCAGCACCTGCTGTTGCAGCGGGACGGCAACGAAGTTCCCTATATCGTCATCGTCAAGAAGCTGCCGGCGACCAACCTCTGGTCCAGCGGCCCGGTTCGGCAAGAGGCGATGCTGCTTGGGGTGGTAGTGCCGGAGCGGGAAATCGACGCCTCCCTCTATGCCGCCCAGGCCAAGATTTCCGAGGCCACCAACCGGATCGTGATCTACCAGATCCTGGCAATCCTGATGTCGCTGCTGATCGTGACGATCGCCGTGTTTGCGGCTTCGAAGCGCATCACGAGCGGGATCAGCGCCCTTGCCGGTGCCGCCAAGCGGATCCAGGCACAGGACTATTCCGTCAGAGTGGCGATAACGAGCAAGGATGAGGTGGGCGCGGCCGGTGAAGCCTTCAATCGAATGGCCCAACAGATCAGCTACCACACCGAAAATCTCGAACAGCTCGTCGAGGAACGAACGGCCCAGATCGAAGATGCGAAGGAGGAGATTTCGGCGCTGAACGCCCAGCTCCAGCGGGAAAACCGTCGGCTCGGAACGGAGCTCGCGGTCGCCAAGCAAATCCAGCTCATGGTTCTGCCGCTGCAACAGGAGCTGGAAGACTTTCAGGATATCGAGATCGCAGCCTATATGCGGCCCGCGGAAGAGGTCGGCGGCGATTATTATGACGTCCTGAAGAACGGCAGGCGGTTGAAGATCGGCATCGGCGACGTCACCGGCCATGGGCTCGAGAGCGGCGTGCTGATGCTGATGGTCCAATCCGTCGCCCGCGCGCTGCAGGAAGCAGGCAACACCGACGCCGTCGAATTTCTGGCTAATCTGAACAGCGCCCTGTTCAAAAACATCGAGCGGACCAGGATCGACAAGCATCTGACTCTCGCCTTTCTCGACTATGACGGCAAAGACATGATCCTGTCGGGGCAGCACGAGGAAGTCGTCATCGTGCGGGCAAACGGCGAGATTCAACGCATCGACACCATGGATCTCGGCATCCCGATCGGGTTGGAAGCCGATATTTCCGCCTTCATCAAGACCCGGGAAATAGCGTTTGAGAAAGGCGACCTGATACTCCTGCATACCGATGGGGTGACGGAAGCCGAAAACGATGCAGGAGAACTGTTCGGCATCGAACGCCTGTGCAGGGAAGCGCTCCGCTTGAAGGATCAGAGCGCTGAGAAGGTCGTTTCGGAAATTGTCGCGACATTAATGCTCTTTATCGGATCGCAGAAGATCTACGACGACATCACGCTTCTCGCAGTGCGGCATAGGTGAGACATGACGGCCAAAATATACGGTCTCGAATCTCTGGTGGACATCAGCCTGGATTCAGGCGCTCGCCTCACGTTGAGCGATGGGCCGCTTCAGCTTGGTTGGCGGCATTCGGGAATGACGTCCGATTTCATCGCCGAGATCATGGCCCTGCCCTACTCCCGTTCGAGGAAGGATTACCTGCAGGCGCACCATGACATCGGATATCTCAGCAACGAGCTGATCGAAAACGCCGTCAAATTTCGACAGCCGGGCGAGATCCTGATCGAAGCCGGCATGGTCGAGGGAAGCTTTTTGATCAGGGTGCGGAACGCCATCGACAACGCGACATCGGCCCGCTTTCAGCAACTCCTGCAACGCCTGCAATCGAGGGAACCCGGCGTTCTGCTTCTTGAGCAAATCGAAACCAACGCCATATCGTCAGCAGGCGGTTCCGGCCTCGGTTTGCTCACCCTTCTGAGTGATTACGATGCAAGAATGGCATGGACATTTGAAGAGAATAACGACCAGCAGATCATACTGACGACGACGGCAGCTGTGGCGATGCCACCCTCCTCCAATTTGTGAGCCAAGAATGGAAATCAGCGACGAAAATTTCCGCGTATGGGCGGAGAAGAATGAAGTCTATTTCGACGGCGTGTTCCGCCTGGCGGGACCCGATGCCTACGCACCGATTTATTCATTGATAGCAACCCTCCTTCACGAGGGGCACCAGCAGGTGACCTTCGACCTGACCGGTCTCGAATTCCTCAATTCGTCGGGGATCAATCTCCTGGCGAAATTGACGATCGAAGCCAGAAAAATGGGCGACCTCCTGCTCATTGTGAAAGGCACCAACCAACATCCGTGGCAGGCAAAATCGCTGCCGAATCTCAAGAAGCTGCATCCGCTGCTCGAATTGCGCCTGGCGTGAGTTAGGGTGAAGCCGATTTCGGCCAGGAGTGTGAGGTGACGACGACCACCCCACCTCCGTCATACCAGGCATTAAGCCGAGCATACAAGCCGCACCCATCAGCCTACGGCATGGGTCCTCGGGTCAAGCCCCTGGAATGACGGAGGTAGACGTTGGCGCCTCGCCAAACTCCAGCATTCTACAAGACACGCGAGGTCGCGGATGGTTCGTCAAGCCAGCCTATGGGATGCTTTCCCGGGCCGGCATAGTCACCCTCATCTTGTCCTCGCGTCCAACCATGGGCATGTCGGAATGCGCGACCTAATCTGCGGACACGGGCTATCTCCATGGCAGTGCGTGCTGCTTAGCCGGCGCGATCCCTCACCCAACCGGATGATTGGAATCACTGGTCCGGACTATAGTTTAGAGCAGGTTTCCGGCGACTCCGTGCGAGATGTCGTCGATTGGGGCTCGATCTTCGCGACGAACTCTTTTTTAGAGAGCATGCCCGAGCAAGTAGATGTGGCTGATGTAAAGGAGCCTTCATGGCTAGAGCAGCCTTGATCGGTCCGCAGGCTCATCGGTCGATGTTCCAAAGGCAACGACATGCGCAAAACAGTAGCAGTCGGCCTGGCCGCCTTGATCACCCTGTATTTTGTTGGCGGCGTGAGCGCGAGACATGAGATCTTTCCTTGGCCGCAGCTTTCCGCGCTGAGGAAAATGGTTGGCGGCGAGAAGCCGGCGCCGCCAAGCCGTTATACATTCGACGACAAGGAACGTCTCATCGGGGATGAATCGAAAACACCGGTGGCCTGCCCGGCGCAAACAGATCGAACTGCTGTCTTGCTGCTTCTTGGCCAATCGAACGCGGCCAACGACGGAGGGCAACGGCACCGGTCAGAGTATGGCGCTCGCGTCGTAAACGCCTTTGACGGACGGTGCTTCATCGCAGCGTCGCCGCTTCTTGGCTCGACCGATACCAAGGGAGAGTATTGGACGCTGCTCGGAAACGAATTGATCGCATCGGGACAACATGACAGCGTCATCCTCGCACCTCTCGCCTATTCCGGATCTGAGGTCGCCCGATGGGCGGCAGGCGGTGACCTCAACGCTGTGCTGATCGACACGATGAAACAGCTTCAGGCTTCCGGCTATCGGGTAACGAGCGTCCTCTGGGTGCAAGGAGAGAAAGACCTCGTTATCGGCACCACTGCCGAGGCCTATCGGGAATATTTCCTGTCGATGGTCGACACTTTGCACCAGCACGGCATCGAGGCACCCGTTTACATTTCGATCGCATCGAAATGCCTTGAACCGAGCAACGGCGGCTTCAAGGAGCATATTCCAGATAATCCGATCGTACGGGCGCAACTGTCCCTGTCAAAAAGCGGCCACGGTATCCGAGAGGGCATAAATTCTGACGCGTTACTCAATGGAGACGACCGCTACGACGATTGCCATATCGGGGGCACAGGGGCGGAGAAAGTCTCGCAGGCCTGGTTGAACCTGCTGCGCGGCGATGGCCGCCTGCAAACCTCGCGATAGTCTTCTCCGAGATTTCGCGCCTTCGCGATTTACGCCGCCTGGTGACGAAAATCAAAAGCACTATTCCACCGTAAGCGTTCCGGCCCCCTTGGAGTATTTCTTCCCTCCAAGCGAATTGATCGTTGCGCATTTTTCCTTATCGAAATGCGCCGGATGCGAAGGCCACCATAATGAGGCCAGAAACCGTGATCGCTTTCGTCGTCCACTCCTTCTTCCCAAGCTGCGTCTGCCGAAACCGGGGAGCACGGCGGACATCGATACAACAGACTTATCTCGAGGTTCAGACTTGCTGGGGCCTGCCCCGTTCCGCGAGCGCGGTGAGCGCCGGACGCAAAAAATGCCCCGCCGAGACGGGGCAAGTTCTGGCAACGAACCACACGGAGGAACACCGTGCGATCCTACTGTTTCAACGAGAAGGGTGCCTGCAAGGTTCCGGTACGGTCTCGGACTGAGGGTCGCCACTCGCACCAGTGATTCCTTTGGTTAGGTCGCGTGCGAAGCCTTTCTGCGGTACCGGAGTCCCAATAAGCGAAACGCCCCGCCAGGACGGGGCATTTCGTACTCCCGCATTAATCAGCGATGCCGCGCGGAGGGGCGCGGCAGGTTGAAGGATGACAGAGTTCGCAAAATCTTCAATTTACCTGAACTTATTAATCCTCTGCTGGACCTGCTAGGAGAGATCGGCCGCGACGATGGCCGCGAGCACGCGGGCGGTCAGGAGCGGCTGCGTGGATTAGGACCATAGACGGTACCCCGAACCGGACCTCAGTCCGATGTGCGAGGCGCGATAGCAATCTATCTTTCGTGTCAGCTCACGTCGTGCGGTTGCACGGCAATTGATGGTCCCGTTCGGAGGAAAACCATGCGGATAGCAACCCTAGTGTCCTTGGCCGCGCTTTCGCTGGCAGTTGCAGCAAGCCCGGCAACGATTGTCGGGCTCGACATGGCTGCACTTGCAAAGGACGGTGGCAACGGCGGCGGCAATGGTGGCGGGGGCGGCGGCGGCAACGGCGGCGGCAACGGAAACGGTGGCAGCCATAACAGCGGTTCCGATCATGGAAACTCCAAATCGCAATCCGATCATGGAAGCTCCAAATCGCAATCAGTGAGAGGCAAGTCATCAGAGGCGCCGGGCAAATCCAAATCCGACAAGACGGACACCGCGACCAGCAAGAAAGAGAAGAACCTTTCGGCGCAAATGGCCGGCCTGAATTCCTTGAAGCGGAATTACCGGGCGCTGATGCACACATCGGACCCGCGCATGGCCGCCATCTCAGCCTATGCGGTGGCTTATGCCCAGTATGAAATCGACAACGGCATCGAGCCCGCGGCCGACGATCCCGTGCTGGGCGATCGGGCGCTGGAGGATGCCTTGGCTTCCGCAACCAAGACCGGCGAGGTCAGCCCGGCGGTCCTGGACAGAGCCAAGACCATTCTCGGGGTTGGCGACGCCGACGGCAAGATTGATCAGATCCGCACCTCGCTCGAGAACGCCGCGTCGACGACGTCAGATGAATAGCCACGAGTGAGTTGCGAGCGGTGCGAAGCCACCGGAATAGCTTCGCACCGAACTATAGGAGCATTTCCGATTTTGTTTGAGTTCGGAAATGCTCTATTTTTTTGCGCTTTTTAGACGTCTTTCCCGGAACCGGGCTTCAGAATCAAGGTTAGAGCGGTTCTGCGCTGAAAGCGCAGAACCGCTCTAACCTTTTTCGTTTGACCCAATTTCAAAAATTGCTCCAGCATCCGGCCGCAGAGTGTTATCGAAGCGAGCGCTTCCGCATCCCAATTTCGATCGAGACCGCAATGGCAAATGCTTCGGCTTTTTTCACTTTTCTCCTTGCGCTGACGGTGCTGCAGATCACGCCGGGGCCGGACATGATGCTGATCATGGCGCGCGGTGTCGGGCAAGGTCGCAAGGTGGCGCTGCTAGCCGTCGTCGGCATGATTTTCGTTTCGGGTGTCGTACAGGTTGGATTGCTGGTGCTCGGGCTCGCCTCGCTGCTGAGCGCTTATCCGGCTGCGCTGATAATGCTGCAATGGATAGGGGCGATCTATCTGATCTATCTCGGCGGCAGGATGATATGGGGAAGCTTCAGGAAGCATTCCGGCGCCGCGCTCAAGGTCAAGCCGGCATCGGCGTGGCAGGCGGTGCGCGAGGGGGCTTTCAACAATCTGACCAACCCCAAGTCCCTGCTCTTCATGTTCGCCTTCCTGCCGCAGTTCGTCGATCCTGCGGCAGGGCCGGTGTGGCTCCAGCTTCTCATTCTGGGTTCAATCCAGAAACTGATGGGATTGCTTTCGCTGGGATCGGTTGCGCTTGCGGCCGGATCCGTCGGTCATTTCCTTTATCGCTGGCCGCAGTTGCTGGGATGGCAGGAGCGGTTCACCGGCCTGGTGATGATCGCCCTCGGCATCAGGCTTCTTCTGTCCGGCCATTCGGGTCCGGCTCCGGCTGCCGCGCGATAAGCGCTCAAACAGATCGCATGAGAGCGTGCATCTCCGCGAACACGTCGAAAAATTGTTCTCTCATGCTGTCAAAGGCGGACGGCAAAAAAATATTGTCGCCGACCCTTGCTTCAAAACGATAGTCATCGAACGTATCTCTGGCGTGTCGCTGCAATGAGCCGGAAATCTTCTTTCCACCCCTTTCGACACTGTAACTGCTTGACTGCTCCGAATCCGGACTCGTGAAACGGGTTTTAATGAATTCACATTGCAGTCCGATAAGTGCTGCCGGCACGTATCTTCGCCCCAAGAAAATTGCGATACAGTCTCCTCCCGCTGTTTGAATGAGCGCTTCGTCGCAATTTGGATGGATGTGTATTCTGTATTGGAAATGCGGGGGCAGTCCGCTCATGGGCTCCGCCCATGCTCCGTAAATGGAACGTATATGTTGAAATCGTCTCATCTGGGATTCCGGGTCGTGACCTGGAATGTCGCGCTCATAAAAGCGAGCATTGAAACGATGAATAGCTCGGGTAATCTCTATTCTCTCGATCAGATCCGGGCTACTAGTTTCCTGCCAGCCGTCGAACTTGAGTTGATCCGCAGCTCTGCCTATCCCTGAACACAATAAGATCTCCATTGCGCTCTCGAAGACCTTCGTCTCTTGATCCGAGAGACCCTTATAGTCGGGGCGCTCGACAGAGGGCGGCCGATATCGCAGCACCGGTTCGAACGGCTTTCGATGCCTTTCCAGCTCACTCAAGCGCTGCAATATCCTGTAGACTTCTTGCCTATCCATCGGCACCTCCGCCTTTACAGTAACGGTTTCGGTCAAGCCGCCCTCTCAACCGCCGGTTCGCCCATCGCATGCGGCCTTCCGAGCAGATAACCCTGTGCCTCGTCGCATTGCTCTTCCGAGAGCGTAGCGAGCTGGGCCTGGGTCTCCACGCCTTCCGCCAGCACCGGCACTTCAAGGCTGCGACCGAGCGCCAAGATGGCGCGGACGATCGCCTTGGATTGCGGGCTGGTTTCGACTTCGGCCATGAAGCTCTTGTCGAGCTTGATCTTGTCGAAGGGGAAGGAGCGCAGGGTTTCCAGCGAGGAGTAACCGGTGCCGAAATCGTCGATGGCGATCGAGACGCCGAGCGCCTTGATCGCCCGCATCGTCCGCAGCGCCTTATCCTTGTCGACGATGATCGAGCTTTCGGTGATCTCGATTTCGAGACGCCGCGGGTTCAGGCCGGTCTCAGCGAGGATGCCTGAGATGACGGCGGCCATGTCGGCGTGGCCGAGCTGGATCGGTGACAGGTTGACGGCGATCTTGTAGCTGTTGTTCCAGCTTGCCGCTTCCCGGCAGGCTTCCCGGAGCACCCATTCGCCGATCGGCAGGATCGCGCCGCATTCCTCGGCCAGGCCGATGAAATCCATCGGCGGAATATTGCCGCGAGCGTGATGCCGCCAGCGCAGGAGGACCTCGTAGCCGGTGATCTCGCCGGTGCGCACCGATTTCTGCACCTGATAGTGCAGATGCAGCTCGTTGCGGTCGATCGACGCCCAGAGGTCGTTGGCGAGCGCGCGGCGGCGGCGTGCATTCTCGTCCATGGCGGCCTCGTAGAAGCAGACCCTTTGCAGCAGCGATTGTTTGGCGCGGTACATGGCAAGATCGGCATTGGCCATAAGCCCGTCGACGCTTACCGCATCGCTCGGATAGAGCGCGACGCCGAGGCTGGCGCCGGTCTTGATCTCGAACCCGTCGATGGCAACGGTGCCGGTGAGCGCGCCTTCCAGCCGCCCGATGAAATCGTGGAGCGCGCTCAGCTCATCGAAGCGCTTGGTTGCCGCGAACTCGTCTCCCCCGAACCGGGCAATGAACTCGCCCTCCTGCCGCGCCTCTTCCAGACGTCGGGCAAGCTCGACAAGCACCTTGTCGCCGGTGGCGTGGCCGTGCTGATCATTGATCTCCTTGAACTTGTCGAGATCAATGCCGATGACGGCGACATTGCCCCTCACCCGGTCAGCGATCATCATTTCTTCCGCAACGCTCTCGCCGAACTGCAACCGGTTCGGCAGGCCCGTCAGCCCGTCATGCTTGGCCAGAAATGCGACCTGCTCCTCCGATTTCAGCCGATCGGTGATGTCTTCGAAGGTGACGACCCAGCCGCCATTGGCGAGCATGTTGACATGCTGCTGGATGGACATGCCGCTCGGATATTTATGCACCGCGCTGCCGGCACCGACCCGGATCAGCGCCATGTTCCTGATATAATGCGCCTCGGCCTGCGCCGTTGCCTCGTTGGGGTCCGCCGCATGGGCGGCATAGCCGACCTCGACGATCTGCCGGTAACCCATGCCTGCATGCACCGAGCCTTCGGGGAATTTGAAGATTTCGAGATAGCGCTTGTTGCAGAGCAGCAGCCGCTCATCCCCGTCGAACATGCAGATGCCCTGGCCGATATTTTCGAGCGCGACGTCGAGATTGCGGCTGACCTCGTCGATCCGGTCGGCATCCGCCTTCTGCTTGCTGTTGTCTTTGGTGATCTTGGCATAGCCGATCAGCTGGCCGGTCTCGTCATAGATCGGATCGATGACGACATGGGCCCAGAAGGAGGAGCCGTCCTTGCGATAGCGCCAGCCCTGCGCTTCGAACTTGCCGTCGCTGCGGGCAGTCTCGAGCGCCCGCAGCGGCAGGCCTTTCCGGCGGTCCTCCTCAGAATAAAACAGCGAGAAATCCTTGCCGACGATCTCATCGGCGCTGTAGCCCTTGGTGCGCTCGGCGCCCGCATTCCAGTTGCTGACCTTGCCGTCAGGATCGAGCATATAGATCGCGTAGTCGGTGACGCCCTGCACCAGGAGCTTGAAGCTGCGCTCGGCGCTGGCGGCCTTGGCCTGCGAGCGCACGGCGAAAATGGCGGCGGCAAAACCCGCCGTCAGCAGCGAAAAGGTGACGGCGGCGATCGTCACCGCCATCAGCGCCGGCGAAAGCAGCATGACGGGATCGAGCGCGGTAATGCCTGGAATGACCGTCACACCGGCCGTTGCGGTGAAATGCAGGGTGACGACGCCGAGCGTCAGCAATGCCGTCGGCGCCAGCCGGCCGAATGTCGAGCGGCCGCTGCGGCCGGCAAAACGAAAAGCGGCGACCGAAAAGGCGACGCCGAGCACGACCGAGACCACGACGAAGCTCGCATCCCAGGAGATCTCTCCCGGAAATTCGATGGCGAGCATGCCGCTGAAATGCATCAGCCCGATGCCGGCGCCGAAAAACACGCCGGCCAGACTATTCGCCACCCAGCTGTCGTAGGCGATCTTGGCGGCGACCGCCGCCGTCGTCGCGACGATCGCGACCAGCAGCGAGACCAGCGTCAGCCCGGCGTGATAACCGACAACGACGCCGGGGTCATAGGCCAGCATGGCGATGAAATGCGTGGCCCAGATGCCGAAACCACCCGCCGCCCCCGCCGTCACCAGCCACACCCACCGCACCACGCCCTCCGACAACGTCGCCCGATCCAAGAGAACGAGCGCGCAATGGCTGGCGAGAAAGCAGATCAGACCCGCAAGCCCGACCAGCGTGAGATCATGCTGCTGGGTGATGCACGTCAGAACGGTGAACATGGAAGTGGCCCTCGATTTTCGGGGGCCACGCTAGCGAGAGGGCGCTTAAGGAAGGTTGAAATGGGTGGGGTGCGGGGGTGGGAAATGCGAGGGTTGGGGCGGGTTGTGCAGGAGGTTGTCGGATTAGGGTTTATGGGCGGTGTTTGGGGATAGTGAATGGAAGGTGTGGTTGAGGTTTGAGGTCCTGATCTGTTTCTTTTGGACATCTCGAGGCCCAGCAGAAAACTAATTATGGGGAAGCTTGATTGAGTAAAGATCAATTTGAACTGTGGCTGCCTAGCAGTCGGCGGATTATTGGAGAAGAATACGTATCTGCCGGTTCATGATCTGGATGAAGACAGCCGAGCGGATGGGACGGCTTGACCACGATGGAGCAATTTCATCCTAGGCATGGCAGCGGATTTGGATGAGGGGAATCTGGAATGTCGACCTTGCTGAGAAGTTTATTGCTGCTGGTCGGAATAACTTTAGTGGTGCCAGCCTTTGGCAATTGCCTGACCGCCAATGAGACCAAACAGGGCGTGCTGCTGACCAGAGAAGTGCCTTTCTTTTCCGTATTCTACAAGCCCGACGGTCCGGGTCTCACCGAACAGAAGCTGGTGGAGCGTAACCACTCACTGCAGCCGGTGTCGGCTGTCTATTTGCACCCGTTGCTCGTCGAAAAGAGAGTTGGTCCCAACGGGACGCATGAGCTTAAATACGCGAATGCGATTGCGTTGGACGATCTGCCACAGAAGAAGACCTGGCAATCCGACACCACGCTTTTCCTCAATGGCAAAAAATCCGTTTCGGGCACTACTTTTATTCGGTTCGACGGCTTGGGAGAGGAAACGATCGCATCTTGTTCCTACAAGGTTTGGGCCATCAACAGCCGTCTGGAACTGACGGGATTGCCTCCGATTATCTTTGAACAATACTATTCCCCCGAGCTTCGTCTCGTTCTTCGTTCGGTAAGGCTAGGCCCTTCCAACCAGCCGTTGAGCGAGGTTCGATTTGATCGGTTCCAAATTGGCTGGGGCAACTGATTGGGATGCTGTTCGGCAAATGCAAGAAGCAGCGTCGCGGCGTGCCTCGATCGCCCTGCAGGCTGCTCACCTCAGCATGAGGGGCGTTGGAGGATGCCGCGCTGTAATCGCGGGCGCAGAGGAATTTGCACCGCCTTGAAGAGAGAGTCTCTGAGGTGCCCCGCAGGGGCCTCGAAGGACGAGGCGGGTGCTCGGCGTCAGGAGCTTCTCTCTCGAAGAGCCTCCATGATGACCGAGAAGGCGGGGAGGTTCTGGCGGCGGCTGGGGTAATAGAGGTAATAGCCGGCGAATTTGGGGGGCCAGTCATCGAGGACGAGGGTGAGACGCCGTTCGGCAAGATGCGTTGCGACGTAGCTTTCCGGGACGAAGGCAATGCCGTAGCCCTGAAGGGCTGCGCCGACCATCTCGCGATCGGTGTTGAAGGTGAGTTGGCCTTCCACCCTCACACGGACCTCCTCATTGTTTTTTTCGAACTCCCAGGCGTAAAGCCCGCCGATCCTGTCGAGACGCCTGTTGATGCAGTTGTGCTGCATCAGCTCTTGCGGCGTCGTCGGCACGGGTCTTGTCTTGAAATAATCGGGGGAAGCGACAACCACCAGCCGCCAGTCCGGCCCGATCCGCACCGCAACCATGTCCTTCTCCAGGCTCTCGCCGAGGCGCACGCCGGCATCGAAGCCGTCTTCGACGATGTTGCGGAAGCTGTTGTCGACGCTGAGTTCCAGCTTGATATCGGGATATTCGCCGAGGATGGGGGCGAGCTTCGGCCACACCACGCTTTCCATCGCGTGGTTCGACAGGGTGATTCTGACGGTGCCGGCCGGTTTGTCGCGATAGGCCATCAACGCCTCGATATCGGCCTCGATTTCGGAAATGCGCGGCGCGAGCGATTGTCGCAGACGCTCGCCGGCCTCCGTCGTCGCCACGCTGCGCGTCGTGCGCGTGAGGAGCCGCAGCCCCATGCGCGCTTCGAGTTCCTTGACGGCGTAGCTCAGCGTCGATTGCGCGACCCCCAGTTTCGCGGCGGCCCGGGTGAAGCTGCGTTCCTCCGCGACCGCCAGGAAGAGAAGCAGTTCGTTGAAGTTTTCGCGCGCCATAGTGGATATCTCCGCTCTCCCGATCCGGCGCCATTAATAGCCGATTTCGATAAGTCCATGCAAATTGCAACGGCTAATCCGAGCTATCGAAGGGTGCTATTGCATCTGCCGAAAGAATGAGACGGGCATTCCGCCCGGACAGGAGATCACCATGCTCGGCACCGTCCTTCGCGCCCCCGGCGACATCCGCTGCGAGGAAGTCGCGGAACCGAAGATTGAGAAACCCACCGACGCGATCATCAAGCTGTCGGCGTCCTGCGTCTGCGGCTCCGACCTCTGGCCCTACCGCGGCCTTCAACCGGTGAATGGCCCGCAGCACATGGGCCACGAATATTGCGGCGTCGTCGTCGAGGTCGGAAGCGAAGTCCAGAATATCCGGCCCGGCCAGTTCGTCGTCGGCTCGTTCTGCCTCTCCGACAACACCTGCCCGCATTGCCGCTATGGCTTCCAGTCCTCCTGCGAGCATCGCGAATTCATGTCGGGCGCGCAGGCGCCCTACGCCCGGATCGCGCTTGCCGACGGCACGCTTGTGGCCACCGACACCATACCATCAGACGACCTGATCCCGAGCCTGCTCGCGGCCTCGGATGTGCTCGGCACTGGCTGGTATGCGGCCGACGCCGCGCGGGTGACGCCGGGATGCACGGCGGTCGTCGTCGGCGACGGCGCGGTCGGCCTGATGGGCGTGCTCTCCGCCAAGCAGCTTGGCGCCGGCCGCATCATTGCCATGAGCCGCCACAAGCAGCGTCAAGAGCTGGCGCTCGAATATGGCGCGACCGACATCGTCACCGAACGCGGCGACGAAGGCGTGGCGAGAATCAGGGAGTTGACCGGTGGCGTCGGCGCGGACTCGGTGCTGGAATGCGTCGGCACCGAGCAGTCGATGATGCAGGCGATCAATGCCTGCCGCCCCGGCGGCTCGATCGGCTATGTCGGCGTTCCCCATGGCGTCAGCCTCGACGGGCAGATGCTGTTTTTCGCCCAGAAGAACCTGTTGGGCGGCCCGGCCCCGGTGCGACGTTTCCTGCCGCACCTGATCGACCTCATTCTGTCGCGCAAGATCAACCCCGGAAAGGTCTTCGATCTCGAAGTGCCGCTCGCCGATGTCGCAAAGGGTTACAAGGCGATGGACGAACGCTCTGCGATCAAGACGCTGCTGCGCATGTGAGATCCGCATTCCGGATCACCGAGGAAACGGCGAGGATCGCCGGCATCCCCGAGAACTCGACCCTGTGAATTTCGAAATCGGCGGCGCCGACGTGATCCCGGTCGCCGGCAGGGCGACACGCAGCCGTCGCCCGTTTCCATGAACAGCTCTTGAGGTGAAAGCCCGATGGACACCATCCACAATATGAGACCGGCAACCAAGACGACGCCGTGGAGCGCCGTCATCTGCATGATGCTGACCTCCTTCGTGCTCGTCGCGTCGGAATTCATGCCGGTGAGCCTGCTGACGCCGATCGCCGACGACCTCGCGAGTACCGCAGGCCAGGCGGGTCAGGCCATCTCGATCTCGGGCTTCTTCGCCGTCATCACGGCCCTGTTCAGCAACGTGCTGTTCGCGCGTTTCGACCGGCGTGGGGTGATCCTCTCCTATACCGTCGTGCTGGTGGCGTCGGGCCTGGCGGTCACCTTTGCGCCCAACTACCTCGTGTTCATGTTCGGCCGCGCCCTGATCGGCGTGTCGATCGGCGGCTACTGGTCGCTGGCGACTGCGATCATCGCGCGGCTCGCCGCCGGTCCCGACGTGCCCAAGGCCCTTGCCATGCTGCAAGGTGGCAGTGCTCTGGCCGCAGTGATCGCGGCCCCACTTGGCAGCTTCCTCGGCGGCCTGGTCGGATGGCGCGGCGCGTTCTTCGTGGTCGTGCCGATCGGCATTGCCGCCTTCATCTGGCAAGCCACCGCCCTGCCCCGGATGCCGGGCGGCCGAAGCGGTTCTCTCGGCAGGACGTTCGGCCTTATGGGCAACCGCACCTTCGCCCTCGGCATGGCGTCGATGATCCTGTTCTTCATGGGGCAGTTCGCGCTCTCGACCTATCTCAGACCGTTTCTCGAAGACATCACGCATCTCCGCGTCAACTCGCTGTCGCTCGTGCTGCTCGGCGTCGGCCTTGCCGGCCTCGCCGGAACCTCGTTGATCCCCTCGATCCTGCGCTCGCATATGGCGCATGTGCTGATCGGCTTTCCGGCCGTGCTGGTGACCGTGGCCCTGGCGCTCATCGGCCTCGGCCCCTTCGCGCTGGCAACCGCCGGCCTGCTGCTTCTCTGGGGCCTGCTGACGACGCCGGTGCCGGCGGCCTGGACGACCTGGATGACCCGCACCATCCCGCACCATCTGGAGGAAGGCGGCGCCTGGTTCGTCGCCCTCATTCAGTTTGCCATCACCTCCGGCGCCTTCGCGGGCGGCCTGCTGTTCGATCATGTCGGCTGGTGGAGCCCGTTTGTGTTGAGCGCCGCGGCCATGGCGGGTGCGGCGGCGATTGCGGTTGGTGTGACGCGGGGGTTGAGGCGGCAGGCGGCCATATCGGTTGGACATTTGTAGGCGCCGGCATGACTTACACTATCACGATCCGATGCCCTCACCTCCCTAGCTCAACAATCGCACAGCCATAACCGCCAAGCTCCAGCGTCGCTCGCACCGGCTTCTCGAAGGCTCGCTCCCCGCCCATCACCAGACGTTCAAGAACCTTCCGCTTTCCGTGGATACTCATTCCGTGTCGTCCACCTCGACGCCGTCGGTCACAAAGAAGGCTGACGGCTCGATGGAGGTGGAGATCGCTGGACATTACCCCTCACCACTTGTTGACTCACCCGCAGTTGAACAATAACTTGCTAATTTGGTCGTTGGGCTTGTCCTCAGATGACGGATCAATCTCTTCAGCGTCGTCTCGCTGCCATCGTCGTTGCCGATGTGGTGGGATATTCACGCCTGATGGAGGCTGATGAAGTCGCAACGCTTGAGAACCTCAGGGAACTCCGTTCTGGCGTTATCGAGCCGGCTGTGATGCGCCACAACGGCCGCATCTTCAAGGTCGTGGGCGACGGCTTCCTGATCGAATTCGGCAGCGCGGTGGACGCGGTCGAAGCGGCGTTGGAAATGCAACGGGCTAACACTCCTGTTGAGGCCTCCGGAGATCGACGCCTACTTTTACGTGTAGGGGTCAATCTGGGAGATGTCATTGACGATGGTTCGGACGTCCTCGGCGACGGGGTCAATGTCGCGGCGCGCCTGGAGACACAGGCCGCGCCGGGAGGTATCTGCATTTCAGCCGGCGTTCACGGCGAGATCGTCGGCAAGATAGGCGACCAGTTCTTCGACGCAGGCGAACGCTACCTGAAGAACCTGACCCGCCCGGTCCACCTGTGGCATTGGCCGGATGCGCTGCAGAGCATATTGCCGCTGCCCGACCGTCCCTCGATCGCTGTATTGCCGTTCACGAACATGAGTGGGGATGAAGCGGACGCGCCCTTCGTCGACGGCTTAACAGAAGACCTGATCACTGACCTTTCCCGTACGGCTGGCCTGTTCGTCATCGCACGCAATTCCGTCTACGGCTACAAGGGCAAGCCGGTCAACGTAAAGTTGGTCGCCCAGGAACTCGGCGTCCGCTACGTCCTGGAGGGGAGCGCCAGACGCGCAATGGGCCGTGTCCGCATCAATGCCCAATTGATCGACGCGCTTGCCGGCGGGCACCTGTGGGCCGAGAGGTTTGACAGGACGGTGGAAGATGTTTTCGAACTACAGGACGAAGTCAACGCCAAGATTGTCGAAGCCCTCGTCGGCCGGCTGACCATCCCCACGCCACGCAATCGGCCGAAGAACTTCGAGGCCTACGACCTGTGTGTGCGCGCCCGCCTCCTGACGGAAGAGTCCCCGCAAACCGAGCGCGAGGCCTATATGCTGCTCCAGCGCGCGGTCAAGCTCGAGCCATCATATGCCGAGGCGCTCGGTCTGCTCGCCTATAACCGTTGGCTGGCCTGGACTCATTTCGGCGAGCCCGAAGATCCCAACCGCCGGATGGCGACGACATCAGCGCAGAAGGCCGTCGAGCTGGATCCCAACGATGCCGGCTGCCGTTACGTCCTGGGGACCATTCTGGCTTATGAGCGGCGATGGGAGGAATCGGAGGCCGCCTTCGCCAAGGCCCTGGAGCTGGACCCCAACCACGCCGACACCTGGGCCGCCATGTCTGATATTTCAGTGCTGGCCGGCAGGGTTGTCGACGGACTTGCGCAGATCGATAAAGCTCTGCGGCTCAATCCCCGTCCAGCCTGCTGGTATCTTTGTCATCTCGGGCAGGCGCAATACGCTGCGCGTGACTATGAGGCCGCGGCCGCTACACTCCGCAGGGAAGACACGTATCGCACCAACTCACGCAAATTCCTGGCTGCCACGCTTGCGCAGTTGGGCCACCGTGAGGAGGCGCAGCGAGAAGCAGAATTGTTCCTGATCGCCCACCCTCATTTCACGATCGGCCATTGGCTCAGCTCCCAGCCGCTGCGCGATGCATCTGTACGAGATCACTTTGTCGACGGCTTCCGAAAGGCCGGCCTGCCGGAGATGTGACAGTGAGAGCAGGTTTTGTGGGCCGAACCTATGTAAGCAGCAGCGTGCCGGGCAGCCCCCCATCCGGCTGCACGGCATGCCTTACATTACTTTACCGTGATGGCAAGGCCGCTGATATCGGCGTTGACCTGCAGGCCTACCTGCTTGCCTGAGAGCTCGAGCTCGGCGCCCTTGTCATTGGTCATGACGATCACCTGGGCCCCTTTGCCGACCGCGCCGCCACCGCCCGCCGCACCGTAGACCCCGGTCACATCTCGAGCGCGGCGAATATGGCGAACAGTGCCATGAAAATTGGTCTTGGAAGCCCCGAAGGCGAGGCCGCCCGAGATGCCGCCGACAGAGATGGGATAATGGCGACCATGGAAGGTCAGCGTGCCCTCGCCTCCAGAACCACCCACAAAGAAGGCAGCCTTGTAGACTGAGAAGCTGATCGTACCGCTGTCGGCATACGCAGAGCCGGCAAAGCTCACTCCTGCTGCTGCGATAACCGCAGCCGCGACTGAACGAAATCTGGACGAAATCTTCATAATGCGAATCTCCTCAAAATCGAGGCTTACCCAGCCAGGAGGGCACGTCAGCGTCAAGCCAAAGTCACAGCTGAAACAATCTCGCCCGTCCTTGGTTCCAAACAGGTGGCCAGAATCCGGCTGGGAGAAGGCCGCCACGAAACCACATTGCTAATCTGATTTGAACCGCTGCTCAAGCAGCGAAGCACGTCCCCGCGCGTCATGAACGCGCGTGGACAACTTTCGTCATCGTTGGCTGCGAACCCTCACCTCTCCAGCTCAACAATTGCACACCCATACCCGCCAAGGTCCAGCGTCCCCCGCACCGCCTTCTCCCCATCCAGCAGATCCCGCCCGGCCGGCACGCCGCCGACCGTCACGGCCTGATCGGTATAATTCTGCACGAACAGCAGCCGCCGCTCGTCGTTCATCCGCATCGTCACCTCCACGCCCTCGGGCAGCCCGCCGACCAGCGGCTCCACGCCGGCGGGCGCAAACAGGCGCTCGGTCAGCGCTTCGGTTAGCTCAGGCGTGAGGTAGGTGCCGAGATAGACCACCTGCCCCTTGCCGACCTTGCGCGAGGTCGCCATTGCCAAGCCCTCGGCGTAGCGGTTGGACCAGGCGGCGATGACTTCGACATCGGGCTCGATGGTGAGGTTTTCGTAGAAGTGGCCGGCGGTCAGTTCGCGGTTGCCGATCTTGAAGCGGCGTTGGCGGCGCTGGGATTCGGCCGGTTTGTTCGGCGGGATGACGAGGCCGCCCGAGCGTTCCATCACGTCGAACAGGCCGTTGGCGCCGGGCGCGGTCAAACGGCCGAAATCCTCGACGCGCACGCCGGTCAGCTTCGACAGCGCCGTGCCCGGGGCGGTCTCGCGGATGACGTGGTTGTCTTCATTGCGGGTGCCGGTGCGAGCGCCGATGACGACGGTGCCGCCTGCTGCCGCGAAGGCTTCGAGCCTCGCCGTCCATTCGTCCTTCCACATCACCCAGTGCGGCACATAGAAGAGCTTCAGCCTGGAAAGATCGTCCTCGGGATGGATGAAGCCGCAGGCGATGCCGCGGTCGTAGCAATATTGATGCATGAGGATCGCATCGTCCTGCGGGCTCGGCAGGCCGATCGGATAGGTCTTGTGGGCTTCCTGATTGTCGAAATCGGAGCCGGCGATACCGACATCCATGCGCACATAGGTGCCGAGGATCTTCGGCTGCAGCGCGATCATCTCGCTTGCGAAGCGGCTGGCCTCCTCATAGCGGTGGCGGCCGATATCGTCATGGTCGATGATGCCCATCCAGTAGATCTCGGCGCCGAAATGGGCCGGCCGCCAGCGGAAGAACATCAGGCCGTCGGCGCCGTGCGCGACCGAGGAAAGCGCCATGCGGCGAAGTTCCCCCGGCTCAGGCGTCAGCGTGCAGAAGCCCGGCTGGCTGCCGAAGCCCGATTGCTGCTCGGGCACGATGTAATTGCCGGAAAAGCCGCGGCAGATATCGAGATGCAGCGCCTGCACCTTGGCGTGGTTGCCGAGCCGCATGAACTCGTCATAGAGCATCGGATAGATGTCGTAGCCGACGAAATCGAGATCCTTGCTGAACTGGCCGCGGAAATCGATATCCCGCAAGCCGCCGAGATTGTGGAAGACGAACCAGGCGGGTTTCACCGCGCGCAAGATCTCCACCTGGTCGTGCTGGAAGCGCGCCGTCGAGAAGGCGAGGAAGCGGTGGTAATCCTGCAGGTGGCCGGGGCTCGGGAAGGTCGGGCCGAATTCGATCGGCAGCACCACCTGATCGAAGCTGTCATAGGCCGTCGCCCAGAAATCGCCGCCCCAGGCGCGGTTGAGCTCGGCGATCTCGCGGTATTTGTCGGCAAGGAACAGCTGGAATTCGCTGAGCGTCGCCTTGGAAAAGCTCTCCGGCATGCTGGTGTTCAGCTCATTGTCTGTCTGCCAGCCGACAACGAAAGGATTGTCGCGGTAGTGCTCGGCCATCGCCCGGGTAATGCGCTTGCTGTGCTCGCGGAAGACGGGGCTTGCCGTATCGCAATGTTGGCGCGAGCCGTGGCTCATCGGCCGGCCCTTGCCGTCCACCCTTAAAATTTCAGGGTGGGCAGCGGTCAGCCAGCGCGGCGGGGTGGCGGTCGGCGTGCACATGATCGTATCGATGCCGTGACGGCCAAGGATCGCGATGGCGCGGTCGAAGAGATCGAAATTGTAGGTGCCGAGCTTCGGCTCGAGGATGTGCCAGGCGAATTCGGCCATGCGCACGACGTTGAAGCCGGCCTTGGCCATGCGCTCGGCATCGCGCTCCCAATAGCTTTCGTCGACATGATCGGGATAGTGCGGGACGCCGACGAGAAAGCGATCGGTCTTGACGGTGTTCCATACGGAGAGGGTCTTGTCGGACACGGGGCTGGTCTTTCCTATTTGTCGAGAATGGTCTTGCGGGCGCTGATCGTGCGGCCGCCATCGGGAGCAAAGAGATAGAGCTCACCGGCATCGAGCTTCAGCGCCACCTTCTGGCCGGCGGCGAAGGGCGCGACATAGCTCAGCTGGGCGGTGATGTTGCCGGTGCCGCTTTCCGACGCGATGGTCTGGAGATTGCCGGCATCGACATAGAGAATGGTCTCGCGGCCGAGATGTTCGACGAGGCGCACCTCGCCGTGAACAGCGCCGCTCTCGCTGCCCTCGGCGACCACCGAGATCGCCTCCGGCCGCACGCCGAGCGTCAGGCCGGTGCCTTTCGAAAGCGTCGCCGGCTGCGACAGCTCCACCGTCAGCGGCGACAGGCCGGGCGCGGAAACGGTCACGCTGTGGCCGTTGACAGCATCGACGGTGACGCCGAGGAAATTCATGCGCGGCGCGCCGAGGAAGCCGGCGACGAAGAGATTGTCGGGGTTGCGATAAAGCTCCAGCGGCGAGCCCACTTGCTCGATGATGCCCTGGTTGAGCACGACGATGCGGCTTGCCATGGTCATCGCCTCCACCTGGTCGTGGGTGACATAGACCATGGTGGCGCCGAGCTCGGCATGCAGGCTGCTGAGTTCGACGCGCATCTGGGTGCGCAGCGCCGCATCGAGGTTCGACAGCGGCTCGTCGAACAGGAAAACCTCGGGCGAGCGGGTGATCGCCCGGCCGATCGCCACGCGCTGGCGCTGGCCGCCGGAAAGCTGCTTCGGCCGCTTGTCGAGCTGGTCTGTGATGCGCAGGATCTTGGCGGCGCGCGCAACCGCCGCATCGATCTCGGCCTTCGGGCGCTTCGCCATTCTGAGGCCGAAGCCCATATTCTCCGCCACCGTCATATGCGGATAAAGCGCATAGGACTGGAAGACCATGGCGATGCCGCGATCGCCCGGCTCCTGCCGGCTGACATCGCGGCCGTTGATCACGATCTGGCCCGACGAGATCGTCTCCAGGCCAGCGATGGACTTCAGCAGCGTGGACTTGCCGCAGCCGGAGGGGCCGACCATGACGATGAACTCGCCTTGCGCGACGGAAAGATCGATGCCGCGCAGCGCATGATAGGCGCCGTAATTCTTGTTGATCTGACGAAGTTCGAGACTGGTCATATCCTGGCCCTCTCTTGTTGAAACGGAAGACGCCGGCTCATCCCTTCACCGCGCCCATGGTGAGGCCGGCGATGAAATGCCGCTGCATCAGGAAGAACATCACGACGGGCGGCACAGCGACGATGATCGTGCCTGCCGAAATCAGGTTCCAGGCCGAGACCCACTCGCCGCGCAGATTGGCAAGACCTGCGGTCACGGGCTTGACGCTGTCGCTGACCGTCAGCACCACAGCCCAGAAATAGTCGTTCCAGACGAAGGTGAAGATCAGGATGGCGAGGGCCGCGAGCGCCGGGCGCACCAGCGGGATCGCCACATGGATCAGCGTCTGGAAGGGCGAAGCGCCTTCGGCGCGGGCCGCCTGGAACAGCTCGTCCGGGAGTGCAGCGATGAAATTGCGCATGAAGAGCGTCGCAAAGCCGGTCTGGAAGGCGACGTGGAAGATGATCAGCGCCACGGTCGTGTCGATCAGGTCGAGCCGCACCATCAGGTCGCGCACCGGGATCATCATGATCTGGTGCGGCAGGAAATTGCCGCCGACGAAGAGCGCGAAGATCAGCATGTTGCCGGGAAAGCGATAGCGCGACAGCACGAAGCCGGCGAGCGTCGACAGCACCAGCACGCCGAGCACCGAGGGAATGGTGATGATCAGGCTGTTGAGGAAATAGCGCGCCATCGGCGTGTCGGTGAAGACGGCCCGGTAATTGTCGATGACGCCGATCTCGGTCGGCCAGCCCCAGAGATTGCCGCCCATCACATCCGCCGTCGAGCGGAAGGAGGTGAGGATGATGGCAAAGAGCGGGCAGAGCCAGAGGATAAGCACGATGATGACGGTTAAGACATAAAACCGGCGCTGCCAGATCGCGCTTTCGGGAATGGGACGAGGATACATCAGCCTCCCCTCTCTTCGCTGCGGATGATGTGGGTGAGATACCAGGCGATGAAGACGGCCATGATCACGAAGAGCACCGAGGCGATCGCCGCGCCATAGCCGAAGCGGTAGGAAAAGATCGACTGCTCGTACATCTGGTAGGCGAGCACTGAGGAGGAGCCGAACGGGCCGCCGGATGTCATGACCGAGATCATGTCGAAGGAGCGCAGCGCCCCGACGACCGTGACGGCAATGGCGATGAAGGTGACCTGCGTCAGTTGCGGCAGCACGATGTGGCGCAGCATGTTCCAGCCCCTCGCCCCATCGACGCGCCCTGCCCCGATCAGCTCTTCGCTCAGATTGTTGAGCCCGGCGAGATAGAGCACCATGCAGAAGGTGATCTGCGGCCAGAGCGCCGCGATGACGATCGCGAAGGTGACGAAATGCTCGTCCGACAGCACCGCCGGCGCCACCGCGCCGAAGGCCCGGAAGATCAGCGCCAGCAGCCCGAACTCCGGCGTATAGACCCAGGTGAAGACGACGCCGACCGTGACCGAAGCCAGCACCAGAGGAATGAAGAACAGCGACTTCAGAAAGCGCATGCCCGCGATCTTCTGGTTGACCAGGAGCGCAATGGCGAGCCCGATCGGCGGTGCCGCCATGAACATGACAAGCCAGATCAGATTGTTCTTCAGCGACACGTAGAATTGCGGATCGTTGTAGAGCTCGACGTAATTGCCGAGCCCGACCCAGACCATCTCGCCGAAGCCGTCCCATTCGTGAAAGCTGATCCACACGCTCCGGACCGCCGAGAGCAGGATGACGATGAAGAACAGCAGGATCGCCGGCGCGATAAGCAAAGTCGGGGTAAGCCACCAACGCTGGCGGCGCCATAATGTCTGCATCTCTCTGGAGCCTCAAATTATTTCGGGAGCGGGCTGATGCCCCTCATCCGGCTGCCGACGTAGGGCTGCCCCTCATCCGGCTGCCGCCCACCTTCTCCCCGCTCGCGGGGCGAAGGAAACATGCCGCAACCTCTCCCTCCCCATCGATGTCTCGTAAGGCACGTCCCCTCTCCCCGTCAGAACGGGGAGAGGGTTAGGGTGAGGAGCAAACCTCAGAGGACGTCCCAGCCTCAGATCTTATAAATCCGCTTCCGCGTCCCCTCGAGCCGCGTCAGGATCGCCTTGCGCCGGTCGGGCTTGGCCATGAACTCCTGGAAGCCGACGAGGCCGGCCTGGGCCATGTCGGGGTCGCTGTCACGGTCGTAATATTGCGAGGCGCCCTGCACCGACTTCATGGTCTCGACGGCGACATTGACGAGCGGATCCTTGCTCGGCGGCAGGTCATGGCGCGGCGGCACGTTGCCGCCCGGCCCCAGATAGGCAGCGAGGTTTTCCGGCTTGTAGAAATAGGCGAGGAAATCGCGCGCGCCCTGCTTGTTCTTGGCCTTAGCCGGAATATGGACGGAGTTGACCGAGAATTCCTCGAAATGACCGACCTTCGGATCGAGCACCGGGAAGGTGGCGTAGGCGAGCTGCGGCAGGTCCGCTTCGGTGAAGGCCGAACGCAGAAAGGCGCCGAGGTTCATCATGCCGGCCTTCTTCTGCGCCAGCAGTGCTGCGGCCTCCTGCCAGCCGAAGGAGGTATGGTTCGGCGTGAAGAAGCCCTTGCCGATCATCGCTTCCCACTGGTCAAAGACGGGGGTGAGCGCCGGATCGAGATAGCTCATCTCGCCGTTCATCAGCGCCATGTGCTTGTCGAGGCCGTTGACGCGCAGGTTCATCTGGTCGAACCAGCCGGCCGCCGGCCACAATTCCTTGGTGCCGATCGCAATCGGCGTGATGCCGGCCGCCTTGCACTTTTCGCCATAGGCCATGAAGTCCTCGGCGGTCTTCGGCACGGTCAGACCATATTGCTCGAACACATCCTTGCGATAGAACATGCCCCAAAGCGTGCCGCCGGTAGGAAGGCCATACTGCTTGCCGTCATCGGTGACCGCGCCGGCCGTGGCGCCGAGCACGTCCTTGTACTTCTCCTTCTCGAAGAGATCGGAAATATCGTCGAACAGGCCGCGCTTGACGAAGGCGCGCATGCGGTTGCCGGAGAACCAGAAGCAGATATCCGGCGCGCCGGCGACGAGATAATTACGGATCGCCGTCTTGTGCGCCTCGTGATCCATATTGTTGACGACGACGTTGACGCCGGCTTCCTTGCCGAAGCCCGCCGCGATCGATTTCAGCGCATCGAGCGCAGCACTGTTGTTTTCCGACGAGATGATCGTCACGTCCTGCGCCTGCGCGATCGCAGGCATCGGAAAGCTGCCGGTGACAGCTGCAGCGGAGACGAGGCCCGCCCCTTTGAGAAAGGTTCTGCGGGTGGTTGCGGGAAATTGCTTCGAATATGCCATTGAATTCCTCCCGGTTGATCGATCAACTCCGCCTACTGCCGGCGGCCTCCTCCTTGAGGCCCGCCCGATCAGGCGCACGACATGCCGACCCTCCACGATGCAACGCCCCTAATCCGTTTGGCTCGTTCTGTTGATCGGCGGGCAGACTTATGCATAAATTGATCCAACCCGCAATAATTAATTTACAAAATTAAGGAATGCAAAGTGAAGCTAAAGGGCGACCAGACCACGGCGAGAGCCATGAACCGACGCCTCATCCTCAACCTTCTCCGACGCGAAGGGCCGCGAAGCCGCGCCGACATCGCGACCGTGATTGGCTTGAGCCCCGCCGCCGTTACCTTCGTTGTCGCCGATCTCCTGGAGGAAGGCATCGTCGTCGAGGGACAGGCGGTGCCGGGGCCCGCCGGCCGCCGGCCGATCCCTGTCGAGATCAATTACCAGCATGCGCTCGCCGTCGGCTTCAAGCTGATGGTGGATGCGGTAGAATGCGTGGCGACCGACCTTGCCACCAACCCCGTCGCCGCCATGCGCGTCCGCCTTGCCGGCCATGATCCCGATTATGTCGCCGATCTCCTGGCCGACATCGTGCCTGAATTGGTGAAGCTCGCCGGCCGGCCGAAGGCCAAGCTCGCCGGCATCGGCATCTCCATGCCGGGCGTCATCAACCACGAGCAGACCGCCTGCGTGCGCAGCCACCGCTTCCAATGGGACAACGTGCCGCTCGCCTCGCTGGTGGCAAGCCGCGTCCACGTGCCGGTCTGGCTGGAGGACGATACCAACGCCTATGCCATCGCCCAACAGCTCTTCGGCCTCGGCCGCCAGCACCGCAACATGGCGGTGCTGGCCGTCGGCGTGGGCATCAGCTGTGCGCTCGTCATCGACGGCAAGCTCTATCGCGGCGCCAACGGCGCGGCCGGCAAATTCGGCCATACGCTGTTCGAGGAGGATGGCCGCCTTTGCGAATGCGGCAAACGCGGCTGCCTGATGGCCTATCACTCCGAGCTGTCGATGCTGCGCCGCTGGCGCGAGAAGACCGGCCGCGGCGAGGACCTGGGCCTGCAGGAACTGCGCCAGGCCCTCACCTCAGGCGACCCGATCGCCACCGACCTCGTCGGCCATTCCGGCCGCAGCATCGGCACCGCACTCGCCAACCTCGTCAACATCACCGACCCCGAAGTCATCGTCGCCGGCGGCGAAGCCGTCTCCCTCGGCGACCATTTCCTCACCCCTCTGCGCGACGCGCTTTCCGCCCGCACCTTCCGCACCGCCCCGCCGCTTTTGCCCGACTGGGAAGACAATTCCTGGGCCCGGGGTGCCGCGGCGCTGGTGACGCAAAAGATATTCGACTTCGAATCCTCCGGCGGGGCGACGGATATTGCGACGCTGGGTGTGAGAGGCTCGACGTCCGCGGCTTGAGGTGCGAAATAACGGCGGATTGCCTTAAACGACCTCCGCTCGTAGATCCTTGATCGGAAAGCGGCACGCCGCTTCCCCTGCGAAGCCGCGTTCGAACGCACCGTCGGCTCTATCGCCGCCTGCGCCCGTGAATCACCGGGCACGCCTCAACTGCTTCGCGATCGCGAGGAAGTCGCGGCGAAGGGGCGGCGCAGGTAGCGCGCGCCGCGGGGACTTCTAGCCCGCCCGCCCCTCGTCCGACTTGAGGATGATGCAGGAGTGCTCTGTCTATTGCTGCTGTTGCGACTGCGCCGGCGGCGGGGTACCGATCTTGTCCAGAACCTTCTTGGCCAAGGCCGGGTCGCTCTGCGCGGCCGTCAGGATGGAGGAATACTCCTCGACCGAAATCGCGTTGGAGGCTTTGACGGTATCGACCATCTGCTTCTTGGCCTCTTCCTGCAGCTTTTGCTTGGCGGCCTGGTCCTTCGTCGCGTCGATCTTGGCCGAATATTCCTGCCTGACCTTGTCGACCTGCAGGTAGGCTACGGCAAAGGCCTCGAGTTTCTGATCGCTGACGACCGCCGGCGCAGCCGTACCGCCCTGCCCCTGCATCGGCGCCTGGCCCTGCGCGGCCGGCTGCTGCCCTGCCTGGGCCATCTCGACAGCCGAAGCCGGGCTGAACGCCAGCAGGCTGAAAACCGCAGCGGTCATCGTTGCGACAGGTGTGTAACGAGTGATCATATTCGTTCCTTTTTCACGTGCGTGATTTGACGGCAGCAACACCGCCTCGGTCGATCGCTCAGCCGCAGAAAGGCTGGCGAGGTCGCGACGATGAAGCCTGAAATGGGCACGATGCGGCGGTAACGGGGCCATTTGCTGACGATTAAGCGGCGGCTTTGTGACCGGCGGAGGCCGACGCAAGCCCTACCGCGCAAACTTCCTCGCCCCCGCCACGCATAGAATAACGGCGACCGTCACCCCCAGCATTGCCCACGTCACCGGCTCGTGCAGCAGGGTGGCGGCGAGCGCCAGGCCGAAGAAGGGCTGGAGCAGCTGCAACTGCCCGACGGCGGCGATGCCGCCCTGCGACAGGCCGCGATACCAGAAGATGAAGCCGATCAGCATTGAAAACAGCGAGACATAGCCAAGGCCGACAAGCGCCGGCGTTTCGATGCCGGCAAAACTCGCCGGTCGGTATAGAAACGCGACCGTGACCATCACCGGCAGCGACAGCACCAGTGCCCAGGAAATCACCTGCCAACCGCCGAGCGTGCGCGACAGCCTGCCGCCTTCGGCATAACCGAGGCCGCAGACGAGGACGGCCGCCAGCATCAAGAGATCACCGAGCGGCGACGCGTTCAGCCCCTGCGTCAAGGCAAAGCCCGCCACCAGCGCACTGCCAAGAATGGAAAAGAGCCAGAAGGCCGGCCTTGGCCGCTCGCCGCCGCGGATGACGCCGAAGGTCGCCGTCGCCAGCGGCAGGAGACCGATGAAGACGATGGAATGGGCCGAGGTGACATGCTGCAGCGCGAGCGCCGTCAGCAGCGGAAAGCCCACCACGACGCCGAGCGCGACGACGACAAGCGAGACGATATCGCGCCCCGACGGCCGCTTCTCACGAAAGGCAACCAGCAGGCAGAGCGCCAACGCCCCGGCGATGGCCGCGCGCGCGACGGTCAGGAATACGGGATCGAACTGCGCCACCGCGACGCGCGTCGCCGGCAGCGAGCCGCTGAAGATCACCACGCCGATCAAGCCGTTGATCCATCCTGACGTCATGCGTTCCATTATCCACTCTTCCTTCCCGACACCTGCCGTCAAAACCGTCCTCGGCTCTTGGACGACAAGCATGAAAACAACCACTTGAGCCGCGTCACTTGAATCAAATTCACAGCGACGCGCTGCGACCTTTATCGGTCGAGACGGATGGCCAGGACAGTGACAGTCTGATACGATTTCGACAAACTGTAATGGTGCGGAATGCAATACAGATGAACGAAGAACCAGCAGGACGCACACGCGTGGAGATCGTGGTCGCGACGATCCGCCAGCGTATATCAGGGCGCAGCCTGACGCCGGGCGCGAGGCTGCCCTCGGTGCGGGGGCTGGCGGCGAGCATGAAGCTGTCGACCTCGACCGTCGTCGATGCCTATGAGCGCCTAGTCGCCGAAGGCGCGATCCTGGCAAGACCAGGCTCCGGCTTCTATGTCGTCAACCAGGCAGCGCCCTTTGCGCTTGCCGATGCCGGGCCGAAACTCGACCGTGCGGTCGATCCGTTCTGGATATCGCGGCAATCGCTGGAGGCCGGCGAGAGTGACCTGAAGCCCGGCTGCGGCTGGCTGCCGCCCGCCTGGCTACCGGGCGAAGCCATGCGCCGCGGGCTCAGAACACTTTCCCGCGCCGATGCGCCGGCGCTTGCCGATTACGGCCAGCCGCTTGGCCTGCCGCCTCTGCGCCAGCTGATCTCGCGGCGCATGGCCGAGCGCGGCATCGAAGCCTCGCCGGATCAGATCATGTTGGCCGAATCCGGCACGCAGGCAATCGATCTGCTCTGCCGTTTCCTGCTGGAACCGGGCGACACGGTGCTGGTCGACGACCCCTGTTACTTCAACTTCCATGCGCTGCTGCGCGCCCATCGGGCCAAGATCGTCGGCGTCCCCTACACTCCGTCCGGCCCCGATATCGAGCTGTTTGCCCAGGTCGTCGCCCAGGAGCGGCCGCGGCTCTACATTACCAACTCCGCCATTCACAACCCCACCGGCGCGGTTCTTTCCCCCGTCACGGCCCACCGGCTTCTGAAACTCGCCGACCAGTTCGACCTCACCATCATCGAGGACGATATCTTCGCCGATTTCGAATATACGCCGGCGCCTCGCCTTGCCGCCTTCGACGGGCTCGAGCGGGTCATCCACATCGGCAGTTTTTCGAAGACCCTGTCGGCCTCGGCTCGCTGCGGCTTCGTCGTCGCCAAACCGGAATGGATCGACGGTCTGACCGATCTCAAGATCGCCACCTCCTTCGGCGGCGGCCGGCTGACCGCCGAACTGGTGCTGAACGTCTTGAGCGATGGCAGCTATCGCAAACATATGGAGACGCTGAGAAACCGGCTTTCCCGGGCGATGGGCGAGGTGTCGGCCCGGCTGAAAGGCCTTGGCATAACGCCCTGGCTGGAGCCGCCAGCCGGGATGTTCCTCTGGTGCCGCCTGCCCGACGAAGTCGATGCGGCCGATGTCGCGCGAGCCGCGCTGGAGAGAAAGATCGTGCTGGCCCCCGGCAATGCTTTCAGCCTGTCGCAATCGGCGACGAATTTCATGCGGTTCAATGTATCGCAGACGCTGGATGCGAGGGTATTCGAGGTGTTGGGGGACGTGTTGGGGAGGCAGAGGAGATAAGAAAGGTGTCGTAGAGCACCCGCCTCGTCCTTCGAGGCCCCTGCGGGGCACCTCAGGATGAGGCTCTCTTGAAGGCCGCGTTCTCCTTCAGGACCGCTGCGAGCACGTCAGGAAGAGCTATCCTGGGAACCATCGCCGCGCCCCACACCTCAAAACGATCGATTGAGCGCCTTATCGTTCTCCAGGCGCGTCACGCAACCCTCCAGCTTGGCGAGCAGCAGGTCGAAGTCGAGCGGCTTGGTCAGATAGTCGGCAGCACCGGCGCGCAGGCCGGCGAGCGTGTTTTCCCGGTCGGTCAGCGCCGTTAGCAGGATGAAGGGGATGTTGGAGAGCTCCGGATGATTGATCTGGATTTCCGCCAGAAGCTGGTGCCCGTCCATAACAGGCATGGAAATATCGCTGATGACGATGTCGGGCCATTTCGACAGTATGATTTCCAGGCCTTCGGCGCCGTTCGAGGCCTCGAGCGTCTTGTAGCCGGCCTCGCTCAGCTCTTCGACGAGGAGATTGCGGATCTCGACTTCGTCTTCTATGCACAGGACTGTAACCATGAGCTCTTCCTTAAGCTGCGACTTGTTGATCCGACAATAGAACCTCTATTGGCAGAGAAATGGTAAATGTTGTGCCCTTGCCAAGCTCGCTCGTCACCACGACGCTGCCGCCGTGCAGCTCGACGACCTGCTTGACGAGGTTGAGTCCGATGCCGGTTCCGGCAATGCCCGTGGCGCTGCGTGCCCGGTAATAGGGTTGGAACAGTTTCGGCAGATCATCCGCGTCCATGCCGATGCCACTGTCGGCAACGGCGATTTCGACCATCTTTTCGTCAACCCGAGCGCGAACATAAATGTCAGGCGCATGGGGCGAATATTTGACGGCATTCGACATCAGGTTGGTAAAGACCTGTTCCATCGCGCTGCGATCGAACGTCAACACGCCGGGTATCGGCTCAAGATCGAGATGGAAGACGTGCGAGCGGCTGAGCTCGCGCTGTCTGTCGCAGCAGGCGACGAGCAGGGCTTTCAGATCGCCTTCGCTCCGCTTCAGAATGATCTGTCCGGTTTCCAGCCGGCCGCTGGCGAGAATGCTCTCCATCAGATCGACCATGCGCACGACCGCGCTTCGGATTACTCCGGCCTTTTCGTGAACGTACTCGCCGCTGACATTGGCCGTCGAGCGGCGGAGCCGCTGGGCGGCGGCGTCGATGATGGCAAGCGGCGTTCGAAATTCGTGCGAGGCCATGGCGACGAACTGGCGCTGGAGCGCGTTTACCTGGCGTTCGTGGGCCAGCAGGCGGTCCAGCTCGGCCCTTTGCCGTTCGATTTCGGCCGTCCGATCAGCCACCATCTCTTCCAGGTGATTGCGGTGGTGGGTGAGCTCGGCCTGGCTGTCGATCAGGGTCAGCGACGTACGATGCAGTCCCCGCCCAAGCCAGAACACCGCGGCGATCAGCAGCGCCAGGCAGCCGAGCCCTGCCGGCGCGATCTGCTGAAGCAGCATGAAGCCAGGCCGGATCGGGTTCCAGATGAGATAGCCGATCGTGCCGCCGTCATGAGACGATACCGGCACCTGCGCCCGTGCGCCGCTCTTCGACGCGGTAAAATGCATCCCTTCGAGCCGCGCATAATAGGCGATGCTTTCGACAGCCTTTGCGTCGATGAACTTGACCGAGACGGCGATGAACTCCTGGCCCGCCTCGATTTGCATCCTTGTCGAGCTCGGCAAAATGGGACGCGCGCTCGTTATCGCCGGCCTGTTGCCGATCATCACCGTGCGAACCCTGGCCAGCTGGCCAAGCGGTTCGCCGCCGGGCTTTTCGGCCTCGAGGAGAGCAGCCCGCATCTCGCCGGCCAACGCCGTCATTTCTTCGCCGTCATCGCTGCCGAGGCGCGGCGGCATGGCGTCGGCTCCGTCGCGGAAGGCAAACATCAGGCGATTGCTATCGTCGAAGATGTAAGTTCTGTCATGCCCGAAATACCGGCTGGTCCAGCGGCCGACATTGTCGAGCAGCCATTCATGGTTCCGCTGCTTGGCATAAAGGAAGGCGTCGTCCCATTTGGTGACGCTTTCCTGTTCCCGCGGAAGTGCATTGATCTGCTCTTCCAATCCCTGGGCCACGAAGTCCGCCTGTCGGCGCAAATAGAAATCATCGACCTTCACGGCGGCGATCCAGGCAAATCCGCACAGCAACACGGCCGCCGCGCAGGTGAGAGTCACCAGGACCAGCGTGATGTGCGATGTGAGCCTGACCTTCAATCCCCGCAACCTTTTGATGGCGCCCCTTATTTGAAAAATTGACACGCAAAGGTTGACGGACCATGAATTGCGCCTCATAGGGCTGGCGTAGCCGGTGGATGATTGCCCTCAACCGCAGGCACCTTCAGTAGCAATCGAAGGAGAAGAGCATGGACGCCGGATCGTCGCCGGACATGTCGGACATCAGGATCGAACCAATCGCTGCCGCACATATCGACAGCTTTCATCGCGCGCTCGACACCGTCGCGCGCGAGAAGAAATACCTGTCTATGCTGGAAGCGACTCCCCTGCCGCAGACCCGCGAGTTCGTGATGGGCATGATTGCCAAAGGCAACCCGCAGTTCGTTGCCTTGATTGGAGACGAGGTCGTTGGCTGGTGCGACATCAGCCGGCACTTTTTCCCATCGCATGCCCATCGCGGAAATCTCGGAATGGGAATCCTTCCCGCCTATCGCGGCCGGGGTCTAGGACGAAAGCTGATGGAGACGACATTAAGTGCCGCACAGCAGACCGGTTTCGCTAGAGTCGAACTCGATGTTTACGAAGACAACAGCCGGGCGATCGCTCTCTATGAAAAAATGGGCTTCGTGCGCGAGGGCATAATTCGGCGCGCTGCACGCATCGACGGCCGATTCATCGATGCAATCGGTATGTCGTTTTTGTTCGATGAGGATGGGTCGGCATAAATCGGCAGCGCACCGGCATCGGAGGATACCAGGAGCAGCGTTGCGGCGTGCTTCGAGGCTCCCTCCGGGCTGTGCACCTCAACATGAGAGAACGTTGGAAGTTGCCGCGCGCCATTGGCAACCGCCGAGAGGATGCCGCCGCAGCGGCCACGAGTGCCTCATCCTGAGGCGCCCGCAGGGGCCTCGAAGGACGAGGCGGGTGCTCCGGCGATCGCCGGATGCAAGGGCTCACCCGGTGGCGCTTGCGCTCGCCCGCCGACGCTCACGGCCGGCGCACCGCTCGGATCTTGCCGCTGCCGCCTCCGCCGCAGAAGAAGCGGTTGGCGCCGTCGGATTCGAGGCCGGAGACGCCGGCGCCTTCCGGCATATCCAGCCGTTCCAGCAGCTCTCCGGTATCAGGATCGATGCGTCTGACGTCGCTGTCGTCGCCCTCCCAGGTGCCGTGCCAAAGTTGGCCGTCGACCCAGGTGACGCCGGTCACGACGCGGTTGGATTCGATGGTCCGCAGAATTTTGCCGGTCTCCGGATCGATCTGATGGATCCTGCGGCCGCGATGCTGGCCGACCCAGAGCGTGCCCTCGGCCCAGGCAAGGCCCGAATCGCCGCCGTTGCCGGGCGCGGGGATGGTGGAAAGGATGCGGCCGGTCTTCGGATCGATCTTGTGGATGACATCCTCGGCGATCTGATAGAGGAATTCGCCGTCGAAAGCCGTTCCGGCATGGGAGGCAACCTCGATCGAGCGCACCACCTCGCCGCTGTCGGGATCGAGCGCGTTCAGCCTATCGCCCGAGGCGAACCAGACATGCCGGCCATCGAAGGTGACACCGTTGACGCGCTCAGCGCCGGGAAAAGGCCCGTATTCACGCAGGATCGTTGCAGCCGATTTCTTCATCTCTTCCTCCTGATGGATTTGCCCCATCCTAGTCGCTCGGCAGCGGCCCGGGGAGTAACAAGATCGTCGGGAAAGCTGCGAGCGGCGGGCTCAGCCAGCGGCGCGCCCGCCCGCGCCCGAGCGATTGCGCCTTGCCCTCCCCGGCCAACACATCCAGCGCCCGCTGCACGGTGCGCGGGCTCGCGCCGAGCGCGATCGACAGCGCCGAACTCGACCACGCCTCGCCATCAGCCAGAAAGGCGAGCACCGCCGCATGCGGTCCTTCGACGAGCGGCGCAAGCCCGGCGATCTCGCCGGCGCCGCGCGGCGTGAGGCGAAAGCCGCGTTTCGTCGCCGAAATCTCCGCAAGAGCTTGCAGGGCGGCGCGCAGCCGACCGATCTCGACGCGCAGCCGGGCGCGATGCGATTCATCGGCATGCTTGCCGCGGAAGGCGCGCGCGATGAGCGCGCCACGCGAGACATCGCCCGGCCAGGCCTCGGCAAGCGCACGGGCAAGGGCGAAAAGCACCGGCCGCGTCGCCAGCGGCACGACGGTATCTCCCTTGCGCACGACATGGCGGCAGGCATCGACGACCAGCGTCTCCCCGGAGAACAGCGTCTCCACCTCGTGAAGCAGCAGCGGGCGCTCGCCGCCATGTGAAATCAGCCGCGCCGCCGGCATGTCGAGCACGCGGGCGGCGGCTTCGACCTCCGCCGTCAGAGCCGGGATATCGGCTTCCTGCGCCGAAAGCCTTGCCCGCTCGAGCGCCGCGCGCGCCGCTTCGGTCCGGAGTCGGCGCACGGCGATGCCCGATGCCACCAGCTCATGGGCGGTTCGCAAGGCCGGCGGCAGCGGCATCGGGTCGAGCGCGCCGAGCGCCTGCTCTGCCTCATCGAGCCGACCGATCAGCACCAGCCTGCGAATGGCGATATTGCCGGCATGGGCGGCGTTGACGCGGTCGCCGCGCGCCTGAAGGGTTGCCCGCGCCGCCTCCAGCGCCTTGACCGGCCAGGTGAGGTCACGCGAGGCGAGCGCGATCTCGGCCTCGGCGACGAGGCAGCGGGCGCGGGCCACCGCCTCGCGCGGGCCGAAGGCGCGGGCCGCACTCTTCAGCAACGCCTTGGCGCGGACGAGATCGCCGAGCTGCGCCATGGCGATGCCGCGCAGCGCCAGCGCCGGCGCATCCTCGCGCAGCGCCACCCGCTTCAGCGCGCCGAGCGCGTCCCCCGATGCCAGCGCCCGCGCGGCGGCGGTGATCAGCGAGTCCATTCAAATCCCGTCATACTTGTCACTCCCACCATTTGCCTGACCGGCGGTAGTCTTCTCGCAACCGGCCGGCAAGGCCGCCGGATGCTACGACAATTGGCAAGCAAAGGAGAAGACCCATGACTGGTGAACTGAACGCAACGCGCGAGCGCTGGCTGGCGGCGCGACTCGCTCTGCTCGAAGAGGAAAAGGAACTGACGCGGCGCAGCGACGCGCTGGCCCTCAAGCGCCGGCAATTGCCGCGGGTGAGGATCGACAAGCAATATCGCTTCGACACCGAAAGCGGCAATGCCTCGCTGCAGGATCTCTTCGGCGGGCGCTCGCAGCTGCTCGTCTACCACTTCATGTTCGGCCCGGATTACAGCGCCGGATGCCCGTCATGCTCCTCGATCGCCGACGGCTTCAACGGCTTCTTCGTCCATCTCGAAAACCACGACGTCGCCTTCTGGGCGGTCTCGCGCGCACCGCTTGCAAAGCTTCAGGCCTTCAAGCGGCGCATGGACTGGAGCTTTCCCTGGGCTTCCTCCGCCGGCAGCGATTTCAACAGCGATTTCAGCGTCTGGTTCAGTGCCGAGCAGCAGCTGCGCGGCGAGATCGAATATAACTACCGCCGCGAACCGCCCGCCCCCGAACCGCGCGCAGGCAGGGCGGTTGCCGAGTGGGAGCAGCCGGACGACGAAAGCCCGATCGGGCAGATTGCCGCCATGACCGGCACCGACGTGCCCACCTATGTCCGCGACCGGCCGGGTGTCAGCGCCTTTGAGCTGATCGATGGCACCGTCTACCACAGCTATTCGAGCTACGCGCGCGGACTGGATGGGCTCTGGGGCATGTACCAGTGGCTCGACCGTGCGCCGAAGGGCCGCAACGAAACCGGCATCTGGTGGCGCCACCACGACCGCTACGACAAGGAGTGACGGTGATGCGGCCCCTCCTCCACAGCTCGAAAAGCGGCAGCGAACACGCCGCACCAGGCGACAGCGCCGCCTTCAATACAGCCGAATGGCTGTCGATGTCCGCGGCCGCTGACGGGGCGGCCGCCAAGCCGGGCAAATCCACCCGGAGCTTGTCCGCCGCCGAATGGTTGTCGCTCGCCGCCGCGCCAACCTTCGCGATCATGGCACTGCTGACGGCCGCCAACGGCAGCACCGACATGATCTGCATGGCCGCGCCCGAGACCTTCCCGATCGGCGGAATGGTGCCGATGTATCTGTTGATGAGCGGCTTCCACTTGGCGCCATGGCTGCGGGTCATGGCCAGCTGGCGAGGCCTGTAGGCACATGCCCGTTCTCAATAGGAGAAAATCGATTGCTTCCGTTTTATTGGTGCCGGCGTTCTAGGCGATAAAATGCCGGACTCCTTTGGGGCCGCTCCGCTTCCGCTTGAGAGATTGAAACTTTTTTTCTGCAGGACGGCCCAGGCAATTCTCGGCCGCCTGGTCCTGCGCTATCATCTGATTCCGGCGCAGCCCACGCCTCCCCCCTCCATTGGGAAAGCAGACGTCATGCGGGGCTACCTGACACCGAACCGACTGTTCGAGCACCTGGCATAAGGAGGGATTGCGAACGACGCTCGCAATAGGAGGTTTATCCATGAAGACGACTCAGCCCATCTATCACCTTAAGCGTAAGGCCAAGGCGTTATCGCGCGCCGAGGACATACCGCTGCATCAGGCGCTCGACCGCATTGCCAGGGACGAAGGCTATGGCCGCTGGAGCCTACTGGCGGCAAAGGCATCGGAGACTACGCCCGCCAGCGAGCTGTTTGCGCACTTGCGGCCCGGCGACCTCCTGCTCGTCGGCGCCCGGCCCGGCCACGGCAAGACCCTGATGGGCCTCCGGCTCGCCGTCGAGGCGATGAAGACGGGCCATCCCGGCATATTCTTTTCGCTGGAGTATACGCGAGAGAATGTCGAAGACCGCTTTCGTGCTATTGGCATCGACCGCGCGCAGTTCGATCACCTGTTCGAATTCGACGGCTCCGACGCCATCAGCGCCGATTACATGACCGCGAGACTGGTCTCCGCTCCGCGTGGCACCCTCGTGGTCGTCGATTATCTCCAGCTGCTCGACCAGAAGCGGGAAAACCCGGAACTCTCGGCCCAGGTCGGCATTCTGAAGGTTTTCGCGCGCCAACGCGGCATAGTCATGGTTTTCATCGCTCAGATCGACCGATCCTTCGAGATGGCGCAAAAACCGCTGCCCGACATCGGCGACATCAGGCTGCCGAACCCACTTGACCTGCAGCTGTTCGACAAAACGTGTTTTCTGAACAACGGAAAGATGGTCTTCGGCGCGGCGGCTTAGGGTCTGCGCTGCCCCGGTCGCAGGTCTCACGCCTGACCCGCGACCGGGTGTTTACGAGCGGACCAATTCGCGCTTCTGGCACGCAGACCAGATGGCAGATCTCGCTCCGCTGCGCCCTTTTAACTTAGGGCTGGCATGAGCGGACGGGATAACTCTTTCGAGTAGTATGTTCGATACCTGCGATCCGCAGAACTCTCACGGGACACGACGCACCGACGATGAACCGGAGAGAGAGACCGGAGTGAGGCTCGGCAACCCGCATTCGCCAGTCCGATGCGCCGTATCTGTCCGGTTCCGATTGTCTTCCAGCCCCAAATTGTGCCATGACCTGTCGACCCCAGACGCAACAAAACAAGGTGCGGCATCGGCATGAAGAAGATCGGATTCCTTTCGTTCGGGCACTGGACGCCCTCGCCGCAATCGCAGACGCGCTCGGCGGGCGACGCACTGCTGCAATCGATCGACCTTGCCGTCGCGGCGGAGGAGCTCGGTGCCGACGGCGCCTATTTTCGCGTGCACCATTTCGCCCGCCAGCTGGCCGCCCCCTTCCCGCTGCTGGCCGCCGTCGGCGCGAGAACCAGCCGCATCGAGATCGGCACTGCCGTCATCGACATGCGTTATGAGAACCCGCTCTATATGGCCGAGGATGCCGGCGCCGCCGACCTGATCGCCGGCGGGCGACTGCAGCTCGGCATCAGCCGCGGCTCGCCGGAGCAGGTGATCGACGGCTGGCGCCATTTCGGCTATGCCCCGCAGGAAGGTCAGGACGAGGCCGAGATGGCGCGGCGCCACGCGGAAGTTTTTCTTGAAGTGCTGCGCGGCGAAGGCTTTGCCAAGCCGAACCCGCGGCCGATGTTTCCCAACCCACCGGGTCTCCTGCGTCTCGAACCGCATTCCGAGGGTCTGCGCGAGCGAATCTGGTGGGGCGCCAGCTCCAACGCCACCGCCGTCTGGGCGGCAAAGCTCGGCATGAACCTGCAGAGTTCGACGTTGAAGGACGACGAGACGGGAGAGCCGTTCCACGTCCAGCAGGCCGACCAGATCCGCGCTTACCGCGAGGCCTGGAAGGCTGCCGGCCACACCCGCCAGCCGCGCGTCTCGGTCAGCCGTAGCATCTTCGCCCTGATCGACGACCGCGACCGTGCTTATTTCGGCTACGGCAACGACGAGAGCGACACGATCGGCTTCATCGACGAGAAGACCCGGGCGATCTTCGGCCGCAGCTACGCCGCCGAGCCCGACGTCCTGATCCGGCAGCTCGCCGAGGATGAGGCGATCGCCGAGGCCGACACGCTGCTGCTCACCGTACCCAACCAGCTCGGGGTTGCCTACAACGCCCACGTTATCGAGGCGATCCTGACCCACGTCGCCCCAGCGCTCGGCTGGCGCTGAGGCGGCGTCGGGACCTTACTGCCGCGTCGGGCGTTGATGCTGCGAGCCTTGAATCGATCCCATGACGACCGACTTAAGGCCGTAGCCCGAACCGCTCGAGTTGCCTCATGCCGCGTACGAACCTCAACGATATCCTGATCTTCATGGCCGTCGTCGATGCCGGAAGCTTCATCGCCGGCGGCCAGGCCATGGGCCTGTCGCGATCGGCAGCGGGAAAGGCCGTCATCCGCCTGGAAGATCGCCTCGGCACGCGCCTGCTCAACCGCACCACGAGAAGGCTGAGCCTGACCGACGAAGGCCGGCTATTCTATGAACACGGGCTGGGAGTCCTCGCTTCGGTCGACGAGGCGGAAGCGAGCGTGGCGGGGCAGAGCGGCGCGCTACGCGGCGTTCTCAGGCTCACCGTTCCCGATGCCTTCGGACGGCTTGTCGTGCTGCCCATCGTCGAAAAATATCTTCTGGCCTGGCCCGACATCCAGGTCGAGGTGAACTTCACCGATCGCAAGGCCGACATCGTCGAAGAAGGTTTCGATCTGGCGATACGGATCGGCGCGATGCCGTCGGCATCCGAGAACCGGCTCGTCTCGCGCGTGATCGCCGCCGACAGGGCGCGGCTCTGCGCCTCGCCGTCCTACCTCGCTGACCGTGGCGAGCCGTGCCACATTGACGATCTCGCCGCCCATGATTGTCTCGTCTTTTCCAGCCGCGATCAACGGCAAGGCTGGCGCTTTCGCGGCGACGACGGCGCTTGGGTCAAGGCGCAGGGCCGCAGCCGCCTGAGGCTCGACAGCAGCGAGGCGATCCGCGACGCTGCCGTTGCGGGTCTCGGCATAGCCCTGCTGCCCGGCTTTCTCGCCGCCGGCGATCTCGCCGCCGGCCGCCTCCGCCATGTCCTGCCGGAGCTCGAAATCGACGACGCCAAGATCGTCGCACTCTATCCCGACAAACGCTTGCTGGAACCGCGAGTGCGCCGCTTCATCGACCTGATAGTCGAGGAGCTGCGGCATCGGTGACCGCAGTACTCTTGCCGTCGAACTCGCGGAAGCTCTTCAACGCCAGGGGCGCGAGCGTCGCTGCAAGATAGGCAAGACCAGTGAACAGAAGTGCTGCGGCAAGACCGATAGTGCTGATCAGGGCGCCGCCGACCAGGCCGCCGAAGGGGATGAGGGCGAAGCACAGGGCGACGTTCAGCGCGCTGACGCGGCCGGTCAGCGGCTTGGGGATGCGCTCGAATATCACAGCCGAAAGGATCGGATTGAGGAAGCCAGAGGCAAACCCGGCGATGGCCAAGGTCGTAAAGACAAGGGCGAGCGGAGCATCCAGCGCGGGCACCAGGAAACGTGGACATCCGGTCAAGAGGAAGGCGACGGTATAGACCGTCAGCCGCGGCAGCCGCTCCCCGGCCGCCGCCGCAATCGCCGCACCGGCGATGGAGGCGCCGGTGAAGACCGCCAGCATAGCACCCAGCAGTTCCGGCCCGTGGCCGGACTCCCGCGTCCAGACGGGCAGCAGGACGGCGTGATAGGCCTGGTCGAGCAGATTGGTGATCGCCACCATGGCGGCGATGCCGACGAGCACCGCATCGCCGCGCAGAAACCGCCAGCCTTCACGGAGCTCGTCGAGATAGGACGTTGCGGGCCCCGTTCGCGCATCCTGCGTGCCGCACGGTTCGCAGATGCGCCGCGAGCCTGGCATGCCGGCTGCGACGATCAGCGCGGCCGCAGCGAAGCTGGCGGCATTGATGAGCAGCGCTTGTCCGGGGCCAATCAGGCCGATCAGCGCTCCAGCCCCGGCAGCGCCCACCGTCGACGCAAGGCGTTCGATCGCCGCAACGACGCCGGTGACGCGCTCCAGCGGCACGGCCGCGAGCGCGGCGATATCGGGAACCATCGCCTGTTTGGCGGCATCGGACGGCCCGCGCAGCACGCCCATCGCAAAGACGACGGGCAACAGCGCCGGCATGCCGAGCAGGCCGAAGAAATCGAGGAGCGGTACCAGCGCCACGACAGCTACGGAGGCGACATCGCAGCAAACGGCGATCCGTTTTGGCCCAACCCGATCGATCAGCGGTCCGCCGAGCGCTCTGGCGACGACATAGGGCAGCATCTCCATCATCGCGGTCAGGCCCGTCAGCACCGGACTGCCGGTCGTGCTGAGCACCAGCCAGGGAATGGCGATGGTCGACAGGCGTGTACCGGAAAGCGAAAGCGTTTCGGCCGCGGCGAGCGCCAGGAACGGCCCGCCCCTTATCACCGCTTATCCCCTTCCCGATGCGGAAGGCGTCCCGGATAGGGAAAGGCGTGCAGCATGACGTAGAAGGGAACCATGCCGGGCGCCTGTGACGTCTCTTCCCCCAGCGACGGCGCCGCCCGCATCGCCTCCAGGATGACATCGGTCAGTCGTTTCGTCAAAGCTTCGGCCTGTGCCGCCGTCATCGGGATAATGATGTCGTCGGCGGCTGTCGCCTTGCGCCACTCGGCCGGCAGCTCGGCATATTCCTCCAGCGCCTGCTGCATCTGGGAAACCTGCAGCGAAAGAGCGGCCTGATTGAAGGCAAGATCGAGTTCGAGCGCCTCACCCTCGGCGTCGCTCGGCGGCACGGATGTGATCTCGTGGCTCGCGCGCCACCAGCGGTCGCGCCGCGAGGCATGCGGCGCCTCCTCGATGAAACCGTATTGGGCAAGCTGGCGCAGATGATAGCTCGTCGCGCCGCTGTTCAAGCCGAGCCGCGCGGCAAGCTGCGTCGCCGTTGCAGGACCATCGATCCTCAGCATGCCGAGCATGCGCAGCCGGACAGGATGCGCCAGCGCCTTCAGCGCGGTCGGTTCGGGCACGACGCGGCTGACGGTGCGGGACGTAGTAGCATCTGTGGCAGGACGAGGGCGCGGGCTTTTCATCCCACAAGACTACCACTGCAAAGATATCTTTGCAAAATTTTCTTTGTGGAAATTGACCGATTGCCCCTCCGCCTCAATCCTCCGGCAGGGTGAAGACCGCACAAGGATCGGCAATGCCACGCAAAGCGTGTTCTCCAAGCAGCACGAGCGGCGCCGACGTGTTTCCCGCCAGGGCCCCCGAGATCAGCACGCTGCGGCCGAGTGGTTTGCAGAGCCCTTCGAGCCGGCTGACAAGATTGACGGCAGGGCCGATGGCGGTGAAATCCAGCCGGTCGGCCGCACCGATGTTGCCCCACAGGATTTCTCCGAAATGCAGTGCGGCACCGAAAGGCAGCGGCGCCAGGCCCTGTGCCCGGCGCACCTGATCGAGATGGGTCATGCCGGCGCGGCTGGCGGCAATGGCCCGCAGCGCCGCCTCGCAGGCGTCACGATCGCTCTGGGCCTTGCCTGGCGCGGCCGCAACCGGGAAGATCGCCAGCACGCCGTCACCGATGAACTTCAATACCTCGCCGCCGAAGGCGTGCACGGCACCGGCGACGCGGTCGAACCAGGCATCGAGCGTGGTGATCATTGCGTGCGGCTCCGTCACTTCGGAGAGCGCCGTGAAGTCGCGCAGATCGGCGCAGAGAAGCGCCGCGCGGATGGTTTCGCCGGTGCCGCGCGCAAGCGCCCCCGCCTGCACCCGCGCCGCACTGCGCCGGCCGAGATAGGCTTCGAGCAGGGCGGCCCGCGCCTCCCGTGCCGCAAGAGCGGAAAGCGGGGCGGCGGCAAAGCGCGCCACGTCGCGCAGACGGTCCGCGTCGGCCGTGCCGAAAGCGCCCGTCCCTCTTCCATCGCCGATGCCCGCCCAGCCAAGCAGCGGGCTCTCCGGCGAGGCTCCGATCCTTTCCTCCCAGACCGGCCCGAGCCCGGCCAGCCACTCGCGCCCGGCCTCGACGGGCGGGGCCGCGGCGAAGGCGAGCGCCTCGATAACGGCCCCGGTCTCCGCCCGCCAGAGCCAGGTGCGCCGCGCGATGATCGGATGCGGCACCGAAAGCGTCAGCGCGCCGCCGGCAAGCGGCAGACCGTCGCCAAGCAGCCGGCGCCCGAGCTCGGCGAGGAACCGTTCGGGACCGGGCGAGGCAGCGGCCTCGTCAACAAGCCAGGCAAGGGAGGAAGGCAGATCCATGACCTAGGATGACATCGCCGGCAAACCTCCGCAAGCCGACGCTTCCGCGCCCGCCCTTCCCTCGGCTTCGGGCAACAACACCGTCAAAAATCCGTCACACGGTGGAAAACAGAAAAATAACACTTTAAACTTGCGCGACTTTGATTCCATTGTAATGTCCTGTCATCCGCGATTGAGGGGTTGCGATGGGCACGACATTCTGGCCGAAAGATCCGCTGGACGGAAACGACATGACGTTGCTGACGTCGATCCTGCGGCGCTGGTGCGCGCGCTATGGAATCGAGTTTACAGCGGACGAAAGCCGGCTGAAGGCGAAGGAACTCGTCGAATGGTTTGAGTTCGGCGTCAAGGATCCCATCGAACTCGAAGAACTGATCGACGGCAAGTACTGGCTCGTCAGCCGGATCTGAACCGGAAACGCTCGAAGTCTCGTGAAAAGAGGCCGGGCGAGATCGCGCCGGCCTCCATCGACATGCCTCTGATCGAGGCCCTTAATCGTCGTCCCAGCGACGGTCGCGGTCCCAACGCCGCTCCTCGCGCCAGCGCGGACCATCCCAATAGCGGTGATGCCGCCGTTCCCAGCCCCAGCGCGGCGGACCGCCATAGAAGGCCACCGGCGGCGGGCGGCGCCAGTTGCGCCGGCATTCGCCCCAGCGCGTCAGATGCCAACCGCGACCACAGGCGTAGTCGACCTGTGTGATATTGCTCTGAACTTTGATTGTCCCGGTCGGCATCGCCTCAGCTGTGCCGATCGAGAGGCTGCCAGCGAGCACGGCAGCCGCGATCAAAAGTACCTTCATCGAGAACTCCAATTCAATCCAGCCGCACCGACTCTAGGGCCGCCAAATTGAACCTGCGATGAATTGCGCGTTCATCTTTGCGGACGCGCCAACCGCCGTCGCGGCGGCCGTCCTTTCAGTGACGACAAGCCATTGGACGTTCCGATGCCCGCAAAAATCCGTTCATGTCCTGCCGTAAAACGGATCGGGGCCGGGGTCGCGCCCGGCGGCGACGTCGGTCAGCCGGTCGAGATAATGCGCCCAACCTTCCGCATGGCCGGCGCACTGCTCGGCACTCGGCAGACCGCTATGGGTCAGCCGCAGCAGCGTCCCGTCGGGCTGCTCGATCAGGTCGATCTCGACCAGGCTCGAGCCCGGCGGCACCACCTCGCTGCCATCCCAGCCGAAACTATAGGCAAGGCGATGCACCGGCACCACCTCGCGAAACGAGCCGCGCGCAAAGCGGGCGCCGGTGACGTTGACGAGATAGAGACCGCCCGGCTGCGGCTCGACCTGAGCCTCCGTCCCCATCCAGCGCAGAATCTTTTCCGGATCGGTCATCAGCGCGAACACCGCCGCCGGCGGCGCTGCGATATGCGCTTCGCGGTGAACGACGAAAGCTTCCGGCATGTCTCCCTCCCGTGGTGTGATGGCCTGCCCGCCTCATGCGGGACGGCGTGTCATGCTGGTTTGGCGTGAGCCCTCCTGGAAGTTAGGGGGAAGTGCGCGCTCAGCAAGACCTTCGGCTGAGGCCGCGCAGCGCGGCTCCCTTGCCTCCATTGGCGGGATTCCAAGCTCAAGGCCTGGAATGATGGAGGTTGGGGGCCACCGCACGTCTTCGACGACGAAACCCTATTGCCAGCCTCTCGCCTTGCCCCTATTGTCCGCGCCGTTCTCAGGGCGGGGTGGAAGTCCCTACCGGCGGTATGCAGTTTCGATTGCGAGCCCGCGAGCGCCTTCCGTAAGGAAGGGTCAGCAGATCAGGTGAGATGCCTGAGCCGACGGTCATAGTCCGGATGAAAGAGAACGTGCGTTCCTGCTGCCCTCCCCGGCTGCCGGCGAACGTTCGTGATCGCCTTGGGTGACGTGTCTGTACGCCAAAGGAGATTACCATGACACCCACCCGTTATGCCTTCGTCAAAGCCGGCTGGCACGCCGATATCGTCGACCGTGCGCTCGAAGGTTTCCAGCAGCTTATTCCAGCTGAGCAGATCGACGTGTTCGATGTACCCGGCGCCTTCGAAATGCCGCTGCTGTCGCGTGATCTTGCCGCCACCGGCCGCTACAGCGCCGTCATTGCCGCCGCCTTCGTCGTCGACGGCGGAATTTACCGCCACGAATTCGTCGCCCAGGCCGTTGTCGACGGGCTGATGCGCGCCGGCATGGATACCGGCGTGCCGGTGCTGTCCGTTTCGCTGACGCCACATCAGTATCAGGAGACGGAACACCACACCCAGATCTACCGCGCGCACTTCGTCGAGAAGGGCCGCGAGGCGGCGCGGGCCGCCCTCATGATCGGCAAGACGCGCGCCGCTCTCGCCGCATAACCGCGGCGCGACGAACAGAAGGCGGCGGCGACAGCGCCCGCCGCCTTGCTGCGAGACCGCCGATACCCGCCACCCCAGACGGAAGAATTGATTCGACGCCCTCGCCGCGCTGTGATCCACTCGAGCCCGACATGTATCGCCATTCTTAATGCGTCCAAACCTCAAGGAGCTGAAGATGAGCAATGCAATGCGCAGTGAACCCCCCGTCGAAAATCCGAAAACGCGGCCTGTCGATACCAAGCTCGAGGTGGTCGTCATCCCCGTCTCCGATGTCGACCGCGCCAAACGTTTCTATGACGGCTTGGGCTGGCGGCTCGACGCCGACTTCACCAATGATGCCGACTTCCGGGTGATCCAGTTTACGCCACCGGGCTCCGGCTGCGCGATCATCTTCGGCAAGAACATCACCGCTGCGGCGCCCGGCTCCGCCCAGGGCCTTTATCTTGTCGTCTCCGACATCGACGCCGCCCGCCGCGATCTCATCGCCCGCGGCGTCGAGGTCAGCGACGTGTTTCATGACGCATCAGGCGTCTATGCCGGCAAGGACGAACCTTATCTCTTCGGACGGCTGAGGATCGCCGGCCGTGATCCCGAGCATCGCAGCTACCGCTCCTTCGCTTCCTTCAAGGATCCCGACGGCAACGGCTGGCTGTTCCAGGAAGTCACCACGCGATTGCCGGGACGCATCGATGCCGACGAGACGGCCTTCTCCACGTCGAGCGACCTGGCGTCTGCCCTGCGCCGCGCCGCCGCCGCCCACGGCGAACACGAGAAACGCAACGGCGGCAAGCACGACGAGAACTGGCCGGACTGGTATGCCGAATATATGGTTAGCGAACAGGCCGGCAAGGAACTGCCGCTATAGGTGGGTCCAACAACACTTGCGGTTTTCTAACGCCCCCTATGGGAGCGGCATCCTCTGGCGTCCCTCATCCAGAGGCGCGCCAGCCAAAGGCGGAGCCTCGGCCCGCTGGCATCACCGCTCGAAAAAATCCCGCCACTGTTTCTCCCCGATCAGGCAGTCCGTGGCGGGCTCCGTGCCGGCGATCGGCTGCACCGTTGCCGGGGCAGACAGGCCGCTGATCTCCATCACCAACTTGCGGCGCACGGCGACGGCGAAGTCCTCGATCTTGCGGACCGGCAGCACGAAGGCGCCGGGACCGCCGATGACGCAGTCGGCATAATATTTGTCCAGCCCGTCAGGCGCGTCGGAAGGCCGCAGCATGAGGGCGAGGCCGTTGATGACCATGCCTGACGCCACCGCCTTGTCGCGGACGGGGGTGACGGGATTGCCGGAATTATTCGGACCGTCGCCGGAAACATCGATCACCTCCCGCCTCCCGCGGAAGGGGCTGGCAATGATCATGCTGACGCCCTGGGTAATCGCGGTGGAGATCGACGTGCGTCGCTGGGTGGCGGTCGGCCGAGCGTCGATCTTGTCGGCAAAGGCGATCGCATCCTGCTCCGTCGCGATCACCTGCCAGTCGATCACCGAACCCTGGACGACATAACCCGCCCATTCGAAATAGCTGATTGCGATGCGGCCGGTGAGCCCGCCCCTCACCGCGTCGATGAATTCCTTGTGTTTCAGCGCTTCGACATAACCGTCGCGCTGGATGCCGATCTCTTCGAAATCCATCGACCGCGAAGTGTCGACGGCCAGCACCAACGTCACGTCGACCTCGTTTGCCGCAGCCTGCGCCGTCGGCACGACACCGGAAAGACCCATGAGCACCGCAAGCGACGTCAGCATCGGCAGATCCCCGCGCCATTCTCAAGCCGGCAGACTGTACCACAGCTTGATCGGGGCCGGACGCACAGCCAAGCGCTGGGCTTCAATTTTCGGTGATGGCACCCCTCAATGCAACGGCAGCCACAAAGGACTTTTCCATGCCTTCAGGGCATCGAGGAAGACCTGCAGGCGCAGGGGCAGGAAGCGGCGGGTGGGATAGACGGCGTGCACGAAGATTTCCGGCGACGACCAGTCCGGCAGCACGCGGATGAGCGCGCCTCTTTCGATCTGTTCGTCGCAATAGGTCGAAGGCAGCAGGCCGATGCCATGGCCGCGATAGGTGAAGGCGCTGACCGCATCGAAATCGCGGCTCGATACCGACCCCGACACGCGCACGTCAACCGATTTGCGGCCGCTGATGAGATGCCATTCCGCTTCACCGTTACGCCCATTCAGGAGCACGCATCGATGGTCTTTGAGGTCCTCGGGGTTCGTGGGAAGCGCCCTGTCCCTGAGATAGCCGGGCGCGGCGACCAGATAGCGCACGCTCTTGCCGAGCCGCTGCGCGACGATGGTGGAATCCTTGAGTTCGCCGAAGCGGATGCCGAGATCGATATTCTCCGCGACCAGATCGAGGAACAGGTTGGTGACGAAAAGATCGATCTGGATCTCGGAATAGGCCTTCAGGAAATCGGAGATGAATTCGTAGAAGACCTCCTGTCCGAAGATGACCGGCACCGAGATCTTCAACAGGCCTTCCGGCTTTCTCTGCGTTTCAGTCAGCGCCTGCTCGGCGTCGAGCAGATGGGCGAGCGGCTCGCTGCACCTGTCGTAATAGGCCCGGCCCTGCGCGGTGAGGCTGAGCTTGCGGGTCGTCCTCTGAATGAGCGTTACACCGAGCTGCTCTTCCAGCGACGTCACCTTCCGACTGGCGGTCGAGACAGGCATGCCGAGCGAATGGGCGGCGCGGCTGAAGCTGCCATATCGCGCCACCTTCACGAAAACGGCGATGTCGTTGAGATCGGCCATGCCGCCATTTTTGCACTGATGCAAAAGAGAATCCAGATATTTCTATCTAATCGAGCAATGCGGGTTTCGCCATATTCACCTTGCGAAAACAATCAACAACCCGATGGCGGCGCGATCGCAGTGGCCCCATCTCGAGCGACCCGCCTTGCCAGGCCCGCGTTGCCCGAACCAGATTATGGAGTTCAACATGACCAAGCAAAGGACTGTCATCGTCACGGGCGCCTCCCAGGGTATCGGAGCAGGCCTCGTCAACGCCTTCGTCGAGCGCGGCTACAACGTTGTTGCCACCTCGCGTCAGGTCAGCGCTTCGGATGCTTTCCAGGCTTCCGACAGGCTGGCGGTGGTCGACGGCGACATCGGCGAGGCCGAAACAGCGGCCCGCGTCGCCAAAACCGCGATCGACCGGTTCGGTTCGATCGACGCGCTCGTCAACAATGCCGGCATCTTCTTCACCAAGCCGTTCGTCGATTACACGATGACCGACTTCCGTAAGCTCTCGTCGACCAATCTCGAAGGTTTCCTGCACCTGACGCAGCTGGTCATCAGGCAGATGCTCGCCCAGAAGACCGGGGGCAGCGTCGTCAGCATCACGACGCCGCTGATCGACCATCCGATCGCCGGTCTTCCCGCTTCGGTGGCGATGATGACCAAGGGCGGCATCGACGCGATTTCGAAGAACCTTGCGATGGAATATGCAAGCGAGGGAATCCGTGTCAACACGGTCGCCCCCGGCGTCGTCGACACGCCCCTGCACAAGGATAATCCGAAGGAATTCCTGAGGACGCTGTCGCCGATGGCAGGCATTTCGAATGTCGATGAAATCGTCGACGCGGTGATCTTCCTCACTGAAGCTCCGCGCGTCACCGGGGAGGTGCTGCACGTCGATGGCGGCGCACATCTGGGCAAATGGTAAACCATGAAAAAGCGCAGGCAGCCGGCGCGGAACGGCGGCTGCAGGAACTCGGCATCACCCTTCCCCCGCCGCCGACACCCTTTGGGGCCTATGTCGAGGCAACGAGAACAGGCAATCTCATCTTCTTCAGCGGCATGCTGCCGGTCGTCGGCCACAAGCCCCGCTATATCGGCCGTGTCGGCGGCGCGCTGACATCGGAAGAGGGCCGTAAGGCAGCCGAGACGGCGACGCTGAGCGCGCTTTCCGCCGCCAGGGATTATCTCGGCTCGCTGGATAGCGTCGTGAGGGTCGTCAAGCTCGGCGTCTATATCGCTACCGAAGGCGATTTCCGCGACCATCCCAGGGTCGCCGACGGCGCGTCCGAACTGCTGCTTGCGGTCTTCGGCAAGGAAAGGCTCTCCGGCCGTGTCGTCCTCGGCGTCGCCAGCCTGCCGCTCGGCATGCCGATCGAGATCGAACTCGTTCTCGAGGTCGAGGAGTGACGACGGAAGGGGCGCCTCAGCGCGCCCCATCCCTATGCCTCAATAGGAGAGTGTCAGCTCTCACCCAGCCGCCAACAGCAGGACATAGGCAACGACGCTCACCATCAATCCACGAAAGGCGAATGTCACACAGCGATATTTGCTGCGCGCGATGCAGGAAAGAATCTCGGCATTTTCAAGATACTGGTCGAATAGATAGCGCTCGTCGCGCCGCAGCGCCGCCTCGAAAAACAGGTCGCGGTGCTTCGGCCAGGCGCCCCAGAAAAGCGAGGTCGAAGTGCCCAGACGACGGGGCAGCACGACGAGGATGGCCGAGAGGATGGAGAAGACCGAGGCTGCGGCAAGCAGGCCCGAAAACAGAATGCTTCCCGGCGCGCCCCCGATATAACGGGCCAGGCTGAAGACCGCCCTCACCTCGCTAGAGCTCACCAAAAAGGCGAGCATGAAAGTAAAGATATAAGCGGCCTTCTGGTCGGAAATCTTGATCTGATCATAAAATATGTCGTTGATTTTCTTGATGTGGTCGAAATACTCGGTGCTGACGTCTCCGCTCGACGGACTGCTCAGCATAACCTCCGTGGCATTTTCGAATTCGCTCACCTGAATACTCCATCCCCTAAAGTGTTTCCCTGATATTACACTTTGCGACGAAAGCAAGAACACGTGTGCAACGCGCTTGACTTTTTCATCCTACACGGACAAACGGGAAGCGGGGTATGGGGTCAAGGTCATGCGGGGTTATTCCAATAACATCTGTCGCATCGGGATGGCGCTGGCGTTTGCCGTGCCCGGTTTCGCGCTGCCGGCGATGGCCGATCCCGTGCAGCGGCCGACACCGGTCGCCGGCTCGGTCATCGCCCGCAAGACCGGCGAGGAGGTCCGCTTCATCGACGTATCGGACTGGCGCGTCGTCGACCTCCATCAGGATCTTCTGACCGGCGACGTGCTGCGCACCAATGCCAACGGCCAGCTCGCCATCGTCTTTTCCGATCACACCCAGGTTCGCCTGGGCCGCAATTCGTCGCTGCAGGTCAAGAAGATGGCGGCGAGCGGCGATACGACCCTCGAGCTTCAGACCGGCACCATCTGGGCGCGCGCCGAGCGCGGCGGCCAGGGCCTGACGGTCGAGACGCCTGCAGCGGCCGCCGCCATCCGCGGCACCGACTGGACCATGACCGTCAAGGGCGATCAGACGTCGATGATCGTGCTCGAAGGCCGCGTGGCCCTCAGCAACCCGCAGGGCAGCGTCGAGGTGAACCAGGGCGAAGGGGCGGTCGCCACCATCGGCCAGGCGCCGCATAAGCTCATCAGCGTCAATCCCGACGACCGCGAACAGATGCTCTTCTATCTCGACCTGCGCGACGGTTTCGGCCTGATGCCGACCTCGCCGCTGCGGGCCGACCGCATGGCGACCGAGCGCCGCCGCCTGCTGGCGCTGCCGCCGGAGCGCCGCAGCATCGAAGATTGGCTGGAACTTGCCGAAGTGCAGAGCGCCTTCGACGGGCGGCAGGCCGCAGCTGCAACGTTGCAGAACATTCGCGGCCGCAAGCTGACAGTCGCTCAGCAGGCCCGCGTCGACCTGCTCGACGCCACCATTGCCGGCTCCGAAAAGCGCTACGGCGATGCCGCCAAGCTCTTCCAGAAAGCCCTGCCGCATCTTGACCCGACACGCCGCAACATGGCGCAATATGGCGGCTATTTCGCCCGTTCGCTGGCCGATCCCGCCCATTCCGAAGCGCCGCCGGCCAATACTACCGGCCCCTATGGCGCCATCATGCAGGCTTACACGGCGGGCTTTCTGGAAAACCCGCGTGCAGCGCTCGAGATCATCAAAAAGGCGGAACGGCGCTATCCCGACGATCCGACCCTGCCGGCGGTTCGCGCCCAGCTGGCGCAACTCATCGACGACCGCCAGCAGATGAAAGAAGCGATAGAACGCTCGCTGGCCCTCGATCCTGATCATCCGATGGCTCTCTCCGCCCGCGCCGAATACAAGGCAGCCTATGAAAGCGACATCGACGGCGCGCTCGCTGATTTGAATCATGCCATCGAGCTTGCTCCCGGCGACTCGGGCGCGCTGAATTCTCTCGGCCTGCTGCAGAGTTCACGCGATGCCAATGGCGAAGCGGAAAAGGCATTCAAGAAGGCGATCGAGCTTGATCCGCAGGACCCGCTGCTGCACGCGAACCTCGCTATGCTCTATCTTGATCAATCTCGCATGAAGGAAGCCAAGCGCGAGATCGATACCGCGATCGCCCTCGATCCGTCTTTCGACATCGCACTGCTTGTCCGCGGCCGCTACTACCTGCAAAGTGGCGAGAGGGACAAGGCGCTGGAAGACCTGCTCGCCGCCAGCACCGCCAACCCCGCGCATTCGCAATCGCAGATGATGCTCGCCGCCGCCCATTATGAAAAAGGTGACCGCATCCCTTCCCAGCAGGCGCTCGACAATGCCGACCGGCTCGACAACAACGACCCGGCTATCTCGGCCTTCCGCACCGCCGTCGATATTGACGATTACGATGCCGACGGCGCGATCCGCAATGCGCAGGAATACTTGCGCCGCTCGCGCGCTCGCGGGGGCGATTACAGCTCGCTCGGCGCAAACGCGAGTGCCGGTTCGACGCTGAATAACGCCTTTCGTCTGCAGGGTCTGGAGGCCTGGGGCCGCTATTATGGCGATGCCACTTTTGATCCCTTCAAGGGCACCGGTTACATCGATCAGTCAATCAAGGGCAGCATCTTTCCTTTCGTCAACGCGACCAGCTTCAGTGATGACAATGTCATCCAGAACCGCGGCAACACGTCGAGCTATTCATCCTTCATCCAGGGCTTGTTGATTTCTCCGCACATGCTGTCGGGCCGTTCTCGCTCGGCAACGCTGTTCGACGTTCCCTTCATCGAAGGCTCTGTCGGCGGCGGCATCAACAGCATCGATGGCCATACCAGGCGGATCGGCGAAGCCGAGATCCAAGGCTATTCCAATGAGACGATCCCGATCAGCTTCTATGGCAATCTGAGCTGGGAAGAACTGGCGCTTGATCGCGATTTCCGGGATTTCGGCGGCGTTCAGACAGACAACAAACTGCTGAGCGCCAACGGTTATCTGACGGCAACGGTCACGCCTGATGATCGCGTAGTCGCCTTCGTGAACCACGGCAAGAATGACGGAGCGCTAAGCGCGCAGACGCAGGGCACGACGCTAACGGACCTGTTCAATTTGGCAGGTATTCCGCTCACGACGACAGTATTGCCGGAATATGTCAGCCGCGATATTGACAACGAGATCACCAATGCCGGCATTGGCTGGAGCCACACCTTTGCCTATGAAAACATATTGAATGGTGCATTCTTCTATTCGGGGATCAGGTCGAAGACGACAACCTCTCTTCAGGTCGACGACGCCCGCGTTATACCGCTGCCCGATCCAGACATCATTCCTGTCGCAGACGGAACCGAGGACACCTCCTCCAAGACTTACATCGGGGCTCTCAGCCATTCCATCGGCAACGGGCCGCTGACCTGGCGGTACGGCATCGAAGGCGGCTGGAGCGACCTCAGCACGACCGTCTTCTCCCGCACTTATGAACTCGTTCCTCGCTTCCCATTAATCCCAGGATTCGTCGACGGCCCGAACACCTCAAGCAACACTATCAATATCGGCCGCGCCTATGTTGATGTGCTGCACGAGATCACGCCCGATCTCAAGGGCGAATACGCCTTGTTCGCCACGCGCCTGGAGGGCGACGGCATCGATATCAGCCGGCTGGAGCCGCGCTTCGGCCTCGCCTGGGCGCCGATTCAAAACCACTGGCTGCGTGCCGCCTTCATGCGGCAAAGCTTTGATACTACCGTGCCGACCCTTGCTCCGATCGGCATACTCGGACTGCAGGCCAATCAGTTTTCCAACAATCTGCGGGGCTATACGGATACGGCCGCCCTGCAATGGGATGCCGAATGGACCGACCGCTTCTTCACTTCGGTCGAGTACCAGCATCAGGAACTGCATGATTTCTCGGTCGATTTTCCGCTGATCTCGCTTCCCTCGGATACCAGCCTGCCGATCTCGCGCGGCAGCATCGATCGGGCCGCCGTCACCGCCAATGTCGCGCTCGGCAACGGATTCGGTCTTTCGGCCACCTATGCCTATATGGATTCGGAGAACAGGGATCCGCTCGAGCCGATCTATGGCGGCCCCCTTCCGTTCATACCGCAGAATTCCGGGCAGATTGCGCTGACCTGGGTCAACGAGGCCAAGGTCAAGGCAACCGTTGCCGCCAACTACATCGGCGAGCGCGACGGCGATCGCTTCGGCACGAAACTCGACGATTACTGGAGCCTCGACGCCCACCTCGTCTGGGAACCCTTCGACAAGCGCATGGAACTCGAGGCCGCCGCCTATAATCTGCTCGACGAAGATTTCGAGATCACGCCCGGCGTGCCCGGCTGGGGCCGCGCCTTCAAGGGCACGCTCAAAGTCCGCTTCTGATGCGGGCGGACCACAAGCCTCGGCAGGCCGGGCTGGACGGCGGTCAGGCCGGAAGCCGCCGCCTCAGGCTGCTGGTGCTGTCGCTCAGCGTGCTGGTCGCCATCTCGCTTCTGTCGCGCCTGCCCGCCTGGTCGCTGCTGGAACTCAGAAGCTTCGACTATCTCTCGACCGTCGACGATCCGCGTCCGCCGAAGGACGGCCCCATCATCGTCGCGATCGACGAGCCTTCGCTCGCCGATATCAACGCGCAATGGCCCTGGCCGCGCAGCCTGCATGCCGAACTTGTCAGCCAATTGCGCGCGGCCGGCGCCCGCGTCATCGGCCTCGACATCATCATGGCCGAGCCATCCAACCCAGGCAACGACGCGGCAATCGCCAAGGCGGTCGGTCCCGATGTCGTGCTTGCCGGCGATGAAACGCTGATCGAGACGCCGCAGGCCTCACAGCTGATCCGCGCCACGCCGCTGCCGGCGTTGACCGACGCGGGTGCCGTGACCGGCATCGCCTCGATCGATCTCAGCGGTGACGGCATCTTCCGCCGCATTCCCGGCTATGAGGACGGCTTTGCCGCCATGCTGGCCAAGGCCTCGGGGGCGGCGACGGAGATCCTGCCGGCCGGGCGACTGATCCAGTCCCTCGGCCCGGCCCGCAGCTATCCTACGGTCTCCTATTACCAGGCGCTCGATCCTCAGAACCTGCTGCCGCCGGGCTATTTCAAGGACCGCGTCGTGCTCGTCGGCCTCAGCCTGCAGAATGCACCTGAGATCGACAAGGGCGGCGTCGATGCTTTCGCCACGCCTTACACAGTTCACACCGGCAAGCTCGTCCCCGGCGTCGAAATCCAGGCGACGATCTACGATAATATCCGCTACGGCCTGTCGATCCGCGAAGCGCACCTGCCGGCGGTCGCCGCCTGCATCCTGATCTCGGTGCTGCTTGCGGCGCTGACCGTCTGGCGCTCGACCGGATGGCCGACGATCGTGACCAGCGCGGCCGCCCTCCTCGCCTTCGCGGCCGTCAGCTTTGCAGGCATCCGGCTCGGCCATGTCTTCGTCTCGCCGCTCGGCCCGACCGTCGCCTATATCTCCGTCGTCTTCGGTCAGGCCGCCTTCGATTTTGCCGAGGAGCGCCGCAACAAGCGCCAGATCATCCGCGCCTTCGCCCAATATATTTCGCCCGATCTCGTCAAGCGCCTGTCGAACGACCCGTCGCAGCTGAAGCTCGGCGGCGAGCGGCGCACCCTCTCGGTGCTGTTTTCCGACGTGCGTGGCTTCACCACCATCGCCGAGACGCTGAAGGACGATCCGGAGCAGCTGACCGGCCTGATCAACCGGCTGTTGACGCCGCTCTCCGACGTCGTGATGGATCACGGCGGCACAATCGACAAATATATGGGCGACTGCATCATGGCCTTCTGGAATGCACCGCTCGACGATCCCGACCATGCACTGCACGCCGTGCGCGCCGCGCTCGCCATGCAGGCGGCGATCTCGAGGCTGAATAACCAGCTGGAGCGGGAAGCGGCGGCACTCGGCCGCAAGCCGCACGTCCTGAAGATGGGCGTCGGCATCAACACCGGCGAATGCATCGTCGGCAACATGGGCTCGAACCGCCGCTTCGACTATTCCTGCCTCGGCGACAGCGTCAACCTCGCCTCGCGCCTCGAAGGCGCCTCGAAAAATTACGGCGTGGCGCTGCTGCTCGGCGAGGAAACCGCAAGACTGGTCGCCGTGAACTACACGGTGATCGAACTCGACCGCATCATCGTCAAGGGCCGCACCGTGCCCTCGCCGATCTACACCGTCGTGCATAAGGCCGATGCCGAGGCGCTGGCCGCGCATGAGGATTTTATCGAGGCGAAATATGCCGGCACGCTTGCGCCATCCGATCCTGTTTTCGACACGCTGGCAGCAAAAATTCCGGAGCTTGCCGGCTATTATATGATCGTGCGGGATGCGCTGGTTGGCGATGGTGGGGAGTGACGGAACAGCATTTCGCGACCCATGAGTTGGGCGCGGCCCCCTCCCAACGCTCCTTATCATGAGGTGCGAAGGACACGCCGCAGCGTTGCCCCCTGCATCCATAACTTCCGGCACACCCGCCTCGTCCTTCGAGGCCCCTGCGGGGCGCCTCAGGATGAGGCTCTCTTGGGCCTCGGCGCGGCATCCTCCAGATTGGAGAGGAGATCGTTATGCGGCCCGCAGCCTTGCGATCTCAGGTGCAACCACTGCGATGAACAATCCGGGATCGCCCAGAGCCCGCGCCGAGAGCATGGCCCCATGAACTGAGGCCATCAGCATCTGCCCCTGCTCTTCCGGCCGCTTGTCGAGCTGGAACAGGCCCTGCTCGACGCCGGCCTGCAGCACCGAGGTGAGCCATGCAGCAAGATTTCGGAAATGGGCACGAACGCGTGATGCCACCTCGTCGGGCAGCATCTGCATCTCGCTGGCAAGCATAGCGCAGACGCAGAAGGGCTGCGCCGCGTTCTCGATGCAGGAACGCCAGTAATTGGCGTAGAACTGCAGCTGATCGACAGGGCTTGCCGCCTGCTCGCGCAAAGACTGCAAACCCGCCTCCGCCTGCCTGGCGTAACGGTCCACCAGCACCGCGACCAGCTCGGCCTTCGCAGGAAAATGGTGGTGGATGCTCGCCTTCCGGATGCCGATCGCGGCCGAGATGTCGGCATAGCTGAAGCCGTTATAGCCGCCCGCCACGATGAGCGACTGGGCGACGTCGAGAATTTTATCGGAGGTGGAAGCCATTGATTTCATGACGTCGCCTACCTTTTGGTAGGCAGATTGTCAAGCCCTTGCGGCATTCCTCTTGCTCACAATGAGGTGTGCGGGCGACGCGTTGACTCGAGGTATTTATCTTCCTACTAGTAGGTAGACAAACCAAGGAGCCCCTGCCGATGCAAGACAATTCCTCTCCCCAGCCCAACTGGCTGCGATCCTATTATTTCACGCGCGCCGCATTCTCTCTGATCTGGATTGCCACCGCCATTCTCTCGGGCGGGCAAGCGAACCTTGCGGCCTTCCTGCTGGTGATCTATCCGCTGTGGGATGCCGCGGCCAACCTCGTCGACGCCCGCGTCAATGGCGGCCTCAAGGCCAACCGTTCGCAGGCATTGAATGTCGTCGTCAGCACCATCACCACACTCGCCGTCGTCATCGCCCTCGGCAAAAGCAACTATGCCGTCCTTGCCGTCTTCGGGGCATGGGCGATCCTTTCCGGGCTCTTGCAACTCTCAACAGGTGTCAGGCGCTGGCGCATCTACGGCGCCCAATGGGTGATGATCCTCAGCGGTGCGCAATCGGCGCTTGCTGGCGCCTTCATGATCAGCTGGTCTTTCGGCGCCGCATCGCCGACGATTCTTGACATTGTTCCCTATGCAGGCTTCGGCGCCTTCTATTTCCTGCTTTCCTCGCTCTGGCTTGTCGCCGCAGCCTACCGCAAGGCACAGGCATAAGCGCCATGACGGCGGCAAGTTCGCCCCCATTTGTCGCCGTCGAAACGACGAAGCTCCGACGGTCGCGGTGCACGAGATTTGCGGAGACGATCACCTTCTTTCGCGCTATGAAGGGCCATCCTTGATCCCACCCACAGATCCCGAGGTCACGCCTATGGCTTTGAACGTTCTCTTCATCGGCGGCACCGGCCAGATCTCATATCCCTGCGTCGAGCGCGCCGTTGCCGCGGGCCACCATGTCAGCGTCTTCAATCGCGGCTTGAAAAGCGCCCCCCTGCCTGCGGGCGTGAGTTCGATCGTCGGCGAACTCGGATCGGGCGCTTACGCAGAACTCGCCAAGGTCAATTATGATGTCGTCTGCCAGTTCATCGCCTTCACGCCCGATCAGATCGCGCGTGACATCGAGGTCTTCTCTGGCAAGTGCGGCCAGTACATATTCATCTCCTCGGCTTCAGTCTATGAAAAACCGCCGCGTCACTACGTGATCACCGAGGAGACCCCGGCGATCAATCCGTACTGGCCCTACAGTCAGGCCAAGATCGCCTGCGAGGAATTACTCAAGAAATCCGACAATCTCGCCTGGACGATCGTGCGTCCCAGCCACACCGTTCGCACTGGCCTGCCGATGATGATGGGCGACAGCGACATCATGGCGAGACGCCTGCTGGACGGAGAGCCCATCATCGTGGCGGGCGACGGCCACACGCCCTGGACGCTGACCCGCTCGGCCGATTTTGCCGTGCCTTTCGTCGGCCTCTTCGGCAAGCAGGCGGCGGTGAACGAGATTTTCCACATCACCTCCGACCGCGCCCACATCTGGGACGATATCCAGAAGACGATCGCCAGATTGCTAGGCGTCGAGGCGAAGATCGTCCACGTGCCGACGGATGCGCTGATCAAATACAATCCGGAATGGGTTGGCCCGCTCCTGGGCGACAAGGCCTGGACCGCGATCTTCGACAATTCGAAGGTCAAGCGCGTGGCCGGCGACTTCACATGCGCCGAGAGCCTGGACGAAATCCTCGCCGAGCCGATCATGCACCTCAAACAGCGCCTGGCCAAAAGCCGTCCGCCGAGAGGTGAGCTTGATGCCTTGATCGACAAGATTTGCACGGAGCAAAGTGCACTCGGCTAGGATGAGGCTATTGTGGCGTTGGCGCGGCATCCACCAACCTCCCTCATCCTGAGTCGCGCAGGCCATAGGCCGGAGCCTCGAACATGTTCCAACGTTGCTCCTTGCATCCATCGACTCTCAGCGCACCCGCCTCGCCCTCGAGGCCCCTGCGGGGCACCTCAGGATGAGGCTCTCGTTGGCGTTGCCTTCATCGGGCACGGCATCCTCCAGCGCCCCTCATCCTTGTACGTTGCCGCTGCTGTATAATGCGGCTGTGCGACGGAGATGCGTGTCATCCCGGGGTTTTGAACTCGTGCCTCAGCAAGCATCTCCGTCGCCATGTCTTCGCTCGA